>NC_012522.1:608726-1217453 GCF_000010805.1 Rhodococcus opacus B4 | reverse complement strand
GAAACACCTCACCCACAACGGCCTTGGCGGGAAAGCGGCCGCACCCGACGTTCGGTTCCACGTCGTCGATTCCGAGTCGACCTGTCACACTGGGCTCCGTTCCATAGCCGGAAGTTGCCGGCGGCTCGTGGGCTGGGCCGCCCGTTCAACCGTAATGGAGTCGACCGGTTCCTGTCCGTATTGGAGATCTGGCGTCCACCCGGCCCGACACGGCGCAACGACGCCCGCAGTGCGTTATCGTTCGCGAGGTGAAAGCCTTGCGTCGGTTCACTGTCCGAGCCCACCTTCCGGAGCGGCTCGCTGCCCTCGGTCCGCTGTCCACCAATCTTCGCTGGTCGTGGCATCCGGCCACGCAGGAACTGTTCGGATTGCTGGACGAGGACCTGTGGCGGCAGGTGCAGTTCGACCCGGTCCGGATGCTCGGTGAGGTCGACCCCGCCCGCCTGGACGAACTGGCCGAGGACGTCGCGTTCCTGGCCCGGCTCGACGCCGCTGCCGCCGACCTCGACGACTACCTGTCCCGGCCCCGCTGGTATCAGAACCAGCAGGCCAAGGGCGTGTCGCTGGACGGCGGGATCGCATATTTCTCAATGGAGTTCGGGGTCAGCGAAGTGCTGCCCAACTATTCCGGCGGCCTCGGAATTCTCGCAGGCGACCACCTGAAGGCGGCATCCGATCTGGGACTGCCGCTGATCGGTGTCGGGCTGCTGTACCGCTCGGGGTACTTCCGGCAGTCGCTGACCGCGGACGGCTGGCAGGCCGAGCACTACCCGCCGCACGATCCGCAGGGGCTGCCGCTGCGCCTGCTCACCGAGTCCGGGCCTCAGTCGTCGGACGGGGCGCCCGTCCTCGTGCACGTCGCGGTACCCGGCGGCCGGGTGCTGCGCGCCCGCGTGTGGATCGCCCAGGTGGGGCGTGTCCCGCTGCTGCTGCTCGACTCCGACATCGCGGAGAACGACGCCGAGATGCGGGGCGTCACCGACCGCCTGTACGGCGGCGACCAGGACCACCGCATCAAACAGGAGATCCTCGCCGGCATCGGGGGCGTCCGCGCGGTGCGCGCCTACACCCACGCCTACGGCCTGCCCGACCCCGCCGTCTTCCACATGAACGAGGGGCATGCCGGTTTCCTCGGCATCGAGCGGATCCGCGAACTGGTCACCACCGGCGGACTCGACTTCGACGAGGCGCTGGCCGCGGTCCGCGCCGGCACCGTCTTCACGACCCACACCCCCGTTCCCGCGGGAATCGATCGGTTCCCCGCCGACCTCGTGCGGCACTACTTCGGTGGCGACAACGGCGCAAACGAATCCTCGCTGCTGCCGGGTTTGACGATCGACCGGATCCTCGGACTCGGCCGCGAATCGGATCCGTCCGTGTTCAACATGGCCCACATGGGCCTGCGTCTCGGTCAGCGAGCGAACGGGGTGTCCAAGCTGCACGGCATCGTCAGCCGGGAGATGTTCCAGCCGCTGTGGCAGGGCTTCGACGCCGGTGAGGTGCCGATCGGCTCGGTGACCAACGGTGTTCACGCACCCACCTGGGCGGCACCCGAGTGGATCGACCTCGCCACCCGCATCCTCGGCCCCGAACTGGTGGAGGAGGCCCGCGGCTGGGAGCGTCTGCAGGATCTGTCCGCCGACGAGCTGTGGGCGACCCGCAACGCGCTGCGCGGGAAACTCGTCGAGGAGGTGCGCCGACGGGTCCGGGCGTCCTGGATCGAACGCGGCGCGACGTCCGCCGAGCTCGGCTGGACGAACGAGGTGTTCGACCCGAACGTGCTCACCGTCGGCTTCGCCCGCCGCGTGCCCACCTACAAGCGGCTGACGCTGATGCTGCGCGACCCCGAGCGGCTGCGGGCCCTCCTCCTCGACGAGGAGCGTCCGGTGCAGCTCGTGGTCGCCGGGAAGAGTCACCCCGCGGACGACGGCGGGAAAGCGCTCATCCAGCAGGTCGTGCGGTTCGCCGACGCCGCCGACGTCCGGCACCGCATCACGTTCCTCCCCGACTACGACATGTCGATGGCGCGGTACCTGTACTGGGGTTGCGACGTGTGGCTCAACAACCCGCTGCGCCCGCTCGAGGCGTGCGGCACCTCGGGGATGAAGTCGGCCCTCAACGGCGGATTGAACCTGTCGATCCGCGACGGCTGGTGGGACGAGATGTTCGACGGCGAGAACGGCTGGGCCATCCCGACCGCGGACGGCGTCGTCGACGAGACCCGCCGGGACGATCTCGAGGCCAGCGCACTGTACGAACTGCTCGAGCGCGCCGTCCTGCCGAGGTTCTACGACCGCGCGGACGGACTGCCGGTGCGCTGGGTGGAGATGGTGCGTCACACGCTGCAGAACCTCGGCCCCAAGGTGCTGGCGTCACGGATGGTGCGCGACTACGCCGTCCAGTACTACGCGCCCGCCGCCGCGTCGGCCCGGACGGTGGCGGCGGAGAACTTCGGCGGCGCCCGCGAACTCGCCGCGTTCCGTCGCCGCGTCGAGGCCGCGTGGCCCGCGGTGACGGTCCTTCAGGTCGACGGCGCGGGGCTGCCCGACACCCCCGAGATCGGAGCGAACCTGGTCCTCCGCGCCCGCATCCGGCTCGGTGAACTGTCCGTCGACGACGTCACCGTGCAGGCCGTGATCGGCAAGGCCGGACCGGACGAGGAACTCACCGACATCGTGACCGTCCCCATGACCCATTCGGCGTCGGACGAGTCCGGGGAGTTGTTCGTCGCCGACCTGGCGCTGCCGCTGTCCGGATCGGTCGGGTACACGGTGCGGGTGCTTCCGCACCACGATCTGCTCGTCGATCCGTCGGAGCTGGGCCTGGTGACGGTGCCGAACCCCTGACCGGCTCGGCACGGTTCACGGGCCGACGTCCCGGCGCCGGAAGCCGGCGACGGCGGCGAGGAACAGGGCCGCCGCGAGAAGCAGCAGAACGACGAGGGGAGTGGCCGAGAAGCTTTCGGCAGGCAGCGCCGGCGTGTAGTGGAAGGGGGAGAGAATCCCGAACCAGTCCGGGAGGACCTCCCCGAACATGCCGGCGACGAGAACGTAGCCCACGAACGCCCACAGTGCCGGCAGCGCGCGAGGGACCAACCCGTATAGGGCCGCGCACGATCCGACGATCACGAGCACTGCCGGCACCGTGTTCAGGGCCGCGCCGGTCAACCGGCCCAGCGCGCCCGCATCGGACAGTGTGAACGCCGCGGTGATCCCCATGCCGACCCCGGCCGTCACCGCGATCGCGACTGCCGCGGCCGCGATCACGACCAGCTGGCCACCGAGCCACCGCGCCCGCGGGACGGGGGTGGCCAAGGCTTCCTCGGCGCGACCCGAAGATTCCTCCGAGCGGATCGACGCGACGGCGCCGACGGCGTACATCGCGGCCATCACCACCAGGAACACCAGGTACAGGGCGAACGCGCCGTCGGCGGCCGCGGCCGCGCCACCCGGCAGCAGTTGTGCGAGATCAGGATCCTGTTCGATGAAGTCGCTGATCTGCCTGCCGAGGGAACCGATGGGCAGCGACAGCGCGAACACGCCGACACCCCACGCGAGAATCGATCCGCGCTGCTGACGCGCTGCCAGTGCGGTGACACCGGTCAGGCGGGGCGACGCCTCGGCGCGCCCGCCCCGCGGCGGAAGGAGTCCCGCCCCGACGTCCCGGCGACCGATGGCAGCATACGCGCACATCACGGTCAGCGCTGCCGCGACGACGCCGATCAGCAACGGCCACCAGCGTTCGTCGACGTACGCGCGGGTGGCCTGCGACCAGCCGATCGGCGACACCCATGTCAGCAGGCTCCCGCTGTGTCCCTGTTGCACGTCACCGATCGCCCGCAGCAGGTACGCGACGGTGACCGCGCAGATCCCGGCACCACTTGCCGCGCGGGCGTGTTCGGTGAACTGCGACGCCAGCGCCGACAGCGCGGTGAACACCAGACCCACGACCAGCACCCCCGCCGACATGTTCAGCGAACCCACCGGAGGCAGACCCACGGCGAGCAACCCGACGACCAGCAGCAGTGCGACGAACACATTGGCGAGCGCCGCCGAGGCCAGTCCGGCCGTGATACCCGCGTACCGCCCGACGACGCCGGCGCGCACCAGCTCCGCGCGCCCGGTCTCCTCCTCCGTCCGCAGATGCCGCGTCACCAACAGCACCGACATGATCGCCACGGCCACCATCGTCATGCCGGCGATCTCGTTGGCCACCATCGCACCCAGCGTGTAGTCGTCCAGCCCATAACCCGGCCCGGCAAGGGCGGTGGCGGCCGGGGACGAGATCAGTTCGGCACGGGCCTGCCGGGATTCGGCGGTCGGGTAGATGGTGGAATAACTCGACGCGATCAGGATGGTGAGACCCGCCACCGCGACCGTCCACACCGGAATCCGGACGCGGTCGGTGCGCACCGCCAGTTCGGCGAGCACGGCCGTTCCGCTCAGCTGACTCACTGCGGCCGTCCGATCCCGAGCGCCTCGACCTCGTCGCGGTACTCGCGGAGGAACAGGTCCTCCAGCGTCGGCGGATTGGCGGTGATCGAGACGATGCCCAGCCCCGTCAACGTCGTCATGACGGGGTCGATCTGATCGGAATCGACGTCGAATGTCACCGTGTTCGGGTCCTCACCTTTCTGCAGGTTGTGCACACCGGGGACGTTCCCGATGGGATTGGGTTTGATCCGGGTCGTCGCCGTCACCGTCGTCCGGGTGAAATGCCGCAGCTCGGAGAGCGTTCCCGCCTGCACCGTCCGGCCCGCCCGGATGATGGTCACCGCGTGACACAGCGCATCCACCTCGGCGAGGATGTGGCTGGACAGCAGCACCGTGCGCCCGCCGCGCGCGAATTCGGTGATGCACTCCTGAAACACCGCCTCCATCAACGGGTCCAGGCCCGACGTCGGCTCGTCGAGGATGAGGAGTTCGGTGTCGGCGGCGAGCGCGGCCACGAGGGCGACCTTCTGCCGGTTGCCTTTCGAGTAGGTGCGGCCCTTCCGGGTGGGGTCGAGTTCGAACCGCTCGATCAGCGACGCGCGACGGACCGGATCGAGTCCGCCGCGCAGTCGCCCGAGCAGGTCGATCGCCTCGCCGCCGGACAGGTTGGGCCACAGGTTCACTTCGCCCGGCACATAGGCGAGCCGCCGATGCACGGGAACGGAATTCCGCCACGGATCGGCACCGAGAACGGACGCCGAACCCCCGTCGGCGCGCAGCAGACCGAGGAGCACCCGGATGGTCGTGGACTTGCCCGCGCCGTTGGGCCCGAGGAAACCGTGCACCTCACCCGGCTTCACCTCCAGATCGAGGCCGTCGAGGGCGAGCACTTCACCGAACTTCTTGGTGAGTCCGCGGACTGAGATGGCAAGGTCCATCGGTCGAGCATAGGTGCGCACCGATCCGCTGTCCGACTCAGTACATGAGAGAGTTTCGGGCCGGCGCGAGCGCGTTCAGGGACGCGAGTCGCGGATCCGGCCCAGCGCCTTGCGCACGACTTCCGGATCCGAAGTCTCCCAGAACGGCGGCAACGACGCCCGCAGATACCCGGCGTAGCGGGCTGTGGCGAGCCGCGGATCGAGGACCGCCACCACACCCTTGTCGTCGACGCTGCGCAGCAGACGTCCCACACCCTGCGCGAGCAGCAGTGCCGCATGATTGGCTGCGACGGAAAGGAACCCGTTGCCGCCGCGCGACTCGACCGCCTTCTGCCGGGCGACCAGCAACGGGTCGTCCGGGCGCGGGAACGGGATGCGGTCGAGGATCACGAGGCTCAGGGACGGGCCCGGCACGTCGACGCCCTGCCACAGCGACAACGTGCCGAACAGCGATGTGGGCTCGTCGCCGGCGAACGCCCGGACGAGTGCGCCCGTCGAGTCGTCGCCCTGGCACAGGATCGGGGTGTCGAGCCGGTCGCGCATGGCCTCGGACGCGGCCTTCGCGGCCCGCATCGACGAGAACAATCCGAGCGTCCGCCCACCCGCCGCCTCGACGAGTTCGGCGATCTCGTCGAGATACGCAGGGGAGAGGCCGTCCCGCCCGGGCGGCGGCAGTTGCTTCGCGATGTAGATGATGCCGGCGCGGGCGTGGTCGAACGGCGACCCGACGTCGAGGGCGTTCCATTTGAGCGTGCTCGCGTCGGACGGTGCCTCGGACCCGGTGGCCGTCGCCGGATCGATCACGACGGACGATTCGGCCGGAAGCCCCCAGTTGACGGCGAGACCGTCGAAAGATCCGCCCACGGTCAGCGTCGCGGATGTCAGGACCACCGTCGATTCGGCGAACAGCCGGGACCGCAGCAGCCCGCCGACCGACAGCGGCGCCATCCGCACCACCCGGCGGATCGACCCGCGGTTGTCGTCGGCGGCCAGCCACACCACGTCGTGACGTTTGGCCGGATCCGGCTCATCGAATGCGCTGAGAACGCGGACGGCGCTGTCGTGGACCTCCTCGACCGACGCGAGCGCGGTGTTGCGTGCCGCGGCAGCCTCCGGGTCGCTCAACGCCATGCCCGGACGGGACGGGCCGATGGCCGTGCGCAGCGACCAGGCGGCGTCGCGGACCGCGGCGAGCGCGGGCGCCGCGCCGGGCGGCAGCGCCTCCCACCGTTCCGGCCGCAGTTCCTCGAGCAGTGCCGCCCAGCCCTCGCCCGCCGCCTCGAGACGATCGGCGTCCTGCTCCTCGACGAGCTTCGCGCAGCGCCGCGCCGCGGCACTGATCGTCGACGCCGCCAACTCCGCGGTGGCGACGTTGGTGACGCGGTCGACCAGTTCGTGCGCCTCGTCGATGACCACGACGTCGTGTTCGGGGAGGATCGCGATTCCGGTGATGGCGTCGATGGCGAGCAGGGCGTGGTTGGTGACCACGACGTCGACCTGCGACGCCTCCGCGCGGGCCCGTTCGGCGAAGCAGTCCTCGCCGACCGGGCAGCGGGACTTGCCGAGGCACTCGCGGGCCGTCACGCTGACCTGGCGCCACGCCTTGTCGCTGACCCCGGGGGCCAGGTCGTCACGGTCGCCGGTCTCGGTGTCCGAGGACCACTCGGTGAGCCGCTGGACCTCACGGCCGAGCCGGGACACCGCGAACGGGTCGAACAGCTCGTCGGCCGGCGGCTCCTCCGCGGTCCCGGTGTGAATCTTGTTCATGCACAGATAGTTGTTGCGGCCCTTGAGGATCGCGAAGTGCGGCCTGCGGCCGAGGGAACCCTCGAGCGCGTCCGCGAGCCGCGGCATGTCGCGGTCGATCAGCTGACGCTGCAGCGCGATGGTGGCCGTCGAGACGATGACCGTCTTGCCGCTCTGCACGGCGTGCCGGACGCTCGGCACGAGGTAGGCCAGCGACTTGCCGGTACCCGTTCCGGCCTGGACGGCCAGGTGCTCCCCGGTGTCGATCGAATGCGCGACGGCGGAAGCCATGGTCAGCTGGTTGGACCGCTCGGCACCGCCCAGCGACCGCACCGCCGTGCGCAACAGCTCGGGGACGTTGGGGAGGTTTTCAGGCACCCGAGCAGGTTACTCGGGACCTACGTCAGAAATCGCCACGCGGTCCGAGGAGGCGTCCGGGTCGCGGCCAACGAGGCGCACTCCGGCGGCCCGCATCGCGGCGACCGCGGCCTCGACGGTCGCGGGCGCCACGCCCGCGGTGAGGGGAAGGAGCACGCGCGTCCGGAAACCGGCGGTTACGGCGTCGAGTGCCGTCGCGACCACGCAGTGGTCGGTGGCGATTCCCACGACGTCGACCTCGGTGACCCTGGCCGCACGCAGCCATTTCTCCAGGGTCTGGCCATCGGAGTTCGTGCCCTCGAAGCCCGAGTACGCCGCCGAGAACTCGCCCTTGGAGAACACCGACTCGATGCCGCTCCGATCGAGATTCGGGTGGAAATCCGCGCCGGGTGTTCCCGATTTGCAGTGCACCGGCCACGTGTCGACGTAATCCGGTTCTTCGGAGAAGTGGTGACCCGGGTCGATGTGGTGGTCGATTGTGGCGGCGACGGCGTCGTACTCGGCCCCGGCCAGGAAGCGGCTGATCGCCGCCGCGACCGCGGAACCGCCCTCGACGGCGAGGGAGCCGCCCTCGCAGAAGTCGTTCTGGACGTCGACGACGAGTAGTGCCCGTCGGGCGTCGGTGTTCTCGTTGTCGGTCACGGTGCCCTCCTGGATTCGGGTTCGGCGAAGCGCACGGGGATCGCGGGCTCGCCGTGGGAGAGCTTCAAACCCTCCCACGGGAGACTGACGAGGCCCGCCGCCAGGAGGGATCTGCTGTCCTCCAGAGTAGTCGCCCGGCAGGCGGTCTCACCGCCGCGCATCAGCGGGACCAGCAGTTCCTTCCCCTCGAGGCCCGCCCCGCCGGGTGCGTCGGAGTGGGCGGGGTACACGACCTCCTCCACCAGGGTTCCGGTGTCGCGGGCGAACCGCACCGCCCTCTTGGTGCCTCCCCGCGACGCCTTGTTGCTGCTCCGCTTCTCGACGGGGATCCCGTCCACCTCGACGAGTTTGTAGACCATTCCCGCGGTCGGCGCACCCGACCCGACGACGACGGACGTGCCGACCCCGTAGACGTCGACCGGTTCGGCCCGCAACGCGGCGATGGCGTACTCGTCGAGGTCGCCGGACACCACGATCTTCGTCCCGGTCGCCCCGAGGCCGTCGAGTTGACCGCGCACCTGCCGGGCGAGAACACCCAGATCACCGGAGTCGATCCGGACACCCCCGAGTCCGGGACCCGCGACCTCGACGGCCGTCTCGACGCCCGCGGTGATGTCGTACGTGTCGACGAGGAGCGTGGTTCCGACGCCGAGTGCCGCGACCTGCGCGCGGAACGCCGCCGCCTCGTCCGGACCGTCCGGGGTGGTGTGCAACAGGGTGAACGCGTGCGCACTGGTGCCGGCACCGGGCACGCCGTGCCTGCGGACCGCCTCCAGATTCGACGTGGCCGTGAAACCCGCCAGGTACGCGGCGCGCGAGGCCGCCACCGCGGATTCCTCGTGGGTGCGCCGCGAGCCCATCTCGATCATGGGGCGTCCGTCGGCGGCGCTGACCATCCGTGCGGCGGCGGACGCGATCGCGCTGTCGTGGTTGAGGACCGACAGGATCAGCGTCTCGAGCAGCACACACTCGGCGAACGTTCCGCGGACCGACAGGATCGGGGAGCCGGGGAAGTAGAAGTCGCCCTCGCGGTAGCCGTCGATGTCGCCGCCGAACCGGTAGTTCCGCAGCCATGCGACGGTCGTGGCGTCGAGGAAACGGGAGACGATCTCGAGTTCCGGTTCGCCGAAGCGGAAGTTCGACAGCGCCGCGACCAGGCGGGCCGTGCCGGCGACGACACCGTAGCGGCGACCGTCCGGAAGGCGGCGGGCGAACACCTCGAAACTGCAGCGACGGTGGGCGGAACCGTCGGCGAGGGCCGCCGACAGCATCGTCAACTCGTACTGGTCGGTGAACAAGGCGGTGCTGTCTCTGGACACCCGGCCACTGTAAGCCGCGGTGTCGCCCGGTGGAGGAGCGTCGTACCCTTGTGTCATGGCTCATTGCTCGACGACAGCTCCATTCGTGGATGCCATGCCGGCATCGCCGCAGGTCACCCCTGCAGAGTCGGAGGTCGTCGAGGTCGATGAGGCCAATGATCGTCCCTGGGTCACCGTCGTGTGGGACGATCCGGTGAATTTGATGCACTACGTCACCTACATTTTCCAGAAGCTCTTCGGGTACAGCAAAGCCAGGGCGACGGAATTGATGATGCAGGTGCATTCCGAGGGAAAGGCCGTGGTGTCGAGCGGCTCCCGGGACAAGGTCGAAAACGATGTACGCAAGCTGCACGCGGCGGGCCTGTGGGCCACGATGCAGCGTGACAGCAGCTAACTTTCCGTTCGGACAGTAAGGAACTCGGTACACGACGTGCGGATGTGGAGCAGGAAGAACTCGCTCGGCGGCATGAAGCTGCGCTCGGAAATGGACGCGCACGAGGCCACGGTGCTGCGGTCGCTGGTCGCCTCCGTCCTCGGCCTCCTCGAGGAGCGGGCGGCGTCCGCCCCGGACGACGAACTCGCCGCGCTCACCGGGATGCGGACGGGCAACACGACGGCACCCGACGAGGAGGTCCTCGCCCGGTTGCTGCCCGACTTCCATCGCCCCGACATGGACGCGCCGGACGACGACGAGATCCGCGCCGAATCGAAGGCCGACGTCAACGGTGCGCTGCGCGGACTCCACGAACCGGAGATCATCGACGCCAAACTGGCCGCCGGCTCCGTCATCCTCCACACCGTCCCGGAGAACGGCGGCAAGGTTCTGCTCACGCCGGAGCAGGCCGACGCCTGGCTCAGCGGTCTCAACGACGTCCGGCTGGCACTGGGGACCAACCTCGGCATCGACGCCGACACGCCCGACGAACTCGACCCGGGCGATCCCCGCGCACCGCACCTCGACATATACCACTGGCTGACCTGGATGCAGGACTCGCTCGTTCAGGCACTGGCACCGTGACGGGCACGACGCCGGGCCGTACCGATTCGCTCGTCGATGTGGTCGGCCTGAGCGTCGGGCACCACCACCGACTCGATGCGGACGCCACACTCGGCAGCGGCGCCGCCACCGGATGCACGGTCGTCCTCGCGCCGCACGGCGCGACCGGTGCCGTCGACGTCCGTGGCGGGGGGCCGGGCACCCGGGAAACCGATCTCCTCGACCCCAGCCACAGCGTCCGGAAGGTGCACGCGATCGTCCTCACCGGCGGCAGCGCGTACGGGCTCGCCGCCGCGGACGGCGTCATGCGGTGGCTGGAGGAGCACGGTCACGGAATCGCCATGGGGGAGCCCGATCAGGTGGTCCCGATCGTCCCCGCTGCCGTCATCTTCGACCTGCCGGTCGGCGACTGGCGCACCCGCCCCACCGCCGAATTCGGTTATCGGGCAGCGGATTCTGCGTCGCACACGGTGCTCTCCGGCTCGGTCGGCGCCGGGGCCGGGGCGCGCGCGGGAGCGCTCAAGGGCGGGGTCGGAACGGCGAGCGTCGTCGTCACGGACGGTCCGGCGAAGGGCATCACCGTCTCCGCCCTGATGGTGGCCAATCCCGTCGGAACCGTGTTCGACCCGGCGACGGGCCTGCCGTGGGGGGTCGCCACCGTGGGCGCGGCCGCTTTCGGGCTCAGGCCGCCGATCGCCGCCGAGGTGGCGGCGGCACGCGAACTGACCGCCAAGAGCACCGTCCTCAACACGACCATCGGGGTCGTCGCGACCGACGCCGACCTCGGCAAGGCGGCGATGCGCCGCGTCGCCGTGGCCGGACACGACGGGCTCGCCCGCGCGATCCGGCCCGCGCATTCGCCGCTCGACGGCGACACGATCTTCGCGCTCGCCACCGGCATCCACCCGGTTCACCACCCGGCCGGGGTGCCCGACAGTTTTCCGCCCGACCTGCCCGTCGTCGACGCCGTCTGCACAGCGGCCGCCGAAGTGGTGGAGAAGGCCATCGTCGACGCCGTCCTCAGCGCCACCCCCGTCGCGGGAATTCCCACCTACCGCGAACTGTTCCCCTCTGCACTGCGTTCCTGATACGCAGTGTTCCTGATGCGCAGTGTTCCTGATGGCACCGTGTTCCTGATGCGGTCTCGGCCCGGTCGGTGGCCGAGTCGACGGTCCGCACCTAGGATGGCGCTCACGGAGGTGGATGACGTGCTGGTGATTCGATCGGACTTCGTCGAGGCGATGGTCGCGCACGCGCGCGCCGACCACCCGGACGAAGCGTGTGGGGTCATCGCCGGACCCGAGGGTTCCGACCGTCCCGAACGGCACATCCCGATGATCAACGCCGAACGGTCGCCGACGTTCTACCGATTCGACTCCGGTGAGCAACTGAAGGTGTGGCGGGCGATGGACGACGCCGACGAGGTGCCCGTCGTGATCTACCACTCGCACACCGCCACCGAGGCATACCCCAGCCGGACCGACATCTCCTTCGCGTCCGAACCGGATGCCCACTACGTGCTGATCTCCACCCGCGACCCCGACGCCCATGAACTGCGCAGCTACCGCATCGTCGACGGTGTCGTCACCGAGGAACCCGTCGACGTGGTGCAGAGCTACAAGTTCGCCCACACATCCGTGGCGGACGTCCCCGACAAGTGACGACGCCGTCCCTCGCGACGGGCCCGCGGCCAGAAAGACACCCACCTCCCGAGGAGCCGACCATGGCTGTCACAGTTTCGATCCCCACCATCCTGCGTACCCACACCGGCGGCGAAAAGCGGGTGGAGGCAACAGGTCCCACGCTCTCTGCCGTCATCGACGACCTCGACGGCAACTACGGCGGCATCAAGGACCGCCTGATCGACGGCGGCCGCCTGCACCGGTTCGTCAACGTGTACGTCAACGACGAGGACGTCCGATTCTCGGGCGGACTCGACACCGAGGTGGCCGACGGGGATTCCGTGACCATCCTGCCCGCCGTCGCGGGAGGCTGATCGCTGCCGTGGCGCGGTTCGATTCGCTGATCGACACCCTCGGCGACACACCCCTCGTCGGGCTGCCGCGCCTGTCGCCGATCTGGAACGGCGCTGCACCCGTCCGTCTGTGGGCGAAGCTCGAGGACCGCAACCCCACCGGTTCGGTGAAGGACCGGCCCGCCCTCCGCATGATCGAACAGGCCGAGAACGACGGCACCCTGACGCCCGGCGCCACGATCCTCGAACCGACCAGCGGGAACACCGGCATCTCCCTGGCGATGGCCGCGAAACTCAAGGGCTACCACCTCATCTGCGTGATGCCCGAGAACACGTCCGTCGAACGCAGGCAGTTGCTGACGATGTTCGGCGCCCGGATCATCGACTCACCGGCGCGCGGCGGTTCGAATCAGGCTGTGGCCGTTGCCAAGGAGCTGTCCGCGGAGCACCCCGACTGGGTGATGCTGTACCAGTACGGCAATCCCGCGAATGCGCTGGCGCACTACGAGACGACGGGGCCGGAGATCCTGCGGGACCTGCCCGGGATCACCCACTTCGTGGCCGGACTCGGCACCACCGGAACCCTGATGGGCGTGGGACGGTATCTCCGCGAACACGTCGACGGCATCGAGATCGTCGCGGCGGAACCCCGCTACGGGGAACTCGTGTACGGACTCCGCAACATCGACGAGGGCTTCGTTCCCGAACTGTACGACGAATCCGTGCTCACCTCGCGGTTCTCCGTCGGTCCCGCCGACGCCGTCCGCCGTACCCGGCAGCTGATCGACGACGAAGGGATCTTCGCGGGCATCTCGACCGGCGCGATCCTCCACGCCGCGCTGGGGGTGGCCCGCAAGGCGGTCAGGGCCGAACGCGCGGCGGACATCGCGTTCATCGTCGCCGACGGCGGATGGAAGTATCTGTCGACCGGCGCCTACGGCGGTACGGTCGAGGAAGCGGAAGAAGCACTGGAAGGGCAGTTGTGGGCATGACGACAGGGGTGTGTGGATCATGACTTCGCCGTTCGACTCCTCGCGGTTCGGTTCGCCGGTGCCGAAGGGCGGCGCGTCGCCGGCACCCGCGTCCAAGTCGAAGCCGCTGTGGCTGCAGTCCGCGATCCTCGTCGGCGCGTTCACGATGCTGCTGTACGTCATCGAGATCGTCGACGTGGCGTCCGACGAGCGACTCGAAGACAACGGCGTCCAGCCGCGCACGATCGACGGGCTGTGGGGAATCCTGTTCGCCCCGGTCCTCCACGACGACTGGGCGCACCTGTTCGCGAACACCGTCCCACTGCTGGTCCTCGGGTTTCTCGTGCTGCTGTCGGGCATCGCCCGCGGACTCGCCGCCACCGGGATCGTCTGGGTGGTCGGCGGTCTGGGCACCTGGTTGAGCGGCGGGTCCTATTCCAACCACATCGGCGCCTCCGTCCTGATCTTCGGCTGGCTGGCCTACTTACTGGTCCGGGGAGTCTTCGCCCGCAACCTCGGGCAGATCCTCGTCGGCGTGGTGGTGTTCGTGGTGTACGGCAGTCTCTTGTGGGGCGTGCTGCCGAGCGCGCCCGGCGTGTCCTGGCAGGGACATCTGTTCGGCGCCGTCGGCGGCATCCTCGCCGCGTGGCTGCTCTCCGCCGACGCCAGGAAGCAGCGGGCGCGGAAAGCGGTAGGGCCGCAATCGTTCGGATGAGTGGGCCGCCGCGGCGGAGAGGCGATCTACCGGCGTGTGCGCCACATCCGGCGGCCGGGCGAATGACCTGCTGGTAGGCTCCTCGCGAGATCCGGGCACACCGAAAACTGCGTAGTTCAGGCCATCGACAGTGTCGTCGCGGAGGGCCGGTCGAGGGGTCGAACTCGCGGATTCGCGCACACGCCGTGTCGCCGACGTCCGGGCGTCCCCGGCGGCGGACCTCCGTCACCGCACCCCACCGCACCCCAGGAGTTGATCATGGCTGTCACAGATTCGACCGCCGACCTCGACAGCGAGTGTCCGTCAGTACGCCGTGTAGTCACGGAAGGCTGATCGCTGACGTGGCAAGGTTCGAGTCGTACATCGACACTCTCGGGAACACACCACTGGTCGGCCTGCCCCGGCTGTCGCCACGCTGGCACGGCAGCAACCCGGTGCGGTTGTGGGCGAAGCTCGAGGATCACAATCCCACCGGCTCGATCAAGGACCGCCCGGCGCTGCGCATGATCGAACAGGCCGAACG
The DNA here is from genome assembly GCF_000010805.1 of Rhodococcus opacus B4. Taxonomy (NCBI): domain Bacteria; kingdom Bacillati; phylum Actinomycetota; class Actinomycetes; order Mycobacteriales; family Nocardiaceae; genus Rhodococcus; species Rhodococcus opacus. The sequence continues at coordinate 1,202,816 of NC_012522.1, read as the reverse complement.
AGACGGCCGCCTGACCCCGGGGTCGACGATTCTCGAATCGACCAGCGGAAACACCGGTATCTCCCTGGCCATGGCCGCCAAATTGAAGGGCTACCAGCTGATCTGTGTGATGCCCGAGAACACGTCGATGGAACGCCGCCAGCTCCTGACGATGTTCGGCGCCCGGATCATCGACTCCCCGGCGGCCGGTGGTTCCAACGAGGCCGTCGCCGTCGCGATGCGACTTTCGGACGAGAATCCGGATTGGGTGCTGCTCTACCAATACGGCAACCCCGCCAACGCGATGGCGCACTACGAGACCACGGGTCCGGAGATTCTGAGAGACCTGCCCGAGATCACCCATTTCGTGGCGGGGCTCGGCACCACCGGAACCCTGATGGGAACGGGCCGGTTCCTCCGCGAACACGTCGACGGCGTCGAGATCGTGGCCGCGGAGCCGCGCTTCGGGGAAATGGTGTGCGGCCTCCGCAACATCGAAGAAGGATTCGTCCCGGAGTTGTACGACGAGTCGGTACTCACCCGCCGATTCCGGGTGCGTCACGCCGAGGCGATCCAGCGCACCCGCGAGTTGATCGACGTCGAGGGAATCTTCGCCGGCACGTCCACCGGTGCCAATCTCCATGCTGCACTCGACGTGGCGGCGTCCGCCGTCGTGTCGGGGCAGCGCGCCGACATCGCCTTCGTGGTCGCCGATGGCGGATGGAAATACCTCTCCACCGGAACCTACGACCCACAGGTCCAGGTCCTCGAAGAGGCCTGGGAACGGTAACGGGGCCGGATTCACGGTTGAACGGCATGGTCAGGTCACAGTTCCCCATCGGTTGTGAGGTCGACGCGCCAATTCCGTCGGAAGCTTTTTCCGAAACGGGTCGTCGTGGCAGCATGGCGGGTATGCGCATTACCGTCCTGGGATGTTCAGGGAGCGTCTCCGGACCAGACTCACCTGCATCGGGTTATCTGTTGACCGCGCCGGACACACCGCCGCTCGTACTCGACTTCGGACCCGGTGTCCTCGGTGCGCTCCAGCGGTTCGCCGATCCCGGCGAGGTGTCCGTCCTCCTCAGCCACCTGCACGCGGACCACTGCCTGGACCTGCCCGGACTCCTCGTCTGGCGCCGCTACCACCCGCACCCGCCGAAGGGGCGAGCCCTCGTCTACGGCCCGTCCGACACCGCCCGCCGGATCGGTGTCGCATCCGCGGAGTGCGGCGGCGACATCGACGACATCTCCGACACGATCGATCTGCGCCACTGGGCCGACGGCGAACCGGTCACGATCGGCGATCTCACCATCACCGCGCGGCGGGTCAACCACCCGCCCGAGGCCTACGGGTTCCGCCTGACCAACGGCGCCGGCCGGACCCTCGTCTACACCGGCGACACCGGCATGTGCGAAGAAGTGATCGAACTGGCCCGCGATGCCGATGTGCTGCTCGCCGAGGCGTCATGGACACACAGCCCGGACCGGCCCGAAGGCATCCACCTCTCGGGCACCGAGGCCGGCCGGGTCGCGCACCGAGCCGGGGTCGCCGAACTGCTGCTCACCCACATCCCGCCGTGGACGTCCCGCGAGGACGTCATCGCCGAGGCCAAGGCCGAGTTCTCCGGTCCCGTGCACGCGGTGTCCGCGGGCGGCGTCTACACCGTCTGACGCCGTGTCCGCGCCCCATCCGCGGGCGACTAGGCTCTCGGCTGTGACCACACGAGAAGACGGCAGGGCGGACGACGAACTCCGCGAGGTCAAGATCACCCGGGGCTTTACCACCCATCCCGCAGGATCGGTGCTGGTGGAATTCGGAAACACCAGGGTGATGTGCACCGCCAGCGTCGAGGACGGCGTTCCCCGCTGGCGTCAGGGCACCGGGCTCGGCTGGCTGACCGCCGAATACGCCATGCTGCCCGCCGCCACCCACACCCGCAGCGGCCGCGAATCCGTCAAGGGCAAGGTCGGGGGACGGACTCAGGAGATCAGCCGGCTCGTCGGACGCTCCCTCCGTGCCTGCATCGATCTCGCCGCCATCGGGGAGAACACCATCGCCCTCGACTGCGACGTCCTGCAGGCCGACGGCGGAACCCGCACCGCCGCCATCACCGGCGCCTACGTGGCCCTCGTGGACGCGGTGACCTACCTCCGTGCCGCCGGTCGCCTCGCGGACCCCCAGCCCATCTCCTGCGGTATAGCCGCGGTCAGCGTGGGGGTCGTCGACGGCCGTGTGCGCCTCGACCTGCCGTACGAGGAGGACTCGCGCGCCGAGGTCGACATGAACGTGGTGGCCACCGACACCGGGACCCTCGTCGAAATCCAGGGCACCGGCGAAGGCGCGACCTTCCCTCGGAGCACGCTCGACAAACTGCTGGATTCCGCACTCGCCGGCTGCGAGCAGTTGTTCGAGATCCAGAAGGCGGCACTCGAACTGCCCTACCCCGGTGAGCTTCCAGAGCCCAAGGTCCCGGAGACGTCGAAGAAGAAGTTCGGGAGCTAGGCCGGTGCCGGAAACCACACGGGTGCTGGTGGCCAGCCGCAACGCGAAGAAACTCCGGGAACTGCATCGGGTGCTCGCCGCGGCCGGTGTCGACGGAATCGAACTGGTCGGGCTCGACGCCGTGCCCGACTACCCCGAGGCCCCCGAAACCGGTGCGACGTTCGAGGAGAACGCCCTCGCGAAAGCGCGTGACGGTGCCGCGGCCACCGGATTGCCTTGCGTCGCAGACGATTCCGGAATCGAGGTGGACGCGCTGAACGGTATGCCCGGAATCCTGTCCGCCAGGTGGTCGGGCACGCACGGAAACGATCCCGCGAACACCGCGCTGGTCCTGGCTCAGCTCGCCGACGTGCCCGAGGACCGCAGGGGAGCGGCGTTCGTCTCGGCGTGCGCGCTCGTGGTGCCCGGCGGCGAGGAAACTGTGGTCCGGGGGGAATGGCGCGGCAGCGTCGTCCGTGAACCCGTCGGCGACGGTGGATTCGGCTACGACCCCGTCTTCGTGCCCGAGGGGGACACCCGGTCGGCCGCCCAGCTGTCGCCCGAAGAAAAGGACGCGTCCTCGCATCGAGGGCGTGCCCTGATCCAGTTGGTCCCCGCCCTGGCCGCGCTCAGCGAACGCTGATCCGGGTCAGAGGCCGAAGTCGCGGCGGACCTGCTTGGTCCGCTGGTGCTCCACGTAGAACGACAGGAACGGGATGGTGCCCGCGAGGAGCGTTCCGACCGTCCGGCCTGCGGGCCAGCGCACCTTGACCGCCAGATCCAGAGTGACCAGCAGGTAGACGAAGTACACCCAGCCGTGGACCACGGCGATCCACGTGGGCAGGTTGTCGACCTTGAAGATGTACTTGGCCACCATCTCTGCGGTGAGGACCAGCAGCCACACGCCGGTGGCGTAGGCGAGGACGCGGTAGCGCAGGAGCGCGGGAGCGATCTTCTTCTGCTTCGCGGTGTCTGTGACCGAACCGGCAGTCGTCTCGTCTTGGCCCGTGCTCACGTGGTGCTCCTATCGGTCTCGCGAGCGGACAGCTCGGCGAGGTACTGGTTGTACTGCGAAATCTGCAAGCTCTCGAGGTCGTCCGGATCGTCGTCCTCGGCCGCCGTGGGGCGAGGGGGCAGGACGTCCGCGGGGATTTCCCGCAGTTCGGCGGGCGTGTCCGGGACGTCGGCGGTGTCTGCCGGCTCGGCGTCTTCGAGCTGCACGAACCGCCGGTAGGCGTAGACCAGGAACGCCGCGAACAGTGGCCACTGGAACGCGTACCCCAGATTCTGGCCCGTTCCGCCCACCGCCTCGAACCGTGTCCACTGCCACCAGCCGAGTGCGAGGCACCCCACAGCCCCGACAGCCACGAACAGAATCAGCGCGGGGCGGCGTTGCTTACGGTTTCCGGACACGTAACGACGGTACCTGAATCGCCGAATGCGCTGCTAGGAGAGGTTGCCGCTATGGCGGCGGTCACAGCGTCATCCTGCGCGTTGCGCTCCGGGCACACCGCCGCAGAGTCGGCAACAGGCCGATAAGTGCGCGAGGGGGGACTCGAACCCCCACGTCCTTTCGGACACCAGGACCTAAACCTGACGCGGCTGCCAAATTACGCCACTCGCGCGCGAAGCAACAGACTACGCCATGGGTACGGCACTCGCGTACACGCGTCAATTGGCGCGCTCGTCGCCGTCGCCGCTCTTGCGCCCTGCCCACGTTGCGGTCTGGCTGTGGCAGTTGGGGCACAGGAATCGCACTTCCTGCAAGCGTGAATCGGAGGGGTCACCCCGAATATGGTCCACGTGCAGGATCAGCGGGAGCCCGCACCACTCATCCTGCACGCCACACGTGACACATTTGTACGGCACTCCTGCCTCGATGAGTGCCCGTCGTAGCAGGTGGGCTGCGACGCGCCGGCTGTCCGCCGGGCGACGGATCAGTATCTCCTGCCACGTCATTCGGTTTCGGGCAGGTAACCCCTTCGTGTGCGCCTGGCCGGTGAAGTGCGAGGTGTCGATTCCGAGTGACCTGATCCGACGGCTCAGGTGGGCGTGCGTCCCGCCCGAGGGTTTCAGTCCGAGATAGCGCATGACGCCGGCGTAGCTCGCCGATTCCGCGACCGCCTGTTCGAGTACCTCGCGCGTGTACTTCATCTCGCACCTGCCGTCCGTCGCTGCCGGCGCTGGTGCCGCCAGATGGCGTGGGTGACGGTGGCGGGCGTGGTCTCGAGTCGAGCGGCCGCGGCGGCGACGAGGTCGTCCGCCTGCGTTGCGGAGACAGGTGATTCGAGGTCGAGCGCGTCGTTGATGAAGTCGCGCAACAATTCTCGGGATCCGGCGGTGTGGATACCCAGTTGCATGAGGAGGCACTCCCAGGTGGCGATTCCGAATCCGGGCACCGCGACGACGGCGTTCCGCTGGGACTCGTCGTCGCGGAGATCCGCGGAGGTGGTGCAGCCCAGTTCGGTGAGCGAGCGTGCCGCCGAGGCGACGGCCTCGGCCTTGGTGGTGTAGTTCCCCGGTACCCGCTGCCGGTTGTTCAGGATCACCAGGAGGTCCTCGGGTTCGTCGGCGAGTGCGGTGAGATCGTCGAGAGGTGCGGCGCGGTGATCGCGCCAGCGGGTGATGACCGCGCGGACCCCCGAGGTGGGCGTCCCGTACGTCGCGCGGGCGGAGAAGGCTGCGTCGAGCAGACCGGCTTCGACCTCCTGCGGCCAGCCCTCCGTCCAGTGCGGCCACGACTCTCGCGGCAGTTCGGCGTCGATGTGATCGAGTAGGGCGCGGACGTGGGCTGTGCTCATTTCTTCCCCCCGGAGAATGGCTGTCGGCTGAACTTTGCTCGAACACTAGTGCGATGATCCGACAGGGTTGTTTTCGTCGTGCCCCGGACCCGGTTTCGGGGCCGCATACGTGCATGAACCTGCGACTTCGTCAAGGTGGTAACGAATTGATAACGATTAACGTGAGGCTTTCCTCAGGTTCTTGGACGTCCTTGCACCGCCACGTCCAGCACCGACGTGATCTACCCGTCGGTCACTTCGCCGGAGGTCTGTGAGCGACATCACGCGATATTTCTCCGATGCGTGGCTGTGACACCGCTCCGGGTTTTGAACGTGAGGAAATCCTCATGATTCTGTGTCAACCTTGAGCAGCCCGGAAGAGCTGATCAGAGCCGATACAGCAGGCACACGATGCCGAGGGCAGCAGACAGCAATCCCCACCTCCCCCCAGAGGGGACCAGGAGAGGACATACGCGTGACGATTGACGACACGACACCCGCAGGAAACGGAAGAAACTCGAAGGGTTCGCGGCGCATCGGCGTAGACCGGGACGACACTCGGTCGTCGAGCAAGGGCACCCTCGTGGATCGTCTGCTCGGAGGTGAGCCGTACGCGCTCGCCTTCGGTGGTCAGGGCGCGCCCTGGCTGAGCTCGCTCGAGGAATTGAGCCGCGACAACGGACTCGAGCCGGCACTCACCACCCTCGTCAACGACGCGGCCGACTACCTCGCCCCCGTGGCGCAGGAGCTGCTCGTCGTGCGCCCGGTCGGATTCGACCCCATCGCTTGGATCCTCGAGCAGGAACTCGCCGACGAAGAGGACGACGCCCAGGCGTCCGGACCTTCCGCGGCAGCGCTTACCTCGGCGGCGGTCTCCCTCCCCGGCGTCTTCCTCACCCAGATCGCAGCGCTGCGTGCGCTGGCAGCTCAGGGCCTCGATCCCGCGGTTACGGCTCCCGTGTCGGTGATCGGCCACTCCCAGGGACTCCTCGCCGCGGAGGCCGTCGCCTCCTCCGGCCAGAAGGACGGCGAACTCCTCGCCCTCGCACAGCTCATCGGTGCGGCCGCCGGTCTGGTCGGCCGTCGTCGCGGAGTCATCTCCGCCGCCGACTCCACCCCGATGCTGGCTGTCTCCAACGTCGATCCGGAACGACTCCGTCAGATCGTCGAGGAACTCGCCGAGGGTCTCGAGCCCGAGCGCGCAGCGGTCCTCGGCATCCGCAACGCCCGTCGCCGCGTCGTCCTGTCCGGCCCGCCCGCCCAGCTGGCACGCGTCCAGCAGCGCTGCGAGCAGATCGAGGCCGACGAGGCCCGTGAGCGCGACGCCAAGAAGCGTGGCGGCTCCATCTTCGCGCCCGTCTTCGAGCCCCTCGCGGTCGAGATCGGCTTCCACCACCCCGCACTCGCGGAGACGATCGACATCGTCGGCCAGTGGGCCGTGCGCTGCGGTCTCGACGAGGAGAAGGCCCGCGCCCTCACGAGCGCCTGCCTCGTCGATCCGGTCGACTGGGTCGAGGCCGTCGACGGCACCATCGAAGCCGGTGCCGCATGGATCCTCGACCTCGGACCCGGTGACCTCCTCACCCGCATGACGTCGGCCAGTGTCCGCGGCCAGGGCGTCGGCATCGTCGCCGCCGCGACCCGTGGCGGTCACCGCAACCTGCTCACCCCGGGTGCGACCCCCGAGGTTCCCGCCGCCTGGACCGAATTCCTCCCCAAGCCGGTGTCGCTGCCGGGCGGACGCATCGGCGTCGAGACCGCCTTCACGAAGCTGACCGGTCGTTCGCCGATCCTGCTCGCGGGCATGACCCCGACCACGGTCGACCCGAAGATCGTCGCCGCAGCCGCCAACGCCGGTCACTGGGCCGAGCTCGCCGGCGGTGGCCAGGTCACCGAGCAGATCTTCGCCGACAACGTCGAGAAGCTCACCGGGCTGCTCGAGCCGGGCCGCGCCGTGCAGTTCAACTCGATGTTCCTCGACCCCTACCTGTGGAAGCTCCACGTCGGTGGCAAGCGTCTCGTCCCGAAGGCCCGCGCCGCCGGTGCCCCGTTCGACGGCGTCGTCGTCACCGCAGGCATCCCCGAACTCGAGGACGCCGTCTCGATCATCGACGACCTCGTCGAGGGTGGATTCAGCTACGTCGCGTTCAAGCCGGGCACGGTCGCGCAGATCCGCTCCGTCATCCGCATCGCCAACGAGGTTCCCTCGTTCCCCGTCATCGCCCACATCGAGGGCGGCCGCGCCGGTGGCCACCACTCGTGGGAAGACCTGGACGACCTGCTCCTCGACACCTACGCCGAGCTGCGTACCCGGCCGAACCTGGTCCTGTGCGTCGGTGGCGGCATCGGCACGCCCGAGCAGGCTGCCGACTACCTGACCGGCCGCTGGTCCGTCGCACACGGCTTCCCGGCGATGCCGCTGGACGGCATCCTGGTCGGCACCGCCGCCATGGCCACCCTCGAGGCGACCACGTCTCCCGACGTCAAGCAGCTCCTCGTCGACACTCCCGGTACCCCGGCGTGGGTCGGTGCGGGCACCGCCGAGGGCGGCATGGCCTCCGGCCGTAGCCAGCTCGGCGCCGACATCCACGAGATCGACAACGCCGCGTCCCGCACCGGCCGTCTGCTCGACGAGGTCGCCGGCGACGCCGACGCCGTCGCCGAGCGTCGCGACGAGATCATCGAGGCCCTGAACATCACGGCGAAGCCGTTCTTCGGCGACGTCGCGACGATGACGTACGAGCAGTGGCTGCGCCGCTACCTCGAACTGGCCGTCGGCATCGACGCCGCGAAGGCATTCGACTGCGGCACCGACCTCCAGGACGCCATCACCGAGGCCACCGAGAGCCCGTGGCTCGACATCACCTGGCGTGCGCGCTTCGGTGAGATGCTGCAGCGCACCGAGTCGCGTCTGCACCCGGTCGACCGCGGACCCATCCCCACCCTGTTCGCCGACGAGGCGATTCTCGAGCGTCCCGAGGCGGCAATCTGCGCCCTGCAGGCTCAGTACCCCGATTACGCGACCACCGTTCTGCACCCCGCAGACGTCTCGTTCTTCGTCTCGCTGTGCAAGACCCCCGGCAAGCCGGTCAACTTCGTTCCCGTCGTCGACGGTGACGTCCGCCGCTGGTGGCGTTCCGACTCGCTGTGGCAGGCACACGATCCCCGCTACACCGCGGACCAGGTCTGCGTCATCCCCGGCACCGTCGCCGTCGCCGGCATCACGCGTGCCGACGAGCCCGTCGGTGAGCTGCTGGACCGCTTCGAGAAGGCCACCTACGACGAGCTGGTCACCGCCGGTGCCGCGCCGCAGTCGCTGCTCGCCCGTCGCCACGCGGACATCGCCCGCGGCCTCCTCGACACCGTTCTGTCGGCCCCCGACATCCAGTGGGCGTCGCGCCTGACCCTGAACCCGGTTCGCCGGCTCGGTGACCTCGACAAGTGGTCGGTCGAATCCGACACCCGCGCGGTCCACGAGACCACCGGTGCCGAGCTGTCCGTGATCGAGGACCGTCAGGTGCTCCTCACCGTCCCGCTGGTCGCAGGCAAGTCGGTCGAGATCACCATCACCGTTCCCGCGTCCGTCGTCGACGGTGGCGCCCCCGTGGTCACCGAGGCCGACGCCGAGAAGTCCATGACGGCTCTGCTCGCGGTCGCGGCCGGTCAGGAACTGCCCGCCGTCAAGAACGGTGTCGCACGGCTCAACCTGGCGTGGACGCCCGACCTGGTCGCCGACCACGCCGGTGTCACCGGTTCGGGTCTGCCCACGACGCTGAGCGTGAGCGGCAAGGCTGTCCCGGACGTGGTCGTCGGCGCCTGCTGGCCGGCCGTGTTCGCCGTGCTCGGTGCCGCCAAGACCGAAGACTCGCTCTCCGTCATCGAGGGCATGCTCGACCTGGTCCACCTGGACCACAGTGTCGACTTCGTCGGCGAACTGCCCTCGGAGACAAGCATTCTCGTCGTCAAGGCCGAGGTCGCCTCGGTTCTCGACACCGACCTGGGCCGCGTCGTCGAGGTCAAGGTCGAGGTCGGCGCCATGCTGGGCGAGGGCCTGGACGCGCCTGCCGTCGTCACCCTGTCGGAGCGCTTCGCGATCCGCGGCCGCACCGGCAAGGGCGAACTGTCCGACCCGGCCCGCGCCGGTGGCTCGCTCAGTGACGCGGCCGTCGACACCCCGCGCCGCCGTCGCCGCGACACCACGATCGTGGCTCCCCGCAACATGGGCTCCTTCGCCCAGGTGTCGGGCGACCACAACCCGATCCACACCTCCGACAACGCGGCACTGCTCGCCGGACTCGGCAGCCCGATCGTGCACGGCATGTGGCTCTCCGCCGCCGCCCAGCAGGTCGTCACCGCCGTGGACCCGGCCGAGACCAAGACGCCGCCGCGCCGCCTGACCGCGTGGACCGCGCGCTTCCTCGGCATGGTCCGCCCCGGCGCCGAGATCGACGTCCGCGTCGACCGCATCGCCACGGACCGTGGTGCCGAGATCGTCGAGGTCGGCTGCCGCATCGACGGTGACCTCGTGATGGTCGCCACCGGTCGCACCGCCGCACCGAAGACCGTCTACGCGTTCCCCGGACAGGGCATCCAGCGTCCGGGCATGGGCCTCGACGCCCGCGCCCGCTCCAAGGCCGCCCGCGAGATCTGGGACCGCGCCGACAAGCACACCCGCAAGGCCCTCGGCTTCTCGATCCTCGCCGTGGTCCGCGACAACCCGACGGTCGTCAAGGCCCGGGGCATCGAGCACAAGCACCCGGACGGTGTCCTGCACCTGACGCAGTTCACCCAGGTCGCGATGGCGACTCTCGGTGTGGCGCAGGTCGCCGAGCTCCGTGAGTCCGGTGCGTTCGTCGAGGGTGCCCTGCTCGCAGGTCACTCGGTCGGTGAGTACAACGCTCTCGCCGCCGTCGCCGGTGTGCTGCCTCTCGAAGCGGTTCTCGAGGTGGTCTTCCAGCGTGGCTCCGCGATGCACGCACTCGTTCCCCGCGACGAGGCCGGCCGCTCCGACTACCGGATGGCCGCCATCCGTCCGTCGCAGATCGGCCTGGCCGACGACGACGTCGAGGCGTTCGTCGCCGGTGTCGCCGAGGAGACCGGCGAGTTCATGCAGATCGTGAACCTGAACCTGCGTGGCTCGCAGTACGCCATCGCCGGTACGGTCGCCGGGCTCAACGCGCTGGAGGTCGAAATCGACATCCGCCGTGAGGCTTTCGGTGGCAAGCGCGCGTACATCATGGTTCCGGGCATCGACGTTCCGTTCCACTCGACGGTGCTGCGTGGCGGCGTCGACGACTTCCGCGGACGTCTCGAGGAACTGCTTCCGCAGGACATCGACCCGGCCATCCTGATCGGGCGCTACATCCCGAACCTGGTCCCGAAGCCGTTCTCCCTGGAGAAGGAGTTCGTGCAGGAGATCGCCGACCTGGTGCCGTCGAAGCCCCTCGACAAGGTGCTGAAGGACTTCGACACCTGGGCGAAGAAGCCGGTCCAGCTCACCCGCGTGGTCCTCACCGAGCTCCTGGCCTGGCAGTTCGCCAGCCCGGTGCGCTGGATCGAGACGCAGGACTTGCTGTTCGCCGACGAGTCCGAGGGCGGACTGGGCGTCGAGCGGTTCGTCGAGATCGGTCTGGGCTCCGTTCCGACCGTCGCGAACCTCGCGTCGCAGACCCTCAAGCTGCCGGGCCGCTTCGGCTACCCGGTCGAGGTCCTGAACATCGAGCGTGAAGCCGCGATCGTGTACTCCACCGACGTCGATCCGGCGCCGGTCGAGGACGACGAGCCGGCCGCACCCGCAGCCGAGGCTCCCGCCGCATCGGCCGCACCCGCCGCGGCTCCGGCCCCGGCCGCCGCACCGTCCGGTGGACCGCGTCCCGACGACATCGCGTTCAAGGCAGCCGACGCCACCAAGGTCCTGATCAGCCTGTGGACGAAGCTCCGCCCCGACCAGGTCGGCCCCGTCGACACGATCGAGGCGCTGTGCGACGGCGTGTCCTCGCGGCGTAACCAGCTGCTCGTCGACCTCGGCTCCGAGCTCTCGCTCGGCGCGATCGACGGTGCCGCGGACGCCGACATGGGCTCGCTCGCCGGCACGGTCGACTCCCTGGCCCGCACGTACAAGCCGTTCGGCCCGGTGCTGTCCGACTCGATCAACGATCACCTCCGCAAGGTCTTCGGCCCCTCGGGTCGCCGTCCCGCGGCGATCGCGGACCGTGTGAAGAAGGTCTGGGAACTCGGCGACGGCTGGGCGTACCACGTCACCGCCGAGGTGGCGCTCGGAACCCGCGACGGTTCCAGCATCCGTGGTGGTGACCTCGGTGGTCTGGCCGGCGGCGGTCTCGCCGACGGCGCCGCAGTGGACGCCGTCATCGACAGCGCGGTGGCCGCAGTGGCCTCGCGCCGCGGAATCAGCGTCTCCCTCCCGTCCTCGGGCGGCGGAGCCGGTGGCACCGTCGACGCAGCGGCGCTGGGTGAGTTCACCGAGCACATCACGGGCCGCGACGGCGTGCTGGCCTCGGCCGCCCGCCTCGTGCTCGAGCAGCTCGGCTTCGCCGGTGACACGGCGGCGGCAACGCAGCAGACCGACACCGAACTGGTCGACCTCGTGTCGGCGGAACTCGGTTCCGACTGGCCGCGACTCGTCGCTCCCGCGTTCGACGCCAAGCGTGCGGTGCTCCTCGACGACCGCTGGGCCAGCGCCCGTGAGGACCTGGCTCGTCTGTGGATCGACGCGGCAGGCTCCGAGTCCCTCGAGATCGAAGGCTTCGCCGGTGCAGGCAAGTCCGTCGCGGCGCAGGCCGCGTGGTGGCAGGCCCGCGCAACCGACGAGGGTCGCACGGCTCTGGCCGAGAAGTACGGGCGCATCGCGGAGGCGGCAGTCGCCGTCACCGACGAGACCCCGGAATGGGCAGACCAGGTCGCCGTCGTCACCGGTGCCAGCAAGGGCTCCATCGCGGCCTCGGTCGCAGGCAAGCTCCTCGCCGGCGGCGCGACGGTCTTCGTGACCACCTCGCGTCTCGACGACAAGCGCCTCGGCTTCTACCGCGACCTCTACCGCCGCACTGCCCGTGCCGGTGCCGCCCTGTGGGTGGTCCCCGCGAACATGGCGTCCTACACGGACATCGACTCGCTCATCGAGTGGATCGGTGAAGCCCAGTACGAGACGGCCGGTGGGTCGAAGAAGCTGGTCAAGGAAGCGGTCACCCCGACGCTGCTGTTCCCGTTCGCCGCGCCCCGCGTGGCAGGCGACCTCGCCGACGCCGGCGCCCGCGCCGAAATGGAGATGCGTGTTCTCCTGTGGTCGGTGGAGCGCCTGATCGGCGGACTGTCGAAGATCGGTTACGACCGTGACGTCGACACCCACCTGCACGTCGTGCTGCCCGGTTCCCCGAACCGCGGTCTGTTCGGTGGCGACGGTGCGTACGGCGAGGCCAAGGCCGCGCTGGACGCCGTGGTCGGCCGCTGGAAGGCCGAGCGCAACTGGGCCGAGCGCGTCACCCTGGTGCACGCTCTCATCGGCTGGGTCCGCGGAACCGGCCTGATGGGCGGCAACGACCCGCTGGTCGAGGCTGTCGAAGGCGCCGGAGTCCGTACCTGGTCCACCCAGGAAATGGCCACCGAACTGCTGCAGTGGTGCGAGCCCGAGGCACGTCGCCTCGCCTCCACCGAGCCGCTCGCGGCCGACCTGACCGGTGGGCTCGCCCAGGCGAACCTGGATCTGCCCGCTCTGGCGAAGCAGGCTCAGGACGCTGCGGCTGCCGCTGCCGAGGCCGACGAGATCGCGGACGCGCTCGACACCATCGCGGCCCTGCCGGCCCCGCCGCGGGTCTCCGCGTCGGTGACTCCGGCCTGGTCCGGCGTCACTGCGGCTCCGGAGGACCTCGTCGTCATCGTCGGCGCCGGTGAGCTCGGACCGTTCGGTTCCTCGCGCACCCGCTTCGAGATGGAGGTCGACGAAGAGCTTTCGGCGGCAGGCGTTCTCGAACTCGCCTGGAACACCGGACTCGTCGTATGGGAGACCACACCGTCCGCCGGCTGGTACGACGCCGAGACCGGGGAACTGGTTCCGGAGGCCGAGATCGCGGACCGGTACCACGACCGGGTCGTCGAGAACTGCGGTATCCGCCGCTACGCCGACGACGGTGCCATGATCGACAACACGGCGCCGCTGCTCACGTCGGTCTTCCTCGACAAAGACCTGAGCTTCGTCGTCAGCACCGAGGCGGAGGCGCTGACCTTCGTCGAGTCCGACCCGGAGAACACGGTCGCGACGCCGGTTCCGGACAGCGGTGACTGGCAGGTCACGCGCCGTGCCGGCACCGAGATCCGCGTGCCCCGCAAGATGAAGCTCACGCGCAGCGTGGGTGGTCAGATCCCGACCGGATTCGACGTCACCAAGTGGGGCATCCCCGCGGACATGGCCGACTCCGTCGACCGCGTGGGCCTGTGGAACATCGTCGCGACGGTGGACGCGTTCCTCACCGGTGGGTTCACGCCCAGCGAACTGCTGCGGTGGGTGCACCCCTCGCTGGTCGCCAACACCCAGGGCACCGGCATGGGCGGCATGACCTCCATGAGGTCGCTGTACATCGACACGCTGCTCGGCGAGAACCGGCCGAACGACATCCTGCAGGAAGCCCTGCCGAATGTGATTGCGGCGCACGTGGTCCAGTCCTACGTCGGTGGTTACGGCGCCATGGTCCACCCGGTTGCGGCGTGCGCCACGGCCGCGGTGTCCGTCGAAGAGGGCGTCGACAAGATCAAGCTCGGCAAGGCCCAGCTCGTGGTCGCCGGCGGGTTCGACGACCTCAGCGCGGAGGGCATCATCGGATTCGGTGACATGTCCGCCACGGCCAAGACCGACGACATGCGGGCCAAGGGCATCGACGACCGTCGATTCTCGCGGGCCAACGACCGTCGTCGCGGCGGGTTCGTGGAGTCGCAGGGTGGTGGCACCATCCTGCTGGCCCGCGGTGACCTGGCACTCGAGATGGGCCTGCCCGTCCTCGGTGTGGTCGCCTACGCCGGCTCGTTCGCGGACGGTGTCCACACCTCGATCCCGGCTCCCGGAATCGGTGCGCTCGGCGCGGGTCGTGGGGGAGCGGATTCGCAGCTCGCTCAGTCCCTCGGCAAGCTCGGTGTCAGTGCCGACGACATCTCGGTGATCTCCAAGCACGACACGTCCACCGCGGCCAACGATCCCAACGAGGCCGAGCTGCACGAGCGCCTCGCCGGGGCACTCGGCCGCAGCGAAGGTGCACCGCTGTTCGTGGTCTCGCAGAAGAGCCTCACCGGACACGCCAAGGGTGGTGCCGCAGCATTCCAGCTGATCGGTCTCTGCCAGGTGCTGGACCAGGGCATCGTTCCGCCGAACCGCAGCCTCGACTGCGTCGACGAGAAGATGGCCGAGTTCGAACACCTCGTGTGGGCTCGGGAGGCGCTCCGCTTCGGCGAGCAGTTCCCGCTGAAGGCAGGTCTGCTGACCAGCCTCGGCTTCGGGCACGTGTCGGGCATGGTCGCGGTCGTCCACTCGCAGGCGTTCGTCGAGGCCGTCCCGGCCGAGCGGCGTGAGGCGTACCTCGAGCAGGCACGCAAGCGCACCGTCGAGGGTCAGCGTCGTCTGGCGAAGGCCATGGTCGGCGGCGGCAGCCTGTACGAGCGTCCGGCGGATCGTCGCTTCGGCGGCGACAGCGTCCCGGCCGCCGCGTCCCGCCAGCTGGAGGCGGACGTCCTGCTCACCGAGGCCGCGCGCCTCGGAGCGGACGACGTGTACAGCTCGGGTCTGCCCGGCTGCAAGTAGGAACGACGGATGGGAGTTCTGGGGATCGGCTTCGATCTCGTGACGGTGTCGGAGTTTGCCGAGCAGCTGGACCGGCCAGGGACGGCCATGCTCGACAACTTCACACCGGGCGAGCGTCGGGACGCCGTGACCCGGAGCTCCGATCCGGCTAGACATTTCGCCGCCCGGTGGGCTGCGAAGGAGGCAGTGATCAAAGCCTGGTCCACGTCTCTCTTCGCCAGCCCGCCGGTGCTGCCCGAGATGATCCACCACCTGATCGAGGTGGTGACGGACGCGTGGGGGCGACCGAGTATCCGCTTACGCGGGGACGTCGCCAAGCATCTGACCGATGTGAAGATCCACATCTCGCTCACCCACGACGGAGACATGGCCGGCGCGTTCGCCGTCATCGAATCCGTGTAGGCGCCTCCGGCGCTCGTGCGCCTTTCTGGTAGCCCCGGCAACCGGAAGGGCGCACGAGTGCGTAGCGCCTACGTGGTGCGAGATTCCTTTTCGGCGACCAGCAGGTACGCCACCATCAGCCGTTTCAGTTCGGCGACGGCGTCTGCGTGGCTCTGATTGTCCTGCACCGAGAAGTTGAGCATCGAATACACGACGTGGACGAGCACCTCGGCCATCATCGTGCGCCGCTCCCGCGACGTCTGCGGGGTGAGCGGTGCGAGCATCCGCGAGACCTGCTCCGCGAACGCCTTCTCGTGGATGGCCCCGGTGGCCCGCGTCGAGGGCGTCGACTGCATCGCCAGCCACACCTCGCGCCTCGACGGATCCGACGTCCACAGGCCCGCCATGTGGTCGACGAACGAGTTGAGGAACCGCAGCCAGTCGAGGGACGGGACCTCGCCGTTGAACTGGGCGATCTCGTGCTGCACGCCGACGAGATCCTGGCGGTTGAGCTCGCAGACGATCACGTACTTGTTCGCGAAGAACTGGTAGAGCGTGCCGATCGGGACGTCCGCGCGGGCGGCGACCTCCTCGCAGGTGAACGATTCGAATCCCACGTCCACCAGCAACTCCCGCGATGCCGCGAGCAGTGCGTCGAACTTGCGGCGGCTACGTTCCTGGGTCGGACGTCTGCGCGGCAGGAGTTCCTGCGGGTCCGACTGCAGCTCCAACGCCGGATCCACACGGCGCGGCGCTTGCTTGCTGACTGAAGACTCCACCGCCCCAGGCTATCCGTCTTTCGTCCGGATTCCGAAGATCCCTCCCGGTGACGCGTCAGGTTTCGCGGGCGGCTGACGAGGCGCAGCCGCCCGTCGCGTCGATCAGACGGACAGGTCCCGCCGCAGTTTCGCGACGTGGCCGGTGGCGCGGACGTTGTACTGGGCCACCTCGATCTTGCCGTCCTCGTCGACGAGGAACGTGGAGCGGATGACGCCCTGCACCGTCTTGCCGTACATCTTCTTCTCACCGAACGCGCCCCAGGCCTCGAGCGTGGACTTCTCGGGGTCGGAGAGGAGCGGGAACGTGAGTTCCTCGTTGTCGCGGAACTTGGCCAGCTTCGCCGGCTTGTCGGGGGAGATGCCGATCACGTCCAGGCCCGCTCCGTTGAGGTCGGCGAGATTGTCGCGGAAGTCGCAGGCCTGTTTCGTGCAGCCCGGCGTGCTCGCCGCCGGGTAGAAGTACACGACGACCTTGCGGCCGCGGAAGTCGGCGAGCGACACGTCGTTGCCGTCGGCGTCGGGCAGCGTGAAGGCGGGGGCGGTGTCGCCCGGGGCGAGTCTGCTGTTGTCGGTCACGAGAAGTCAGGCTACCGGGCAGGGGTGACTCCGGGCCGAAGGGCGATCGGGGGAGACGGAGTCGCAGGTCGGAAGTTCTCGTCTACGGTTGACGCAAGTGTGGGAACGTCGCGGTAGCGTCGCTCTCGCTGATCGAACCAGACGAACAAGTTGGAGGACACGTGCCCAGGGACACCGAGAGCATCGAGCGTGAGATCGAGAACGCGCGCAATCAGCTCGCGAGCACTCTCGACGAATTGACGGTCCGCACCAACCCGAAGCGTCTCGTGGAGAACACGAAGCGGACGCTGATCGCGAAGCTGAACGAGCCGGCGGTCAAGTACGGACTGATCGCCGTGGGTGCGGTGACAGGGCTCCTGGTGCTCCGCAAAGCGTTGCGCTGAACGACCCCCCGTGACAGCGGGCCGTCGGAGGTGAAGTTCGCAGTGACTTCACGTTCCGGCGGCCCGTTCGTCATCTGACCGCCCGCACGGTCCGTTGAGATGGTGACAACGAGAAAGGCCCCCATCCTCGTGAGAGGATGGGGGCCTTCGTGCAAGTGCGCCCACAGGGACTCGAACCCCGGACCCAGTGATTAAGAGTCACTTGCTCTACCAACTGAGCTATAGGCGCTCGCTCTTGCGAGACAGAACATTAGCGGGTCGCTTCTCGGGAATGCAAATCGCCTGGTGGCGACTCCCCGTGACGACCCGGTCCGCAGGGTGGTGCGTAACGAGAGCGCCGCTGGTCACGATTGATATTCGAACGTTATTGAGCGGCCCGGCGCTTGGTTGGAACCGGTCTCCGGTGGCTGGCATCATTGGAGACCACACGGTCTCGACGTGCCGATTCGTCTTGCGAAGGCGAGGGACGTGCCGGCTTGAACGTGAATTCGGAGCGAGGACGTGAAGTGGGGTTATCCATGGGTGTGGGGCGTGGCGGGCGCATGCGTGCGCAATCGGTGAGATCCGTCTCGAAGACGGCGACGATTGTGGCGGCATCACTCGTATTCGCATTGTCGATCGCAGGGTGCACCGTCTCCGGTGCCGACAGCGTCACGTCGGAAGGTGAGGCGCCGATCGATTCCAATCCGGTCACCGAACTCATCAAGCCGAAGCTGACGGCGTCGGCAGTCGATGGTGCGGTGGGATTCTCGCCGGGACAACCTGTCACGGTGACGGTGGCCGACGGCACGCTGGCGAAGGTCACCATGCTCAACCCGGAGGGCGAGCCGGTCGACGGTGCCATCGCCCCCGACGGGTTGTCCTGGGTCAACACGGAGCCGCTGGGCTACGACAAGGAGTACCGGCTCGAGGTGAAGGCGAACGGGCTCGGTGGCGGCACCGTCTCGACGTCCGAGTTCACCACCAGCGCGCCCGGAAACGTCACCAAGCCGTACGTGCTGCCGTCGGAGGGCGACGTGGTGGGCATCGGTCAGCCGATCGCCGTCCAGTTCGACGAGAACATCCCCGATCGCAAGGCGGCGGAGTCGGCGATCACGGTGACGACGAATCCGCCCGTCGAGGGCGCGTTCTACTGGGTGAACAACCGTGAGGTGCGGTGGCGTCCGCAGAACTACTGGGCACCCGGCACCGCCGTGGACGTGAAGGTCGCCGTGTACGGCCGGGATCTCGGTGACGGCCTGTTCGGTCAGGAGGACGTCCACACCACGTTCACCATCGGCGACGCCCTCATCGCGACCGCGGACGACAACACCAAGCAGGTGACGTTCGAGCGCAACGGCGAAGTCATCATGACGATGCCCACGTCGATGGGTAAGGACGACACACCCACCGACAACGGCGTCTACATCATCGGCGACCGGTTCGCGAACCTCGTCATGGATTCGTCCACGTACGGCGTGCCCGTCAACTCCCCGCAGGGGTACAAGACTCCCGTCGACTGGGCCACGCGAATGTCGTACAGCGGCATCTTCTTCCACTCGGCGCCGTGGTCGGTGGGGCAGCAGGGCTACTCGAACGCGAGCCACGGCTGCCTGAACCTCAGCCCGTCCAACGCGAAGTGGGTGTACGACAACACGAAGCGCGGCGACATCGTCATCGTGAAGAACACGGTGGGCGGCACCCTGTCGGGCACGGACGGCCTCGGCGACTGGAACATCCCGTGGGATGTCTGGAAGGCGGGCAACGCCAACGCCTGAGCGCAGGCGGAAAGACCAATCGCAAAGAGGAAAGCCCCCGGCCGAGGCCGGGGGCTTTCCGTTTGGGGTGAGTGACGGGACTCGAACCCGCGACAGCCAGGATCACAACCTGGTGCTCTACCAACTGAACTACACTCACCATGCGCTTCAGGCACCGCCCGGGGGCAGTAACTTCGGCGAGGAAGATACTAGCGCGTCCGGTGCCCGAGAAGCCAATCGGTATCTCAGGCGGGCCCGAGTTCCTCGACAACTGCGGCGATGTCGCTGGTAGACGGTCCGGGCTCGGCTACGAACGCCGTCTTCCGGTAGTACTTCAACTCCCGGATCGACTCCTTGATGTCGGCCAGGGCGCGGTGGGCGAGACCCTTTTCGGGCTGACCGAAGTAGATCCGCGGGTACCAGCGCCGGGACAGTTCCTTGATGGAGCTGACGTCGATCATGCGGTAGTGCAGGTAGGTGTCGAGGTCCGGCATGTCGCGGGCGATGAACCCGCGGTCGGTGGCGATCGAATTGCCGGCGAGCGGCGCCGTGCCTGCGACGGGCACGTGCTCGCGGATGTAGGCGAGCACCTGCTGCTCGGCCTCGGCGAGGGTGACCGTGGATTTCCGGACCTCGTCGGTCAGCCCCGAGTTCTCATGCATCTTGGTCACCACGTCGGGCATCGCCGCGAGTGCGTCGTCGTCGGCGTGGATGACGATGTCGACACCCTCACCGAGCACGTTCAACTCGCTGTCCGTGACCAGAGCCGCGATCTCGATCAGCTTGTCGGTGCCGAGGCGGAGCCCGGTCATTTCACAGTCGATCCACACAAGTTTGTCCTGCACCAGGAACACAGTAGTCACGTGTGTGACGGGATAAGGTCTGCGGTGGACACTTTCCCCCGATGTGTGTGATCCGAGGAGGGCTTGGATGACCCGGCAATCGCAGGACGGCGACGCGACCTCGACCCCGGCGGAGAGAGCGGCGGCAGCGAGGGCAGCGGCCGCCGAGGCGGCCAGGGTGGCGGCGGAGGCAGCGGCAGCGGCGGAGGCAGCCGAGCAGGAGGCCCGGGACGCGGAGGCTGCAGAGAACCGCGCTCCGGTCGGCGCCGCCGCGGACATCGCGGCCGGGTACTCCTCGGAGGGCGCGGCGCTGGAACTGGGAACCGTGGTTCTGGGCGGCGCCGTGGATCCTGCGGCCCGCGTGCGCATCCCTCTCGCGACGATCAACCGGCACGGCCTCGTCGCCGGCGCCACGGGGACGGGAAAGACGAAGACACTGCAGGGTATTGCCGAGCAGCTGTCGGCCGCAGGGGTTCCCGTGGTCATGGCCGACGTGAAGGGCGACCTGTCGGGCCTGTCACAGCCGGGCGAGGCCACGGGCAAGGTCACGGACCGGGCAGCCGAGACGGGCGACGACCGGTGGCGGCCTGCGGGATCACCCGTCGAATTCCTTTCGCTGGGAACGGAAGGCCTGGGCATTCCCGTCCGCGCGACCATCACGGCGTTCGGGCCGATCCTGCTCGCCAAGGTGCTCGGACTCAACGAGACCCAGGAGTCCACGCTGGGGCTGATCTTCCACTGGGCCGACGTCCAGGGGCTCGCGCTGCTCGACCTGAAGGATCTGCGATCGGTCATCGCGCATCTCACCAGCGACGAGGGCAAGGCCGATCTGAAGGGCATCGGCGGCGTGTCCCCGGCCACGGCCGGTGTGATCCTCAGGGCCCTCGTCAATCTCGAAGCCGACGGCGGCGACACGTTCTTCGGGGAACCCGAACTCGAGACCGAGGATCTGCTCCGGGTGATCGACGGCACGGGTGTGATCACCCTGTTCGAGTTGGGCGCCCAGGCCGCGCGCCCGGCACTGTTCTCCACGTTCCTGATGTGGGTGCTGGCAGACCTGTTCCAGACCCTGCCCGAGGAAGGCGATCTCGACAAACCCAAACTCGTCTTCATCTTCGACGAGGCCCACCTGCTCTTCGCGGACGCGTCGAAGGCGTTCCTGCAGCAGGTGGAACAGACCGTGAAGCTCATCCGCTCCAAGGGCGTGGGGGTGTTCTTCTGCACCCAGTTGCCGACGGACGTCCCGAACGCGGTGCTGTCGCAACTCGGCGCGCGGATCCAGCACGCGCTGCGGGCGTTCACGCCCGACGACCAGAAGGCCCTGACCAAAACGGTTCGGACGTACCCGACCACCGACAACTACGACCTCGAGAAGGCGCTCACCTCACTGGGAATCGGCGAGGCGATCGTGACCGTTCTGTCGGAGCGGGGCTCGCCGACGCCGGTGGCGTGGACGAGGATTCGGCCCCCGCGTTCGCTGATGGACACCATCGGCAACGACGCCATCAGGGCCGTGGCCGCGTCGAGCCCGCTGTCGGCGAAGTACCGGCAGACCGTCGACCGGGAATCGGCGTACGAGAAGCTGACCGCCAAGGTCGCCGGTGCGCCGACCGCGGAACCGGGCCTCGACCTGCCACCGCTGCCCGACCTGCCGCCGCCGGCGCCCGCGCAGCCGGAGGGGCCGAACATGGCCGAGCAGATCCTCGGGAACTCCGCCGTGAAGAGTTTCCTCCGGTCGGCGGCGTCGGCGGCAGGCCGCGAGATCACCCGCAGCATATTCGGGACAGGCAGACGTCGCAGGCGGTGACTAACTGCCCAGCTTCTTGTAGAACGTCCCGACGATCGGCGCGACGACCGCGCGTGGACTGTACTGCCCGGCAACGGACATCGCCTTGCTGATGATGCCGGGCACCACACGCATCTTGTTGTCGGCCAGTCCGTCGAGCGACACCTTGGCGGTGTATTCGCTGGAGATCCACAGGAAGTCGGGCACCAGCCTGTCCACGATCGACGCATCCGCCGGATCGGGCTCCTCGGTGCGCACCGGGCCGGGGGCGAGCAGGGTGACGTTCACGCCGGTCCCCTTCAGTTCGCCGCGCAGCGACTCGGAGAACGTGTTGACGAACGCCTTGCTGGCCGCGTAGGTGGCGTTGTGGGGGATGGGCATGTTGCCCGCCGCCGAGCCGACCATGAGGATCGCCCCGGACCCGCGTTCGATCATCCCGGGCAGCACCGCGAGGGTGAGGTCGTGCACGGCAACGGCATTGAGTTCCACCTGCGCGCGCTCGTACGCGGGGTCGAGCCCGGCGACGGGGCCGAACGTGGCGATGCCGGCGTTGTTGCACAGGACGCTGATCTCCCGGCCGGCCAGCTCGGTGACGAGGGCGGCGCGCGCGTCCCGGTCCGACAGATCGCACGCATGCACGTCGACCGCGACACCGTACTGGTCGCGAAGGGTCCCGGCGAGTGACTCCATCACCTCGCCGCGGCGCGCGACGAGGATCAGGGAGTGTCCGCGGGAGGCCAGCTCGGCGGCCAGCGCCTCGCCGATTCCGGACGAGGCGCCGGTCACGACGGCGCGGGCACTGGGGGTGGGGTTCGGCAAGCTCACGGTCAGCAGCGTAGTGCGTCAGATGCGGGCCGCGAGCCGGGTGCCCTGCTCGATGGCGCGCTTGGCGTCGAGTTCGGCGGCGACGTCCGCGCCCCCGATGACGTGGGTGGTGACGCCGGCGACGGTCAGTTCGTCGACGAGATCCCGCACCGATTCCTGGCCCGCGCAGATCACGACGTTGTCGACGGCGAGAGTGCGGGGCTTCTCGCGCTTGGCGCCGAACGTGATGTGCAGGCCGTCGTCGTCGATGCGCTCGTAGTTGACCCCGGACAGCTCTTGGACGCCCTTGCTCTTCAGCGCCGCCCGGTGGACCCAGCCGGTGGTCTTGGCGAGTCCCGCGCCGATCCGGCCGCTCTTGCGTTGCAGCAGGTACACCTCACGCGGCGACGGTTCGGGGATCGGTGTGGTGAGGGCGCCCGCCGCGGCCTCGGGTTCGGTGACACCCCACTCCTGCTTCCATTCCTTCAGGTCGAGAGTCGGGGAGTGCTCGTGGGTGAGGAACTCGCTGACGTCGACGCCGATCCCGCCGGCCCCGATCACCGCGACCGACCGCCCGACGGGCTTGCCGCCGCGGACGACCTCCGGATAGGTGAGCACCTTCGGATGGTCGATCCCCGGAATGGACGGCACGCGCGGCGTCACACCGGTCGCGACGATCACCTCGTCGTACGTGCCGACCAGCTCGGCCGCGGTGACGCGGGTGTCGAGCCGGAGATCGACACCGGCCAACGGCAGCTGGCGGTTGTAATACCGGATGGTCTCCGCGAACTCCTCCTTGCCGGGGATCCTGCGGGCGATGCCGAATTGGCCGCCGATCTCCGAATGCGCCTCGAACAGCGTCACCGAGTGGCCGCGGTGGGCCAGTCCGAGCGCCGCGGACAGTCCCGCGGGGCCCGCCCCGACGACGGCGACCCGCTTTGCGGTCCGGGTGGGCGCGAGCGTCAGTTCCGTCTCCCGGCCCGCCCGCGGATTCAGCAGGCACGACACGTGCTTGCGGACGAAGGCGTGGTCGAGGCAGGCCTGGTTGCACGCGATGCACGTGTTGATCTCGTCGGGAGTGCCTGCCTCCGCCTTCCGCACCCAGTCGGGATCGGCGAGCATCGGGCGCGCCATCGAGATCAGCTGTGCGTCACCGCGGGTCAGGATCTCCTCGGCAACCTCCGGCATGTTGATCCGGTTCGACGCGGCCACGGGGATGGTCACGTGCTTCTCGAGTTTGCCGGTGATGTCGGCGAACGCGGCCCGCGGCACCGACGTCACGATCGTGGGAACACGCGATTCGTGCCAGCCGATGTCGGTGTTGATGATGGTTGCGCCCGCCGCCTCCACTTCCTCCGCCAGCGCGACGATCTCGTCCCAGGTCTGACCGCCCTCGACGAGGTCGGCCATCGACAGGCGGAAGATGATGATGAAATCCGGGCCGACGGCCGCGCGGGTGCGACGGACGATCTCGACTGCCATCCGGCGGCGGTTCCCGGGAGTCCCGCCCCACTCGTCGGTACGTTTGTTGGTGCGCTCGCACAGGAACTGGTTGACGAAGTAGCCCTCACCGCCCATGATCTCGACGCCGTCGTAGTTCGCCTGCTGCGCGAGGCGCGCGCAGCGCACGAAGTTGCGGATCTGCCACCGGACGCCGCGGCCGGTGAGTTTGCGGGGCCGGAACGGGTTGATGGGGGCCTTGATCGACGAGGCGGAGACACTGAACGGCTGGTAGCTGTACCGCCCGGCGTGCAGGATCTGCAGGGCGATCTTGCCGCCCTCGTCGTGCACCGCCTTCGTGATCGCGCGGTGCCTGCGGGCCTCGACGCGGTTGGTGAGCTTCGCGCCGAACGGCAACAGCCAGCCTGTCCGGTTGGGCGCGTAACCGCCGGTGACGATTAGCGCGACCCCTCCGCGGGCGCGCTCGGCGAAATACTCCGCCAGCCGCGGGACGTCCTTGGCGCGGTCCTCGAGTCCGGTGTGGATGGAACCCATGATCACCCGGTTCTTCAGCGTCGTGAAGCCGAGGTCGAGCGGGGCGAGCAGCTGAGGGAACTGTGTCATTGGCGGTCGTGTCCTTACTGTGAGAGCGCGTCGAGTACTTCTTGACACCAGTCGGCGAACCCCTCCTCGACGCGGATTCCGCCGCGCAGGACGAGGTACTGGTGCAGGGCTGCCCCGGAGAGCTGGTCCGGTGCGGGAAAGTCGCGTTTTTCGATCATGCGGTACACCTCGAGCCGGGCGGCGTGGCCGTCGCGGTGGCGGGCGACCTCGGCCGTGAGTGCGGCGACGTCACCGTGCCCCGCGGCCCGGATCTTCACTGCCAGCTCGTTGCGCAGGTGGTTGGGCTCGGTGGGTTCGGCGATCCACCGCGCGAGTTCCGCGCGTCCGGCCGCGCTGACCCGGTACACCTTCTTGTCGGGTCTGCCGTCCTGCGCCACCACCTCGGCGTCGACCCACCCTGCCTCGCCCATGCGTTTGAGGACGCGGTAGATCTGCTGGTGGGTGGCGCTCTGGAAGAAGCCGATGGACTTGTCGAACCGGCGCGCCAATTCGTACCCCGAGCCGGAGTGCTCGGTCAGGGATACGAGGAGCGCATGTTCGAGTGCCACGGACCGAAGTATGTATGCAACGAGGTGAGTATGCAACTGAGTGCACACTAAGTCTCCCCGTCGAACGAGGACGCTCGTCGCGTCAGACCGCACGCATGTGCCGTTCGCTCGCATAGGCTCGCGGGCATGAGCACCGACGTTCGTCCGCCTGCCGGGATCGGCGAGGCCGCGACGCGCAGACAGGTTGTCGCGTGGGGGTTGTGGGACTGGGGTTCGGCCGCCTTCAACGCCGTGATCCTCACGTTCGTCTTCTCCGTGTACCTGACGGACGCCGTGGGGGAGGACCTGCCGGGATCGATCTCCGCGAGCACCTGGCTGGGCTGGTCGCTCGGCATCGCCGGCTTCCTCATCGCCGTGCTCGCCCCCGTCACCGGTCAGCGATTCGACGCCGCAGGACGACGCAAGTGGGCGCTCGGCGTCCTCACCTTCGCGACGGTCGGCTGCATGGCGGCGATGTTCCTCGTCCGCGACTCGTATCAGTACCTGTGGCTCGGGCTGGTGCTACTGGCCGCGGGTTCGGTGATCTTCGAACTGGCCGGCGTCCCGTACAACGCGATGCTCAGGCAGGTGTCGACGCCGGCGAACATCGGGAGGGTGTCCGGGTTCGGCTGGGCGATGGGCTATTTCGGTGGGATCGTGCTGCTGCTGCTGTGTTACTTCGGATTCATCGCCGGCGACGGCGACACGCGGGGATTCCTCGGGCTCACCACCGACGGCGGCCTGAACATCCGGATGGTCGCGCTGCTCGCCGCCGTCTGGTTCGCGGTCTTCGCGATTCCCGTGCTGCTGAAGGTCCCCGAGCTGCCCCGCACGAATGCCGATCCGGGTGCGGCCAAGGCCGGTTTCGTCGAGTCGTACCGGGTGCTGTGGCGGGATCTGCGCGACCTCTGGTCCGCCGACCGGCGCACCGTGTACTTCCTGGTGGCGAGTGCGCTGTTCCGCGACGGGCTGGCCGGTGTCTTCACGTTCGGCGCCGTCCTCGCCGTCAACGTCTACGGCATCAGCGCCGGTGACGTGCTGCTGTTCGGCGTCGCCGCCAACGTCGTCTCCGCGCTCGGCGCGCTCACCGCCGGCCGGTTCGACGACCGGATCGGCCCGAAGACCGTCATCATGACGTCCCTGATCGCGATGATCGTCGTCGGCGTCGTACTGACGGCCGTCTCCGGACCGGCCATGTTCTGGATCTTCGGACTGCTGCTGTGCCTGTTCGTCGGTCCCGCGCAGTCGTCCGCGCGCACATTCCTGGCCCGGATCACCCCGCCCGGCCGGGAGGGCCAGATGTTCGGCCTGTACGCGACCACCGGTCGCGCGGTGTCGTTCCTCTCGCCCACCCTCTTCGGGCTGTTCGCCTGGTGGTTCGCGGCCGATCGGGCGGGGATCCTCGGCCTGGTCATCGTGCTCGCGATCGGGCTCGCCGCGCTGACGGTGGTGAAGGCGCCCGAACGCGACTAACGCTTCGCGCGACGATCGTCGTCGATCCGGAGTTTCTCCGGGAACAGCCGACGCTGGGTCAGCCAGCCCGCCGCCGCCACGACGATCCAGATCACCGAGGCGAAGAACTGCTGGGTGCCCTCGTTCGGATCCTCGAGGAACCGCAGGGGGCTGATGGCCAGACCGAGTCCGGTCAGCACCAAGCTGGCGCCGCCGAGCGCGGTGAGCCACAACAATGCCCGCGCGCGGTACCGGTCGGCGATGAAACCACAGGCGACGGCGAGCGCGACGATCACGATTCCGCTGAGGAGCCAGTTGGCGTCGTCGGGCTGCAGTACACGACTGAACTTCGCTCCGATCACGGCGCCCGCGATGCCTCCGATGAAGAATGCGGCGAATTTGAAGATCAAAGTGGTGGCCACCCACACCACGACCGCGCCGATCGCCGCGACCAGGAACGTCGTCCCGAGCGACAGTGACAGCAGATCTGCGAGGAGCCAGCCGAGGCCGAATCCCGAGGCGAGCACGGCGACGTGGAGTGAACCGACACCGGCGAAGCACAGAACCGCGCCGACCAGCAGGATTGCGATGCCACTCATGGTGCCTCCCAGGGTGCACGAGACGCGTAGTGCCATCACACCAGACTGTCGCCGCACATGGAGGTGAACCGCCGATCAGATCGTTGAACGGGCGCGTTCCAGAATTGCCTTCGTGAGCAGTTCCGGACACTCCTCGGGAACCCAATGCGTAGCACCGTCCAGGACGACGAACTCGTAGGGCGCATCGACGAACTCGCCACACCTCTCCGCCGCGGCACGCCCGATCGCGATGTCGCCGGTGCTCCAGACGTAAGTCGTGGGAACGGTGACGGCGGGTGTCGCCTCGAAGTCACTTGTCATGGCGCGGTACCAGTTCAGCGCGGCGGTCAGCGCGCCCGGTTCACTCAGAAGCCCAACGTGCTCGTCTACGAGTTCGGAACTCACGACGTCCCCGAACACCGCGCGCAGCCGCTGGGCGTCCTCGCGAAGGAGGACGTGCTCGGCCTTGCCCTCCGTCCGCAGGAACTGGATGTAGGACGATCGCTGTTGCTGGTCTTCGTCTTCGCGTAGCGCCCAGCCGAAGGCCGCGGGATGGGGAACCGACACCGTGGTCAGCGACGTGACGCGACCCGGGTGGCGGGCCGCCACGCACCACGCCACGATGGATCCCCAGTCGTGGCCGACGAGGTGCACCGTGTCGATGTCGAGGGCGTCGAGCAGCCCCACGACATCAGCGACGAGGTGGTCGATACGGTAGGAGTCGACTCCGTCGGGTCGTGCACCGGGCGAGTATCCACGCTGGTTCGGCGCGTAGGTCCGGAGGCCCGCGTCGTTCAGGAGGGCCGCGACCGGTGACCACGACGCCGCGCTCTCCGGGTAACCGTGGAGAAGGAGGACGGCGTCGCCGCCGACCGGACCACCGACCGCGACATCGAAGGTGAGCGGACCTACCGGGACGTGGGTGTGCTCGAGGAGGTTCGACATGCCCCCACCGTACGGTGAGAGTGCGACTACTTTCCGGGATTCCACCCGCTCATGCCGAGCATGATCAGGCGTAGTTGCCGTTCGGCGCGCGCGACCACCTCGGCCTCGCTTCGGCTTCCGGGACGATCGGCCTCGAGCAGATCGACGACGACGGCGAACATGGTGGACACGATCAGGTCGGCCGCCATCTCCAGGTCGTCGTGGTCCCAGGACTGCAGACCGTCGATGCGGGACAGATCCACCGTGAGTTCGCTGACGAACAGTGTCATCTCGGTCGCGATCGCACGGCGAATTTCGGGGACGCCGCCGTAGCGTTCGCGGCTGAGGAACCGGAACTGCGCCTCGTGGGTGCGGACCTGTCGCACGAGGATGTCGAGGGATGCGCCGGCGCTTTTGGTGCTCGGCGTGCGCCGGGCGTCGCGGAGCATCTGGCGCAGGATTCGCATGCCCTCCTCGACGAGCACCACACCGAGTTCCTCGATGGACGCGAAGTGGCGGTAGAACGCGGTGGGCACGATTCCTGCGGTGCGGGCGATCTCGCGCAGGCTCACGCCGGCGAAACTGCGGTCCGCCATGAGTTCGAGCGTGCCGTCGAGAAGGGCCTTCCTCGTGCGCTCCTTGCGGGCTGCCCTGCTCTCCGGTTCGGCGCCGGTCGACTGACTCACGGCTGTGAGTGTATTCGTGGCGGTGCCGACACCCGTCATCTCCGGGTGCTCGTACTCGTCGTCCGGCATGCAAATCCGATCCCTGCCTCGAGTGTGCGTGCGGTCACATTCCGATTGACAACTTCCTGTCCCCCTCTGTCACACTATTGTCAGTGTACAACCGTGCACTCAAATGGAGGAGGCCGACGTGTCAGTTGCCCACACCAGTCGTCCGGCGGAGGAACGCAGGTTCTCACTGCTGTCGTTGTTCGAGGCGATGGCCACTCCGCACCAGCTCGACCGCTACCTCGAACTCGTCACTCCCATGGTCACCGTGCGCGACCTGCGCGCCGAAGTGGTCGAGGTCCGGCGGTCCACCGCCGACACCGTCACCCTCACGCTGCGCCCCACCCGGCAGTGGCGCGGATTCCGTGCGGGGCAGTTCGTGCAGGTGGGCGTCGTGATCGATGGGGTTCGGCACACCCGGTGCTACTCACCGGCCAATGCACAGGCGTCCACCGACGGGCTCGTCGAGCTGACGGTCAAGGCGCATCCCGAGGGTCTGGTCTCGCAGTACCTGCACGCGCACGCGAGCCCCGGTCTCGTGCTCGACCTGTCCCAGGCGGCGGGAGAATTCACTCTTCCGTCTCCTCGCCCTCGCCGGCTCCTGCTGGTGAGCGGAGGCAGCGGAATCACCCCGGTTCTGTCGATGCTGCGCACCCTCGTCGACGAGCAGCACTTCGGGAGCATCACTTTTCTGCACTACGCGTACACCGAAAACGACGTCGCATACCTCGACGAGCTGCGTGCGCTCGCGGCCGCGAACGCCAACGTCTCCCTCGTGTTGGCGTACACCGATCAGGAGACCGGCGGCCATCTCCACGGGTTCTTCGGCCAGGAGCACCTCGACGCCGTGGCGCCCTGGTACGCGGACGCCGAAACCTTCCTGTGCGGCCCGCCCGGACTGATGCGTGGCGTCCGCGAGGTGTACCGCGAACTCGGCATCGAGGACCGTCTCCACACCGAGGAATTCGCTCCCGCCGCAGCCCCGGCGGAGGGTGAGGCCGGTGGTGCGGTGTCCTTCACCGCCAGCGGCGTCACCGCGGACAACTCCGGAAAGACGCTGCTCGAACAGGCCGAGGCCGCCGGGCTCCATCCCGAGTACGGCTGCCGGATGGGCATCTGTTTCTCCTGCACCACGGTGAAGAAATCGGGGTGCACCAAGAACGTCCGCACCGGCGACACCGACACCGATCCGGACAAGGCGATCCAGCTGTGCGTCTCGGTTCCGGTGGGCGACGTCGCCCTCGACATCTGACTTTCACTCGACATTCAACGTTTGGAGACCGACATGTTTGGACTCTCGCTCTCGTTCCTCCCGTTCGTCGACGGCTCCGACGGTTCCCGCAACGACGCCCCGGTGGTGCTCAGTCACGACCAGGTCGAAGAGATCGGCCGGGAACTGGACGCCCTCCGCGACCGGACGGTTGCGGACCTCGGCGCCGAGGACCGCGAATACATCTACAAGATCATCAAGGCGCAGAGGGGATTCGAGGTCGCCGGCCGCGGGCTGATGTACCTCGGATTCTTCCCACCGGCCTGGATTGCCGGGGTCGGGGCACTCGGGGTGTCGAAGATTCTCGACAACATGGAGATCGGCCACAACGTCATGCACGGCCAGTACGACTGGATGCGTGAACCGGGCCTGAACTCCCGCGTGTTCGAATGGGACACCGTCTGCCCGGCCGATCAGTGGAAGCATTCCCACAACTACATGCACCACACCTACACCAACATCCTCGGCCGGGACCGGGACATCGGCTACGGCATCCTGCGGATCGACGAGGCGCAGAAGTGGAACCCCTACTACCTGGGGAACCCGGTCTACGCCTTCTTCCTGATGATGCTGTTCGAGTGGGGCGTCATGATGCACGACCTGGAAGCGGAGAACGTGATCCAGGGCAAGCGCAAGTGGCACGACGTCAAGCCGTTGCTGAAGGGCTGGTGGCGCAAGGCCGGTCGGCAGGTGCTCAAGGACTACGTGATCTTCCCCGCGCTCACCGGGCCGCTGTTCGTCCCCACACTGCTCGGCAACGTGACCGCCAACCTGATCCGCAACGTGTGGGCGTACTCCATCATCTTCTGCGGCCATTTCCCCACCGGCGTGCAGAGTTTCACCGAGGACGAGACCGCGGAGGAAACCCGCGGCGAGTGGTACGTCCGGCAGATGCTCGGCAGCGCGAACATCGAGGGGAGCCCGCTGTTCCACATCATGTCCGGCAACCTGTCGCACCAGATCGAGCACCATTTGTTCCCGGACCTGCCCGCTCACCGGTACCCGGAGATGGCGCCCGTCGTGAAGGCGCTGTGCGAGAAGCACGGTCTGCCCTACAACACCGGTGGCTTCTTCAAGCAGATCGGCTCCGTGTGGGCGAAAATCTTCACGTTCGCACTGCCGCCCGGTCTCGTCTCGTCGGACACCCCTCCCGGTGTTATCGTCGAGCGGCAGAAGAGTGCAGCCTGAGAGGCGAAACACATGGTGGGGAAGTTCGAGCGGCGCAAGGACACCGTGCAGGAATTGACGGAGTCGGCGGCCACGCACGTGGGTCAGATCGCGACGATCATCGCGGGCGCCGTCCGGGACGTCACCCGGGAGATCGGCGACTGGGTGTCCGACGGCATCGAGATGCGTGAGGCCTCGAAGAAGGCCCGCGAGGACGAGGCCGAGGACAAGCCGGTCGACTGAGGATCCGAGCGGGGCCGCGACCGTCGACAGTGAGGGTCGTGGCCCCGTCGTTTCGCTAGATGACGCCGAGCGAGATCATGGCGTCGGCGACCTTCACGAATCCGGCGATGTTCGCGCCGTGCACGTAGTCGCCCGGCATGCCGTACTCGGCGGCGGTGGTGACAGTGCGTTCGTGGATGCCGCGCATGATCCCGGCCAACCGCTCGTCGGTGTACGCGAAGCCCCACGAGTCGCGGGATGCGTTCTGCTGCATCTCGAGTGCCGACGTCGCGACCCCGCCCGCATTGGCCGCCTTGCCCGGTGCGAATGCCACGGCGGCATCGCGGAACACCTGGACGCCCTGTGGGGTGGTGGGCATGTTCGCGCCCTCCGCCACCGCCTGCACACCATTCGTGACCAGGGTCTTGGCTGCCGATTCGTCGAGTTCGTTCTGGGTGGCGCAGGGCAGTGCGACGTCGCACGGCACATCCCAGATCGAACCGTTCGGCACGAACCTGGCGTGCGGCACGGTGTCCGCGTACTCGCTGATCCGTCCACGCCGCACCTCCTTGATCTCTTTCAGGAGTTCGAGGTCGATGCCCTTCTCGTCGACGACGTACCCCGCGGAGTCGGAGGCCGCGATCGCGATTCCGCCGAGTTGGTGGACCTTCTCGATCGCGTAGATCGCGACGTTTCCGGAACCGGAGACGACGACGGTCTTGCCGCCCAGTGAGCTGTTCGCGGTCTTCAGCATCTCGGCGACGAAGTAGGCGACGCCGTACCCGGTCGCCTCGCGACGCACCTGCGAGCCGCCCCAGGTGAGTCCCTTGCCGGTGAGGACGCCCGACTCGTACGAGTTGGTGAGCCGCTTGTACTGGCCGAACAGGTAGCCGATCTCGCGGCCGCCGACGCCGATGTCCCCCGCGGGGACGTCGGTGTATTCACCGATGTGGCGATGCAGCTCGGTCATGAACGACTGGCAGAACCGCATGATCTCGGCCTCGGAACGACCCTTGGGATCGAAGTCGGAGCCGCCCTTGCCGCCGCCGATCGGAAGCCCGGTGAGGGCGTTCTTGAAGATCTGCTCGAACCCGAGGAATTTCACGATCCCCAGGTTCACGCTGGGGTGAAACCGCAGGCCACCCTTGTAGGGGCCGAGCACGCTGTTGTACTGCACGCGGAAACCACGGTTGACGTGCACGTTGCCGGAATCGTCGACCCACGGCACCCGGAAGATGATCTGACGTTCGGGCTCGCACAGTCGCTCGATCAGTCCGGAATCGGCGTAGTGGGGACGGCGCTCGAGCACGACCTGGAGCGATTCGAAGACCTCCGCGGCGGCCTGGTGGAACTCGGGTTCTCCGGCGTTCCGCAGGCGGACCTGCTCGTAGATCTCTGCTACCCGGTCGCGCGTTGACACAGACCACCCCTGCCTAACGTGTGAGGACTTCTTTACCTGACGTTTACATCGGAAACTATAGACCGGTGTCGGGACGTCCTGTATCGCGCCGTGCCGGGGAGGTCAGCGTTCCCGTCGAGGGGTGCGGGAATGCATTGCGACGGTGGTGTTCTCGACCGCCTCGCCGCAATGCGCGCAGCGGTGTTCCAGTTCCAGCGAGTGCCCGCAGTCGTGCACGAGCACCGAAGGAGCCTCGTCTACGGCCCATTTGCTGCCCCACTGGAACAGGGAGAGCAACAGCGGCCGCAGGTCCTCGCCCGCGGGGGTGAGGTGGTACTCGAAGCGGGGCGGGTGCTCGGAGTACTGCCTGCGTTCGATGACGCCGACCTCCTCGAGTTTGCGTAGCCGTGCGGTGAGGATGTCGCGGGAGACGCCGATGTAGCCCGCGATCCGGTCGAAGCGGTGCACGCCGTAGGACAGTTCGCGGATCACCAGCATCGACCAGCGGTCGCCGATCAACTCCATGGTGGCGGCGATGGCGCAGGGCCTCGGTGTGAGGGGCATCCGGTCCATGACGAGCTCGGGTGTTGCTGGCTGGGGGTCGCCGTTGGTCATGCCCTCCATCATAGAGGGTTGCGTTTTCCAACTAACAGGGTTTACTGTCGTGAGGGCAGTTAGTTGGAAAATCGGACTTACTCATTCGAAGGGGACACCATGACCACGATTCAGGATCGGACGGTGCTGGTCACCGGGGCCAATCGCGGGCTCGGGCGGGCCTTCGTCGCCGAGGCGCTCAGACGAGGAGCGCGCACGGTCTACGCGTCGGCACGTGACACGTCGGCGATCGACGGGCACCCGCGGGTCGTGCCCATCCAACTGGACGTCACGAACCCCGAATCGGTCTACGCCGCAGCGGAACTCGTCGGGGATCTCGGCGTGCTGATCAACAACGCCGGGATCCTCGTCGGCGAGTCGCCGCTCACCGGCGATCTCGACGGGATGCGCCGTGAGCTCGAAACCAATCTGTACGGTCCGCTCAACGTGACGCGCGCGCTCGCGCCGATCATCGCCGCCAACGGCGGCGGCGCGATCCTCAACGTGCACTCCGTGCTGTCGTGGCTGGCGGTCGGTGGCTCCTACAGCGTCTCGAAAGCCGCCCTGTGGAGTGCCACCAACGCCATGCGCGCCGAACTCGCGGCGCAGAATATTCAGGTGGTCGGGCTGCATCTCGGCTACATGGACACTGACATGACCAGCGGTCTGGACGTGGAGAAGATCTCCGCGGCCGAGGTTGCGCGGTTGGCCTTCGACGGCGTCGAGTCCGGCGCCCACGAGGTGCTCGCCGACGACACCACCCGCACCGTCAAGGCGGCGCTGTCCGGCGACCTCGACGTCCTCTATCCGCCGTCGGCGCAGCGGGGAGCCGCATAGTGAGCGCGTACGGGAACGGAGAAGTGGCGACGGTCGAGGGCGTGCCGGACACCGGTGAGTGGGGCGAGGTGCGGTCGAAGATCGTCGAATGGCACGACCCGGCGGGTCCGGCGCGCAAGGCCCGGGAACTCGACGGCCTCACCTACCTGCGGTCGATTCTCGACGGCAGCGTTCCGGCGCCGCCCATCGCCGGCTTGATGAACTTGCGATTCCTCGAGGCCGAGCCCGGGAGGGTGGTCTTCGCGCTCGATCCCGACGAGTCGCAGTACAACCCGATCGGCGCCATCCACGGCGGCGCCGTGTGCACGCTGCTCGATTCGGTCGCGGGCTGCGCCGTGCACACCACCTTGCCCGCGGGGTGGGGGTACACGTCGGTCGAGATCAAGGTCAACTACATCCGCGGGGCGGCCAAGGACTCCGGGGCGCTCACCGCTACCGGCGTCGTGAAGAAGGCGGGCCGGCGCATCGCCTTCGCGGAAGGGGAGGTCACCGACGCGCAGGGCCGCCTGGTGGCCACCGCCACCAGCACGCTGCTGGTGTTCGAGGTACCCCCGCGGAGCTGACGACCGACGGACGGGAAACCCGCCACTCGCGGAGGAAAGTGGCGGGTCCCGATGCACCGTTGCCCCGTCGGGTTGGGGCGATGCGTGAACAAGACTAATCAGTCGGTTTGCTACGCGCGAGTACGCGACCGCCGGCGCCGGTCGAAGCAGCCCGTGCGCACGCCGAAGTTTGATGTACTGAATTCCGTCCTCATCGTCATTCCCGGAGCGGTCGAGAAAGGCACACCCATGGGCACGATCACTACGCAGGACGGCACGGAGATCTTCTACAAGGACTGGGGAACCGGTCAACCCATGTTGTTCAGCCACGGCTGGCCGCTGTCGGCCGACGACTGGGACACGCAGATGCTGTTCTTCCTCCGGCACGGCTATCGAGTCATCGCCCACGACCGGCGCGGGCACGGGCGCTCCACGCAGACCGGCGACGGCCACGACATGGACCACTACGCCGACGACCTCGCCGAGTTGACCGCACACCTGGACCTCCACGACGCCGTCCACGTCGGCCATTCGACCGGCGGCGGCGAGGTCGCGCACTACCTCGCGCGACACGGCGAGAGCCGGGTGTCGAAAGCCGCACTGATCAGCGCGGTGCCGCCGCTGATGGTGAAGACGGAGGCGAATCCGGGCGGCCTGCCCAAGTCGGTGTTCGACGACCTGCAGGCGCAACTCGCGGCCAACCGTTCCGTCTTCTACCGCGACCTGCCGTCGGGGCCGTTCTACGGATTCAACCGGCCGGGCGTGGAGTCCTCGGAGGCGATCATCGAGAACTGGTGGCGTCAGGGGATGATGGGCGGGGCCAAGGCCCACTACGACGGCATCGTCGCCTTCTCGCAGACCGATTTCACCGAAGACCTGAAGAAGATCACGGTGCCGGTGCTCGTGATGCACAGCGAGGACGACCAGATCGTGCCCTACGCCGACGCCGGACCCCTGTCCGCGAAGCTTCTCGCCAACGGGACGCTGAAGACATATGAGGACTTCCCCCACGGCATGCCCACCACGCACGCGGAGACGATCAACGCCGACTTGCTGGCGTTCCTGAAAGACTGACGCCCGGCCCCCCGAGTCCTGTGTGTCCAGGTGATCGGGGGTTTTCTCCGGCCGGTGCTCCGTCGAATGAGTGCCCCCGGCAGGATTCGAACCTGCGACCAAGAGATTAGAAGGCTCTTGCTCTATCCCCTGAGCTACGGAGGCGCGCAGCAAATATTACCTGCCGCCCCGCGTGCTCCGACCGGGGCTGGGGTGTGTGCGTCACGAGCCCAGGGCTGCGGCGGAGAGCAGCAGTCCCGCCAGAACGAGCTCGACGACGAAGTAGAACCACACGGGGTAGAAGCGCGTCGGCCGGTCGGTGAGGGCCGCCACGATTCGGCCGAACGCCATCCCCAGCAGGGCGACGGCCACCGTCACCGCGGCGACGGACCGGATGCCGGAGGCGTCGAAGGCCGCGAAGAAGAGCAGGCCCGCCACCGCGACACCGAAGCCGCCGTAGACCGCGCGCACCTCGGCCCGGGCCGTCGCCGAATCCGCGGTCAGGCCGAACGGGGCGACCAGGTGGGCGGGCAGGGCGAGCCCGTAGACACCCATGCCCGCGAAGAACAGCGCCACCACGATGATCAGAAACTCCGCCATCTCAGCCTCTCGTCTCCCCGGGACACCACCCTGTCGACGGTAGCCGCAACGACGACCGACCCTCGCGTCTCCGACGGCCTGTCGTAGGTCCTACCCTTGACGTATGGCTACACCCCAGCTCGCGGCGTCCGGCCCGGCGTCGAAACCCCCGAACCGTGCCGATTCGACCGCCCTGTTCATCGTCGGCGGTCTGATCGCCGGCCTGGTCGCGGCAATCGTCGTCGGACTTTCCGCCGCTCAGGCGCTCGTGCTGCTGGGAATCCCGGATCCCGGACCGATCACCACCTACGGACTGCCCGCCATGCGGGCCGTGTCGGAGATCGCTGCCGTCATCACCATCGGATCCCTGCTGCTCGCGGCGTTCTTCGTGCCGCCGCAGAAATCCGGCGTCCTGGACGTGGACGGCTACCGCGCGGTCCGCACCGCGTCGTACGCCGCGATCGTGTGGGCGGCGACCGCCCTCGTCCTCGTCCCGTTGACGCTGTCGGACACGTCCGGGCAGCCCTTCGGCGAGGCGGTCAAGCCGGCCAACATCTTCAATTCGATCGATCAGGTCGAACTCGCGGGCGCCTGGCGCTGGACCGCGATCATCGCCATCGTCCTCGCGATCGCCTCCCGGCTCGTACTGCGCTGGTGGTGGACGCCGATCCTGCTGGTCGTCGGCGTCCTCGGGTTGATGCCGCTCGCGTTGACCGGGCACTCGTCCTCGGGTGGTTCGCACGACATGGCGACGAACAGCCTGATCCTGCACCTCGTGGCGGCCTCACTGTGGGCGGGTGGCCTGTTCGCTCTCCTCGCCCATGCGCGCAGGCGCGGCGCCTACACCGACGTCGCGGCGCGCAGGTTCTCCGCGGTCGCGACCGTCTGTTTCGTCGTCATGGCGGTCAGCGGTGTGGTGAACGCGCTCGTCCGCGTCCAGATCG
Source organism: Rhodococcus opacus B4 (assembly GCF_000010805.1). NCBI lineage: Bacteria > Bacillati > Actinomycetota > Actinomycetes > Mycobacteriales > Nocardiaceae > Rhodococcus > Rhodococcus opacus. The sequence goes on along the minus strand of NC_012522.1, from coordinate 1,165,606 downwards.
GTGACCTCGTCGACACCACGTACGGGCGCCTGGTGGTCGCGAAGATCGTGGCCCTCGTCGTGCTCGGTGTGTTCGGCTGGGCGCAGCGTCGACGGGCGTTGCCCGCGCTGCAGAAGGACCCGACGAGCCGCGGCAACCTGATCCGCTTCGCCGGAGCGGAGGTCATGGTCTTCGCCGCGACGATCGGTCTCGCCGTCGGACTCGGTCGCACGCCCCCGCCGCCCCCGACCGCGGCGCCCACCCTCACCGAGGTGGAACTCGGCTACAACCTGGCGGGGCCACCCACATTCACCCGGCTGATGCTGGACTGGCGATTCGATCTCCTCTACGGCACCGCCGCGATCGTGTTGGCAGTCGTGTACGCGCTCGGACTGCGCAAACTGCGGCGGCGCGGCGACAGCTGGCCCGTCGGCCGGACCGTCGCCTGGATGTGCGGATGCGTGGTGCTGCTGATCGCGACGTCGTCGGGTGTGGGCCGGTACTCGCCGGCCGTGTTCAGCGTGCACATGGGCGCGCACATGGCGCTGTCCATGCTGGCGCCGGTGCTCCTGGTGCTCGGTGCCCCGATCACGCTCGCCCTGCGCGCCCTCGATCCGGCGGGCAAGAACGGTGTGCCGGGGCTGCGCGAATGGATCCTGACCGCGCTGCACAGCCCGTTCTCCCGGTTCATCACGCACCCCGTCGTCGCGGCGGTGCTGTTCGTGGGCGGTTTCTACGCCCTGTACCTCGGCGGGATCTTCGAGGCCGCCGTGGACTCGCACTCGGCGCACGTGCTGATGAATCTGCACTTCCTGCTGAGCGGCTACCTCTTCTACTGGGTGGCGATCGGCATCGACCCGTCGCCGCGCAAGCTGCAACCGGTGACGAAGCTCGCGATGGTGTTCGGTTCTCTGCCGTTCCACGCGTTCTTCGGCGTCGCGCTGATGAGCATGGGCGCCGTGATGGGCGAGTGGTACTACCGTTCGCTCGGTCTCGGCTGGAACGCCGACCTGGTGGGTGACCAGCAACTGGGCGGCAGCATCGCGTGGGCCACCGGTGAGATCCCGCTGGTGCTGGTGATGATGGCGCTGCTCATCCAGTGGTCGCGCAGTGACGGCCGCACGGCGCGGCGGGTCGACCGGGCCGCGGACCGGGACGACGACGCGGATCTGGCAGCGCACAACGCGATGTTCGCGGAGTTGGCGCGACGGGACCGCGAAGCGGGGCGCTGACCGCTAGCACGCCGCCCCGACACGTTCGGTGGTCCCGGGGGCTGTTTTCGCGGTTCCATCCACAGCCGGTCCGTTTCTCCACAGATGTCCGGTGCGGGCCGAAAACGGTGCCGCCGGACGGCACGCTGTGAGTGAAGGCACTTGCCGCACTCACAGGGGGTAGACGTCATGTACGAAACGCACGGCACCGTTGTCGGAACGGTCATCACCAGCCCGGTCATCCGGTCGAACGCGGCCGGTGACGAGTTCCTCAGTTTCCGGATGGCGAGCACGGTCCGGCGCCGCGACCACGCGACGGGGGAGTGGCGTGACGGGAGCACGCTCTACCTCACGGTGACCTGCAGGCGGCGGCTGATGGCCGGCGTCGTCGCCTCGATCACGAAGGGCGACCCCGTTCTCGTGACCGGGGACTTGCGCACCACCGAATACACCACCCGAGACGGCATCGCCCGCTCCGACCTGGAGTTGAGCGCCACCGCGATCGGACCGGATCTGGCCCGGTGCACGGTCGTGCTCGAGCGCGCGCCGAGAACGGTCGACGGTGGTGCGGACGACCCGGCGACCGAAGAGGTGGCCACCCGGTCCCTCGTCGCGTAGCGCACCTGCGGGTATCGGCGCCGACCTCGCGTTCCCGGCGCCGGTGCCCGCAGCATCCCGCGGGAAGTCCCCGATCACGTCCCCGACCCTCCGCGATGTGGGTTCGTCGCGCTTCACCATTAGGCTGGCCCCATGGCTGAGTTCATTTACACGATGAAGAAGGTGCGCAAGGCGCACGGTGACAAGGTCATCCTCGATGACGTCACGATGAGCTTCTACCCCGGCGCCAAGATCGGTGTGGTCGGCCCGAACGGCGCGGGTAAGTCCAGCATCCTCAAGATCATGGCGGGGCTGGATCAGCCGGGCAACGGTGAGGCGTTCATCGCACCGGGTGCCACCGTCGGGATCCTCATGCAGGAACCGCACCTGGACGAGACGAAGACCGTTCGCGAGAACGTCGAAGAGGGCATGGGTGAAACCATGGTCCAGCTCAAGCGGTACAACGAGATCGCCGAGCTGATGGCCACCGACTACTCCGACGAACTGATGGAGGAGATGGGCGAGCTCCAGGAGAAGCTCGACCATGCCGACGCGTGGGAGATCGATTCCCAGCTCGAGCAGGCGATGGACGCTCTCCGCTGTCCGCCGCCGGAGGAGATGGTCACGCACCTCTCCGGTGGTGAGAAGCGCCGCGTCGCCCTGTGCAAGCTCCTGCTCAGCAAGCCCGACCTGCTGCTGCTCGACGAGCCGACCAACCACCTCGACGCGGAGAGCGTCCTGTGGCTGGAGCAGCACCTGGCCGCCTACCCGGGTGCGATCCTGGCCGTTACCCACGACCGGTACTTCCTCGACCACGTCGCCCAGTGGATCTGCGAGGTCGACCGCGGTCGCCTGTACCCGTACGAGGGCAACTACTCCACCTACCTGGAGCAGAAGGCCGCCCGGCTCGAGGTCCAGGGCAAGAAGGACCAGAAGCTGCAGAAGCGCCTCAAGGAGGAGCTGGCCTGGGTCCGCTCCGGAGCGAAGGCCCGTCAGGCCAAGAACAAGGCCCGCCTCGACCGCTACGAGGAAATGGCCAACGAGGCCGAGAAGACCCGCAAGCTCGACTTCGACGAGATCCAGATCCCCGCGCCGCCGCGCCTCGGTGACGTCGTGGTGGAGGTGTCGAACCTCGACAAGGGCTTCGACGGCCGGGTCCTGATCAAGGATCTGTCGTTCACCCTGCCGCGTAACGGCATCGTCGGCGTGATCGGCCCCAACGGTGTCGGTAAGACGACGCTGTTCAAGACGATCGTCGGGCTCGAGGAGCCGGACGCGGGTGAGGTGAAGATCGGTCAGACCGTCAAGCTCAGCTACGTCGACCAGAACCGCACCGGCATCGACCCCGACAAGACGGTGTGGGAGGTCGTGTCCGACGGTCTCGATCACATCGTGGTCGGCCAGACGGAGATGCCGTCGCGCGCCTACATCAGCTCGTTCGGGTTCAAGGGCCACGATCAGCAGAAGCCGGCGGGTGTCCTGTCCGGTGGTGAGCGCAACCGCCTGAACCTCGCGATGACGCTCAAGCAGGGCGGAAACCTGATCCTGCTCGACGAACCGACCAACGACCTCGACGTCGAAACCCTCGGTTCGCTGGAGAACGCCCTCGAACAGTTCCCCGGCTGCGCCGTCGTGATCTCCCACGACCGCTGGTTCCTCGACCGCACCTGCACGCACATCCTCGCGTGGGAAGGTGGCTTCGGCGACAACGAGGCGGCCTGGTACTGGTACGAGGGCAACTTCGAGGGCTACGAGGCCAACAAGGTCGAGCGGCTCGGACCGGACGCGGCCCGTCCGCACCGCGTCACGCACCGCAAGCTCACGAGGGACTGACCTGGTGGGGCAGCAGGCTTTCACATACGAGATCCAGGTCCGGTGGGGTGACTCCGACCGCCTGGGTCACGTGAACAACACCCGCTTCATGGAGTACATGCAGGAAGCGCGGATCGCATTCCTGACCACCGAGCTGCGCGCCGCAGGCGCGCAGCCCGGCGCGATGGTGGTCCGCAAGATGGACGTGGAATTCCTGCGTCCCGTCACCGACGCCTCGGGTCCGCTCACGATCGACGTGTCGGTGCTCCACGTCGGCAATTCGTCGTACACGATCAGGCACGTCGTCACGAACCGCGACGGCGTCCACTGCGCGACGGGCGACGCGCTGCTGGTGGCGTTCGACGTGAAGACCGAACGGTCCCGTCCGCTGTCCGAGGCGGAACGCGACGGGCTCGAGAAGTACCTCGCGCCGGTGACCACCGGCTGACGGATCCGGCACGCGGGGTGCCCGAAGTTCACCCTCTGTTCCCATCGCCGCGGGCTAGTCTCGAGAGAGTTGCCCGCGGCGATCGGAACGAAGAGGAAGTGAGCCCCGATGACGGAATCGGCAGCACTGAAAGATGCGGAGTGGGCGCGGAATCTGCCCGAAGGTCTCCGGTCTCAGGTGCCGACTCTCGCAGCCGTGTATTTCCGTCACGTCGATCGCGGTGACAGCGAGAGCGCCGTCAACGGCGCCTCCGACGCCGTGCTCGGCGCGCATCTGACGCTGGCCCTGCATCGTCCCCCGGAGCGCGCGATCACCCGGGTCTACCGGCCGGGCGACGGGCGCGAACTCGGTGCGTCCTTGCAGATCGTCACGGACGACATGCCGCTGCTCGTCGAATCGATCACGGCCCTGCTGAACCGTCTCGGCATCGGGATCAGCGAATTCGTGCACCCGATCGTCTCCGTGCGGCGTGATCCGATCGGCGCACTGCGCGGAATCCACATGGGAGACAAGGCCAAGGATGCCGACGAGGGCGGCTTGTCCGAATCGTGGATCCACGTCCAGCTCGATCCGCGCGCCGACTCCGCGGTTCTCGACACGCTCGAGAAGGAGGTCGGCACCGTCCTTGCCGACGTGCGCCAGGTGGTCCGGGACACCGACATCATGCGCAAGCTCGAGCGGACGCTGGCCGACGAACTGGAGGCGTCCGCAACCTGTCCGGGCGTGTCGAAGAACGACCTGGAGGACTGCGCCGACCTGCTGCGGTGGATGTCGCAGGGCAATTACGCGGCGCTCGGGTACCGGCGTTTCGAACTGGGGGAGCCGGACGAGTCCGGCGCCCGGAGCCTGCAGGTGGTGCCGGGCAGCGGTCTCGGACTGCTGCGCTCCGACACGGTCACCGAGGGCCCGCTGAGCCTGCCGCCGGCCGCCGAGATCCCCGACCGCCCCCTGCTCGTGCTCACGCAGGGTTCGTTCCCGGCGACCGTGCACCGCTCGGTCTACCCGTTCTTCGTCGGCGTGAGCATCCTCGACGCGAACGGCAACATCACTGGTGAGCACCGCTTCCTCGGTGTCTTCACCGTGACGGCCCTGCACGAGAACGTCCTCGACATCCCCGTGATCGCCCGCCGGGTGCGCAAGGTGATCGACCGGGCCGGGTTCCAGTTGAACTCGTATTCGGGGCAGGCGATGCTGGAGGTCATCCAGTCGTTCCCGCGCACCGAACTGTTCTCGAGCGACGCGGACACCCTGTTCGACACGGTGACGGCGGTGCACAGCATCGGGCTCCGGCGCCAGGTGCGCCTGTTCGTGCGCGAGGACTTTCTCGGACGATTCGTCTCCTGCCTGATCTACCTGCCCCGGGATCGGTACACCACCCGGGTCCGGCTCGCCATGCAGGACATTCTGTTGCGGGAATTCGGCGGCGGCACTTTGGAATACACCGCACGGGTCACGGAGTCGGATCTCGCGTTGCTGCACGTGACGATCCGCAAGAGCACCGAACAGATGGGGTCGCGGCTCGACCTGTCCGACGCCGACCGCGAACGCGTCCAGGCGATGCTGGCCGAGGCGAGCCGCAGCTGGGACGACCATCTCGGTGACCTCCTGCCGGTCACCGCCGGTGTGGATCCCATTCTGGCGCAGCGTTATGCGGACGTGCTGCCCGAAGGATACAAGGAGGATTTCGATGCCACCCGCGCGTTGTCGGACCTCGCGAGGCTCGAGGCGCTCGAGCGTGGTTCCATCGACCTGCTGCTGTACCGCGACCGCGGGGCGGAGGTCGGGCACTGGCGGTTCACCCTGTACGTGGGCGGGGACGGCATTTCGCTGAGCCAGGTGCTCCCGGTGTTGCAGAGCCTGGGCGTGGAGGTCCTCGACGAACGGCCCTACCAGATTCCGCGGCCCGACGGGTTGGCCTGCTGGATCTACGATTTCGGGTTGTCGGTGCCCGCGGAGTTGCTCCGCTCCTCGGTGGAGGACGACCTGGATGCCGAACTCGCCGCGGAGGAGGCATCCGCGGCCGAGCCGAAGCTTCAGGAACGGTTCACGGATGCGTTCACCGCGGTCTGGTTCGGGCGCGCGGAGGCCGATCGGTTCAACGAGCTGATTCTGCGGGCGGGGGTGTCGTGGCGGCAGGCCGTGATCCTGCGGGCGTACGCGAAGTACCTGCGCCAGGCCGGTTTTCCCTACAGTCAGTTCCACATCGAGGGGGTCGCGCTGGCCAACCCGCGGTCGGCCTACACGCTCGTCGAGTTGTTCGAGGCGATGTTCGACCCGGAGGCGCCCTCACCCGACCTGGTGGCCGAACTCGACACCCGTCTGCGGGAGTACATCGACTCCGTGGTCAGCCTCGACGCGGATCGCATCCTGCGCGGTCTGTTCGGGCTGATCACGTCGACACTGCGCACCAACTACTTCGTCACCGGCGAGGGCGGGGAGCCGCAGCCCCATCTGTCGATCAAGCTCGATCCGACCTCGATCCAGGAACTGCCGAAGCCCCGGCCGAAGTACGAGATCTTCGTGTACTCGCCGGACGTCGAGGGTGTGCACCTGCGGTTCGGGTCCGTCGCCCGCGGCGGGTTGCGCTGGTCGGACCGGCGCGAGGACTTCCGCACCGAGATCCTGGGGTTGGCGAAGGCCCAGGCCGTGAAGAACGCGGTGATCGTCCCGGTCGGGGCGAAGGGCGGCTTCGTCGTCAAGAATCCGCCGACGCCGTCGGGGGACGCGGCGGCCGACCGCGCCGCCGCTCTCGAGGCGGGCCAGGACTGCTACCGCACGTTCATCTCCGGGCTCCTGGACCTCACTGACAACGTCGATCAGGTGTCGGGGGAGATCGTGCCTCCTGCGCGCGTGGTGCGGCGGGACGGCGACGACCGGTATCTCGTCGTGGCCGCGGACAAGGGCACCGCGAAATTCTCCGACCTCGCCAATTCGGTTGCGGAGCAGTACAACTTCTGGCTCGGCGACGCGTTCGCGTCCGGTGGGTCGGCCGGGTACGACCACAAGGGGATGGGCATCACGGCCCGCGGGGCCTGGGAGAGCGTGAAACGGCATTTCCGGGAGATGGGGGTCGACACCCAGACCGAGGACTTCACCGCGGTCGGTGTCGGCGACATGAGCGGCGACGTGTTCGGGAACGGCATGCTGCTGAGCAGGCACATCCGGCTGGTGGCGGCGTTCGACCACCGGCACGTCTTCCTCGACCCCGATCCCGACGCGGCCACGTCGTTCGAGGAGCGGTCCCGGATGTTCGCGCTGCCCCGGTCGTCGTGGGCCGACTACGACACCGGCATCATCAGCGAGGGCGGCGGGGTGTGGGACCGGACCCGCAAGTCGGTCCCGATCAGTGCCGCCGCGCGTGCCGCACTCGGACTCGACGACACCGTCACCGAACTCTCGCCACCGGAACTGGTCCGGGCGATCCTGTGTGCCCCGGTGGATCTGCTGTGGAACGGCGGCATCGGCACCTACGTCAAGGCGTCCACCGAGACCAACGCGATGGTGGGCGACAAGAGCAACGACTCCGTTCGCGTCGACGGCAACGACGTGCGGGCCAGGGTGGTCGGTGAGGGCGGCAACCTGGGAGTGACGGCGCTCGGCCGCATCGAGTACAGCCAGAACGGCGGCCGGATCAACACCGATGCGATCGACAACTCCGCGGGCGTGGACTGCTCCGATCACGAGGTGAACATCAAGATCCTGCTGGACTCGCTGGTGAGCAGCGGCGGGTTGCCGCAGGAGGACCGCAATCCGCTGCTGGCATCGATGACCGACGAGGTGGCCCACCTCGTTCTCGCGAACAACATCGCCCAGAACAACCTTCTCGGCGTCTCCCGGACCAGCGCGGTCCCGATGCTGAGCGTGCACCGCCGCCAGATCGAGCACCTCGCGTCCCGCCGCGGTCTCGACCGGAAACTCGAGGCCCTGCCCACCGAGGAGGAGATCGCTCGGCGCAGGCAGGCCGGGCAGGGGCTGACGTCGCCGGAACTCGCGACGCTCACCGCGCACGTGAAACTTGCGCTCAAGGACGACCTCCTCGCGACGGACCTGCCCGACAGCGAGACGTTCGCGCCGCGCCTGCCGCGGTACTTCCCGACGGTGCTGCGCAAGCGGTTCCGGACGGCGATCAAGGCGCATCCCCTGCGCAGGCAGATTGTGGCGACGATGCTCGCGAACGAGACCATCGACAACGGCGGAATCACCTTCGCGTACCGATTGGCGGACGAGGCGGGAGCGAGCAGCACCGACGCCATCCGTGCGTATGCGGCGGTCACCGAGATCTTCGCCCTGCCCGACCTGTGGTCGCGGATCCGGTCGGCGAACATCGCCGCGGACATCGAGGACGACCTGATCCTCGAGTCGGGCCGGCTCCTCGACCGGGCGTCGCGCTGGTTGCTGACCAATCGGCCCCAGCCTCTCGCGGTGGGCGCCGAGATCGCCCGCTACTCGGCCGACTTCCGGACCCTCTCGCCGAGGGTGCCGCAGCTGGTGCGGGGGCATCAGCTCACCGACGTGGAGATGCGGGCGCGGCCGCTCGTCGTCCGTGGGGCGCCCGAAGATCTGGCCTTCGAGGTGTTCCGGCTCCTGGACAAGTTCTGCCTGCTCGACATCATCGACATCGCCGACATCGCGGAGCGTGACATCGACGAGGTCGCCGAGCTGTACTACGAACTCGACGCGCACCTCGGCATCGACTGGCTGCTCAGCGCGGTGTCCACTCTCGCGCGCGGCGACCGGTGGCACTCGCTGGCCCGCCTCGCGTTGCGCGACGACCTCTACAGTTCGCTGCGCCAGCTCGCGATGGAAGTGCTCCTCGGCGGCGAACCGCACGAGACGCCGCAGGAGAAGATCGACGACTGGGAGTCGACGAACGCGTCCCGGCTGGCCAGGGCGAGGTCCGCTCTCACCGAGATTTTCGAGTCTGGGACCCTTGACCTCGCGACGCTCTCGGTGGCGGCGCGTCAGGTACGCAGCATGGTGCGCGGTATGGGCACCCGATCGGAGGTATGACGTTGAGCGAGGGCTTTCACGCGGAGGTCGAAGTTCGATGGTCGGACATGGACGTCTTCCAGCACATCAACCACGCTCGGATGGTGACGCTGCTGGAGGAGGCGCGGATTCCCTGGCTGTTCGAGGACGACCGGCCCACGGTCACGTTGCGTGACGGCGCAGTCATCGCCGACCTGCACGTGCGCTACCGCGGGCAGCTTCGGCACAGCGATTCACCGCTGGACGTGCTGATGTGGGTCGAGAAGGTGCGCGCCGTCGATTTCACGATCAACTACGAGGTCCGCCCGAAGGGTGTCGACGTCTCGGTCGCGCCGTCCATCATCGCGTCGACGCAGATCGCGGCGTTCGACATCGACACTCAGCGACTCCGCAGGATCACGGACGTCGAGCGCGGTTACCTGGAGAGCTGGCAGCGTGCATGAGCGCGTCCTGTCGATCCCGGACGCGACGGAACGCGGCGATCTCGCCACCTTCCTCACCCGGGTGGTCCGGTTGGACGAGGCGACGGTGGTCCGTCTCCGCCAACGCGGACCCGGCCGGCTGACGGCCTGGGCGGCAACCGGTTTCGACGCGCTGGCGGTGCGCACGATCGCGGGGACGATCACCCCGGACGACACGTCGGCAGCCGGTGACCAGTTGCTCGCCGCGCTCGAAGCGGCGACCACAGCCGACATCGATCCGGGGTTCTCGATGGATTCGGCGTGGCGGGGCGCCTTGCCTCCCACGGGGGGTTTCGTCCACATCGACGACGTCCCCGCGCGCGTCCTGGTCGACCTCGCACAGCGCGGTGCGGCGCTGGCGCAGGAGCACGGCAGTAGCCACGGCCCGCCCGCGTCGCTGCTCGACCAGGAGGTCCTGCAGGTGGAGGGCGCGGAACAGACGGTCGGCATCCCCATGCGGGTGGTGTTCGCGCTCACCGCGATGGGGTTCGTCCCGCACGCCGGCTCGGATCGGCTGACCGCCGACATCGACCTCGACCGCATCGACGCCTCGGAACTGATCCGGGTGCGGGCCACCGCGTCGTGGCTGCGGGTGGACGCCCGGTTCGGGTCGATCTACCGGCACCGTGGTGGGGGGATTCCGCTGTCGGTGGCGCGGTAGGCCGCACCGCGACCGGGGGAGTCCGGGTCAGATGAGCCACGCAGCCGCGTTCGGCGGAAGCTGCCCCTCGACGAGAGGCGCGCTGCCGAGCAGCACCTCACCGGGCGGCAGCGCGATCGGCGCGTCGGTGGCATTCAGGGCGCAGATCAGACCGCCGCGCCTGCGGAACGCGAAGCACCCCTCGGGACTGCCGTACCAGTCGACTCCGGGACCGGAGAACTCCGGCCGGAACGAGCGCAGTTCGAGAGCCGCCCGGTACAGCGAGAGCGTTGACGTGACGTCCTCGAGTTGCGCCTCGACGGTCAGCGGGGCCCACTCGGCCGGCATCGGCAGCCATGGCTCGCCCGTGCTGAACCCGAACGGCGGTTCGGTGCCCTCCCAGGGAACGGGCACCCGGCATCCGTCGCGGCCGCGTTCGGTGTGATCGGACCGTTCCCACACCGGGTCCTGCAACGCCGAATCGGGCAGGTCGACGTTGGGCAGGCCGAGTTCGGCGCCGTTGTACAGGAACGCCGCACCCGGCAGCGCCAGTTCGACGAGGATCATCGCCCGGGCGCGTGCGGTGCCGATCTCGCCGCCGCCGTACCGGGTGACCTCCCGTTCGACGTCGTGGTTCGACAGGGTCCACGTGGGGGTTCCGCCGACCTGGTCGACGGCGGTGAGGGAGTTCTCGATCGCCTCCCGGACCGTCTCCGCCGAGAACTCGGCCTCCGCCAGCCGGAAGTTGAACCCGAGGTGCAGTTCGTCGGGCCGGATGTACTCGCCGAACCGTTCGTTGTCGCGGACCCAGATCTCCCCGACGGCCACCGTGCCCGGGTACTCGTCGAGGACCTTGCGGATGCCGCGGTGGATGTCGTGGACGGCGGGGTTGTCGAACCGCGGGTCGTCGTCCGAGTTGTGCAGCAGTTCGTTGGCGGACCAGTCGTGATCCGGCAGGCCTTCCGGCTTCGCCATGCCGTGCGCGACGTCGATGCGGAATCCGTCGACGCCCCGGTCGAGCCAGAACCGGAGCGTTTTCGTCAGGTCCTCGACGACCTCCGGGTTGTCCCAGTTCAGGTCGGGTTGCTCCGTCGCGAAGATGTGCAGGTACCACTGGCCGGGTGCGCCGTCGGCCTCGGTGATCCGTGTCCACGCCGGACCGCCGAAGATGCTCGGCCAGTTGTTCGGCGGCTCCGCGCCGTTCTCGCCGCGGCCGTCTCGGAAGATGTACCGGTTCCGTTCCGGACTGCCCGGCGGCGACGCGACGGCCGCACGGAACCATTCGTGCTCGACGCTGGTGTGATTGGGCACCAGGTCCATCGTCACCTTGATCTGGCGGGCGTGCGCCGCCTCGATCAGGTCGTCCATGACCGCGAGGTCGCCGAACAGCGGGTCGATGTCGCGGGGGTCGGACACGTCGTAGCCGTGATCGGCCATCGGGGAACGCATGACCGGGCTCAGCCAGAGGGCGTCGACACCGAGCAGTTCGAGGTAGCCGAGTTTGTCCCGCACTCCGTGGAGATCGCCGACGCCGTCACCGTTCGCGTCGGCGAACGAGCGGGGATAGATCTGGTAGAAGACCGCGTCGGACCACCAGGGTGCCGGCTGCGTGTCGTCGGCGGACGTTTCGGCGGGAGTGCTCACAATCGCCCATCGTGCCAAACGATCGTCCCCGCCACGACTCGACCGGCGTAATCGGCGCGGGGCGGCTTCAGAAGGCGGAGTTCACCATCGACGCCGCCGCCATGTCCATGTACTCCCGGAGAGCCTTGCGATGCGCGTCGTCGAGAGTCCCGGAGTCGATCGACGCGATCGCCGTGTGCATGCACCGCAGCCACGCGTCGCGCTCGATCGGGCCGATCTTGAACGGGTGGTGACGCATCCGCAGTCGCGGGTGGCCGCGCTCGTCCGAATAGGTGTGCGGTCCACCCCAGTACTGCTCGAGGAACATCCGCATCCGGCGCTCGGCCGGACCCAGATCTTCCTCGGGATAGAGGGGCCGCACGATGTCGTCCTTGGCGACTTCCTCGTAGAAGCGCGCGGTGAGCTTGCGGAACGTCTCCGCTCCGCCCACCGCCTCATAGAAGGTCTGCTGCACGTCAGTCATGGCGCCTTCCATTGTGCACGTGCGGGCGGGAACGGTCTTCGTCACCGTCTGTTCACCGAATGTCCTGCATTTTTGTCGGAAATGGGCGTGCGCGAGCAGGCGATTCATGGTGCACTTGGTGGCAATCTCCCGGAGGTCGCATGAAGAATCGACACAGCGCCCGCGCTCACCGACAACTCGTGCCCACTGATGCCCGGAGTGCCGGGGTTTCAGGGGCGTTTGCTTTACAAGTGATCACCGAAGGCTCCGCGCACAGCGCCGAGCCTTCTTTCCCGGGCGAGAATGCGGTTCCGCTCTGGATCAAGCGCCGGGTGCTTCTCCTGAACGTCACCTACGAGCCGCTCACCGCCCTTCCTGCCCGCCGCGCCGTGGTGTTGATGACCTGCGGTAAGGCCGACACCGTCCACGAGGATCCGCACGCCCCGGTCGTCCACTCCGAGCAGTGGTCCGTTCAGGTGCCGTCCGTGATCCGCCTCCGGAACTACGTCCGCGTCCCGTACCGGGCCCGCGTTCCGATGACCCGCGCGGCACTCATGCATCGCGACCGGTTCCGGTGCGCCTACTGCGGGTCCAAGGCCGAGACGGTCGATCACGTGGTTCCCCGCAGTCGTGGCGGCGAGCATTCGTGGGAGAACTGCGTGGCCTGCTGCGCGCCCTGCAACCACCGCAAGGCGGACAAGTTGCTGAGCGAACTCGGCTGGACGCTCCGGGCCTCCCTGGTGCCGCCGTCCGGCCCGCATTGGCGGCTGCTGGCGTCGACGAAGGACCTGCACCCGTCGTGGATGCCCTACCTCGGTGAAGGCGCCGCCTGAGCGGTCCGCGCGGGCGCTCCGCGAACTTCGGCCCTGACGCTTCCCTCCGCACGGTTCTGGGCTACCGTTTGCGTTGTGAGCATTCTCGAGACAGTGCTGATATTCGTAGGAATTCCGGCGTTGATCACCGCCTTCTTCGCGGCGATGTCGTTCGTCGGCAAGAAGACGCCGGGCCCCGTGCCGCCCGCGTTCCACCTCGGCGAGGAATGGACGCATGCGCCGGTGCTGTGGAGCGCCGTCGACGAGGTGACCACGCACGGTCATCACGGCGGACACCACGGCGCGCACGCCGGTTCGGAAGACCTGATTGGAGGCTCGGCAAGTGGCAAGTGGTGACCTGACCCCCGCGACCGTATCCGCGGACAATCTGCCCGTCGGCAGCGTCGTGACCGCCAGCGGTCGCATCTCGGGCGTGCACCGCGTCGGTGAGCCCTTCACCGACGACCTGCCGTTCACGACGGACGAACTCGTCCGCCTCGACGATGCCCTCACCGACGGCACCCGCAAGACGAAGGTGCGTTTCAACGCGTACATCGGCGACCTCGGCGAGAACACCGCGGCAGGCGCCGATGCGCTCTTCCCGACGACTCCGGAGGCGGAACGGTCCGTCCTCATCGCCGTCTCGCCGAACCAGCGGACGGTCGAGATCCGCAGTGGCCGGGCCGTGGCCGACCGGGTCACCGACCGGGTCGCCCAGCTCGGGGCGACGGCGGCGGTGTCGTCGTTCGGCGACGGAGACCTCATCGACGGTCTCGTCAGTGCCATTCGCGTGATGAGCGCGGCGATCGCCTCGCCGTAAACCCGCACAGCGCCCGCGCGGCCCGTCACCGTTCAGTCCTCCTGAACCGTGACGGGCCGTCGGTGTCTCAGCGGGTGTCGACGACGCGGTCGGCGGTGTCGAGGGTCCGCCGCACGGCCTCGATGCCCAGTCGCATCATCTGAGCGGTCCGCTCGGCGAGCGTGCCGGGAAGAACGTCCGCGATCCAGACGAAGACGGTTGCACCGTGACCGTCGTCGCTCACCTGGGCGGACGCATGGTGATGCATGTAGGGGCCGTCGACGATCGACCAGGCCAGCCTCTGTGCGTCCTCGTCGCACGAGACGAGACGCTCCCGGACGACGGATCCGTCGCAGAACGTGACGACCCGATCACCCTGGTCGAGCGCCGTGTCGGTGACGAACCCGGCGGCGAGCCGCGTGTGCAACGCGCCCCAGTCTCGCAGCGCGTCCCACGCGGCAGCCGGTGTGACGTCGATGTGTGTGGACTCGCGAATGTATGCCATGACCCCAGCGTGCCGCGAGGACTCCCACGAAGATTGAAGATTCTTGCAGGCCACTTCACTCTCCGGAAGTGTCGGTCCTCGCGGGTAGCGTCCCCGTCGTGGCGATGAGCGAGGTCGCACTTCTGCCGGGCGCGAGCGTCTGGACGGTGGACTGCTGCGCCAAACACCCGGGTTGGTCGGACGTGGAGGTGCGCGGCGACCACCGGCTCGTGCTCGTCCGCGGCGGCCGTTTCCTGCGCCGGATCGGCAGGTGCGAGTCGACGGTCGACCCGACTGTCGCCTACCTCGGCGTCCCGGGTGAGGCGGAGCAGTTCGCGCACCCCGCCGGGGGAGACCGGTGCACGTCGATAGGCGTCCGGCCCGAGCTGTGGCGGACCCTCGCCGGTGAGCACTGGGTGCTCGCCCGGTCCGACGTGTACGTCGACGCCTCCGTCGACCTTCTGCACCGGCGCCTGCTCCGGGCCGGCCGCACCGGCGACATCCAGTTCGCCCTCGCGGAGGAGGTCGTCCGACTCGTCGCGGTCGCCGCGCTCGCCGCGTCCCGGGAACGGTCGAGTGCGCATCGGCGCGGCGGGCTTCCGGACGCCGCGGTCGCCGCCGCCGCTCGCGCGGCGATCCTCGACGACGAGCCCGGCTCGCACGGACTGCTACCCCTCGCCGACCGGATCGGAGTATCGCCGTTCGCTCTGAGCCGCGCCTGCAGCGCGGTCATGGGGATCTCGCTCACCAGGTACCGCAACCGGGTCCGGGTAGGCCGGGCGCTCGCGCGGATCGAGGCCGGCGACCGGGACCTCGCCTGCCTCGCCGCCGACCTGGGGTTCTCGGATCAGGCCCATCTGACCAGGACGATCCGCGTCCACCTCGGGGAGACACCGACCGCACTGCGCACGCTGCTGTCGGCCTGAGCCGCCCTCGACTTCTGTCGGTGGTCGATGCGAACATATGTTCGTGTCCGATTCGCCGCGCCCGCGTATCTCGAGTGGCGCCGAGGCGACCATCCTGCACGCCGACCTCGACGCGTTCTACGCCTCGGTGGAGCAACGGGACGACCCTGCACTGCGGGGTCGTCCGGTGATCGTCGGCGGTGGGGTCGTGCTGGCCGCGAGCTACGAGGCGAAGGCGTACGGGGTGCGCACGGCCAGTAGCGGCGCCCAGGCGCTGCGCCTGTGTCCGCACGCCGTCGTGGTGCGACCGCGGATGTCGGCGTATGCGGCCGCGAGCAAGGCGGTGTTCGAGGTCTTCGGGCACACGACACCCCTGGTCGAGGGCCTGTCGATCGACGAGGCGTTTCTCGACGTCGCCGGTCTGCGCAAGATCGCGGGCGCACCGGTCGACATCGCTGCCCGCCTCCGCCGCGACGTACGCGAGCAGGTGGGTCTGCCGATCACCGTCGGTGTCGCGCGAACGAAGTTTCTCGCCAAGGTCGCCAGCGCGGTGGGCAAGCCCGACGGACTGCTGCACGTACCGCCGGAGGGGGAGATCGAATTCCTCCACCCGCTGCCGGTCGAACGGCTGTGGGGGGTCGGGGCGGTGACGTCGCGCAAGCTCCGCGACGCCGGAATCGCCACCGTCGGCCAACTCGCCCACCATCCGGAAGAGCTGCTCGTGTCCATCGTCGGACCGGCGGCGGGCCACCACCTCCACGCGCTCGCCTGGGCGCGCGACCCCCGGCCGGTGCAGGTGGGACGCAGGCGGCGGTCCGTCGGCGCCCAGCATGCGCTGGGACGCGGGCCGAAGTCGCGGGAGGACGTGGACGCCGCCCTGGTCGCGTTGGTCGACCGGGTGGCGGGCCGGTTGCGCCGCGGCAAGCGGGTGGGGCGCACGGTGGTGCTGCGGCTGCGGTTCGACGACTTCACCCGGGTCACCCGGTCGCACACCCTGGCGCAGCCGTCGGCGCAGACGCAGACGATCCTCACCACGGCCCGGGGCCTGCTCGGCAACGCGATGCCGATGATCGAGAGCAAGGGCATCACCCTCGTCGGTGTCGCGGTGGCCAACCTCGAGGACGACTGCCCCCAGCAATTGGCGCTGCCGTTCGATCCCTACACGCGCAGCACTCTCGACACCACGCTCGACAGCCTCCGCGACCGTTTCGGCTCCGCGGCGGTCACCCGCGCGGTTCTGCTGGGCCGGGATCCGGGTGTGAGCGTGCCGATCCTGCCGGACTAGGCCGGCAGGATCGGCCACCGATCAGCTCGCGTCGAACTTGCGGGCCGCGAGCGAACGGACGATTCCCGCCCGGCCCTCGACCACCAGGCGGCGCAGCGCCGGCGGATGGTCACCGGCCAGGAAGTCGTCGGCTGCCGCGACGGACTCCTCGCTGATCGACCACGACGGGTACAGGCCCACCACCACGGTCTGGGCGACTTCGCTCGAACGCCGCTCCCACACCGCGGGAATGTCCGCGAAGTAACGGGCGACGTACGGCTCGAGGATGTCGGACTGACCGTGACCGGCGAACGCGCCGATGATCGAGCGGGCGGTGATGTTCGGCACGGAGTCGTCGCCGACCACCCGGTTCCACGCCTGTTCCTTCACCGCGGCCTGCGGGCGGACGGTGGCCGCGGCGGCGGCGTTGCGGGCCCCTGCCGCGGTCGGGTCGCGTTCGGCTTCGGCGTCGATGAACGGCGTCTCGATGCCCTCGGCGTCGATCTCACCGGCCCCGGCGAGGGCGGTGACGAGACGCCAGCGCAGGTCCGTGTCGACGACGAGCCCCGGCAGCCCGACCGTCTCCGGTGCGGCGTCCAGCAGTTCCTGCAGGACCTCGGTGTGCCAGGGCGACAGCTGCGCGCCGGCCAGCGCGTTGACGAACGCCAGCTGATGGTCCGAACCGGCCTCGGCCTCCCGCGCCAGTTCGAGCAGGCGGTTCGCGAAGTCGGGCCAGCCGTGTTCCTTGGACCACCCGGGTTCGGCGTAGCTGTGCAGCGCGGTCTGGGCCTGCATCAGCAGTCGCTGGACCACGCCGACCTCGGTTTCGGCGCCGACGCCGCGCTGCACGAGGGCGACGAAATCGCGCGCCTTGAGTTCGGCCTGACGCGTCATCTCCCACGCCGCCGACCACACCAGGGTGCGGGGGAGTGGCTCCTCGATGTCGCCGATCCGCTCGATGGCGGTGGCCAGCGAGTCGGGGTCGAGCCGCAGCGAGCAGTACGTGAGGTCGTCGTCGTTGACGAGGATCAGCTGACCGCGTTCGACACCGACGAGTTCGGTGACGTCGGTGCGTTCGGTGGCGTCGACGTCGAGTTCCACCCGCTTCGTGCGGACGAGCTTGCCGTTCCGGTCGTCGTACACACCGACCGCGATGCGGTGCACCCGTCGCTCACCGGCGCCCGGTGCGGCGCCGTCCTGCAGCACGGTGAACCGGGTGAACTTGCCGTCCGCGTCGACGTCGAACTCGGGACGCAGGATGTTGAGCCCGGTGGTCTTGAGCCACTGGGTGCCCCAGTCGGACAGGTCGCGGCCCGAGGACTTCTCGAGTGCGCCGAGGAGGTCGTCGAACGTGGCGTTGTCGAAGGCGTGGTCGCGGAAGTAGTCCCGCAGACCGGACAGGAAGGGGTCGAGTCCGACGTACGCGACGAGCTGTTTGAGGACGGACGCGCCCTTCGCGTACGTGATGCCGTCGAAGTTCACCTCGACCGCGGCGAGGTCCGGGATGTCGGCGGCGATGGGGTGGGTGGACGGCAGCTGATCCTGCCGGTACGCCCACGACTTCTCGACGTTCGCGAACGTGGTCCAGGCGTTGGTGTATTCGGTGGCCTCGCTCTGGCAGAGCACGGAGGCGAACGTCGCGAAGGACTCGTTGAGCCACAGGTCGTCCCACCAGCGCATGGTGACGAGGTCGCCGAACCACATGTGCGCCATCTCGTGCAGCACGGTCTCGGCGCGCCGCTCGTACGACGCCCGGGTTACCTTGGACCGGAAGACGTAGTCCTCGAGGAACGTCACGGCGCCCGCGTTCTCCATTGCGCCCGCGTTGAATTCGGGCACGAACAGCTGGTCGTACTTGCCGAATGCGTAGGGGGTGCCGAAGTTGCGGTGGTAGAAGTCGAAGCCCTGCTTGGTCTCCGTGAACAGGCGCTCGGCGTCCATGTGCTGCCCTAGGGAGGCGCGGCAGTAGATCGCGAGCGGAATGTCGCCGTGCTCGTCGGAGTAGTTGTCCGTCCACTCCGCGTACGGACCCGCGATCAGCGCGACGAGGTAGGTGCTCATCTTCGGCGTGGTGCGGAAGATGTGCCTGCCGGGTTCCGCTTTCACCGTCTCGACGGTCGCGGAGTTGGAGATCACCTTCCAATCGGCGGGGGACGTGACGTGCACGTCGAACGTCGCCTTCAGGTCGGGCTGGTCGAAGCAGGCGAACATCCGCTTGGCGTCGGCCGTCTCGAACTGCGAGTACAGGTACACGGCGTCGTCGGTCGGATCCACGAAGCGGTGCAGACCTTCACCGGTGTGCGAGTACGCGCAGTCCGCCTCGACCACCAGCTCGTTGCGTTCCGTGAGACCGGTGAGCGTGATCCCCGTGGACTCGTCGTAATCCGCGACGTCGACGGGGGAGCCGTTCAGTGTGGCGGAATGCACACGCGCAGCGACGATGTCGACGAACGTCGACGCGCCCGGGGTGGCCCCGAACGTGACGGTGGTCCGCGACGAGAACGTCTCGACCCCGGGTTGACCTGCCCCGTCGGTGAGGTCGAGTTCGATCAGGTAGTTGTCGACGGTCAGCAGCCGGGCTCGCTCGGCTGCCTGTTCGCGGGTCAGGTTCGGTGGGGCCACAGAGGTCTCCTCGTGATCGGCGGCGGTGCTCGTACTCGATGCTGCCATCCCATCACGAGTGGGCCGGGGGTGTTAACCGGACAGGTCGGCCAACGGCACCGCGGGGTCGGCCAGCCGGTCGGGATCGACCGCGGCGGACGAGGACACCAGTTGCTTGATCTCGTTGGTGGCGTCCCAGATGTTGACGTTCATGCCGGCGAGGACGTGGTTGTCCGCGTCCAGCCAGAACGCGAGGAACTCGCGTCCGGGGAGGTTGCCGCGCACCACCACCCGCTCGTACCCGTCGGACGGGGCGTACCCCGTGTACTCCATCCCCAGGTCGAACTGGTCGGTGAAGAAGTACGGCAGCCGGGCGTATTCGGCCTTCTGACCGAGCATGGTCGCGGCGGCTACCGCCGGCTGGTTGAGGGCGTTCGCCCAGTGCTCGACCCGGATCCGGGTGCCGAGTTGCGGATGCAGTTGCGCCGCGATGTCGCCGACCGCGACGACGTCGGGGTCGCTGGTCTGCAATCCGGCGTCGACGAGAACGCCGCCGTCGACGTCGAGCCCGGCCCGTTCCGCGATCTCGATGTTGGGGGCGGCGCCCACCGCGACGAGGACCGCGTCGGCGGGCAGGACCGTCCCGTCGCCGAGCCGCACGCCGGTGGCCTTGCCGTCCTCGACGACGATCTGATCGACCGTGGCACCGAGATGGAGCTGAACGCCGTGCTCGCGGTGCAGTTCCGCGAACACCGTGCCCATCTCGGGGCCGAGCGAGCCGAGCAGCGGAAGTTCGGCGGCTTCCACCACCGTCACGTCGGCACCCTTCTCCCGGGCGGACGCTCCCACTTCGAGACCGATCCAGCCTGCGCCGATCACCACGAGCCGCTTACCGTTGCCGACCGCGGCGATCAACCGGTCGGATTCGTCGACGGTGCGGAGGTAGTGGACGCCCTCGGCGTCGGAGCCGGCAATCGGTGGGCGGCGTGACCGCGAGCCCGTGGCCAGCGCGAGCTTGTCGTACCCGAGTGTGGATCCGTCCGGCAGCGTCACCGTGTGGGCGCCGAGGTCGAGGGCGGTGGCGGTGGTGCCGTACCGCAGGTCCACGTGATGGTCGCGGTACCAGTCGCCGTGGTGGACCGTGAAGTCGCCGAGGGCCTTCTTTCCGGCGAAGTGTTCCTTCGAGAGCGGAGGCCGCTCGTAGGGGAGGTGTTCCTCCTCCGACAGGAGGATGATCGATCCGTCGAAATCCTTGTCACGCAATGCTTCTGCCGTTTTCGCTCCGGCGAGGCCGCCGCCGACGACGACGAACGTGCGAGTGGAGGACATGTGAGGATGCTCCCTTCCGGTCGGCCACTTCCGACCCTACTGCCGCCGAAGGGGTCTCCGGGAAGGATTCCCGGCAGGGAGGTGTTGACTGAACCGGATCGTGTACATCACCGAGAAGGAGCAACACGTGAGCGCTGGGACGAACACCGGTACTGCCAAGGACGTCGCCGACTTCTGGTTCGACCCGTTGTGCCCGTGGTGCTGGATCACCTCGCGATGGATTCTCGAGGCCGCCGAGGTGCGGGACCTCGAGGCGAACTTCCACGTGATGAGCCTGGCCGTACTCAACGAGGGCCGGGATCTGCCGGACGAATACCGCGAGCTCATGACCCGGGCGTGGGGACCGGTGCGCGTCCTGATCGCGGCGGCGCAGAAGCACGGCGACGAGATCCTGCTGCCGCTGTACACCGCGATGGGCACACTGATTCACAACGAGGGCAACAAGGACGTCGACGATGTGATCGTCAAGTCGCTCGCCGAGGTCGGTCTGCCTGCCGAACTGGCCGAGGCCGCCGGATCGGACGAGTACGACGCCGCGCTGCGGGAGAGCCACGCCGCGGGCATGGACGCCGTCGGACCGGACGTCGGAACCCCGACCATCCACGTCAACGGTGTCGCCTTCTTCGGCCCCGTGCTGTCGCGGATTCCGCGCGGCGAGGACGCGGGCAAGGTGTGGGACGGCGCGGTCGCGCTCGCCGGCTACCCGCACTTCTTCGAACTCAAGCGCACCCGCACCGAGGACCCCCAGTTCGACTGAGTCCCGTTCCGGTCACCGAGTGACCGGCCCGGCCGGATCGCCCGCGTACTGCAGTTGCAGCGGGTCGCGGTAGATCTGGCCGGGTTTGACGAACAGGTGACCGTGCCGGGTCCGGTTCCGCAGGGCGGCGGCGCGCCAGGTCAGCACCGGATGTCCCGACAGCAGATTGACGAACCACGGGAAGAACCCGCGTTCGGTGGTGGCCCGGTCGGCGAGTTCGTCGAACCCGACGACGCTCACCAGATACTTGCCCGCGCCGAGAACGCCCATCGCGCCGCGGGCGCCCTGCGGCCGCACGCAGTAGCCGTGATTGTCGGCGGTGTATTCCATCGACCGGAACAGGGCGGACCCGACGACGGGAATGTAGTTGGCGGCGAACTGGCCCAGCTGCCGCCAGTACGACGCGTGTCCGGCGGCGATGTGGCCGACCTCGTGGCCGATGATGAAGGCGAGGGCGTCGGGCTCGCGGGCCTCGCCGCCGATCTCGAACAGATCGCTGTACACGACGACGAAGCGGCGGAAGCCGTGCCCGGACGCGAACGCGTTGATCCGGCCGTTCCCGAGGACGACGTACGCGTCGGGCGGCTCGGCCATCCCGAACCGTGCGGCCGCCTCCGCCACCATCCGGTAGCCGTCGGGAAACTGGGTGGGCGTCATCTTGATCCCGTTCACCTGCTGCGAGCCGTAGAGCTGGCCGCGGCCGACGGCGATGAGGATCGGCGCGACCAGCACGATGAGCACCCAGGTGGACACCACTCCGAGGAACAGGGCCGCGATCGCCGCCACGTAGGCGACGACGGTGAAAACGATCGCGGCCACGAGCAGCGGGATCTCCCACGAGTGCCGGGCGGGCCGGTCGTTCGGCATGAGGCCCGGCAACGGGACCGGGGGATTCCATCCCGTCCCGCTGCCCCACTGCTGCTGTGCGGGGGCCTGCCGAGGTCCCGGATACGCCTGTCCCCAGTTCGGTCCGTTGTCGGGATACATGCTGATCACGATAAGCGTCCCGGGGTCCCGACACGATTCGCGAGGACGCCTGACAGAATCACCAGTCATGCGCGTATACCTGGGTGCCGACCATGCCGGATTCGAACGTAAGAACGAGATCATCGAACATCTGAAGGCCGCGGGCCACGAGACCGTCGACTGCGGCGCTCACGTCTACGACGCTCTCGACGACTACCCCGCCTTCTGCATCGAGACGGCCCGTCGCGTCGTCGCCGACGAGGGCAGCCTCGGGATCGTGCTGGGCGGCAGCGGCAACGGCGAGCAGATCGCCGCGAACAAGGTGAAGGGTGCGCGATGCGCCCTGGCGTGGAGCGTCGAGACCGCGCAGCTGGCCCGCCAGCACAACAACGCTCAGCTGATCGGCCTCGGCGGGCGCATGCACTCCCTCGAGGAGTCCCTCGCGATCGTGGACGCGTTCCTCGCCGCCGAGTGGTCGAACGAGGAGCGCCACCAGCGCCGCATCGACATTCTGTCCGAGTTCGAGAAGTCCGGCGTGGCCCCGGCCCTGCCCGAGGCCTGATCGTCCTTGCCCGAAGGTCACACTCTGCACCGGCTGGCCCGGCTACACCAACGCCGGTTCGCCGGTGCGCCGGTGCGGGTGCTGAGCCCGCAGGGCAGATTCGCCGAGGACGCGGCCCTCGTCGACGGCCGCGTCCTCGTCAAGTCCGAGGCCTGGGGTAAACACCTGTGGCATCACTACGAGTCCGGGCTGGTCGTGCACGTCCACCTGGGCCTGTACGGGGCGTTCACCGAGGCCGCCGTTCCCATGGAACCACCGGTCGGGCAGGTCAGGATGCGGATGGTCGGCGCCGAATTCGGCACCGACCTCCGCGGACCGACGGCGTGTGAGGTTCTCCACCCGCCGCAGGTCGCTGCCATCGAGGCGCGACTGGGACCGGACCCGCTGCGGAAGGACGCCGACCCCGACAAGGCGTGGAAACGCATCTCGGCGTCGAAGACCCCGATCGGGGCGCTGCTCATGGATCAGGCCGTGATCGCGGGCGTCGGCAACGTGTACCGGGCGGAGGTCCTGTTCCGGCACGGGATCGACCCGGCCCGGCCCGGCCGCGGATTGTCACGCGACGAGTGGGACGCACTGTGGGCCGACCTCGTCGCGCTGATGAAGGTCGGGGTCCGCCGCGGCAGGATGCACGTCGTCCGCCCCGAGGACGATCACGGCGATCCGGCGTATGCGAAGGACCGTCCCCGGACGTACGTCTACCGTCGGGCGGGCTCACCGTGCCGGATCTGCGGTACTCCGGTGGCCCACGCGGTCATGAAGGGCCGCAACCTCTTCTGGTGCCCGAGTTGCCAGCCCGCCTGACGGCCCGCTAGAAGTCGAAGCCGCCGCCGAAGTCGAAGCCGCCGCCGCCGTCACCGCCGCCGAAGTCGAAGCCGCCACCGTCGCCGCCGGCGTCCCCGCCCATGTCGCTGCCGGCATCCCCGCCGGAGTCGCCGCCGCCGCCGGCATCCGCGCCTGCGTCACCGCCGCCGTCCTGGCCCGCGTCGCCCGCGCCGCTCTCGAACCCCTGTGCGTCGTATGGCACACCGGCCATTCCGGAGAACATCGCCGAGAACAGGAACATCGACCCGAGTCCCCACGCGCCGGCGACGAGGGCAGGCTTCCACCACGGCTCCGAATACCAGCCTGCGGGGACCGGGCGTCCCGCGACGCGACCGCCCGGGTAGTAGTTCGGTGTCTTCGACGACGGGTTGGGGGACGCCGCGACCTGCCGGCCCTCGAACTCGACCTCACGGTCCTCGGTGACCGCGCCCGCGGACTTCTGCCCGTCGATCGACGGGATCTCGGGTCCGGGGTCCATGCCCATGGCCGTCCGGGCGGCGCGGATGTAATAGAGGCCTTCAAGCGCCGTCTGCTTGGCGAGACGCGCCTGGACTGGGGTGGACGCCTGATCGATCTGGGAGCCCGCCGCCGTGTAGCGCTCGGACGCGTCGGCCAGCGCCTGCTGGGAGGCGGTGTCGGACCCGGTGAGGCTGTATACCTGTCCGCCGAGTCGTTCGATGGCCTGGCGAGCGTCCGCCTTGGCGTCCTCGAGCTGGTTCGCGGTCTGCCCGGCGCGGTTGTTGCGGCTCCTCACCACCAGGAAGGCGACCGCCGCCACGATCACGAGAATGAGTAGCAGTTCCACGGTGGGCCTCCGGAGTTCTCGCGGACCGCCGGCTGCGGGGGCTGCAACATCCACGAGTAGGGGACAAATCGGACATCTTCCAGAGTACTGATCGAAATCGGGGTTATGCGCTGGGCGAACGGGCGGGGCCGCCGCCCGATCACCTGTGATGCATGTCATAGCGAATCCGAGGTGCGCGACCGCCCCTGCACAAGAAAAAAGGAGCGGTCCCTGGGGTGGGACCGCTCCTGTGTGGAGGGGATGACGGGAATCGAACCCGCGTAATCAGTTTGGAAGACTGAGGCTCTACCATTGAGCTACATCCCCGTGCATACGACAACCTGGGATCGCCATGCATGTCGTCTGCGATGAGTGACTGTACCCAACCTCGCTTTGGATTTCATAATCGGGGGGCCGTAGGATTCTTCCTCGGGTCCTCGCGAGGTTGGCGAGAGCCGGCTTCGACCGGGGTGTAGCGCAGCTTGGTAGCGCATCCGCTTTGGGAGCGGAGGGTCGCAGGTTCAAATCCTGTCACCCCGACCAGAACCACAGGGCAGGCAACTGCCGCACAGTAAAAGAGCACGACCACACGAAGGAGCCAGTCCGTGAAGAGCACCGTCGAGCAGCTCAGCCCGACGCGAGTCCGTATCAACGTTGAGGTGCCCTTCGAGGAGCTCAAGCCTGATTTCGACAAGGCCTACAAGGCCCTCGCGCAACAGATCCGTCTCCCCGGCTTCCGTCCGGGCAAGGCACCGGCCAAGTTGCTCGAAGCCCGTGTCGGTCGTGGCGCCGTCCTGGAGCAGGTCGTCAACGACGCACTCCCGTCCCGCTACTCCGAGGCCGTCACCAGCGCCTCGGTGAAGGCGATCGGTCAGCCCGAGATCGAGATCACGAAGATCGAGGACGGCGAGCTCCTCGAGTTCACCGCCGAGGTCGACGTCCGTCCCGAGATCACGCTGCCCGACTACAGCGAGCTGAGCGTCACCGTCGATCCGATCGAGATCACCGACGAGGCCGTCGAGGAGCAGCTGCTGTCGCTGCGTCAGCGCTTCGGCACCCTCACCGGTGTCGAGCGTGCGGTCGAGGACGGCGACTTCATCTCCATCGACCTGTCGGCCACCGTCGACGGCGAGGCCGTTCCCGAGGCCACCGCGAGCGGCCTGTCGCACGAGGTCGGTTCGGGTCAGCTCATCGAGGGCCTCGACGAGGCCGTCGTCGGCGTCAAGGCCGGCGAGTCCAAGGAGTTCACCTCGACGCTCGTCGCCGGTGACCACGCGGGCAAGGAAGCTGTCGTCACCGTCACCGTCGGCACCGTCAAGGAGCGCGAGCTGCCCGCCGAGGACGACGAGTTCGCTCAGCTGGCAAGCGAGTTCGACACGCTCGACGAGCTGAAGGCCGACCTGCGTGAGCGCGTCGGACGCGTCCGCAAGGTCGAGCAGGCCGGTCAGATCCGTGACAAAGTCCTCGAGACCCTGCTCGAGACCGTCGAGGTCCCGCTGCCCGAGGCCGTCGTCAAGGCCGAGGTCGACGCTGCGCTGCACGACGCCGTGCACGGTCTCGATCACGACGAGGACGCGCTGAACAAGCTGCTCGAGGAGCAGGGCACGAGCCGCGAAGAGTTCGACAAGGACGCCAAGGACAGCGCCGAGCGCTCGGTGAAGACCCAGCTTCTGCTGGACGCCATCGCGGACGCCTCCGACGTCACCGTCGGCCAGGACGAGCTCACCGAGCGCATCCTGTTCCAGGCGCAGCGTTACGGCATGGCGCCGGAGCAGTTCATCCAGCAGATCCAGCAGGCCGGTCAGCTCGGCGCCGTGTTCGCCGACGTCCGTCGCGGCAAGGCTCTCGCCGGTGTCGTCGAGCAGGCCACCGTCACCGACACCTCGGGTGCCTCGGTCGACACCGCCGAACTGTTCGGCAACGGTGAGGCCGACACCGAAGAGGCCGCGTCCACGGACGAGGTCGCGTCGGATTCCGCCGAGGGCGAAGACCAGAAGTAATGCTGGTCGCGGGGTGTTTCCCTCGCGTTCGGCTGTGAGATGTTTTCCGCTTTGAGCGAAGTAGGGCGGCACCGGGACTCCGGTGCCGCCCTCCTTCGTTAGTGTCTGTGTCAGCAATCAACGATTTACGGAGAAGGCAGGTACCGTGACTTCCAATCACCTGGAGACTTTGCAGAGTCCCGCCATGACTTCAGCCACCGCTGGGTTGAACCTCAGCGACTCGGTGTACGAGCGCCTGCTGCGCGAGCGCATCATCTTCCTCGGTACCCAGGTCGACGACGACATCGCGAACAAGCTGTGCGCCCAGATCCTGCTGCTGTCGGCAGAAGATCCCAGCCGGGACATCTCCCTCTACATCAACTCGCCCGGCGGATCGGTCAGCGCCGGCATGGCGATCTTCGACACGATGCAGTTCGCCGAGTGCGACGTCGCGACGTTCGGAATGGGCCTGGCCGCGTCGATGGGCCAGTTCCTGCTCTCCGCCGGGGCCAAGGGCAAGCGGTACGCCCTCCCGCACGCGCGGATCATGATGCACCAGCCGTCGGCCGGAATCGGTGGTACCGCCAGTGACATCGCGATCATGGCCGAACAGTTCGCGCACACCAAGCGCGAAATGGCCGAGCTGATCGCCGAGCACACCGGTCAGACGGTCGAGCAGATCACGGCCGATTCGGATCGCGACCGCTGGTTCACCGCACAGCAGGCTCTCGAATACGGTTTCGTCGACCACGTCGTCTCCCGCGCGGCGCAGGCGGGCGGGACCGGGCAGTAGCAGCCCGGCTTCCTCACTGACCGCTCCCACACATCCTTTGGAGAACTGATGACCAACCTGTTCGATCCCCGCAGCCTGGGAGGCCAGGCGCCCGCAGGCCCCCAGTCGCGTTACATCCTGCCGTCGTTCATCGAGCACTCGAGCTACGGCGTGAAGGAGTCCAACCCGTACAACAAGCTGTTCGAGGAGCGCATCATCTTCCTCGGCGTGCAGGTGGACGACGCGTCGGCCAACGACGTGATGGCTCAGCTGCTCGTTCTCGAGTCGCTGGACCCCGACCGCGACATCACCATGTACATCAATTCGCCGGGTGGCTCGTTCACCTCGCTGATGGCGATCTACGACACGATGCAGTACGTGCGCGCCGACATCACCACGGTGTGCCTCGGACAGGCGGCCTCCGCCGCCGCGGTGCTGCTGGCCGCGGGTACCCCCGGCAAGCGTCTCGCCCTGCCGAACGCTCGTGTCCTCATCCACCAGCCGGCCACCGGCGGCATCCAGGGTCAGGTCTCCGACCTCGAGATCCAGGCCGCCGAGATCGAGCGGATGCGTCGCCTGATGGAGACCACCCTCGCGAAGCACACCGGCAAGGACGCCGACGTGATCCGCAAGGACACCGATCGCGACAAGATCCTCACGGCCGCCGAGGCCAAGGACTACGGAATCATCGACGACGTGCTCGAGTACCGCAAACTCAGCGCCCAGAAGTGATTTCCTGCCGCCCCGGCTCGGGCGACACGCCGTGACGGCGTGGTTGCCGCGAGCCGGGTGCGGGATCGGCAAGGCTGGCTTTCCCCGAAGATCGGTGCGCGAATCACCGACAACCAGTCGACCTCGCTCGCGATCTGCGGGTACGGTCACATAACGGGCTTTCGTTTTCGGTCGATGCGCGCTCGGCGTGAGATCGGTTTCGATGGTTGCACGTAGACGAAGGAAGTAGGGACCTGACGAGATGGCACGCATCGGTGACGGCGGGGATCTGCTCAAGTGCTCTTTCTGCGGTAAGAGCCAGAAGCAGGTCAAAAAGCTCATTGCTGGGCCTGGGGTGTACATCTGCGACGAGTGCATCGACCTGTGCAACGAGATCATCGAAGAGGAGCTGGCCGAGTCCAGCGAGGTGAAGCTCGACGAGCTGCCGAAGCCGGCCGAGATCCGGGACTTCCTCGAGAACTACGTGATCGGCCAGGACGCCGCCAAGCGGACACTCGCCGTCGCGGTCTACAACCATTACAAGCGTATCCAGGCCGGTGACAAGGGCCGTGACGCGCGTGGTGAGACCGTCGAGCTGGCCAAGTCGAACATTCTCATGCTCGGCCCCACGGGCTGCGGCAAGACCTACCTTGCCCAGACGCTGGCGAAGATGCTCAACGTTCCGTTCGCCATCGCCGATGCGACAGCGCTCACCGAGGCCGGATACGTGGGTGAGGACGTCGAGAACATCCTCCTCAAACTGATCCAGGCCGCGGACTACGACGTCAAGCGCGCCGAGACCGGCATCATCTACATCGACGAGGTCGACAAGATCGCCCGCAAGAGCGAGAACCCGTCGATCACGCGGGACGTGTCCGGTGAGGGTGTGCAGCAGGCTCTGCTGAAGATCCTCGAGGGCACGCAGGCCAGCGTGCCGCCGCAGGGTGGTCGCAAGCATCCGCATCAGGAGTTCATCCAGATCGACACGACGAACGTCCTGTTCATCGTGGCGGGTGCGTTCGCCGGACTCGAGCGGATCGTGTCCGATCGCGTCGGCAAGCGCGGCATCGGTTTCGGGGCCGAGGTGCGGTCGAAGGCGGAGATCGACACGCAGGACCACTTCGCGGAGGTCATGCCGGAAGATCTGATCAAGTTCGGGCTCATCCCCGAGTTCATCGGCCGCCTGCCCGTCGTGGCGTCGGTGACCAACCTCGACAAGGAATCGCTCGTCCAGATCCTGTCGGAGCCGAAGAACGCACTGGTCAAGCAATACAACCGGTTGTTCGACATGGACGGCGTCGAGTTGGAGTTCACCACGGACGCGCTCGAGGCCATCGCCGATCAGGCGATCCTCCGCGGCACCGGTGCTCGTGGTCTGCGCGCGATCATGGAGGAAGTCCTGCTTCCCGTCATGTACGACATCCCGAGCCGGGACGACGTCGAGAAGGTCGTGGTCAGCGCGGAGACCGTCAACGACAACGTGCTCCCGACCATCGTCCCGCGCAAGCCGGAGCGGGGAGAACGCCGGGACAAGTCCGCCTAGGCGGGAGCGCGCTGTATCCTGGGTGCGAACTAACTCACTAGTTCGTACAAATGGAGGTAAAGCGCGCGATGACCGCTCCCGGACCGATCTTTGTTCTCAACGGCCCCAACCTGAACCTGCTGGGGCAACGGCAGCCCGACGTGTACGGGCGGGAGACGCTCGACGACGTCGTGGAGTTGTGCCGCAGTGCCGCTGCGAAAGCGGGACGTGAGATCGTCGCGAAGCAGTCCAACCACGAGGGCGACCTGATCGACTGGGTGCACGAGGCCCGGACCACGGCGTCGGGCGTCGTGATCAACCCCGGTGGTTTCACGCACACGTCGGTGGCGCTGCGCGACGCCCTGGTGACGCTCGAGGTTCCGCTCGTCGAGGTGCACATCAGCAACGTGCACGCCCGCGAGGAATTCCGGCACCACTCCTACGTGTCCGGCGTGGCCACCGGAGTGATCGCCGGACTCGGCATCCTCGGCTATGCACTGGCCGTCGACTTCATCTGCACCAAGGGCTGACGGCGCCATGGAACGACAGGTTCGTACGAGCGTCGCCACGGTGTCCTTGAGTGGATCGCTGGAGGAGAAGGTCACCGCGATCGCGGCAGCCGGGTTCGACGGATTCGAGGTGTTCGAACCCGACTTCGTGAGCTCGCCGTGGTCGCCGCGTGAGCTGGCTTCCCGCGCAGCGGATCTCGGGCTCACCCTCGATCTGTATCAACCGTTCCGCGATCTGGATTCCGCGGACGACGCGACGTTCGCGCGCAACCTGATCCGGGCGGAGCGCAAGTTCGACATCATGGAGCAGCTCGGCTGCGACACCCTGCTGGTGTGCTCGTCGCCGCTGCCCGAGGCGGTGCGGGACGACGCCCGGCTGACCGAACAACTCCACACCCTCGCCGAGCGCGCACACAGCCGGGGGCTCCGCATCGCCTACGAGGCGCTGGCCTGGGGCGCGCACGTCAACACGTACCGGCACGCATGGAAGATCGTGCAGGACGCCGACCATCCGGCCCTCGGCACCTGCCTCGACAGCTTCCACATCCTCTCCCGCGGCGACGACCCGTCCGGCATCCGCGACATCCCGGGGGAGAAGATCTTCTTCCTGCAGCTCGCCGATGCGCCCCGGATGTCGATGGACATCCTGCAGTGGAGTCGGCACCACCGGAACTTTCCCGGGCAGGGCAACTTCGATCTCGCCACGTTCGGTGCCCACGTCCAGGCGGCCGGATACACCGGGCCGTGGTCGCTGGAGATCTTCAACGACACGTTCCGGCAGTCGTCGACGGGCCGCACGGCCGCGGACGCGCACCGCTCGCTACTGTACCTCCAGGAGGAGGTCGCCCGGGTGCAGGCCGAGCGCGGTGAGGACACCGGTCGGGGTCTGGCGCTGTTCGAGCCGCCGCCGCGCGCACCGCTGGAAGGCATCGTGTCCCTCCGGCTCGCGGCCGGGCCCGGTAAGGATTCCGACCTCCGGCAAGCGTTGCAGCACATCGGATTCCGTCTTGTGGGCCGGCACCGCAGCCACGACCTCCAGTTATGGCGGCACGGCCGGATGACCATCGTGGTCGACGCCACAGCGGGCACGGTCTGGACGGCGCCGGGTCTGCCGGCGCACCTGCCGGTGCTCACCCAGATCGGCATCCGGTCGAGCGATCCCGACGCGTGGGGGGAGCGCGCCGCGGCGCTCGAGGTCCCGGTGCACGAGGTCCTGCTGCCCGGGGTGGACACCGCCCCCGAATCCGATGTGGTGCGTCTCAAGATCACCGACGCGACGTCCCTGGATCTGCGCGGTCCGGGTAGCGCCGCGTCGTGGCAGTCGGCGTTCGACCTGTATCCGACGGAGTCGCGCTGGCAGGACGAGGTGCCGGTGTTCACCGGGGTCGATCATGTGGCGCTCGCCGTCCCGTCGGACAACTGGGACGGCATCATGCTGCTGCTCCGCTCGGTGTTCGCGATGGCGCCACACGAGGGCCTCGACGTCACGGACGCGGTCGGGATGATGCGTAGTCAGGCGCTGACGATGGATCAGACGGGCGCCGACGGAGTCGACCGTCCGCTGCGCATCTCCCTGAACATGGTTCCGGGTGCGGTGTCGGGGAACTCCCACATCGCCGCGGCCCGGCGCGGTGGGATCAGCCACGTGGCGTTCACGTGCACGGACATCTTCACCGCCGCGGCGACCATGCAGTCGAACGGCTTCGAGCCGCTCGTCATCTCGCCGAACTACTACGACGACCTCGAGGCCCGTTTCGGGCTCTCCCGCGAGCTCCTCGACCGCATGAGCGGTTCCGGCATCATGTACGACGCCGACGCCCGTGGCGAGTTCTTCCACCTGTTCACTCAGACGGTGGGCGCCGACCTGTTCTTCGAGGTGGTGCAACGCGTCGGTGGTTACGAGGGGTACGGGGACGCGAACTCGGCGATGCGTCTGGCCGCCCAATTGCGGGCGGCCGGCTGAGCGTTCGACCCGGCAGATAACGGCGCCCGTGGTCACGACCACGGGCGCCGTCGTCGTTTCGTCGAAGGCGGCGAGTGACTTCCGACACTTCCGGGGCGTAACCACTGACGTCGATGCGCTCTCCCGGGGTTCATGTGACTGGTGGGGCGATAATTCCGGGTCGAGGACTCGACCCCATACACAGACGTCAATGCGACACGTGGATTTCCGGCCAATGCGTACTAACCTGTGTCGAAACCGTGACCGTTTCGTTATCAGTCACGAACTCGACAGAGGAATGTGGTTTTGGCTCTACACCCGAACACCGTCCCGCAGGCCCGGCACGCCCGTCGCTCCCGTTCTGCGAAGTCCGCCCGCCGACATGTGGTCGCGACCTCGCTGGCGGCTGCCGCGCTGCTCGTGTCCGGCGCCATCGCCTCCGCTGCCACCGGGGAGGTGGCGCACGCATCCACCGAGACGGGGATGTCGCTCGCGCCGCCGCCGCAGTTCCTGCAGGTTTCCCGGCCGGAACTGACCGCCGACCACGCCGAGCAACTCCAGCGCGCCGCCGCGCGTGAGGTCGAGCGGCTCGCGGCGCAGAAGGCCGAGGCCGAGCGGGTGGCCCGGGAAGCGGCCGAACAGGCTGCACGTCAGGCCGCCGCCGAGGAGGCGGCGCGTCGACCTGCGGTGCTGTTCCCGACCGATGGCACCTTCACCTCGGGCTTCGGTGCCCGGTGGGGCACCAGCCACAACGGCATCGACATCGCCAACTCCATCGGTACCCCGATTCGGGCCGTCACCAACGGCACCGTGATCGAGACCGGTCCGGCGTCGGGATTCGGGCTGTGGGTCCGCCTGCAGCAGGACGACGGCACCGTCGGCGTGTTCGGTCACATCGACCAATCGCTGGTGTCGGTCGGGCAGCAGGTCCGGGCGGGCGATCAGATTGCCACCATGGGCAACCGTGGTCAGTCGACCGGGCCCCACCTGCACTACGAGGTGTGGACGGCCGACGGAACCAAGATCGACCCGGCGGGCTGGCTCCGCTCGCGCGGCGTTCCGGTCGCGCAGGGATAGACCGCCGGCGGCGCCCGTCACGGCTGGTTGAACGGGGTGACCACCCGAATGGGTGAGGCCGCGGTCACGACCTCGCCGAGCGCGCCGCGGGCCTGCAGGAGCATGCGGCACGCGAGATGGGCGTCGGCTCGAAGGTCGTGGTGCAGTACGGCGGAAAGCGTGCCGGCCCGCAGGAGTCGCGTGTTGTCCTCGTCCAGGTCATGGGCGATGAATACGCGGCAGGTGCGGCCGGTGCGTTCGAATGCGCGGGCCGTGGCCACGTTGCCGCCGCCGATGGAGTAGACGGCGGCGATGTCCGGGTGCCGGTCGAGCGCACGAAGCACAAGGCTCTCGATGGTTGCGTCGAGCCCGTCGCTCTCGGCGATGTCGACCACCGCGCGATCGGTCCCGAATTTCCGCAGCGCAGCGCGGAACCCCATCTCCCGTTCCTCCTCGCCCCGGAAGGCATTGCTGCTGAGGGTGATCAGCACGGCGGCAGGGGTGTCGCCGAGCCATTGGTCGACGAGGTACGCGGCCGTTGCGCCCGCAGCCCGGTTGTCGATGCCGACGTAGCCGACCCGGGAACTGCCCGGCACGTCGGTGGCGTACGTGACCACCGGTATTCCCGCCGCGGCGAGTCTGTCGATGGTTTCGACGACCTCGACGGAGTCGGGTGCCTTCACGATCACGCCCTGCGAGCCGCGGGCGGCGATCCTGTCGAGGGTCTCGACCATCGCCGGTACCGACCCGGTCTCCCGGAAGTGGAACCGCGAGCGTACGACGGCGGGAGCGAGCGCCGGCAGTTCCGCTTCGACGGCCGCGCGGAACGCGGTGGAGAAGCGTTCGGGTGTCTGCATGACGACATCGACGAGGAACTTCCGACCGCTCAGCTTCAGTTGCGTGCGTTGTTTGTCGAGGTCGACAATGGCCTGGTGCACTTCGGCTTTCGTCGATTCCCGCACGCCGGGCCGTTCGTGGAGTACGCGGTCGACGGTCGCCTCGCTCAGTCCCGACTGCTGGGCGATCTCGCGAACCTTGTAGCGGTGCTTCACGGGTCGACTCCTGAGGTGAAAATGATGGGTTTCTGGTGTTGTCTGCGGCTCACATCACAGCAAGACTATCTCCATGACCATTTCTCTTCCGCCGACCGGCCGGCGTGAGTGGATCCGCGACTCGGACTGCGACCTCGACGCCTTCCGGGAATCCGTCGACCGCTCGACGAAACTCGCCGACTACCCGTTCGCGCATTCCGTGGAACAGAACGTCCTGCTCTACCGCAGTGACGCGCTGACTCCCCGCCTCGACGACGCGCAATCGCGCCGCGCCGTGCAGACCGAACTCGTGCGCGCGCTCACCGACGGACCCGGAATCGTGGTGTTCCAGAACGCCTTCAGTGATTCCGCTGTAGTGGATAGGGCCACGGAACAGTTCGACCGTCTGATCGCGCAGCAGCGTGCGGCGGGTGGTGCGGCGGGCGACCACTTCGGCACGCCGGGCGCGAACGACCGCATCTGGAACGCCGCCCAGAAGCTAGCGCTCAGCGCCCCCGACGTGTTCGCCGACTATTACGCCAACGATTTCCTCGCGCTGATCTGCCAGAGTTGGCTGGGACCGCTGTATCAGGTGACGTCGCAGGTCAACGTCGTCAATCCCGGCGGCGCCGCGCAGGTGCCGCACCGGGATTACCACCTCGGCATCGTCCCCGTGCACGAGCTGTCCGATTATCCGGCGCACCTGCACCGGATGTCGGCCGCTCTGACGCTGCAGGGTGCGGTGGCGCACTGCGACATGCCCGTCGAGAGCGGCCCCACCCTGTACGTGCCCTACTCTCAGCTGTTCGACGCCGGTTACCTGGCGTTTTCCCGCCCGGAGTTCGTCGAGTTCTTCCGCGACAGTCACGTCCAGTTGCCGCTGAACAAGGGCGACGCGGTGTTCTTCAACCCGGCTCTCTATCACGGCGCGGGCCACAACCGGTCGGCGCAGATCCGGCGGATGGCCAACCTGCTGCAGATCTCGTCGCCGTTCGGCCGGGCGATGGAAGCATTGGACCGGGAGGCCATGGCGAACGCCGTGTATCCGACGTTGCTGGCCCGGCAGACTGCCGGGGCGAGCGAGCGCACCCTTCGCAACGCCGTCGTGGCGACGGCCGAATGCTATCCGTTCCCCACCAACCTCGACCACGACCAGCCCGTGCACAGCCTCGCGCCGGCCACCCAGGTCGACACGGTGTGGGAAGCGCTGCGGGAGAACGCCGATCCGGTGGTCCTCGCGGAACGTCTGGCCGCGCAGACCGCTCGGCGGCATCCGTGAGCGGGATTGCCGAGGCTGCGACCCTGTCACTACAACAGCACCGTCCGGTGCGATTGGATGAAATACGACGATGACGATCCGACTTGCAGGAGCGCCCATTTCGTGGGGAGTGTGTGAGGTGGAGGGCTGGGGTCACCAGCTCGAATCCGACCGGGTACTCACCGAGATGCGCGACGCCGGTCTCGCCGCCACCGAACTCGGCCCCGACGGGTTTCTCCCGTCGGATCCGCAGGAGCTGACGGACACCCTCGCCCGCTACGACCTGACGGCAGTCGGTGGATTCGTCCCGGTGTTGCTCCACGATCCGGATCACGACGCGGTCGCTGCCGTCGGCGGGGCGCTCGACGCGCTCGCCGCATCGAAGTCCGAAGTGATCGTCCTGGCGGCGGTGACGGGAGCCGCGGGTTACGATTCGCGGCCGGAGCTCGACGACGCGGGATGGAAAACGTTGCTGCGCAACCTCGACCGGCTGTCGTCTGCCGCCTCCGACCGGGGACTCCGGGCAGTGATCCACCCCCACGTGGGGACCATGATCGAGAACCGAGCCGAGGTGGACCGCATTCTCGACGGATCGTCGATCCCGCTGTGCCTGGACACCGGGCACCTGCTGATCGGTGGCACCGACCCACTCGACCTCGTCACCACGGCCCCCGAGCGGATCGCCCATACACACCTGAAGGACGTCGATGCCACGCTCCTCGAACGGGTCCGGGCGGGCGAGCTCACCTACACCGAGGCTGTCGCGCAGGGGATGTACACGCCCCTCGGCGCCGGAGACGTCGACATCGCCGGGGTTGTGGAGCGGTTGCAGAATCGGGGCTACCACGGCTGGTACGTCCTCGAGCAGGACACAATTCTCGCATCGGAGCCGAAGGACGAAGGCCCCCTGCGCGACGTCGTCCGGAGCGTCGAATACCTGAGGGGTATCACGCAGTAGGGTCCAGTGCCGACGGGGCGCGGCTACGACCGGGCAGGCCCGGTCGTGCCGCGCACCACCAGGCGGGGGTCGATCACGAAATCCTGCGGATCGACGTTGTCGTCCTCGAGTCGGCCGATGGCGAACTGCACGGCATGGCGCGCCAGGCCGTCCGTGTCCTGCCGCACGGTGGTGAGGTCGATTTGCGACAGCTGGGCCAGGTGGCTGTCGTCGTACCCGACGATCGAGATGTCGCCCGGCACGTCGACGTGGGCGCGGGTGAACACGTCCAGGAGGCCGATGGCGCAGCGGTCGTTACCGGCGAGCACGGCGGTCGGCAGGCGGTCCTCGGCCAGCAGGGTGTTCGCGGCGGCGACACCGGCCTCCTCGGTGTGCTGACCGGGAATGACACGAACGTGGTCGGAGAGGTCGTGCCGGCGCATCGCCGCGAGATATGCGCGCCGCCGCTCGGGTGAGCCCGGGTCCGCACCGCCGTCGACGTGCGCGATCTCGCGGTGGCCGAGTTCGACCAGATGGTCCACAGACTGCCGGATGCCTTTGGCGTCGGCGGTCCGCACGGTGTCGACGGCGGTCTGGTGGAGTGCGCGGCCGACGACGGTGACCACGGCTCGGTCCGCGAGTGTGCGCAGGTAGTCCACCTCGGACAGGGGGCCGAGCAGGATCAGGCCCTCACATCGGTGGCTGAGGAGCGCTTCGATCGCCTTGTGCTCGTCCCGTGTGGGTGCGCTTGCGGAGAGCAGGACCTCGTATCCGGCGGCTTCGGCCTCGGCGTAGATGGTTCCGATCAGGTCGGCCTGGAACGTCTGGTGGACGTCGATGAGTACTCCGAGGGTGCGGCTGCGGCCGCGGGCGAGCATGCGGGCGGCCCGGTCGAGGCGATAACCGAGTTCGTCCGCGGCCTGCAGGACGCGATCCCGGGTCTCGTCGGATGCGCCGGGCTTGTCGCTGAAGATCAGGGACACGAGGGTGCGTGACACCCCGGCCCGCGTCGCGACATCGGACATCGTGGGGCGTCTCTGCGGACCGGCCGCCGACCGTTCCGCACCCGCGTGCGCGGTGGCTCGGTCGTCGAGCATCTCGATCTCCCTCGGTTGCGTCGTCAGGGACGTTCTCGCGGATCGCGACCCCAGCCCTTGACACCTTCTGTGATTCACCTCATAGTAGACAACTGAAGCGCGTTAGTGAAGCGCTTCAGTCCCGGAAAGTGCGCCACCTCGGCTGCATCGAGCCGAGCGCACCCGGGCGATATCGACACACGTGAACCGAACTTCCGTGTCGCGATGCGTGAGCATTCCCAGAAAGGCCACACCTGATGTCGACAACCCACTCGGCTGCCAGTGCACGCGGAAGCGGCGGCGCTGCGCGTAACGAGCGCAGTCACAAACGCTTCCTGACCAAGCTCACCGTCATCTCCACGCTCGGAGGCCTGCTGTTCGGCTACGACACCGGGGTGATCTCCGGTGCGCTGCTCTACATGAAGGACGAGTTGAACCTCAGTGCGGTCGGCGAGGCCACCGTCGTGAGTTCACTCCTCTTCCCCGGCGCCGCCGTCGGCGCGCTGCTGGGCGGCCGGCTGTCCGACGCCCTCGGCCGCAAGCGCACGCTGCTCGTCTGCGCGGGACTGTTCCTCGTCGGCGCCCTCGGGTGCGCGATGGCCCCCAACGTGGAGATCATGGTGCTCGCCAGGATCGTCCTCGGTCTCGGTGTGGGCGCCGCCGCCGTCACCTGCCCGCTGTACCTGGCCGAGATGGCCCCCGTGGAGCGGCGCGGTCGGATGGTCACCATCAACGAGCTGATGATCGTCACCGGTCAGATGCTCGCCTTCTCCATCAACGCCCTGCTCGATCACCTCATCGAGGATCCGACGGTGTGGCGATACATGCTGGCCATCGCGTCGGTGCCGGCGGTCCTCCTGCTGCTCGGCATGCTCGCGCTCCCGGATTCACCGCGCTGGTACGCGTCGAAGGGCCGCCTCGCCGAAACCCGCAGGACCCTCGAAATGAGCCGCAGCGAGTCCGAGGCCGCCGACGAGTACGCCAGCATCAGCTTCCATGCCGCCCGCGACCGGAAGTCGAAGACCAGCGGCGCCGTCCACTACCTGCGCGACTACCCCTGGATGCGCCGGATCCTCTGGATCGGCTGCGGACTCGCCATCGTGCAGCAGGCGACGGGCATCAACACGGTCAACTATTACGCGCCGACGATCCTCGAGCAGAGCGGGCTGGGCGTCAGCGCATCCCTGGTGGCCACCATCGCGGTCGGTGTCACCTCGGTGGTGATGACGATCCTCGGAATCGTGCTGCTGGGCTTCGTGAATCGCCGCAAGATGCTGCTTACCGGCTTCATCGGCGTGGCTACCTCGCAGGCCGCGCTGTCGCTGGTGTTCCTGTTGCCGTCCTCCACCGGCCGCAGCTACATCATCCTCGCCGCGATGATGGTGTTCGTCGCCTTCGTGCAGTGCTTCATCGGAACCTGCGTGTGGTTGCTGCTCTCGGAGATCTTCCCGATGGCCATCCGCGGATTCGCC
The DNA here is from genome assembly GCF_000010805.1 of Rhodococcus opacus B4. NCBI lineage: Bacteria > Bacillati > Actinomycetota > Actinomycetes > Mycobacteriales > Nocardiaceae > Rhodococcus > Rhodococcus opacus. The sequence continues at coordinate 1,127,030 of NC_012522.1, read as the reverse complement.
ATGGGCATCGCCGTCTTCGTGCTCTGGACGACCAACGCCTTCATCTCCTTCGTCTTCCCGATCCTCAACTCGGTTCTCGGATCCACCGGCACATTCGGGCTGTTCGTTCTCGTCAACCTGATGTCGGTGTACTTCGTGTACCGATTCGTCCCGGAAACCAAGGGCCGCAGCCTCGAAGAGCTGGAAGACCGCCTCGGCGCGGGCAATCCCGCCACGTCCGCAGCGGTAAGCGCCGCCGCCGTCGCCACCCACTGAGCGCACGCTCTCTCACACGCCGGTGCCGCCACCTTCGGGTGGTGGTGCCGGTGTGTGGTGGTGTGTGCTCCGCCTCCCGCGCAGTTCGTTCAGGTATTCGGCGTCCTGCAGGTCGTGGGAGCGGTCGGTGAGCAGTCGGAGGGCGCGGGAGCGCTGCACCCCTCGGATGTGGTGTGGGTGAGTTCGTTTGCTGCCCCTTCGGGCTCGGTTCGGATGATTTCGCCGCGTGGTGTGGTCCACTCGAGTTGCCCTGCGCCGACCTGGCGGACCGTCCAGGAGCCCTCGGTCTTCAACCGGTGGTGTCGCCGGCACAGGCACGCGAGATTGGACTCGACGGTGAGACCGCCGTTCTCGGGATGGACGCGGTCGAATGGGGTCGTGTGGTCGATGTCGCAGAGTCGTGCCGGGACTTGGCAGTTGGGGAAGCGGCAGTTGCCGTCGCGCGCTCTGATCCGGCGGTCGAGAGCGGTCCCCGGTGCGTACGTGAGTTCGGACCTGCTCGCCGCGGTCCGGATGTAGGTCGCGGATATGCCGTGAGACTTCTGAACAGGGCTGATCCCGAGGATGTGCCCTGCGTCGCCCTCGGTGGCCAGGGTGTGGATGCACTGGAAGACGCCGTCGGCGGCCAACGTTCTCGCGGAGTCGGCACTGATGGGTCCGTATCCCTCGAGATGGGCGGGAAGGTCGTCGAGGCCGAGCAGCGTCGAGGCGTTGACCACGACCTGAATGAGAGGTGCGCGCCGCGTTCCCACCGCGGCGACGCGGGCCGGGCACTGTTCCCGGCCGCACAGGCACGGGAGGTACCCGGTACCGTCGGCAAGGGCTGTGAGAGCGTCGACCCGACGCTGGGGGAGAGTACGGGGGTCGTCGGCGCACACGTCGTGAATCGACATCTCCCGCAACCGCATCGCGAGGGTGTGGGCGTCGGCGGCGGGAAGGTGTCCGTCGAGGATCGCGGTTTCGAGTTGCTTCAACTTCGGGTCGCTGACGCCGACGAGCATGGACGCGACGACCCGTGCCTGATCCAGGTCGATCTGCCCGCCCGCGAATGCGGCGCGGGTGCCGTGCAATCGGTGGCGCAGAGCGAGTCCGAGATCGATCCAGGCGGTCACTACCGGTTCGTTCATTCCCAGTGCGACCGAGACCTCCACCGCCGCGTGGGAACCGGAGTGGGCCGGATTGATGCCGCGCCGTTCATCTTCTTCGCAACAGAGGTCGTAGAAGTCGGTCACCGCCACCACTTGTCGGTACTGAGCTTGCGCCAGCATCGTTTTGCCTGTTCGCAGACTCTCGATCGCGACGATCCCCGGCGGCGTCGCGTCGAGTACCGCCGCGCTGGAAATATTGTGCCCCATGCCTTCACCCCCCGGTATCGAACGTATCTTCGATCCTACTGGAGGCCACCGACAAGTTTCAGAGAGTGTTCGGAGAGCACCGTCATCGGGGGCGACGTCTTCGGCCAAAGCCCCCGGATGCACCGATGAATTTCGGGTGGATCCGTGGTCGATACTTCTGGATACTCCGACAGTCGTGGCCCCGTGCGGGTACTACGGCACCCCGGCGTAGGAGAAACACATGGAGGATGTTCGGATGCGGACGTTGATCTTGGCTCTGCGCGACAGGGCATGACCATGGCGACGGTCGAGGATGTGCGCTTCCTGGGCTCGGACCTGGAGCGCTCATACCAGGTCTACGTGCGCGGCAGGTTGAAGTTCCGCGTCAAGCAGATCGTGTACGTCGCATTCTCGCTCGACGAGACCGAGATGGGCTTCGCGTTCCCCAAGGAGGAGCGGGCGGCGCTGGTCGCGGGTGAGCCGCACAAGTTCCAGATGCCGTCGGAGTCGGATCTACGCTTCAACTGGGTGCACGCGCACCTTGCGGCACTGGATTCGACCGAGGCTCGGGAGTTCGTCGTGGACGCCTGGCGCATGGTCGTCCCCCAGAAGCTCTCCCGTGCCTATGACCTCGCCCACCCCGCTGGTCCGGGCTGACGCCCGTGCGTGGTCGACGATTCCAGGGACTCGTCAACCACTCACGGGCGCGGAACGCCTCGCGAGGGTGGCGGCCCCGATGCGCTGGGCCGATTCGCCGAGTTGGGTTTCGCGGATGCGGGCGAGGGGGCGATGCCCGGAACCGGTTGCGAGAGTGGCGTAGACGTCCCGGGCGTGGTCGAGGAACAGCGGAGCCGAGCCGCTGACACCGCCGGCGATGACGACGAGATCGGGGTCGTAGACGTCGCCGACCATGGCGAGCCCGACGCCGAGCCAGCGCGCGAATTCCTCCATCGTGCGGATGGCGAGCGGGTCGCCGTCCCGCGCGGCGCTCGCGATCCGGCGGCCGGTGAGCGATCCTGGATCGCTCGCCACCTCGCGTGCGAGGATCGTCGAACTCGTCGGGTCGGCGGCGAGGAGTTCGATGGCCGTGTCCACGAGAGCGGTTCCGCTGCAATACCGTTCCCAGCACCCCCGCTTGCCGCAGGCGCAGGGTCTGCCGCCCGGCACCACCTGCAGGTGGCCCAGTTCGGGAGCGACACCGTGGCTGCCCCGATAGAGCGTGCCGTCGATGAGCAGGGCCGCACCGATGCCGGTGCCGATCGCGACCATCACCACATTGCGACCCCCGGCGGCGGCCCCGAACCGGTGCTCCGCCCACGCCGCGGCGTTTGCATCGTGTTCGAGGACCACCGGCAGTCCGAGCCGCTCGCTGAGGTCGTTGGCGACCGGAACGTTCTTCCACGGCAGGTGCGGCGCGAACCGCACGGTGGTGAGGTCGGGGGTGATGAAGCCGGCCACGGCGAGCCCGACGGCCGACACGGGGTGGCGGCCCGCGAGTTCACGGACGGCACGGTCGAGCGCGTCCTCGAGGGCCTTCGCCGATTGTGGGGTGGGCGCCTGCACGGAGTCGAGCACCTCGCCGGTGTCGTCGACCACGCAGGCCCGGATACTGGTACCACCGACGTCGATGCCGACGGTGAGAGCGGAGAAAGGCACGGAGGCGACGGTACTCACCGTGCCGAGGCCGTCGCCGCCTCGGGTGCCGCCCGGGAATCCTCCCAGGCATCGAGCCGGTTGATCGCCGTCCGGGCGACCACTTGTTGTTCCGTGACGGCGAGGTGTCCCCGGGTCCGTCCCAGGAACGACCAGGTCCAGGACATGGCGGTCGCGAGCCGGCTCTTGAATCCGACGATGTAGACCAGGTGGATCAGGAGCCACAGCAGCCAGGCGAGCAGCCCTGTCAGCTGGAGGCGGCCGACCTTCGCGACCGCGTGGAAGCGGGAGATCATGGCCATGCTGCCCTTGTCCGTGTACCGGAACGGGGTGCGTTCGGGTTTGTCCCGACCCTTCCGGTGGGCGCGCACCTCCGCCGCGATCAGCGACGCGGCGTAGCGGCCGCCCTGGATCGCGACCTGGGCGACGCCGGGAAGCCCGTCGCGGTTCATCATGTCCCCGACGACGAACACGTTGCTGTGGCCGGGCAGCGTCAGGTCGGGTTCGACGAGGACGCGTCCGGCGCGGTCGGTGCCGGCACCGGTCTGTTCGGCGAGTTGCCTGCCCAGCGGGCTGGCCGCGACACCTGCGGACCAGATCTTGCACGCCGCCTCGATTCGCCGCTCGGTTCCGTCCTGGTCGCGGACGGTGAGTCCGTCGTCGTCGACGTCGGTCACCATCGAGCCGAGTTGGATTTCGACTCCGAGTTCGCCCAGCGTGTCCGCGGCAGCGCGGCGCAGCTTGTCGTCGAACGGCGGCAGCACCGTCGGCGCCGCGTCGAGCAGGATGATGCGCGCGTCACGGGGATCGATGGTGCGGTACGCGCCGGCGAGAGTGCGGTGCGCGAGCTGGGCGATCTCACCCGCCATCTCGACACCGGTGGGCCCGGCGCCGACCACGACGAACGTCAGCAGCCGCGCCCGCTCGGCGGGATCGGTGCTGACCTCGGCGCTTTCGAAGGCACCCAGAATGCGGCCACGCAACTCGAGGGCGTCGTCGATCGTCTTCATCCCGGGTGCGTGCTCGGCAAAATGGTCGTTGCCGAAATAGGATTGGCGGGCGCCTGCCGAGACGACGAGGCTGTCGTACTCGGTGACGGTCGTGCGGCCGCGGTGCGTCGACGTGACGGTCCGGTCGGCGACGTCGATCCTCTCGACTCCGCCGATGAGGACGGACGCGTTCTGCTGGTCTTCGAGGACGAGCCGGGTCGCGGGTGCGATCTCGCCCTCGGACAGGATTCCCGTCGCCACCTGGTACAGCAACGGCTGGAACAGGTGATGCGTCGTGCGATCGATCAGAGTGACATCGACGTCCGTCCGTTTCAGGGCCTTGGTGGCGAAGAGACCGCCGAATCCCGATCCGATAACCACGACCCGATGACGGCGGGCGAGAGAGGTGTCGCTCATGAAGTTCCTTTCGATCGAACGAACTCCGCGCCGGACCGCGGACGGTCCGGCGCGGAGAATCGGTACTTACGCGTTCTGGGGGAATCCGAGGTTGAGGCCGCCGTGGCTGGGGTCGAGCCAGCGGGTGGTGACGACCTTGCCGCGGGTGAAGAAGTGCACACCCTCGGCGCCGTGGGCGTGGCTGTCGCCGAACAGCGAGTTCTTCCAGCCGCCGAAGCTGTAGTAGGCCATGGGGACGGGGATGGGGACGTTGATGCCGACCATGCCGACCTCGACCTCGTTCTGGAACCGCCGGGCGGCGCCGCCGTCGTTGGTGAAGATGGCGGTGCCGTTGCCGAACTCGCTGGAGTTCACCAACTCCAGGGCCTCGTCGTAGGAGTCGACCCGGATCACGGACAGGACGGGTCCGAAGATTTCGTCGGTGTACACGGACATGTCGGTGGTGACGTGGTCGATCAGGGTGGGTCCGAGCCAGAACCCGTCCTTGCCGCCGTTGGGCTGCACCTGCCGGCCGTCGACGACGATGGTGGCGCCGTCGTGTTCGCCGGCGTCGATGTAGGAGGCGACCTTGTCGCGGTGCACCTTGGTCACCAGCGGTCCCATGTCGGAGTCTTTGGTGCCGTCCCCGATCTTGAGGGTGTCGGTGCGCTCCTTGATCTTCGCGACCAACTCGTCGGCGATGTCGCCGACCGCCACCAGCGCACTGATGGCCATGCAGCGTTCGCCGGCGGAGCCGAAGCCGGCGTTGACCATGGCGTCGGCGGCCAGATCCAGGTCGGCGTCGGGCAGGACGATGGCGTGGTTCTTCGCGCCACCCAACGCCTGCACACGCTTGCCGTGGGCGGTGCCGGTGGCGTACACGTACTGGGCGATGGGGGTGGAGCCGACGAAGGAGATGGCCTTGATGGCGGGGTTGGTGAGCAGTTCGTCGACGGCGGTCTTGTCCCCTTGGAGGACGTTGAACACCCCGGCCGGCAGTCCGGCCTCGGCCCAGAGTTCGGCCATCCAGATGGCGGCGGTGGGGTCCTTCTCCGAGGGCTTGAGGACGACGGTGTTGCCGGCGGCGATGGCGACGGGGAAGAACCACATCGGGACCATGGCGGGGAAGTTGAACGGGGAGATGATCCCGACGGGCCCGACGGGCTGGCGGATCGAGGCGACGTCGACGTTGGTGGAGGCGTTTTCGGTCATGCCGCCCTTGAGCAGGTGCGCGATGCCGCACGCGAATTCGACGACCTCCTGACCGCGGGACACCTCGCCGAGGGCGTCGGAGACGACCTTGCCGTGTTCGGCGGTGATGATCTCCGCGAGCTCGCCCTTACGCTCGTTGAGCAGTTCCCGGAACTTGAAGATGATCTGGGTGCGCTTGGCGAGGGAGGTGTCCCGCCACGCGGGGAATGCCGCGGCTGCGGCGTCGATCACCGCGCGGGAATCCTCGACGCTGGCGAGGGCGACCTGACCGGTGACGGCGCCGGTGGCGGGGTTGGTGACGGGTGCGGTGTTCCCACTGGTGCCGGCGAAGCTCTTGCCGTCGGACCAGTGTGCGATCTCGCGAGTGATGTTGGTGCTCATGCGTTGTCCTTTCACCGCGTGCGCGCGATGTAATCCTTCATGGTCTTCAGTTGGTAGCGGGAGACGTCGTGTGCGTTCTCGTCCTCGGCGAAAACGCTGGACACCATCACCGTGTCGGGCTTGTCATAGAAGCCGAGTTCGCCGAGCCCGCCGAAGAATTCGTCCCAGTCGAGGTCGCCGTCGCCGATCTTGAGGTGCTGGTGCACACGCACCGGGTTGCCTGGCGGGTTGGTGATGTATCGCAGTCCGTGGGAGCGATGGTGATCCATCGTGTCCGCGACGTGCACGAGGCGCAGCATGTCGCCGGCCGCGCGCATGATCTCGAGCATCCCGGCGCCCATGTGGTACGAGTGGCACGCGACGTACACCAGTCCGAAGTTCTTCGAGTTGATGCCGCGGATCATCCGGATCGCGTCCAGGCCGTTCTCCACGAAGTCGTCGGGGTGCGGATCGATGCGGACGTCGATGCCTTCACGCTCGATGATCGGGACGAGTTCCTCCATCGACCGGTAGAAGGCGCGCTCGGATTCCTCGGCCTTCTCCGGGCGACCGCTGAACTCGGTGTTCATCACGTTCACGCCGAGGTCGACGGTGATCTGGATGGCGCGCTTCCAGTACCGCACCGCCGCCTCGCGGGCGTCTTCGTCCGGGCCGGACCACCGCAGCACCGGCAAGACGGAGGCGATCCCGACACCGGCGTCGCTGCAGGACTTGCGGAACTGCCGGACCAGTTCGTCGTCCGCCTTCGGGTGGTTGAAGAACGGGATCATGTCGCGGTGCGGGGTGAGTTGCAGGTGTTCGAAGCCGAGTTCCGCAACCACCGCCGGCAGTTCGAGCAGGGAGTAGTCGTGGTGGAACGGGGTGGGGTCGAGTGCAATTTTCATCGTGATCAGGCCCCCGGAATGGAGGAACGGTCGACCATGTCGACGGCAACCCGCTCGCCGGTCTCCAGCGACTGCACGCCGGCCGCGCACACCGCGGCAGCCGCGTAACCGTCCCAGGCTCCGGGACCGTCGACGTAGTTGCCGGTCTCCGCGCCGGTCCGGGCGGCGTTCACCCAGCGCTGGATCTCGGCGTCGTACGCCTGCCCGAAGCGTTCCTTGAACGACGGGGTGATCTCCCCGCCCCACGCGCCGGCGCCCGAACGGCCGTTGCCCGCGCCGGTGCCGTACTTGCGGACGAGTCCGACATCGAGACCGATGAACGCCGAACCCTTCTCGGCGACGATCTCGGTGCGCACCTCGTACGCGACACCGGTGGTCACGAAGACCTCGACGTCGACGTGGCGCCCGGACTCGGTGGTGAAGAACGCGATCTGCGGATCCTGAAGTCCCTCGGGCGCACCGGGGTTCGCGGCGGGGCGGAGGATCTGGACCGAGGTGATCTCCTCGTCGAACAAGAATCGGGTGACGTCGACCTCGTGGACCAGGGAGTCCTTGACGATCATCGAGCTGTCGAAGCCCGGGGGCACCACCGGATTGCGGTGCACGCAGTGGGCGAGGAGCACCTGCCCGAACGTGCCGTCGTCGATGAGCGACTTCAGCTGCTCGTATTCGTGGTCGAAGCGTCGCATGAAGCCGACCTGGATCAGCTTCTTGCCGAGCTCGGCTTCCCGCTTCACGATCTCGAGGGACGTCGCGACGTCGGTGGTCAGCGGCTTCTCACACATCACCGGTTTGCCGTGCTCGAGGCAGGCGAGGAGCTGCTTCTCGTGTGTCGGGCCCGGGGTGGCCAGGACGACGGCGTCGACACCGGGGTCGGCGATCGCGTCGAGCGGGTCGTTGACCGCGCGGCAGCCGGGGATCCCCGCCGCGATCTCCTCGGCCTTCTCGATGAAGTAGTCGTTGACGACGGCGACGGTCGCACCCTTGATGCGGTCGGTGATCCGCGCGACGTGGTCGGCGCCCATCATTCCGACACCCAGGACGGCGATGCGGAGTTCGGTGCTGCTCTTGGACATGGTGGTGTGGCTCCTGACGTGTTACTGGAAGCGGACGGACGGGATCCCGCAGGAGCCCAGGTACTTACGGGTGCGTTGAGCGATCGGCAGGGGAACGTCGACGGCGCAGGGGTAGAGGTCCTGCTCGACGATGGCGAACACGTCGATGTCGAGCTTCTCGATCGCGGCGAGCAGCGGCGGCATGTCCGGGATGCCGAGCGGGGGCTCGATCATCGCGCCGAGTTTGACGGCCTCGCCGAACGGCAGGTCTTCGGCCTCGACCTTGGCGCGGACCTCGGGATCGACCTGCTTGAGGTGCAGGTAGCCGATCCGCTCGGGGGCGCGTTCGATGATCGCGAGGTTGTCGCCGCCGCAGTAGCTGATGTGGCCGGTGTCGAGGCAGAGGTTCACGTATTCGCTGTCGGTGCCGTCGAGGAAGCGGTACACGTTCTCCTCGGTGTCGACGTGGCTGTCCGCGTGCGGGTGGTACTGCGCCTTGACGCCGTACTGCTCGAACATCTTCTTGCCAAGCTCGTTCATGCCGCCGGTCTTCTTCTTCCACTGCTCCGCGGTGAGGTTGCGGTCTTCGAGCACCTCGCCGGTACCCGGGTCGCGCCACATCTCCGGGATCACGACGACGTGCTTGCCGCCGACGGCGGCAGTGAGTTTCGCGACGTCCTCGATCTGGGTCCACACGGCGTCCCAGGCGTTGTCCTGGTGCAGGTGCTCGAACACGGTGCCTGCCGACAGCTTCAGGTTGTGGGCCGCGAGTTCGTCACGGAGCTGCTGCGGGTCGGTGGGCAGGTAGCCGTACGGCCCCAGCTCGATCCACTCGTAACCGGACGCGGACACCTCGTCGAGGAATCGGCCGTACGGGGTCTGCTGCGGGTCTTCCGGGAACCACACCCCCCAGGAGTCGGGGGCCGATCCGACGCGGATGACGCTCATCGGGAAATCCTTTCGAAAGTTTTGCTGGGGAAGGTCAATTGCCGGAGGGGCGGAGGAAGGGGCGCTGGATCTTCTTCCACTGCGCGTACGTCTCGTACGCGTTCTGGGTGGACTCGAGGGTGCTGGTGGAGCTGACCGGGACGTCCCACCAGGATTCGCTGTCCGGGGCGGCGATCCGCGGGTCCGTCTCGACGTGGATGACGGTGGTCCTGTCGCTCGCCTTCGCCACCTTGACGGCGTCGGTGAACTCGGCGGCCGTGTTCGCACGGATCACGTCGGCGCCGAGGCTCGCCGCGTTGGCCGCCAGATCGACGGGCAGGATGTCGCCGTCGAGGCGGCCGGAGTCGCCACGGTAGCGGTAGTCGGTGCCGAAACGCTGGGAGCCGAGCGACTCCGACAGCGATCCGATGGACGCGAAGCCGTGATTCTGCACGAGGACCACGATGACCTTGACGTTCTCCTGCACGGCCGTGACGAGTTCGGTGGCCATCATCAGGTAGGAGCCGTCGCCGACCATGATGAACACGTCGCGGTCGGGGCACGCCATCTTCGCGCCGATGCCGCCGGCGACCTCGTAGCCCATGCAGGAGAAGCCGTATTCGACGTGGTAGCCCTTCGAGTCCCGGGTGCGCCACAGCTTGTGCAGGTCGCCGGGCATCGAACCGGCGGCGCACACCACCACGTCCCGCGGATCCGACAGCGTGTTGGCAAGACCGATGACCTGGTTCTGATTCAGGCCGAGCGAGTCGTCGTCGATCTTGTAGACCGCGTCGACGGTGGATTCCCAGTGCGCGGCGAGTTCTTCGGTGCGCGACCGGTACTCGTCGGAAACACGGTAGCCGACCAGTGCCTCGGCGAGGGCCTCGAGTGCCTCGCGGGCATCCGCGACGACGCTGACCCCGCCCTGCTTCACCGAGTCGATCGACGCCACGTTGACGTTGACGAACCGCACGTCGGGGTTGTTGAACGCGGTGCGCGACGCCGTGGTGAAGTCGCTGTACCGGGTGCCGATGCCGATGATCACGTCGGCCTCGGTGGCGAGTGCGTTGGCCGCCGTCGTGCCCGTCGAGCCGATCGCCCCGACCGACTGCGGGTGATCGTACGGCAGTGAACCCTTGCCGGCCTGGCTCTGGCCGACCGGAATGCCGGTCGACTCGGCGAACGAGGCCAGCGCCTCGGTGGCGCCGGAGTAGATGAGGCCGCCGCCAGCGACGATCAGCGGCTTCTTCGCGGATCGGATGACGTCCGCGGCCCGTGCGATCACCGACTTCTCGGGGAGCGGCCGGGCGACGTGCCACGTCCGCTCGGCGAACATCGACTCGGGCCAGTCGAACGCCTCGGCCTGCACGTCCTGCGGGATGGCGACCGTGGCCGCACCCGTCTCGACGGGGTCGGTAAGCACCCGCATCGCGCCGAGCAGCGCCGAGGGCAACTGCTCGGGCCGCCACACGCGGTCGAAGTAGCGCGAGAGCGGCTTGAACGCGTCGTTGACGGTGACGTCCCCGCTGGACGGCAGTTCGAGTTCCTGCAGCACCGGTGCGCTCGCGCGGGTGGCGAACGTGTCGGCGGGCAGCAGCAGGACGGGCAGCCGGTTGATGGTGGCGAGCGCCGCACCGGTCAGCATGTTGGTCGAACCGGGACCGACGCTGGCCGACACGGCCCAGGTCTGCAGTCGATCCTTCTGGCGCGCGTACGCGACCGCGCTGTGCACCATCGCCTGCTCGTTGCGGCCGAGGACGTACGGCAGTTCGGGTTCGGTGCCGGCGTCGACGGCGTCGATCTCGGCCTGCAGCAGGGCCTGGCCCAGTCCGGCGACGTTGCCGTGGCCGAAGATGCCGAAGCAGCCGGCGAAGAACTTGGTGCGTTCGCCGTCCCGCTCGACGTACTGGTTGGCGAGGAATCGGATGGTCGCCTGAGCCACCGTGAGGTGGACGGTGCCCTCGGCGTTGGGGCTCTTGCTCGCCGACATCGGCGCGGTGGACACCACGGTCATGCTCCTTCGGACGGTGCGTGGAGGGGGAGGCGGGGATCGACGGTCTGGTGTTCCCAGCTGCCGCGCAGCCAGGTGTGTGCCGGGTCGTCGCAGATGTTCCAGGAACGGTCTTCGCCCGGCCCGGCCATCACGTTCAGGTAGTACATGTGATGCCCGGGGGCGGCGATCGACGGTCCGTGGTAGCCGTGCGGAACGAGGACCACGTCGCCGGACCGCACTTCCTCGAGCACCTCGATGGGTCGCTCAGGAGTGCCGTACACCCGATGGTAGCCGAATCCGGTGCCGCCGAAATCCACTGCGGTGTCACCGGCTTCGGCGATCTCGAAGTAGTAGATCTCCTCGAGCTGGGACTCGACGTCGCTGTTCTCGTCGTGCTTGTGGCTCGGGTACGACGACCAGTTGCCGCCGGGTGTGATGACCTCACATGCGATGACCGAGTCGGCCTCGAACCGGTCGGCGGTGCCGAAGTTGTGCACCTGCCGGCTGCAGTTGCCGGCTCCGCGCAGTTCGACGGACACGTCCGCGGCGGGGACGTAGCGGAACGGGAACTTCTGCCGGGCGCGGGCGCCGCACAGTGCGAAACGTCCACCGGTCGCGCTCGCCACCGTGTAGGCGGAGTCCCGTCCCACATAGGCGAAGTCGCTCGGCCCGTCGAACACGGACCGCCGCCCGGTGAGCGTGAACTCGGTGCCCTCACTCGACACCGATGCCGACCCGGCCAGCGGTACGACGATGATCTCGTCGTCGCCGGTGGTGAGTTCGGCCGACCCGCCGGGTGCCAGGGTGAGCACCCGCAGGGTCGATTCCGTCCAGCCCGCCGACTCGGGGGTGACCTCGAGGTCGAACGGTCCGGTGGCCGCGGAACCGACCGGAACGTAGTACTTGCTGTTCATCGTGGGCCTCTCCGGCGTGCGTCAGTGAACGAGGGATACGGCGGTGTCGACCGCGGCGGCGACGTCCTCGTCCCGCGGGTACAGCAGGGTGCGTCCGACGATCAGGCCGCGGACCGACGGCAGTGCGAGGGCCTTGCCCCAGCTCGCGAACGTCTCCTCGGGGGCCGTCTGCGGGTCCCCGCCGAGCAGCAGCGTGGGAAGGGTCGTCGCGTCCATGACGCGTTCCATTTCGTCGACCACAGGAAGCTTCATCCAGGTGTAGGCGGACGTGGAACCCAGACCCTGGCTGATGTGGATCGACTTGATCACGGCGTCGGCGCTGAGGTCGTTCTTGACCTTGCCGTCGACACGCCGCGACAGGAACGGCTCCACCATGGCCATCAGTCCGGCCGCGGCAAGCGAATCGACGGCCTGGGCGCAGGCGGTGAGGGTGGACAGGGTGCCGGGATCGTCGAGATCGATGCGGCACAGCATCTTTCCGCCGTTCATGCCCGCCTTGGCGGTGCCTGCCGCGGTGTAGCCCGTCATCCGGTCGTCGAGTTCGAAGCTGGCGCCGGCGAGGCCGCCGCGGTTCATCGACGAGATGACCACCTTGTCGTCGAGTGCGCCGAGCAGTACCAGGTCGTCGAGGATGTCGGCGGTGGCGAGCACACCGTCCACGCCGGGGTTGCGCAGTGCGGTGCGGAGGCGGTCGAGGAGGTCGGTGCGACTGTTCATCGCGGTCGGACGGTCGCCGACCGACAGCGCGCCGCGGGCGGGGTGGTCGGCGGCGACGATCATGAGCCGGCCGTTACCGCGCACCGTGGGCCGGGCGATGCGGGTCGCCCAGGCGCGGTCGATGGCGGCCGGGTCGTTGGCGCGTACCTCGGTGACGTCGGCGTACGACGAGCAGACGGCGCGGTGAGCGAGAGTTTCAGACATTGACGGCCTCCGAAGCGGTGGTTTCGGCGAGCTCACGGACCTCGTCGGCCGTCGGCATCGCGGTGGAGCATTCGAGCCGGGAGGCGACGATCGCCCCCGCGGCGTTGGCGTAGCGCAGGATCTTCTCGAGCGGCCACCCGGCGAGCAGGCCGTGGCACAGCGTCCCGCCGAAGCTGTCCCCGGCGCCGAGGCCGTTGACGACGTCGACCTCGTTGGGCGGCACGGTAATGGACTGCGTGCGGGTCTTGCCGAGCACGCCCTTGGGTCCTTGCTTGACGATGGCCAGTTCGACGCCGAGATCGAGCAGAGCGTCGGCGGCCTTGTGGGCGTTGGTCTCGCCGACCGCGATCTCGCACTCCTCACGGTTGCCGACCGCGACGGTGACGTGCTGGAGGGCACGCTGCACCTGCGCGGTGGCGTCGGCGGGGGAGGACCAGAACATCGGGCGGTAGTCGAGGTCGAGAACGGTGTGACGGCGACGTCCGCGCGCCTCCCAGGCAGCGAAATGCGCACTGCGGCTGGGCTCTTCGGACAACCCCGTCACGGTCGACCAGTACAGCTTCGCGTCGCGGACGGCGTCGAGGTCGAGGTCGGCCGGCGTCACCTGCAGGTCCGGGGCGACGGGCTTGCGGTAGAAGTACAGCGGGAAGTCGTCCGGCGGGAAGATCTCACAGAACGTGACGGGGGTCGGATGCTCGGTGTCGATGCCGACGTAGCGGTTGTCGACCCCGAGATCGGTCAGTGCCGTGCGGACGAAGCGTCCGAACGGATCGTTGCCGACACCGGAGATGAGGGCGCTGCGGCAGCCGAGGCGGGCGGCGGCGACGGTGACGTTGGCGGCGCTTCCGCCGAGGAACTTGCCGAACGTCTCGACGTGCTCGAGGCCGACTCCGGTCTGCAATGGGTAGATGTCCACACCGCAGCGCCCGATGGCGAGGACGTCCAATCCGTTCCGGTTGGTGTGCGTCTGGTTGGTGGTCAAGGCTGACTCCCGAATAGGTCGTTGTGGGTGGTCTGCGCAGGGCGCCGAGGTCTGGTTGAAACTGTGCTCCACATCACCGGCTCCTGTCAAGACTTTGTCCTGACATTATTACTTGAAGTCAATCTGGTGTTAGTGTTCGCATACACTGCCGGAAAGATCGGCGGCGGCGGACGTCGCCCCGCGCAGGAGGATCGGAGTTGTCCGTGGGTGCACCACTCGCAGTCGAGCTCGACAGGTCGAGCCCGGTTCCGCTGTATTTCCAGCTCGCGCAGACGATCGAGAACGCGATCATCGGCGGGGAACTCGCGCCAGGCGACCGCTTCGAGAACGAACTGGCGCTCGCCAAGCGTCTGAACCTGTCCCGCCCGACCACGCGCCGCGCCATCCAGGAACTCGTCGACAAGGGGCTGCTCGTCCGCAAACGCGGGGTCGGCACGCAGGTAGTGCAGAGTGCCGTGCACCGGCCGGTCGAGCTCACCAGTCTCTTCGACGACCTCGCCCGGGCCGGGCAGAGTCCGACCACCAAGCTCCTCGACTACCAGGTCTCCGTGCCCGCGGAGGACGTGGCCGCCGAACTCAACCTGCAGGCCGGCGCCGAGGTGGCGTCGATCCGCCGCCTCCGCAGCACCAACGGCGAACCGCTCGCGCTGATGACCAACCACATCCCGGTGGATCTCGCACCGGATCCCGAGGAGCTCGAGGCGCACGGCCTCTACCACGCGCTCCGTGCCCGCGGCGTGCACATACGCCTCGCGCGGCAACGCATCGGCGCGAAGGCGGCGAGCAAGGCGGAGGCATCACTCCTCGACGAGAAGACCGGGGCGCCGCTGCTCACGATGAACCGGACCGCGTTCGACGACTCCGGAAGCGCCGTCGAGTTCGGCAGCCACTGCTACCGCGCGTCGCGGTACTACTTCGACACCACCGTTGTCGATCGTTAGGACCGGGCGCGCGACGTCGTTCCCCCGGGGGATGGCCATGCTGGTGGCGGGTGCCCTCTTCATGGAGATTCTCGACGCCACCATCATCGCGCCCGCCGTCCCCCTGATCGCCGAGTCGTTCCGCGTCGACCCCGTCGACGTCAACATTGCGATCTCCGCCTACCTGGTCACGGTCGCAGTCCTCATCCCCGCGAGCGGATGGGTGGCCGACCGGTTCGGAACCCGCCGGGTGTTCGTGGCCGCCATCGCCGTGTTCACCCTGGCGTCCATCGGGTGCGCGGCCAGCGTGTCGTTGCCGATGCTCGTCGCGATGCGGGTGCTGCAGGGGGTCGGCGGCGCCATGATGGTGCCGGTCGGACGGCTCGCGGTGCTGCGGTCGAGCACGAAGAGCGATCTCGTCCGCGCGATAGCCCTGCTCACCTGGCCCGCGCTCGCTGCGCCCGTCATCGCGCCCCTGCTCGGCGGCGCGATCGCCACCCTGGGCTCGTGGCGGTGGATCTTCGTCATCAACATTCCCCTCGGCCTACTCGGAATCCTGCTGTCGCTGAAGCTGGTTCACGGAACCGCCTCGCGGTCGGCGAGGAGGCTGGACTGGCGGGGCCTGCTCGGGGTCGGAACGGGGATCGCGGCGGCGCTGATCGCGCTGGAAAGCATTCGCGTGACGGGAACCGACTGGCGCCGGGTCGTGATCGGGGGAGTGGTCGCGGTCGTCTTGCTGGTCGCGTCCGCGGTCCATCTCGTCCGCACTCCGCACCCGCTCGTCGACGTCCGCGTGCTGCGCGTCCGCACGCTGCGGACCACGGTCGCCGGGGGTTCGCTCTACCGCCTGATCGTCACGGCCGTGCCGTTCCTGCTGCCCCTGCAGTTCCAACTCGGCTTCGGCTGGACGCCGTTTCTCGCGGGCCTGCTCGTCGCCGCGCTGTTCGCCGGCAACATCGCGATCAAACCCTGCACGACACCGCTGATGCGGCGCTTCGGCATCAGGCCGGTCCTGTTGGTCAACGCCCTGCTGTCAGTGGTCTGCTTCGGGTTGCTCGCGTCGCTGAGCGCGTCGACGCCCCTTCCGGTCATCGCCGCGGTCCTCTTCGTGAGCGGAGCCCTGCGGTCGGTCGGATTCACCGCCTACAACAGCCTCGCGTTCTCCGACGTCGAGCGCGCCGACCTCACGCACGCGAACACACTCAATGCCGCCGTGCAGGAACTGGCGGCCGGTCTCGGGATCGCACTCGCGGCTCTCGCGCTCACCGCGTTCACGCCGCTGGCGACGTCGTCCGAGCACGGGTTCGGGTCCGAATATTCTTGGACCTTCGTCCTTTTGGGCCTGCTGATGCTCGGCACGGTCGTCGACACGCTGCGTCTCCCGCGCGACGCCGGGGCCTCGGTCACGCGCTGAGCGCGTCCCCTCTTTCGGCACATCCGCCCGATTTCCGGGCCGACGTCGGCGACCCATGCGTCCGCGCATTTGATATGTGGTCCTAATGTCCAGACAAACTATTGACTTTCGGGTGTGACGCGTATTACATCTAAGGCACACGGCCAAGACGTCAACGAGCCGTTCGTCCCCCGAGAGGAAAAGCAGATGAACTTCCCCAACCGGCGTCGCGTGGCAGTGCTGGCCTGCGCGAGTGCCCTGGTGATGAGCGTCGCGGCGTGCTCGAGCACCGGCGGCAAGCCGGACAGCAGCGGCTCCGGGATCGGTGCAGGCAGCGCCGACACCCCGCGCATCACCATCGCGATGGTCACCCACGCAGCACCGGGTGACACGTTCTGGGACCTGATCCGCACCGGTGCGCAGGATGCCGCCGACAAGGACAACGTGGAACTGAAGTACTCCTCCGACCCGCAGGCCCCGAACCAGGCCAACCTCGTGCAGACCGCCATCGACTCGAAGGTCGACGGACTCGCGCTCACCCTCGCCACCCCCGAGGCGATGGCACCCGCCGTCAAGAGCGCGCAGGACGCGGGAATCCCGATCTCCGCATTCAATGCCGGATACGGCGCCTGGAAGGACATGGGCGTCACCCAGTACTTCGGGCAGGACGAGACCATCGCCGGCCAGGCGGCCGGCGAGCGGCTGAACCGGGACGGCGCCAAGCACGTCATCTGCGTCATCCAGCAGCAGGGTCAGATTCAGCTCGAATCCCGTTGCGCCGGAGCCAAGCAGACGTTCCGCGGCACATTCGAGACGCTCAACGTGAACGGTGAGGACATGCCGTCGGTGAACTCGACGATCGCCGCCAAGCTCCAGCAGGACCCGTCGATCGACGGCGTGCTCGCGCTCGGCGCCCCGATCGCCCTCACCGCCGTCCAGTCCGTCGGTAACGCGGGCAGCCCGGCCAAGGTCTTCACGTTCGACACCAACGCGGCCCTCGTCGACGCCATCTCCGACGGCAGCGTGCAGTGGGCGATCGACCAGCAGCCGTACCTGCAGGGCTACCTGGCCATCGACTCGCTGTGGCTGTACCTGAACAACGGGAACGTCATCGGGGGCGGCGGGCCCACGCTGACCGGACCGTCCTTCATCGACAAATCCAACATCGACAAGGTCGCCGAGTACGCCAAGGCCGGAACCCGCTGAGCACGGCACTGTCGGCGTCACGGAAGGAAAGTCATGTCCACACAGCAAGATCTGGACCTTGCCAGCCACAAGGTCGTTCACGACGAGCGGGTGAAGGAACAAAAACGCCTGCAGCGTCTGCTGCTTCGCCCGGAGGTCGGGTCCCTGTTCGGTGCGATCGCGATCTTCGTCTTCTTCATGATCGTCGCACCGCCGTTCCGCAGCCCCGAAGCCCTCGCCACCGTCCTCTACGCCAGCTCCACGATCGGGATCATGGCCTGCGCGGTCGCACTGCTGATGATCGGCGGCGAATTCGACCTCTCCGCCGGTGTCGCGGTGACCACCAGCTCGCTCGCCGCGTCGATGATCGCCTACAACCTGCACCTGAACCTGTGGGCCGGCGCCGCCCTCGCCCTCGTGGTGTCGCTGGCGGTGGGGTTCTTCAACGGCTACCTGGTGATGAAGACGAAGATCCCCAGCTTCCTGATCACCCTCAGCTCGTTCCTCATGCTCACCGGCATCAACCTGGCGGTCACCAAACTGATCACCGGTCAGGTCGCCACCCCCAGCGTCTCCGACATGCAGGGCTTCGACTCGGCCAAGAAGGTGTTCGCGTCCTCGTTCACCATCGCCGGGGTGTCCGTCCGCATCACCGTGCTGTGGTGGCTGCTGTTCACCGCGGTCGCCACCTGGGTGCTGTTCAAGACCCGGATCGGGAACTGGATCTTCGCCGTCGGCGGCAACCAGGACTCCGCCCGCGCCATCGGCGTCCCGGTCACCAAGGTCAAGATCGGCCTGTTCATGACCGTCGGGTTCGCGGCCTGGTTCGTCGGCATGCACCTGCTGTTCTCGTTCAACACCGTCCAGTCCGGGCAGGGCATCGGCAACGAGTTCCTCTACATCATCGCCGCGGTCATCGGTGGCTGCCTGCTCACCGGCGGCTACGGTACCGCGATCGGCGCCGCGATCGGCGCGTTCATCTTCGGCATGACGAACCAGGGCATCGTCTACGCGGGCTGGAACCCGGACTGGTTCAAGTTCTTCCTCGGCGCGATGCTGCTGTTCGCGGTCATCGCCAACAACGCCTTCCGCAACTACGCCGCCAAGAGGTGACCGGTATGAGTACCATCGAACAGATGCCCGTCGATACCGAACCCGGTGGGGGCGGCAAGATCCCGCTCATCGAGCTCAAGCACGTCGGCAAGCAGTACGGCAACATCATCGCCCTCGAGGACATCAACCTGCGGGTGCGGGCCGGTGAGGTCACCGGTGTGCTCGGCGACAACGGTGCCGGCAAGTCCACCCTGATCAAGATCATCGCCGGGCTGCACCAGCAGAGTTCGGGGGAACTGCTCGTCGACGGCGAGGCGCTCACGTTCGACTCCCCGAAGGAGGCCCTGTCCAAGGGCATCGCCACCGTCTACCAGGACCTCGCCGTGGTCTCGCTGATGCCGGTGTGGCGGAACTTCTTCCTCGGCCAGGAACTGCGGAAGGGGCCGCTGAAGTCCCTCGACGCCAACGCGATGCGGGCCACCACCAAATCGGAACTGTCGAAGATGGGTATCGACCTGCCCGATGTCGACGCCCCCATCGGGTCGCTGTCCGGTGGTCAGCGCCAGTGTGTGGCGATCGCCCGGGCGATCTTCTTCGGCGCCCGCGTCCTGATCCTGGACGAGCCCACCGCCGCTCTGGGTGTCAAGCAGTCCGGAATGGTGCTGCGCTACATCTCCGCCGCCAAGGAACAGGGGTTCGGGGTCGTCTTCATCACCCACAACCCGCACCACGCGTACATGGTCGGTGACCACTTCGTGCTCCTCAACCGCGGACGCCAGAAACTGGACTGCACCTACGACGAGATCAGCCTCGAAGAACTCACCCAGCAGATGGCCGGCGGCGACGAACTCGAAGCACTCACCCACGAATTGCGCCGCTAGGTACCGACTCTGCAGTCAGGCAACGACACGGCGAAGCGCCCGGCTCTCGAGCCGGGCGCTTCGCCGTGTGTCGGGGAGGGTCAGACCTGTGCTTTGGCCTTCGCCTTGGTGAGTGCGACGTCCTCCTTGTCGAGGTCGAGCAGCGGGGTACGGGAGTTCTCCTTGGCGGTGGAGGCGGACGCCGCGGCGATGAGCGCGCAGACGGCGGTGAAGATCGCCACCGGCACCCAGTTCTTGGGGTCGCCGCCGCGGAGGGCCTGGGCGATGGTCGGTGCGAACCCGGCGAGAGCGAAACCGAGCTGAGTGCCGATCGCCATGCCCGAGTAGCGAACCCGTGAGGAGAACATCTCGGCGTAGAACGCGGGCCAGATGGCGTTGGTGCCGGCATAGACGCCGCCCATCAGGAGGATGCCCGCCAGGAAGATCATCGCGACGTTGCCGGTGCCGATCGCGGCGAAGTACAGGAAGATTCCGGCGGCCGAACCGATGGCGCCGCCGATGAACACCGGCTTGCGGCCGATCCGGTCGGACAGGATGCCGAACAGTGGCTGCGAGACGAGGGCCACCGCGTTGGCGGCGATCGCGACCCACAGCATGGTGGTGCGGCTCATCCCGATCTCCGGGGTGGTGGCGTATGCGAGGCCGAACACGGAGAACACGGTGCTGACGACGGCGATGAAGGCGCAGAAGACGACGCGCAGAACGTCGCGCCAGTGCGTGCGGAAGAGGTCGACGACGGGCAGCGGGGCGGGCGCCTCGTCCAGGGCCTCCTTGTTGGCGATGAAGATCTCGGGCTCTTCGAGCTTGCGACGCACGATGTACGCGACGACGAGGACGAGCAGGCTGCACCAGAACGGGACGCGCCAGCCCCAGCTGTAGAGGGTCTCGTCGGGCAGTGCCGCGACGGGGATGAACGCGAGGCTCGCGACGATGAAGCCGGCCTGGGTGCCGGTGAGCGTCCAACTGCAGAAGAAGCCGCGCCGGTGAGCGGGGGAGTGCTCGAGGGTGAGGGAGCCCGCACCCGACTGCTCGCCCGCCGCGGAGATGCCCTGGCAGATGCGCAGGAGCACCAGCAGCACCGGGCCGACCATCCCGGCAGTCTCGGAGGACGGCAGGCAGCCGATCAGGAACGTGACGACGCCCATCAGCACCAGGCAGAACATCATCACCTTCTTGCGCCCTGCCCGGTCGCCGAAGTGTCCGACGAACACGGCACCGACGGGACGCGCGATGTAGGAGATGCCGAACGTCGCCAGCGACAGCAGCAGCGGGTTCTTCGAGCCTTCGAAGAACACGTGCGGGAACACCAGCGCGGCAGCCGAGGCGAAGATGTAGAAGTCGTAGTACTCGAGCAGGCTGCCGAAGAAGGCGGCCTTCGCGGCCTTCTTCGCGTTGGTGGGATCAGCGTTGGGGTCGACGGAGGAGCGGCCTGTGCCGTCACCGTTCCGACCGGAGGCGCCGGTGCCGTAGTCGATGGTCATCGATACTCCTGGGGAGCGAGGAATGTGAACACTGGCGGCTCGAAATGAGCAGGTGTTCGTAGGTCGTACAAGCAAGGTAACCCAGGTCACAGGCTCGAGTCAATAATGGTCGAAATGGTTAGTTCATAATTTTCCCGGCTGTTGCAGGTAGGCCAGGACGACGTCGCCGATCATCGCGCGCAGGTGGGGGCGGTTCTCCGCGCCGGTGAGATCCCAGTCGAACAGGGCCTTGAATGTGTACCGATTCGCCACCCGGAAGACGCAGTACGAGCTGATGAGCATGTGGATGTCGAGCGCCGTCGTGTCGGTGCGGAAGATGCCCGCGTCCTGCCCTCGCTGGAGGATCCGATCGAGCGTGCGGATCGCCGGTGCCTGGGTCTCGGGGAGGCCCTCGGCCTGGACGAGGTTGACGCCGCGATTCGTGTTCTCGATCGCGACGAGGCGGATGAAATCGGGGTGCGCCTCATGATGGTCGAACGTCAGCTCGGCGAGCGCCCGGATCGCCTCGGCGGGCTCGAGGTGGTCGACGTCGAGTTGGGACTCCTCGTAGCGAATCTCCTCGTAGGCGCGCTGCAGGACCGCCCGGTACAGGCCGTCCTTGTCGCCGAAGTAGTAGTAGAGCATCCGCTTCGTGGTGGCGGTCTTTGCCGCGATCTCGTCAATGCGGGCCCCGGTCAGGCCCTTGTCGGCGAACTCCGTCATCGCCACCCGCAGGATGTTCTCCCGGGTCTTCTCCGGGTTGCGCGTGCGCTTCGCTGCCTGCTTCTCGGGGGTGGCGCCCGTGGTCTCGCTTCGTGTCATTCCTGAAACTCCTGACTGTGCCGTCTTCCGCGCGGTATGGAGGTATGCTACCGTGACATAACTCACTAGATAGTTAATTAGTTCTCGCACCCTCCCGGAAGTGATCCTCATGACCTCTCGTGACCTCGATGCCCCCAACGCCCGCCCGTCCTACCTGTGCGGACTGATCGGCACCGGGATCTCGAAATCGCTGACCCCGCCACTCCACGAGGCCGAGGGTCGCGCGCAGGGCGTCGGGTACGTCTACCGGATCCTCGACCTCGACACCCTCGGCATGGGCGTCGAGGGACTGCCCCGGCTCCTCGACGCCGCCACGCTCCTCGGTTTCAACGGACTGAACATCACGCACCCCTGCAAGCAGGCGATCATTCCGCTGCTCGACGACCTGTCCGACGACGCCCGCAAACTCGGCGCGGTCAACACGGTCCACATCGACGGGGGGCGCCTGGTCGGCCACAACACCGACTGGTCCGGATTCGCGCGCAACATGGACGAGGGCCTCGAAGGCGCGCCCATGAACCGTGTCGTGCAACTCGGGGCGGGCGGGGCCGGAGCGGCCGTCGCCTACGCCGCCCTCACCCGGGGTGTCGGACACTTCACGATCATCGACGCCGACGTCGCGCGCTCGACGGCTCTGCGCGACTCGCTCGCCGGACTGTTCCCGGACCGGGAGATCGAGGCCGGCGACCTGGCCGCCGTTCCCGCTGCGGTCGGCGCGGCCCAGGGCCTCATCCACGCGACGCCGCTCGGCATGGCGGCCCACCCCGGCATGGCGCTCGATGCCGCACTGCTGCGCCCCGACCTGTGGGTCGCGGACGTCGTCTACCGTCCGGCCGAGACCGAACTCCTCCGTCGTGCCCGCGAGATCGGCGCCCGGACGCTCAGCGGAATCGGCATGACCATCGGTCAGGCGGTCGACTCCTTCCGGATCTTCACCGGCCTCGAGCCGGACGCTCAGCGGATGCGTGAGTACATGGGTCTGCTGTTGCAGGCAGAGGACGCCGCGGCGCTCGCGGGCGCGTAGGGCCCGCTTGCCCCCGTGGCGCAGACTGTCACGGTGAGGTTATTGCTGCTGGCCGACACTCACGTCCCGAAGCGGGCGCGAGACCTGCCCACCCGGGTGTGGAACGAGGTCGACCGCGCCGACGTGGTGCTCCACGCCGGCGACTGGGTCGATCTCCCCACGTTCGAGGCCCTGCGGTCGCGATCGGCGCGCCTCGTGGCGTGCTGGGGAAACAACGACGGCGACGACCTGCGCGCGCTGATGCCCGAGCGGGCGGACGTGACCCTGGCCGGGGTGCGCATCACCGTCGTGCACGAGACCGGGGCCTCCGCCGGCCGGGAGAAACGGATGTCCGCCGCCTACCCGGACACCGACGTCCTGGTCTTCGGGCACAGCCACATTCCCTGGGACACCACCACGGAAACCGGTCTGCGCCTGCTGAACCCGGGTTCGCCGACGGACCGCCGGCGCCAGCCGCAGTGCACGTACATGACCGCCACCGTGCGCGACGGGGAACTCGGCGACGTCGAGCTGCACCGGCTGTGACGGACTTGTCGGCCGCATGCAGGAACCCCGGCACCGGGACTGTGTCGTCCGATGCCGGGGTTCTGGAATGGTTCTGCGTCAGACCCGCTCGAACACCGCGGCGAGGCCCTGGCCGCCGCCGATGCACATGGTCTCGAGCCCGTAGCGGGACTCGCGACGGTCCATTTCCCGAAGGAGGGTGGCGAGGATGCGACCGCCGGTGGCGCCGACAGGGTGCCCGAGGGAGATGCCGGATCCGTTGGGGTTGAGGCGTTCGTCGGTGGGGTCGAGGTCCCAGCTGCGGAGGACGGCGAGGGTCTGCGCGGCGAAGGCCTCGTTCAGTTCGATGACTCCCATGTCGGACAGCGACAGTCCGAGCTGGCCGAGGGCCTTCTCCGTCGCGGGCACCGGGCCGATGCCCATGGTGCGCGGCGGGACGCCGGCCACGGCCCAGGACGCCATCCGGGCGAGGGGCTTCAGACCCAGTTCCTTCGCCTTCTCGGCGGTCGTCACGATGCACACGGCGGCGCCGTCGTTCTGGCCGCTGGCGTTGCCGGCGGTGACGGTGGAGGCGGAGTCGATCTTCGCGCGGATGGCGCGGAGCTTCGACAGCGACTCCACCGTGGTGTCGGCGCGCGGGTGCTCGTCCCTGTCGACGACGAGCGGGTCCGACTTGCGTTGCGGCACCGTCACTCCGACGATCTCCTCGGCGAAGCGACCCGATTCCTGTGCGGCGACGGCACGCTGGTGCGACTGCACGGCGAGGGCGTCCTGGTCTTCACGGCTGATGTCGAATTCGGCGCGCAGGTTCTCGGCGGTCTCGATCATGCCGCCGGGCACGGGGAAGTTCGCGCCGCCGGCGGTGACGCGGGCGCGGGCGAGCCGGTCGGCGAGTTGCACCCCTTCGCCTTTGACACCCCAGCGGATGTTCGGGTTGGTGTAGAACTCGGCCTGGCTCATGGATTCGGCGCCGCCGGCGAGCACGAGGTCGTTGCCGCCGGACGCCACCTGCAGCACGGCGGTGATGACAGCCTGTAGACCGGATCCGCAGCGGCGATCCACCTGCATGCCGGGGACGTCGATGCCGAGTCCGGCGTCGAGAGCGGCGATCCGGCCGATGGCCGGGGCCTCTCCGCCGGGGGACGCCTGACCGAGGATGACGTCGTCGATCTGGCTACCGTCGATGCCGGTGCGTTCGACGAGCGCCGTGATGACGGTGGCGGCGAGGTTCTGGGGTGTGAGGTCCTTGAACACTCCACCGAATCGCCCGACCGGCGTCCGGAGGGGCTCGCAGATGACGACGTCACGCATGGAAAGGCCTTTCGTGAAGATTCCTCGGTCCCAGCGTCAGCGGTTGACGGTGGCGAGGTCCTGTTCGATGTCGGTTGCGGTGACCCGCAGCGACGGGATGAGATCGGAATGCAGATCCTCCAGCCGGTACCGCGCGGCCGGAGTGGAGATGTTCACCGCGGCGACGGTGAGCCCGGCCGCGTTGTGGATCGGTGCGGCCATCGACCGCAGACCGGCCTCGAGTTCCTGGTCGAGAACGCAGATGCCGTCCGCGCGGACCGCGAGAATCGCGGCCTTCAGGTCGTCGCGGGCCGTGATCGTGCGCTCGGTGAGCCGCTGGATGTCGAGTCTCTCGAGGTACTCGTCGAGCGCGTCGTCGGCCAGGCCGGCCAGCAGGACCCGGCCCATCGAGGTGGCGTACGCGGGAAGCCGCGTGCCGATGGTGATGCCCACCGTCATGATCCGGCTGACGGGCACACGGGCGACGTACACGATGTCGGCGCCGTCGAGGATCGACACCGACGACGACTCGTGCACCTTGTGGCTCAGCTTCTCGAGGTGCGGCTGTGCGACCTCCGGAAGCGACAGGCTCGACAGGTAGCTGTACCCGAGTTCGAGGACCCGCGGGGTGAGCCAGAAGGCGGAACCGTCCGTGGCCACGTAGCCGAGTTCGACGAGGGTGA
This sequence comes from Rhodococcus opacus B4, assembly GCF_000010805.1. Lineage (NCBI taxonomy): Bacteria > Bacillati > Actinomycetota > Actinomycetes > Mycobacteriales > Nocardiaceae > Rhodococcus > Rhodococcus opacus. The sequence continues at coordinate 1,101,919 of NC_012522.1, read as the reverse complement.
GCAGAAACCGGCGCGCGGTGGCGCGGGTCAGGTCGGTGGCGCGGGCGACGTCGCTGAGCGTGCGCCGCTGATTCTGGTGATCGAAGCAGCGGATCACGGCGAGGCCCCGGGCCAGCGACTGCACGTAGTCGGGGGACGGGAGGATCTTCTCCGTCGGTTCGGTTGCTGTCATGTCTGCGAATCCTCCACTGTCGACTCGGCGGCCAGGTCGGCGAGGGCCTGCTTGCCGAGGGCGAACCCCAGATTGCTGTTGGGCACCCCGGCGTAGACGGCGGTGTGGAGGAGCACCTCGCCGATGGTGTCCGCGTCGACGCCCGCGCGGAGGGCTGCCCGGATGTGCATGTCGAGTTCGTGCTTGTTGCCGACCGCGGTGAGGACGGCGATCGTGAGCAACCGCCGCATTTCGTGGTCCAGCCCGGGCCGCGACCAGATGTCGCCCCACGCGGTGCGGGTGATGAAGTCCTGGAACGGCGCGGTGAAGTCGGTGGTCCCGGCCACGGAGCGGTCCACGTGGGCGTCGCCGAGCACCGAGCGGCGCACCGTCATGCCCTGTGCGTGTGCGGCGCGACGTCCGCGGGCGTATCCGCTGCCGGTGATGTGTTCGCGCAGCAGCGCCGTGACGGCGCCCGCCTGTTCGAGGTTCGCGACGTGGGCGGCGGGGGAGAGCACCTCGAACCGGGCGCCGGTGATGCCGTCCGCGAGGATCTGCATGACCGACGGCGGGGTGGACGGGTCCTCCTCGCCCGCGATCACCAGTGTCGGTGCGCTGATGCGGGACAGGTCGGCGGTGAAATCCCAGTCGGCGAGGGCGTCGCAGCACGCGGCGTATCCCTCGGGGGACGTCGACGCGATCATCTCGCGGTAGTGCCGGACGAATTCCGGATCACGCTTGGCGAGCCCCTCGCTGAACCACCGTGCGACGACGGCATCGGCGAGCGACTCCGGACCGTCGGTGCGCGACGCGGCGGCCCGCTCGATCCATCCCTGCGGTTCACCGAATTTCGCGGCGGTGCACAGCAGCGACAGCGACAGCACCCGGCGCGGGGCGTGCGCGCCGAGCCACTGGGCGATCGCCCCGCCCATGGACAGTCCGACGAAGTGGGCGGCGTCGACTCCGAGCGAGTCGAGCAGGGCGAGAACGTCCTCCGACAGTTCGCGGACGGAGTACGGGCCGTCCGGGGCCGGCGATTCTCCGTGGCCCCGCTGATCGACGGCGACGACCCGGCATTCGTCGGACAGCGCCGCGATCTGCGGGTCCCACATGGACCGGTTGGAGCCGAGCGATCCGAGCAGGACCACGACGGGGGCGTCCGCCGCACCGTTGCGGGGTCCGGAGATTTCGTGTGCAAGTGCGACTGTCATCGCGTTCCTTCCCGGCCGCGGGTCACTGTCTCCAGTGCGCGGTCGACGATGTCGTGGGCGTGGCCGAGGTACCCGGCAGGGTCGAGCAGGGCGCGGATCTCGTCCGCGGGCAGGTATTCGAGGAGCCCGGGATCCTCGTCGAGTGGGTGTCCGCTCCGGCACGCGGCGGTGACGAGGTCGCGCGCGGCGTCGGTGTGGGCGGCCAGGGCGCCGGTGACCCGTTCGGCGAGGAGCAGGCCACCGGTGATGTCGAGGTTGCGGGCCATCGCGTCGGGGTGGACGTTCAGTCCGCCGAGCGAGTCCGCGATCCGCGCGACGGCTCCACCGGTGAAGCGCAGCAGGTCCGTGAGGGTTTCCCATTCGGCATGCCAGGCGCCGGCGGCGCGTTGCTGCTCGTGGTCCATCGAGCCGAGGATCGTCGCGACGAGTCCCGGCGTGCGGCGGGCCGCGGCGCGGGCGGCGATCGCGGCCACCGGATTGCGCTTGTGCGGCATGGCCGACGAACCGCCGGGCGACCCTTCGCTGACCTCGCCGACCTCGGTGGACGACAGGAACACGAGGTCGGTGGCGATCTTCGACACCGCGCCCGCGGCCGTTCCGAGCGCCGACGCGAGCAGCGCGATGCGGGTGCGGTCGGTGTGCCAGGGCACGTCCTGGCGTGCGAGTCCGAGTTCGTCGGCGAGCACGTCGGCGACGTCGAGACCGTGCGGGTAGAGCGCGGCCGATGTTCCCGCCGCGCCGCCCAGTTGCACGGGAAGGCCGTCGAGTGCGTCGAACAGTGCACGAGAAGCCCTGTGCAGCGCGGTCATCCATCCCGCGGCGAGCACCCCGAACGTGGTGGGCAGGGCCTGCTGGCCGAGGGTGCGGCCGGCGATCGGGGTACCACGCTGGGCTCGCGACAGGGCCTCGGCGCACAGCACGGCCTCATCGAGGGACGCCAGGACGTGCGCTCCCGACCGGCGGCACAAGAGCATCAGCGCCGTGTCGAGAATGTCCTGACTCGTGGCGCCCTTGTGCACGTGGCTACCGGGCACCCCGGCATCGGCCACCTCGCCGCGGAGCAGTTTCACCAGCGGGATCACCGGATTGCCGCCCGCGGCCGCCGCGTCTCCGAGCGCGCCGATGTCCACGGAGTTCTCGGTGACGATTCGTGCGAACACCGAGGAGATCGCGTCGGCGGATGCGGCGGGAATGACGCCGCACTTCGCCTCCGCCCGGGCCAGCGCCCCCTCGACCTCGACCATCGCGGTGACCCACGCCCGGTCGGACAGCAGCGCCGACAACTCGCCGGCACCGAACGTCGGATCGAACAGGGCACCCCGGGAGGTCTCCGGAGAGTTCACACGCGACACCTTTCTGGTTGTGCGGCCGATTACAGCGCGAAGAACGGGGTTTCCCGCCCGTCCGTATTCTGCACGTGGATAGTCAGGTGGTATCCGTGATCGGTCGTCTCCGCGATCAGCTTGGGGCGGTCGGCTTCCGGGACGGCGGAGAGGACGGGGTCCGAGGCGTGGGCGTCCGTGTCCTCGGGGAAGTAGAGCCGGGTGTAGAGCCGCTCGAGCATGCCGCGGGCGAACAGTCCGACGTTGATGTGCGGGGCCTCGACAGCGCCGTCCTCGGCGGGGAGGGTGCCCGGCTTGACGGTGTGCACCACGATCGTGCCGGTCTCGTCGGCGAACACGCGTGCCAGGCTGCGGAATCCGGCGGGGGTCGCCTCGGCGGCACCGCGCGGATCGGTGGGGCTGTCGAAACGGCCGGCGGCGTCTGCCTGCCAGGTTTCGATCATGGCGTCGCCGATGGGCTGGCCGGCGCCGTCGATGACGGTGAAGGACACGGTGATTCGTCCCGGCGCGTCCTCGGGGACGGTATTACCGCTGTTCTCCCACGTGGGGAACAGGCCGATGTGGACGTACGGGCCGACGGTCTGGGACGGGGTGACGCCGAACGGCACCTCGTCCTGGCTCCTGGCGAAGACCGGGTAGCGCGGGGCGTCCGGGTTCTGGGTGTCGATCATCAGTGGCCCTCCGGGTCCTCGAACGGGGTGGCGTCCTGGCCGCGCAGGACGATGTCGAACTTGAATCCGACGGCCCAGTTCTCGCGGGTCTGGTCGTAGTCGAACGTGCTGATCATCCGCTCGCGGGCCGCTTCGGGCACCGAGTTGTAGATCGGGTCCTGGAAGAAGAACGGGTCGTCCGGGAAGTACATCTGGGTAACCAGGCGCTGGGTGAACGCCTGACCGAACAGGGAGAAGTGGATGTGCGCGGGACGCCACGCGTTGTGGTGGTTGCCCCACGGGTACGCGCCCGGCTTGATGGTCGTGAATTCGTAGTGCCCCTGCTTGTCGGTGAGGCAACGGGCGACACCGTTGAAGTGGGGGTCGAGCGGTGCGGGCCAGGAGTCGTTCTTGTGGCGGTAGCGGCCGCCGGCGTTGGCCTGCCACACCTCGATGAGAGTGTCGGGGATGGGCTTCCCGGCGCTGTCGAGGACACGGCCGTGGACGATGATGCGCTGTCCCTGGGCCTCGCCGCCGTTGGCGTGGGTCATGTCGTTCTCACCCGTGGTGACGTCGGCGTCACCGAAGACCGGACCGGTGATCTCGCCGAGTCGCTGCGGGATCAGGATCAGGTCGTTCTTGGGGCTGCGCAGACGAGTCGTCTTGTACTCGGGGAACAGCAGCGGGGCATTGGCTTCGTGCCCTGCTTGGTAGTGGGCTGGCAGATGCAGCATGGAAGAAGATCCTCACGTTCTCGATGTGAACAGTCGGCCGCTATTCGCACATAGTAGTCGCGTTCTGTGATGGGGCCAACAGGCGGGGCCGAATTTGTTCGCAATGTGGATGGGTGTTCACTAGTCGAACATTTTGAGGTAGCCTGGGTCACATGGTCAACAAAGTCTTCGCAACGGCGGCAGAGGCCGTTGCCGATGTCCCCGACGGCGCGTCCCTCGCGGTGGGCGGCTTCGGCCTCGTCGGTATCCCCTCGGTCCTCATCGACGCCCTCCTCGCACAGGGTGCGACCGACCTCGAGACGGTCAGCAACAACTGCGGCACCGACGGTTTCGGTCTGGGTCTTCTCCTCGAGCAGCACCGGATCCGGCGCACGATCAGCTCGTACGTCGGCGCCAACAAGGAATTCGCGCGGCAGTACCTGAGCGGCGAGCTGGAGGTCGAGCTCACCCCGCAGGGCACGCTGGCCGAGCGCATGCGCGCCGGGGGAGCGGGCATCCCCGCCTTCTACACCCCCGCCGGCGTCGGAACGCAGGTCGCCGACGGTGGCCTGCCGATCCGCTACGACGGCAAGGGCGGCATCGCGGTCGCCAGCAAGCCCAAGGAGACCCGCGAATTCGACGGGGAGGCCTTCGTACTCGAACGCGCCATCCGCACCGATTTCGCGCTGGTCCACGCGTGGAAGGGCGACCGGCTCGGCAACCTCGTGTACCGGGAGACGGCCCGCAACTTCAACCCGGACGCCGCGGGCGCCGGTCGCATCACCATCGCGCAGGTCGAATACCTCGTCGAGCCCGGCGAGATCGACCCCGCCGAGGTGCACACCCCCGGCATCTTCGTCCAGCGCGTGGTCGAGGTCGGCAAGCAGGAAACGGGAATCGAGAACAGGACGGTGCGGGCATGAGCTGGACGCGGAACGAGATGGCGGCCCGGGTCGCGGCCGAGCTCGAGGACGGGCAGTACGTCAACCTCGGCATCGGCATGCCGACCCTGATCCCCGGTCACATCCCGGCGGGCAAGGACGTCATCCTGCACTCGGAGAACGGCATCCTCGGAGTCGGGCCGTACCCCACCGAGGACGAGGTCGACCCCGAGCTGATCAACGCGGGCAAGGAAACCATCACCGTGGTTGCCGGCGGCGCGTTCTTCTCCTCGTCCGACTCGTTCTCGATGATCCGCGGCGGCAGCGTCGACGTGGCAGTTCTCGGCGCGATGCAGGTCAGCAGTCACGGCGACCTGTCCAACTGGATGGTGCCCGGCGCCATGGTCAAGGGCATGGGCGGCGCGATGGACCTCGTCCACGGCGCAGGCAAGGTCATCGTGATGATGGATCACGTCACGAAGAAGGGTGAGCACAAGATCCTCGAGGAGTGCACGCTGCCGTACACCGGCAAGCGCTGCGTCCAGAAGATCGTCACCGACCTCGCCGTCATCGACGTCACCCCCGACGGCCTGCGGCTCGTCGAGACCGCACCCGGTCACAGCGTCGAGGACGTCCAGGCGGCGACCGGCGCGAAACTTCTCGTCGACGCCACCGTCTGAGACCACCGCCCGTCGTTCCGGTGTGTCGCCGCCCGCGGCCCGTACCCTCTGGGCATGGGTGTGAGCGTGCGGGCCGCGACCAAATCCGATCTTCCCGAGGTGACACGGGTCCTCGCCGACGCGTTCTTCGACGACCCCGTCATGGTGTGGATGTGGCCGGATCCCGAGCGCAGGCGGCGTGGCCTGCCCAGGCTGTTCGGGGTGGAGATCCGCCACCACCATCTCGCCGGCGGCGGCGCCGAAGTCGCCGAGGACGGTGACGGCGTGATCCGCGGCGCCGCCATGTGGGATCCGCCGGGCGGCTGGAAGCAGTCGACGTTGACTTCGCTCGTCAGCCTGCCCGGGCTGATCCGCGCGTTCGGTCCGCGACTCGGCGTCGGCGCCGCCGTGAGCGGAACCGTCGAAGACGCGCATCCGGTCGATCCCGTGCACTGGTATCTGGCGACGATCGGAACGTCGAGCGCGGGGCGGGGCGGCGGCTACGGGACGGCGCTGCTGCGGTCGCGGCTCGATCGTTGCGACGCCGAGGGGATCCCGGCGTACCTGGAGTCCAGCAAGAAGGACAACATTTCGTACTACCAGCGGTTCGGCTTCGACGTCACCGGTGAGATCCGGATTCCGGACGGTGGGCCGACATTGTGGGCGATGTGGCGGGAGCCCGTCCGCGCGAACCCTTAGGCTAAGCTCGGCAAGCCTTACCTAAGTGGCTCGAAGTACCTGGTAGACGAGAGGGTCGCCGCATGAACGTCGGACAACAGAATCTCGGCCTCAGCCGACGGGGGTTTCTCCTGGGTACCGGCGGAGCGCTGCTCGCATTCGCCGCGGCCTGCAGCAGCTCGGACGGCGACGGCAGTGGCAGCGGCAACGAGCCCTCGGGTCCCGTCGTCGCCCACAAGTACGGCGAGACCCAGGTGCCGACGAACCCGCAGCGCATCGTCAGTGTCGGCTACAACGACCAGGACACGATCCTCGCGCTCGGCGGCCCCCTGGCCGGCACGTTCGACTGGTACGGCGACTACCCCTACGGCGTGTGGCCGTGGGCGCAGGACCTGCTCGGCGACGCGAAGCCGGAGATCGTCGGCACGGCGTCCACCGGTATCGACTTCGAGAAGGTCGCGGCCGTCGCCCCGGACCTGGTGGTCGGCACCTACTCCGGCCTCACCCAGGCTCAGTACGACAAGCTCGGCGCCATCGCGCCGACGGTCGCGCAGCCCAAGGAGTTCGCCGACTACGGCGTCCCGTGGCAGGACCAGACGAGGATTCTCGGCGACGCACTCGGCAAGAAGGACAAGGCCGCCGAACTGGTGTCCGGTGTCGAGACGCAGTTCGCCGACGTCCGGGCCGCCAACCCGGCGTTCGCGGGCAAGACCGTCCTCGTCGGTGCGCTCAAGGGGCCGGGGCAGTTCGGTGTGTACGGCCCGGAGGACCCGAAGGTCCGCTTCTTCACCGAACTCGGTTTCGTGAACCCCCCTGTGACGGAACAGATCACCGGTAACTTCGCGGAGATCAGCACGGAGCAGCTGTCGCTGGCGAACGTCGACCTCCTCGTCTGGTACGCGGGCGGCGGGTACGGCGACAAGCTGCGTGCGGAACTCGACAAGACGCCGATCTATCAGGAACTCGACGTGGTGAAGGCCGGCCGCACGATCACGCTCGAGGACGCCGCCGCCGAGGCGATGGCGTGGAGCACCGTACTGAGCCTGCCGTACGCGTTGAACGAGATACCGCCGCGGGTCGCGCCCCTGCTCGCTTGAGACGCGGATGTCCGACGGGGTGCGCCCGGTTCGTGATACCAACGACTCGTGACCGCCATTCCTGAACTCCACGCCGGAACTCCTTTCGACGACCTCGACGACTATCTCGCGCTCGGTCGCGTCGGCGGCCTCGCGCTGTCGGCGGACGGGCGAAGGCTCGTCGTCGCGCAGTCGACGCTCGACGAGAAGTCGACGAAGTACGTCACCGCCCTGTGGGAGATCGATCCCACCGGTGAGTTCGCGGCACGCCGGCTCACCCGGGGCCGCACCGGGGAGTCCAACGCGACGTTCACCAGCGACGGCGACCTGCTCTTCACGTCCTCCCGGCCGACGCAGGACGAGGACGACCTTCCCGACGACCTGTGGCGACTGCCCGCGCGGGGCGGCGAGGCGGTGATCGTCGCGCGACGCGGCGGCGGCATCACCGGGGTCCGTGCGGCCCGGTGCGCCCCGCGGTTCGTCGTCACCACGGGCGTTCTGGGGAGATCCGGCGAGTCCGCCGACGACGAGCGGGTGCGCGCCGAGCGCAAGGAGAAGAAGGTCTCGGCGATCCTGCACACGGGCTACCCGATCCGCTACTGGGACCACGATCTCGGTCCGGACGTGCCGCACCTGCTGTCCGCCCCGCTGGACGCACTCGCCGAGAACGGGCAGGAGCCGCAGCTCACCGACCTCACGCCGATGCCGGGTCCGGCGCTGCGGGAGGCGAACTACGCGCTGAGCGACGACGGCGCGTTCGTCGTGACGTCGTGGACGGTTCCCGGTCCGCTGGCGTCGATCCGGAACATCCTGGTGCGCGTCGACACCGAAACGGGGGCGCGCACGGTCCTCGTCGACGACGGCGATGCCGACCTGTCGGACCCGGTGATCTCCCCGGACGGACGGCACGTCGTGTTCGCGCGGGAATCGCATGCGACACCCGACTCCGCGCCACGATTCACGCTGCACCGGTACAGCTTCGACACCGGCACCGTCACGGACGTCGCGCCCGGGTGGGACCGGTGGGCCACGTCCGTGGTCTGGCTGTCCGATGGCTCAGGTCTCCTCGTGACCGCCGACGACCGCGGACGCGCGCCGATCTTCCTCCTCCGCGACGGCGCGGACCCCGCACCGGTCACGACCGACGACTCCGCATACACCGACCTGCAGGTCGCCCCGGACGGGTCCACGGTGTTCGCGCTGCGGGCGTCCTACGCGGCGCCGCCGCATCCGGTGCGCATCGACATCACCACCGGCGCCGTGTCGCTGCTGAAGGCGCCCGCGGACCTCCCCGAACTTCCCGGCACGCTGACGGAGGTCGAGACGGTCGCCGCGGACGGCGCCGTGGTGCGCGCGTGGCTCGCGGTGCCGACCGGCGCCTCCGCCCACGCGCCGGTGCCGCTCGCGCTGTGGGTGCACGGCGGCCCCCTGGGTTCGTGGAATACCTGGTCCTGGCGGTGGAACCCGTGGCTTCTGGTGGCGCGAGGATACGCCGTGCTGCTGCCGGACCCCGCCCTGTCCACCGGCTACGGGCAGGAGTTCGTCGAGCGGGGCTGGGGCAAGTGGGGCAAGGCGCCGTTCACCGATCTCATGTCGATCACCGACGCCGCGGTGGCGCTGCCGGAGATCGACGAGAAGCGCACCGCGGCGATGGGCGGATCGTTCGGCGGATACATGGCCAACTGGATCGCCGGGCACACCGACCGGTTCAAGGCGATCGTCACCCACGCGAGCCTGTGGGCGCTGGACCAGTTCGGCCCCACCACCGACGCCGCCTGGTACTGGCAGCGGGAGATGACCCCCGAGATGGCGGTGGAGAACTCGCCGCACCTGTACGTGGCGGACATCGTGACCCCCATGCTGGTCATCCACGGCGACAAGGACTTTCGCGTCCCGATAGGCGACGGGCTGCGGCTGTGGTTCGAGCTGCTGTCGGAGTCGGGGTTGCCCGCGGACGACGAGGGGGTCACCGACCACCGCTTCCTCTACTTCCCCGACGAGAACCACTGGATCCTCACTCCGCAGAACGCGAAGGTCTGGTACCAGGTGGTGCTGTCGTTCCTCTCGGAGCACGTGCGGGGCGAGGACGTCGCGCTGCCCGAGATCCTGGGCCGGTAGCCGGGGCCGCGCGCGGCGGATTCACGTCCGCTTCTCGCGCCCCCGATCGAATTCCTTGCCACCCCACACACCGGTCTGACCGGTGGCCCTGGCGAACAGCTCGCAGCGCGTCCGCAGTGCGCAGTGATGACAGACGTCGCGCGCGTACGCGAAATCCTCTGTCGGAAACGGGAACCACCGGTCCGGCTCGGGGTCTGCACGGCACGCGGCGTTCACCCAGCCCGCCGGATCGTCGGAGGCGGGCAGCAGCGTGGACAGGGATGTGTCCAGGACGTCGGTCATCGGTAATCTCCCCTTCCCGGGAGAAGGTCGGTCGGTAAGGCGGGTGCGGAGGTCTCGCGGCTAGACCGCCGCGAGATCCCTCCAGATCTGCCGCTGCGCCTTTTCGATGTGCCGGGGCGCCTTCGGCTCCCAGAGGAGCGGCATTCCCGCCTCCTCCGGTGTGCGGTCGGCCTTCCTCTGGTTGCAGGGGACGCAGCAGGCCACGAGGTTGGCCCACGTGTTCGGGCCGCCGCGGCTCCTCGGCAGCACGTGATCGATGGTCGTCGCGACCGGCTCGGCGCAGTAGCCGCAACGATTGCGGTCGCGCCGGAACACGCCCGCGAACGTCGCGCGGCTGCTGTCGGTCACCAGCACGGAGTGCTGGACGTAGACGTAGCGCAGCAGACGAATGGTCTGCGGCAGCCTGATCTCGACGTGTTGCGAGCGAATCGGGAACGGAGGCTCCCGATCCGCGACCGTCTCGGCCGCGCCGACGCTGATCAGCACGACGGCGCGCTCCGCGGGAATCTCGCAGAGGGCTTCGTACGTCACATTGAGGACCAGCACATCCGCGCGCGACCAGTTGCGGGCGTCGAGGGTGCTACCGGGTGGGTTAGGGGAGAAGTGCCTCACGGGAGATCTCGGTTCTGTCGTCGGTTCGCGGCGGAGGGGGCACGCCGGGCGACGGCAGTCGAGTCAGGCGTGTCGGGCGGAGCGGTGGGTCTTCGGGGCGGGCATGATCCCGCGTTCGCCCTGCCGGCCGGCGGGGAAGAAGGAGGCGGCACCCGTACGTGACCGCTGCAAGCGGGCTGCGTGGGATGTGGGCAGTGCGCGCATCGCTACTTCCTTCCTGAACTCGACGTGTGAACCGATCGGAACACGTCGAGCATGGCACACCGCCGCGCCCCCGTCCTGGCATTTTTCGCGCCGCGGGACCCGCGAACAGGGGCCCTTCGAATCGGACAGGATGCGCGACACGTCCGATGGATGCGGTGAAGTGGCCGTTCAATCGCTACGGTGTTCGATACGTACCCCGAATGAAGGAGACATCGTGGCACTTCCCCAGCTCACTGACGAACAGCGGGCAGCAGCTCTCGAGAAGGCCGCCGCCGCTCGTAAGGCACGCGCAGAGCTCAAGGACAAGCTCAAGTCCGGTGACATCACCCTCAAGCAGGTCCTGTCCAAGGCAGATGTCGACGACATCATCGGAAAGACCAAGGTCAGCGCCATCCTCGAAGCCCTGCCGAAGATCGGCAAGGTCAAGGCCCAGGAGATCATGGCCAACCTCGAGATCGCGCCGACCCGTCGCCTCCGTGGCCTCGGTGACCGTCAGCGCGACGCCCTGCTGGCGCACTTCAGCTGACACGTTTCCCGGGTGCCCGCCCCACGCCGTCCGGCGTCGGGGTGGGCACCCGGATGCGTTTTCCGCTCCACCTTTCGATCGAGTGCAACCTGAGGGTTGCGCAAGCAAGCGCAGATATGCAACCGTGGGGTAGCACATTGTCGAGAGGTGAGGATGATCATGAGCGTTCCGGAAGCGTCCCAGGACAGGATCGAGCGCGAGATCCACATCGACGCCCCCATCGAGCGGGTGTTCCGGCTGGTGAGTGAACCCGGCTGGTTCATCGGCGACGGAGATCCCGGCAAGACCACCACCACGCGCGAGGGTGACGTCTTCGTCGTGGAGTTCCCCCCGTACGGGCGCTTTCCGATTCTTCCGGTGAAGTCCGACGCACCCCACCACGTCTCGTTCCGTGGCGGAGACGATCCCGCGCGGCCCCTCGTGGAGGGCACGTCCACTCTGGTCGAGTTCTTCCTGTCCGAGCGGGACGGCGGCACCCTCCTGCGCGTCGTCGAGTCGGGATTCGCCGCCATGTACCCGAGCGCCGAGCGTCGCGCCTCCGCACTCGAGGGCAATATCGAAGGCTGGGAGATGCAACTCGCGTTCGCCAAGCGGGACGCCGAAGGCGGCCGGGGCGAATAATCTCGGCGGCAGATGTGTCGACCTCGCTGACCGCAGTCGGGGGTTGCGGTCAGCGGGTCGGTGCGCCGCCGGTTCCGGCAGGCACGCCCGGATAGTCGTCGGGTCACGGCATTTCGTTACCACCGGCGCGCCGGTCGTCGTGTCGCCGCCGATCGGCGGGGGTTTCGATGCATACTCGACATTCTCGAGTGGTTGCCGCATCGGATGCGGCAGACGAACCGGAGGAATCCCTTGAACGACCACCACGTGCAGCTCTTCTCCGAGCTGCACAGCACCGCAGGATCCCAGGCAAGCGGAGAGGACGCCGGCGAGGCGCTGCGTCCCGTCGACCCGGAGCACCGCACCGCCACCGAGGTGCACCGCGCGCTGTTCAGCGACCAGTAGCGGGGCCGCACGGTAGCCCCGTCGTGGGTCGCCGGTGCGTTCATTAGACTCGACGGGTGACCAGTGCAGCTCCAGAAAATCCCCAGAACCGTGCCGATGCCCTCCCGAAGAGCTGGGACCCCAGTTCCGTCGAGGACGATCTGTATCAGGGCTGGGTAGACGCCGGTTACTTCCGCGCGGACCCCCACAGTGACAAGCCGGGGTACTCCATCGTCCTGCCGCCGCCGAACGTGACCGGCAGCCTGCACATGGGTCACGCTCTCGACCACACGTTGATGGACGCACTGAGCCGCCGCAAGCGGATGCAGGGCTACGAGGTGCTGTGGCTGCCGGGCATGGACCATGCCGGCATCGCGACGCAGACCGTGGTCGAGAAGCAGCTCGCCGTCGACGGCAAGACGAAGGAAGACTTCGGCCGCGAGCTGTTCATCGACAAGGTGTGGGACTGGAAGCGCGAGTCCGGTGGCACCATCGGCGGCCAGATGCGCCGCATCGGTGACAGCGTCGACTGGAGCCGCGACCGCTTCACCATGGACGACGGGCTCTCCCGCGCCGTCCAGACCATCTTCAAGCGCATGTACGACGACGGTCTGATCTACCGGGCCGAGCGACTCGTCAACTGGTCGCCCGTGCTGCAGACCGCGATCTCCGACATCGAGGTGAAGTTCGAGGACGTCGAGGGCGAGCTGGTCTCCCTGCGGTACGGCTCCCTGAACGACGACGAACCGCACGTCGTGGTCGCCACCACCCGTGTCGAGACGATGCTCGGCGACACCGCCGTCGCCGTCCATCCCGACGACGAGCGGTACAGGCACCTGATCGGGACGACGCTCGAACACCCCTTCACCGGGCGCGACATCCCGATCATCGCGGACGAGTACGTCGACCCCGAATTCGGCACCGGCGCCGTCAAGATCACGCCGGCGCACGACCCCAACGACTTCGAGATGGGCCTGCGGCACAACCTGCCGATGCCCACCATCATGGACAAGACCGGCAAGATCGCCGACACGGGAACGCAATTCGACGGTCTCGACCGCTTCGAGGCGCGGGTCAAGGTGCGGGAAGCGCTCGCCGAGCAGGGACGCGTGGTCGCCGAGAAGCGGCCCTACCTGCACAGCGTCGGGCATTCCGAGCGCACCGGGGAGTCCATCGAGCCTCGCCTGTCGCTGCAGTGGTGGGTGAAGGTCGAGTCCCTGGCCAAGGCGGCGGGTGACGCGGTCCGCAACGGTGACACCGTCATTCACCCGGCAAGTCAGGAACCGCGATGGTTCGCGTGGGTCGACGACATGCACGACTGGTGCATCTCGCGTCAGCTGTGGTGGGGTCACCGGATCCCGATCTGGTACGGCCCCGACGGCGAGGTCGCGTGCTTCGGACCGGACGAGACCGCGCCCGAGGGCTGGGTGCAGGACCCGGACGTCCTCGACACCTGGTTCTCCTCCGGGCTGTGGCCGTTCTCGACCATGGGCTGGCCGGAGAAGACGCCGGAGCTGGAGAAGTTCTATCCCACAAGCGTTCTCGTCACGGGCTACGACATCCTGTTCTTCTGGGTGGCGCGGATGATGATGTTCGGCACGTACGTGTCGGAGGACGACGCCATCTCCGGCGGCAAGTCCGGACCGCAGATGCCGTTCGACGACGTGTTCCTGCACGGCCTCGTTCGCGACCAGTTCGGCAAGAAGATGTCGAAGTCGCGGGGCAACGGCATCGACCCCCTCGACTGGGTCGACCGTTTCGGCGCCGACGCTCTCCGCTTCACGCTGGCCCGCGGCGCCAACCCCGGCAGCGACCTGTCCGTCGGCGAGGATCACGCGCAGTCGTCCCGGAACTTCGCGACCAAGCTGTTCAACGCGACCAAGTTCGCCCTCATGAACGGCGCCGCGCCGGCGCCGCTGCCCGGACGCGGCGAACTGACCGACGCGGACCGGTGGATCCTCGACCGTCTCGACCAGGTGCGCGGCGATGTCGACACCGCCTTCGACCGGTACGAGTTCAGCAAGGCCTGCGAGGCGCTGTTCCACTTCGCGTGGGACGAGGTCTGCGACTGGTACCTGGAACTGGCCAAGGTGCAGTTCGCCGAGAACGACACCGTCGCGGCGAACACGAGGGCAGTGCTCGGCAACGTCCTCGATGCGCTGCTGCGACTGCTCCACCCGGTCATCCCGTTCGTCACGGAAACCCTGTGGAAGGCGCTCACCGGCGGCGAGTCCGTCGTCGTGGCGCAGTGGCCGCAGGCGGGAGAGGTCGCCGCGGATGTGGTTGCGGCGCAGCGTGTCGAGGACATGCAGCGGCTGGTGACCGAGGTGCGCCGGTTCCGCAGCGACCAGGGTCTCAAGCCGTCGCAGCGGGTGCCCGCACGGATCAGCGGGATCACCGAGGCCGATCTGGACACGCAGCTCGCCGCGGTCACGTCGCTGGCCCGGCTGACGGACCCGGAGGACGGGTTCGCCGCGTCGGCGTCGGTGGAGGTCCGCCTGAGCAAGGCGACCGTCACCGTCGACCTCGACACGTCCGGCAACGTCGACCTCGGCGCCGAGAAGGCACGGCTGGAGAAGGACCTCGCGGCCGCGCAGAAGGAACTCGCCGGGACCACCGCGAAACTCTCCAACGAGGCGTTCCTCGCGAAGGCTCCCGACGCCGTCAAGGACAAGATCCGGACGCGTCAGCAGATTGCGACAGAAGAAATCGAACGCATCACCAAGCGACTGAAGGAGCTGGAAGGCGCGTGAGCTCGCCCGACTTCACGCCGGAGGAAGTCAGCCCCGTCGACCTCGCGGAGTTGACGCTGGTCGAGGCGGAACTCGACCGGCGGTGGCCCGAGACGAAGATCGAGCCGTCGCTGAGCCGGATCGCGGCGCTGATGGACATCCTCGGATCCCCCCAGCACGGGTACCCGGCGATCCACGTCACCGGCACCAACGGCAAGACGTCGGTGACGCGGATGATCGACGCGCTGCTCACCGCGCTGCACCGGCGCACGGGCCGCACCACCAGCCCGCACCTGCAGCTCGCCACCGAGCGGATCAGCATCGACGGACGCCCGGTGTCGCCGCGCCGCTACGTCGACACGTACCGGGAGATCGAACCGTACGTGCAGATGATCGACCAGCAGTCGCAGGCCGCGGGCGGCCCGGCGATGAGCAAGTTCGAGGTGCTCACCGCGATGGCGTACGCCGCGTTCGCGGAGGCGCCCGTCGACGTCGCCGTCGTCGAGGTGGGCCTCGGCGGGCGTTGGGACGCAACCAATGTCATCGACGGGCAGATCGCGGTGATCACCCCGATCAGCCTCGATCACGCGGAGTATCTCGGCGACGACCTCGCCGGGATCGCGCAGGAGAAGGCCGGCATCATCAAGAAGGGTCGCGAGGACGCTCTCGTGCCCCGCGACACGGTCGCCATCCTCGCCGAACAGACGCCCGAAGTGATGGACGTGCTGCTTCGCCGTGCCGTCGAGGTGGATGCCGCGGTCGCGCGGGAGGGCTCCGAATTCACGGTGCTCGCCCGGCAGATCGCCGTCGGCGGCCAGCAGCTCGAACTCCAGGGCCTCGGCGGGATCTACACCGACATCTTCCTGCCCCTGCACGGGGAGCATCAGGCGCGTAACGCGTCGCTCGCGCTCGCGGCCGTCGAGGCGTTCTTCGGTGCCGGGCCGGAGCGCCAGCTCGACCAGGACGCGATCCGGGAGGGGTTCGCCTCGGTCGTCAATCCCGGCCGGCTCGAACGCGTGCGCAACGCCCCGACCGTCTTCCTCGACGCCGCGCACAACCCGGACGGGGCCCGTGCGCTCGCCGCCGCGCTGACCGCCGAATTCGACTTCCGCAAACTCGTCGGCGTCGTCAGCGTGATGGGGGACAAGGACGTCGACGGCATCCTGTCGGCGCTGGAACCGGTGTTCGACGAGCTCGTGGTGACGCACAACGGTTCGGCGCGGGCCATGGACGTCGAGGACCTCGCCAATCTCGCGGTCGCCAAATTCGGCGACGAACGCGTCGTGGTGGCGCCGACCCTCGCGGACGCCCTGGAAACGGCCATCGGACTTGCCGAGGAGGTCGCCGAGCCCGGTGAGGCAGTATCGGGGGCGGGCGTCGTGGTCACCGGATCAGTCGTGACCGCCGGTGCGGCCCGCACCCTCTTCGGAAAGGACCCAGCGTGAGCGAGCAGGACCCCCGTGCTTCGGAACCGGAGTTCGGCCCGCCGACCAAGGACCCGTGGAAGGGCTTCCGCGGCGTGGTCGCGGGATCCCTGATCCTGGAAGCGATCGTGGTGCTTCTCGCCCTGCCGGTGGTCGCGACGGTCGGCGGCGGACTCACCTGGTGGTCGGGAACGTACCTGGTGGGGCTCGCGGTGCTCATGATCCTCGGGGCCGGCCTGCAGGGCCGCCCGTGGGCGATGAAGTACAACCTGTTGCTGCAGGTGGGGCTGCTGCTCGGATTCTTCGTCCACGTGTCGATCGGTTCGGTCGGAGTGGTCTTCGCGATCCTGTGGGGCTACCTCCTGTACTTCCGCCGGAATGTGCGTCAGCGAATGGAGCGGGGCCTGCTGCCGGGGCAGCGCGGCTGACCATTTAGGCTGTGCGCCGTGACTGAGCGCACCCTTGTACTGATCAAGCCCGATGCCGTTGCCCGCGGATATGTAGGAGAAATTCTCGGTCGTATCGAGCGGAAGGGCCTGACGATCTCCGCCCTCGAGCTGCGCACCGCTCCCGGCGACATCGCCGCCGCCCACTACGCCGAGCACGAAGGCCGCCCGTTCTACCCCGGCCTGCTGGAGTTCATCACGGGCGGCCCGCTCGTCGCGGCCGTCCTGGAAGGTCCCCGGGCGATCGCGGCGTTCCGCCAGCTCGCCGGCGGCACCGACCCGGTCGAAAAGGCTGTTCCGGGGACGATTCGCGGAGATTTCGGGCTCGAAGCCCAGGAGAACCTCGTCCACGGCTCCGACTCCGTCGAGTCCGCCGAGCGCGAGATCGCGCTCTGGTTCCCCCAGTTCGCCGCTAACTGACCCACCCTCTCCACCCACCCCTCAATCCCCCGACCTGCCCTCCGGGCCGGCGGCGCCATCGCGAACGGAACATGTTCCAGAACGATACGTGCGCCGCTGGCACGGACCGCGGCACACGTGTGGGATACTGAGGGTGGTCGGACCGCAATTTGTGCACCACGTGGCTTCGACCGGATGACACCACGGCTCGATGCCCTTCATCGCTGCCCCTGCGTCAACAGGAAATACCTGGGCGTATCGGCACGCTGGATGATCAGGCGCTCGCACCGCGGACCACGGCCATCCGCAAGGCACTACATGGGTGTGCAGTGAAAACGGACACTGCACGCGCTGTGTGGAGCGAGACCAGACAATCTCGCGCTCACATCTGGGGCGCGAGTACACATACTGCGCCCTCGCGTGGCCGCGTGACATTCCCAGACAGGGGAGTGGACGCGCCCGGGGGCTGAGGAGACTACGTGGCCGATCAAGCGCCGCCCACAAATTCAGAGCCGAACGATACGGCCACCGCCGGGAGCGCGGTTCCCGCTCTTCCGGAGAAAATTCGCGTTCACGCCCTCGCGAAGTTGCTCGGCGTGACGAGCAAGCAGGTCATCGCCGAGGCCGCGGCCCTCGGTTTGGAACTGCGCAGCGCGCAGTCGAGCCTGCAACGCGACATCGCCGAGCGGGTGTATGCCGGATTCACCGCTGCGGAAACCGCACCTGCCGAGTCTGCGGAGACCGCTCCTCCCGAGTCGGCCGCCGAGGCTGCACCGGAAGCGCCGGCCCCGGCCGCGGAGACGGTTGCCGAGGTCGCTCCGGAGCCGGTTGCGGCTCCCCAGGCCGCCGAGGAAGCCCCCGCCGAGGAAGCCCCTGCCGCGGAGAGCCCGGAACCCGTCGCCGAGGAGGCCGCGGTTTCCGAACCCGACCTCGGGCACCTGTTCACCACCGCCGACTTCCCGGCCGAGTCGCCCGCTGCCGAGGAGCCCGCCGAGACTCCCGCCGTTTCCCAGGTCCCGCTCTTCCTGCAGCCCGACCTCGCGGCGGTCGAGACGCCGCCGCGTCGCCGGCGCAGTCGCCGGGACGCCGGAACGCCCGAACCCACCACCGAGCAGCCGCCCGTCGCCGAGTCGCGCGAGGACGTCGCCGAGCCCGCGAAGGCCGCGGACACCGGAACCGCCGACACCGAATCGGACGAGTCCGACGTCGACGGCGATCAGCCGCGCCGTCGCCGTCGCGGCCGCCGTGGCCGTGGCCGCGGACGGGGTGAGCAGCCGAACGAGCAGGACACCGATACCGACACCGAGGGTGCCGAGGCCGAGGAGTCCGCGCGCGAGGACAAGGGCCGCGAAGAGAAGGGTGCGGAGACACCGAGCCGGGAGCCCGAAGAGCCGAAGAAGGAGTCCGAGGAGAAGCCCGCGGACGCCGAGCAGGCGGAAGCGGAGTCCGGGGACGAAGAGACCGGTGAGGGTGACTCCGACGGTTCGAGCCGTCGCCGCCGCCGTCGCCGCCGTCGCAAGTCCGGTGGCGAGGGGTCGGGAGACGCCACGTCCGAGGACGATCCGCCGAACACCGTCGTGCATGAGCGTGAGCCTCGCAACAAGAGCCGCTCGAAGGACGAGGTCCAGGGCATCACCGGTTCGACACGGCTCGAGGCGAAGCGTCAGCGCCGCCGCGACGGCCGCGATGCCGGCCGCCGCAGGCCTCCGATCCTCACGGAATCGGAGTTCCTGGCGCGCCGCGAGGCCGTCGACCGCGTCATGGTCGTGCGCGACCGCGTCGTCTCCGGGCAGCCGCATGCGACGACGCAGGTCGCCGTGCTCGAGGACGGTGTCCTCGTCGAACACTTCGTGACCACGTCGGCGTCGGCCTCGATGGTCGGCAACGTGTACCTCGGACGCGTCCAGAACGTGCTGCCCAGCATGGAAGCGGCGTTCATCGACATCGGCCGCGGCCGGAACGGCGTGCTGTACGCCGGCGAGGTCAATTGGGAGGCCGCCGGGCTCGGTGGCAACTCCCGCAAGATCGAGCAGGCGCTCAAGCCCGGCGACCAGGTGCTGGTCCAGGTCAGCAAGGACCCGGTCGGGCACAAGGGTGCGCGGCTGACCACGCAGATCAGCCTCGCAGGCCGCTTCCTCGTCTACGTGCCGGGCGGCACGTCCACCGGAATCAGCCGCAAGCTGCCCGACACGGAACGCAAACGCCTCAAGGACATCCTGCGCGACATCGTGCCCTCGGACGCCGGAGTCATCATCCGGACCGCGTCGGAGGGTGTGAGCGAAGAGGAACTCGCCCGCGACGTGACGCGCCTGCAGGAGCAGTGGGCCGGGATCGAGGCGCAGGCCGCGAAGGCGGAGTCCGGTAAGTCCGGCAACCCGCAGGCCCTCTACGAGGAGCCCGACCTCCTCGTGAAGGTCATCCGCGATCTGTTCAACGAGGACTTCTCCAAGCTCGTGATCGAGGGCGAGAAGGCCTGGTCGACGGTCGAGTCGTACATCCAGTCCGTCGCTCCCGATCTCATGCCGAGGTTGAAGCAGCACACGTCGGACAACGGTGTCGACGTCTTCGAAGCGCACCGCATCGACGAGCAGCTGGCGAAGGCGCTCGATCGTAAGGTCTGGCTGCCGTCCGGCGGCACGCTCGTGATCGACCGCACCGAGGCCATGACCGTGGTCGATGTCAACACCGGCAAGTTCACCGGTGCCGGCGGAAACCTCGAGGAGACCGTGACCCGGAACAACCTCGAAGCCGCCGAGGAGATCGTCCGGCAGATGCGCCTGCGGGACATCGGCGGCATGATCGTCGTCGACTTCATCGACATGGTGCTCGAGTCGAACCGCGACCTGGTGCTGCGACGTCTGACGGAGGCGCTGGGCCGGGACCGCACGCGTCACCAGGTGTCCGAGGTGACGTCGCTCGGGCTCGTGCAGATGACCCGGAAGAAGCTGGGCACCGGCCTGGTCGAGGCGTTCTCGACCACGTGCGAGCACTGCCACGGCCGCGGCATCATCGTCCACGCCGAACCGATCGAGGTGAAGACGTCCGAGGACGCCGGTGCACGCGGGTCGTCCCGCGGCGGCGACTCCGGAGGCTCCCGCAAGAAGCGAGGACGCGACAAGTCGTCGGGTGGGGACACCTCGCAGGGTTCCGCGCACGAGGAGACCCCGGCGGTGGACGCCACCGTGAAGCGGGCTCACCCGGTCGCTCTCGCGATGGCACACCACCATCACGAGGAGGAGACTCGCGCCGCCGAGACTCCGGCCGCGGGCAAGGACCTGCCCGGGATCGAGGAGGCCGTGGCCGAGGCGCCCGCAGCGGTGGCTGCGGAAGCCGTCGTGGCACCCGAGGCCGAGGTAGCTGTCGTCGAAGAGGCTGTCGTCGAGGTAGCCGTCGAAGCCGTGGCCGAGGCGCCCGTCGTCGAGGCGGCACCGGCCGAAGAGGCTCCGGTCGAGGCGGCTTCGGTCGCCGAGACCCCGGAACCCGTCGTGGAGCGCGCACCA
This sequence comes from Rhodococcus opacus B4, assembly GCF_000010805.1. NCBI lineage: Bacteria > Bacillati > Actinomycetota > Actinomycetes > Mycobacteriales > Nocardiaceae > Rhodococcus > Rhodococcus opacus. The sequence goes on along the minus strand of NC_012522.1, from coordinate 1,081,330 downwards.
GAGCCCGCACCGGAACCCGAACCCGCTCCGGAGCCGGTGGCCCCGACGCGGCGCAGGAGCCGGCGGGTGTCGAGGGCGGCGGCAGCGCCGGTGTCCGAAACCCCGAGCGCCGGGACCGTGTTCGTGATTCCGACGCCGGAGCCCGGCGCGGAGCACGCGCCGGAACCGGAGCCGGCCATGTCGGCTTCGACCGCGCACGGACCGGCGGCGTCCTCGCCGGACGGCGCAGATCCGCAGGCAGCGCCGCGCAAGCCGCGGCGTCGACGGGCCGCGGCCCGTCCCGCAGGCCCGCCGGTCGACGCCGACCACTGACGAGGAAGCGCGGGAGGGCAATCGACGCCGGTTTGTACGGAACGGTTGCCTTCCTGTAACCTTGACCAGTCGCTACTCGGCGATGAAGGTCAGCTGTGCCCTCACCTGTGAAGGCTGCGCGATCTCGACCGAGCTAGCCGTCACACCAGACCAGTCGCGCACACCGTGGCGCGAGCAAGTTCGAAGAAGCAAGGGGTAGCCCTCCGATGGCAACGTACGCGATCGTCAAGACCGGCGGAAAGCAGTACAAGGTCGCTGTTGGTGACCTCGTCAAGGTCGAGAAGATCGAGGGTGAGCCCGGCACTGCTGTCTCGCTTGCTCCCGTTCTCGTCGTCGACGGATCCGATCTGACGACCGACGCCGACAAGCTGGCCAAGATCTCGGTCACGGGTGAGGTCGTCGAGCACACCAAGGGCCCGAAGATCCGGATCCACAAGTTCAAGAACAAGACCGGCTACCACAAGCGTCAGGGCCACAGGCAGAAGCTGACGGTCCTCAAGGTCACCGGCATCAAGTAGCTAGAGCTTCAGAGCTGATTTCACCCGAGGAGGGTCAAGAACATGGCACATAAGAAGGGTGCATCCAGCTCCCGTAACGGTCGCGATTCAAATGCTCAGCGACTCGGCGTCAAGCGTTTCGGCGGCCAGTCCGTCAGCGCCGGCGAGATCCTGGTGCGTCAGCGCGGAACCCACTTCCACCCCGGCGTCAACGTCGGTCGTGGCGGCGACGACACGCTCTTCGCTCTCTCCGCCGGTGCCGTCGAGTTCGGCACCAAGCGTGGACGCAAGACCGTGAACATCGTTCCGGCGGCGGCAGAGGTCTAGTCCTGCCGCGAGTATGCATCGTCCCGTGAGGGGCGTTTCAAGCTCCCAATAGGGGCGGACCTGGGTCGAGATACCCGGTCCGCCCCTATTGTTTGTTTCAGAGTGAGATCAACACAATTGACTGAGGAAGGATCCGGCAGTCATGTCCCGATTCATTGACCGCGTCGTGCTGCACGTCAGCGCCGGAAAAGGCGGCAATGGCTGCGCCTCCGTACACCGGGAGAAGTTCAAACCGCTCGGTGGCCCGGACGGCGGCAACGGCGGGCGTGGCGGTGACGTCGTGCTCGAGGTGGACGGCAACGTCCACACCCTCCTCGACTTCCATTTCCACCCCCACGCCAAGGCCACCAACGGCAAGCAGGGGATGGGAAGCAACCGCGACGGCGCCCAGGGCGACGACCTGATCCTGAAGGTCCCCGACGGCACCGTCGTCCTCGACGAGGACGGCCGGATCCTCGCCGACCTCATCGGCGTGGGCACCCGGTTCGAGGCCGCCCAGGGCGGCCGCGGAGGACTCGGCAACGCGGCCCTCTCGTCGAAGGCGCGCAAGGCGCCGGGCTTCGCCCTCCTCGGCGAGGACGGCGTCGAGCGGGAACTGGTCCTCGAACTCAAGTCCGTGGCCGATGTCGGGCTGGTCGGATTCCCGTCGGCGGGCAAGTCCTCGCTGGTGTCCGTGCTGTCGGCGGCCAAGCCGAAGATCGCCGACTACCCGTTCACGACCCTCGTGCCGAACCTCGGCGTGGTGTCGAGCGGCGACACCACGTTCACCGTGGCCGACGTGCCCGGGCTGATCCCCGGCGCGAGCGACGGCCGCGGACTGGGACTGGACTTCCTGCGGCACCTCGAGCGATGCGCCGTGCTGGCCCACGTCGTCGACTGCGCGACCCTCGACCCGGGCCGGGACCCGGTCTCCGACATCGATGCGCTCGAGGCGGAACTCGCTGCGTACAAGGGCGCGCTGTCCGGGGACACCGGCCTCGGTGACCTCGCGGACCGGCCCCGCATCGTGATCCTGAACAAGGCCGATGTTCCCGAGGCGGCCGAGCTGGCCGAAATGGTGACTCCCGACCTCGAGGCCCGAGGATGGCCGATCTTCACGATCTCGGCGGTCAGCCGAGAGGGGTTGCGCCCGTTGACCTTCGCGCTGGCGAAGCTGGTCGCGGACTATCGCGAGGCGCACCCGAAGGCGGCGCCGAAGCGTCAAGTGATCCGTCCGGTGATCGCCAACGAGAACAGCTTCAGCGTCGTCGCCGATCCCGAGATCCCCGGCGGGTTCATCGTCCGCGGCACCCGCCCGGAGCGCTGGGTGCGGCAGACACAGTTCGACAACGACGAGGCCGTGGGTTACCTAGCCGACCGCCTGGCGCGGCTCGGTGTGGAAACCGAACTCGTCAAGCAGGGTGCGGAGCCGGGCGCGTCCGTCACGATCGGCGACGTGAGCTTCGACTGGGAACCCCAGACACCGGCCGGTGTCGACCTCACCCGCACCGGGCGCGGCACCGACCCGCGTCTGGATCAGGTGGAGCGCATCGGCGCGACCGAGCGCAAGCACGCATCCAGGGTCCGTCGCGGTCTCGAAGGCCTCGACCCCGAAGACCAGTGAGCGCCACCCGGCGCACGGTCGCGTCGGCGGGCAGCATCGTGGTGAAGATCGGCTCGTCGGCGCTGACCAGTCTGGTCGGCGGCCTCGACGTCGGTCGCCTCGATGCGCTGGCCGATGCGATCGAGGCACGGATGCGTGCCGGTTCCGACGTGGTCGTCGTGTCTTCCGGGGCCGTGGGCGCGGGTCTGGCCCCGCTGGGGCTGACCAAGCGTCCACGGGACCTGGCGACGAAGCAGGCCGCCGCGAGTGTCGGCCAGCTGGCGCTGGCCCACGCCTGGGGAACGTCGTTCGCCCGGTACGGGCGCACGGTGGGGCAGGTGCTGCTCACCGCGGACGACATCGCCCGCCGCGCACAGCACCGCAACGCGCAGCGCACCCTCGACCGACTGCGCGCCCTGCACGCGGTCGCGATCGTCAACGAGAACGACACCGTCGCCACCGCGGAACTGCGATTCGGTGACAACGACCGGCTCGCCGCCCTCGTCGCGCACCTGGTCGGCGCCGACGCACTGGTGCTGCTGTCGGACGTCGACGGGCTGTACGACGGCGACCCCCGCAAGGGCAACGCGACGCTGATTCCCGAGGTGAACAGCCCCGAAGACCTGGACGGGGTGGTCGCGGGCTCGGGCGGCGCCCTCGGCACCGGCGGGATGGCCTCCAAGCTGTCGGCCGCGCGCCTCGCGGCCGATGCCGGGGTACCCGTGCTGCTCGCCGCCGCCTCGGACGCCGGCGCGGCGCTGCGGGACGCCAGTGTGGGGACCGCGTTCGCGGCCCGGCCGTCCCGGTTGTCGGCACGCAAGTTCTGGGTGCGGCACGCCGCGGACGAGCAGGGGATCCTGCACATCGACGAGGGGGCGGTCCGTGCCGTCGTCACCCGCCGGCGGTCGCTGCTGCCCGCGGGCATCACGGCGGTGTCGGGTCGGTTCTACGGCGGCGACGTCGTGTCACTCCTCGGTCCCGAGGAACGTCCCGTGGCCAGGGGAGTGGTGGCCTACGACTCGGCCGAGATCAGCGACATCCTCGGCAAGTCGACGCAGGAACTGCCTGCCGAGATGCAGCGCCCCGTGGTCCACGCCGACGACCTGGTACCGCTCTGACGGTCACGTCTGACGGTCACGCGGGCAGCGCGGACGACGCGTCGAGCAGTGCGGTGAGGGCCTCCGAGCAGCCGGCGTGCACGGTGAGGGTGGCGAACTCGTCGCCGCGCGTCGCCCCGCGGTTGACAATCGCGATGGGGATTCCGCGTTTGGCGGCGTGCCGGACGAACCGCAGTCCCGACATGACGGTGAGCGACGAGCCGGCCACCAGCAGTGCCTCGGCCTCGTCGACCACGTCGTAGGCGGCCGCGACCCGCGGTTTCGGGACGGACTCGCCGAAGTACACGATGTCGGGTTTGAGCATGCCGCCGCACGCCTCGCAGTCGACCATCCGGAAATGTTCGGTGCTGGTGATCACCGCGTCGGCGTCCGGTGCGATCTCCACTCCCTGTGCGGCGGCGACGGTTTCGGCGAAACCCGGGTTCGCACATTCGAGCCGGTCGGCGAGTGTCGCCCGCGAGATCAGAGCGCCGCACGACAGGCACCGGACCTGGGCGTACGTGCCGTGCAGGTCGATCACCCGGCGACTGCCCGCCTTGGTGTGCAGGAGGTCGACGTTCTGGGTGACGACCGCGCTCGCGACACCGGCCCGTTCGAGTCCGGCGAGGGCGCGGTGGCCGGTGTTGGGCCGGGCGGCGTCCATGTGCCGCCACCCGAGGTGGTTCCGGGCCCAGTAGTGGCGGCGGAAATCGGGGTCACCGGTGAACTGCTGATACGTCATGGGATTGCGCGGGGGCGAGTCCGGACCGCGGTAATCGGGGATCCCGGAGTCCGTCGAGATGCCGGCGCCGGTGATCACACACAGGCGCCGGCCCCCGAGTACGTCGATCAGTGGGGCGAACACGCCCTCCAGAATAGCGCCGGTTCAGTACCCGACGACGGGATCGATCAGAGCGGTGAGATTCTCACCTGCGACGAAGCGGGTGACGTTCAGCGCCACATGCTCGGCGAACGCCGGGGGGCGGACCGCAGGCGGATTGGAATCGTGCGGGGTGATGATCACGTTCGGCAGATTCCACAGCGGATGACCGTCGGGGAGCGGCTCGGGATCGGTGACATCGAGTCCCGCCCCGCCGATCGTGTTGTCCCGCAGAGCTTTCACCAATGCATTGGTGTGGACGAGTGAGCCGCGCGCGACGTTGATCACCCACGCGGTCGGTTTCATCTGCGCGAACTCCGCCGCACCGACCAGATGATGGGTGGCGTCGGTTGCGGGCGCCCCGAGCACGAAGTGATCCGCGCGGGCCCACACCTCGCCCAGGCGGGTGGTGGGCAGCGTCTCGATGGCACCCGGCACCGGGCTTCCGGAACGATTCACGGCGATCACGTCGGCCCCGACACCCGCGAGCATCGGGATCAGCGCCTTGCCGATACCGCCGGCGCCCACGATCGCGACCGTGGTCCCCCGCAGGGTGCCGACCTTCGAGAAGAACTCCTGCTGGCGCCAGGTCTTCGCCTCCAGGTGCTCGGGGAGCGCCCGCACCCCGGCCAGCAGCAGCGTCAGCGCGTGCTCGGCCACGGTCGCGGCGAACGCGCCCGCCGCCGACGTCCACAGCACGGTGGAGTCGGGTCTGATCACCTTCGCGGCGAACCACTCCTCGACACCCGCGGAGTTCAACTGCACCCAGCGGATGTTCTCGGGAAGCGGATCCGGGAACCCGATCGGACCCGTGGTCCAGACCAGGGCGTCCGCGGACTCGAGGGGTGCCACACGGGCACCGCCCCGGCGCACCGCATCCTCGAGGAGCGGGTCCGGGGCGGGTCCGATGGCTATAGCTGGAACAGCAGCGTCGTCGGCCATGGGTCGAACTTACGCGGGAACCTCGATCAAGGGGTAGACACCGTTTTCGTCGTGGACCTCACGGCCCGTGACGGGCGGGTTGAACACGCACAGCATGCGCATTTCGGTCTCGGGCTCGACACGGTGACGCTCGTGTCCGTTGAGCAGGTACATCGAACCGGGGCCGAGTTCGTAGACCTTGTCGTTGTCGAGGTCGATCAATTTGCCGGTTCCCTCGACGAGCCAGACGGCCTCGACGTGGTTGGCGTAGTGGAACTCGTTGACCGAACCCGCTTTGATCGTGGTCTCGTGGAACGAGAAACCCACTTTGTCGCCGCCGAGGATGATGCGCTTGCTGCGCCAGTTGCCGTCCTCGCTGGTGATGTCCCGCTCGGTGTCGGTGATTTCTGCGGTGGTGCGAACGATCATGTGTGTCAGTCCTCTCTCTAGCTGCAGACCTTGCCGGTGGCGTCGGCGAGAATGGCCAGGCCGTGGTCCAGTTCCTCGTCGGTGATGGTGAGCGCCGGCAGGAGCTTGACCACCTCGTCGGACGGTCCGGACGTCTCCGCGAGCAGCCCCTCGTCGAAGGCGAGCGTGCAGACCTTGCCCGCGTGCTCGGGCTCCTCGAACACGAGCCCCTGGACGAGGCCGCGACCGCGGGTGGAGACGGAACCCTCGAACTGGTTCGCCAGCTCGGTGAACGCCTGGTGGATCTTCTCGCCCTTGGCCAGTGTCGACTTGTGCAGGGTGTCGTCGGACCAGTAGTGGTCCAGGGCGACCTTCGACGTGACGAACGACGGGTTGTTGCCACGGAACGTACCGTTGTGCTCGCCCGGGCCCCACACGTCCAGCTCGCGCTTGAACAGGGTCAGCGCCATCGGGAGGCCGTACCCGCCGATGGACTTCGACAGGCAGACGATGTCCGGGGTGATGCCGGCGATCTCGAAGGAGAAGAACGGCCCGGTGCGCCCGCAGCCCATCTGGACGTCGTCGACGATCAGCAGGATGTCGCGCTCGGCGCACAGGTCCGCGAGGGCGCGCAGCCACTCGGGGCGGGCGACGTTGACGCCGCCCTCACCCTGCACCGTCTCGACGATCACGGCGGCCGGGCGGTTCAGGCCACTGCCCGAATCGTCGAGCACGCGGGAGAACCAGTGGAAGTCCTCGGTGACTCCGTCGAAGTAGTTGTCGAACGGCATCGGGGTGGCGTGCACCAGCGGGATTCCGGCGCCGGCGCGCTTCATCGAGTTACCGGTGACCGACAGGGCGCCGAGCGTCATGCCGTGGAAGGCGTTGGTGAAGTTGATGATCGACGAACGACCCGTCACCTTGCGCGCCAGTTTCAGTGCGGCCTCGACCGTGTTGGTGCCGGTGGGTCCGGGGAACTGGACCTTGTAGTCGAGGCCTCGCGGTTTCAAGATCTTCTCTTCGAAGGTCTCGAGCAGGTTGCGTTTGGCCACGGTCGACATGTCGAGACCGTGCGTGATGCCGTCGCCGACGATGTAGTCGACGAGCGCCGACTTCAGGACCGGGTTGTTGTGGCCGTAGTTCAGCGAACCGGCGCCGGCGAAGAAGTCGAGGTAGTCGCGGCCGTTCTCGTCGCGGATCCACGAGCCGGACGCCGACTCGAACACGGCGGGCCAGCCGCGGCTGTAGCTGCGAACCTCGGACTCGAGGCTCTCGAAGATGTTCGTATCAAAAGTAGTCATGTTGCTGCATTCCTCCGGGGCATGCTCTTAGCCGATCGTGTACAGATCTTCGGCTTCGTGTCCATCGGGAAAATCATTAGGGGAGAACAGATCCTGCTTGGTGATCGCCGTATCTCGGCGACGCGCCAATGCGGTGAACAGCGCGATCGACGCTTCGTTGTCGGGGCTGATCGTCGTCTCGAGGTGGGTAATGCCTTCGGGCGCAAGTCGATCGAGCAGCGCGCCCAGCATGCGACCTGCAATTCCCTTGCCGCGCTGGTCTGCGTCTACGGCAACTTGCCAGACGAACAGCGTCGCTGGGGATTCGGGGCGGATGAACCCCGTGACGAACCCCACGACGCGCTCGTCGACGACTGCGACGACCGACGAGCGGCTGAAATCTCTGCACCACAACAGGTATGCGTAGCTCGAATTGAGATCGAGCACTTCCGTGTTCCTGGCGATCTCCCAGAGCCGGACTCCGTCAGTGATCTCGGGACTTCTGAACAACACCGCGTCCGGCGCGGTGGTCGGGTTGGCACTCTTCTGAACAGGCGTCATTGGAAATTCGAACCTAACAACCATCCCCCTCGATTTCACGTGCCTCGCGAAATTGGACAGTTCAGGCGGCAGAGCTTTGCAGGTGAGACGTGCAAAGTGATGCTCATCACAATATGTAACTTTTGGGTAAATCGCAAGCGACACACTTCGCCTATTTGAGACTCGCGAGCGCGAAGGGGAGGACGGACGTGGCACCCGCCGCGAGAACCGTTCTGGCGGCCATCGTGAGCGTCCAGCCGGTGTCGGTGAGGGTGTCGACGAGCAGCACCGGACCGGTGCCGTCGGGAAGGTGGGGGGCCTCCCAGGCGTCGACGAGCCCGGCGACCCGGTAGGCGGAATTGGCCGCGGACACCGGCGGGTGTTCGGGGCGCAGCCGCAGAACCCCCAGGTCGGTGAGGCGTCCGACGGCCGCGAGCTGCCCCGCGACCGACGCCGACAGGAGCGGGTGGGTGGCCGATTCGACCGCCATCACCGCGGTGGGCCGCTCGGCCCAGTCCCAGGAGGCCAGCACCTGGATGCAGGCCTTCAGGACCGCGTCGGGGGCCGGCCCGTCCGGTTCGTCGAGAAGGGCGCGCAGCCGCTGACCCCAGCCCAGATCGGACAGCCGGCCCAGGACCCGCCCCGGCTCGGGGCCGTCGGAAATCTTTCCGGACAGCGTCACCCCGAGCTTCGCGAGCCCCGTGGGCCACTGTTTACGGGGCGCCAGATCCACGCCGGGGCGCTCGAGGCGCGCTCTGGTCTGTTGCACCGCCTCGGCGTCGACGGTCGCGTCGTGGCGCTCTCCGGTGCAGTTGTCGCACCGGCCGCAGTCGGACGTGCCCGCCGCCAGTCCCGGGTCGTCGAGCTGCCCGCGCAGGAACGCCATCCGGCACGTGGTGATCCGCTGGTAGTCGATCATCGCCTGCTGCTCGGATTCGCGGGCCTGCTCGAGACGCTCGTACCGGTCGGCGTCGTAAGTCCAGGGCTCCCCGGTGCCCACCCAGCCGCCCCGGACCCGGCGCACGGCGCCGTCCACGTCGAGGACCTTCAATACCATCTCCAGCCGGGTGCGGCCGAGCTCCACGAGCGGTTCGAGCGCCTGCGTGGACTGCGGCCGCTCGGTGTCGAGGACTTCGATCACCCGGCGCACCACGTGCTCGCGGGGGAACGCCACGGACGCGAAATAGCTCCAGATCTGCCGGTCCTCGGATCCGGGCAGCAGGATCACCTCGGCGCGGTCGGTGGACCGGCCCGCGCGCCCGACCTGCTGGTAGTAGGAAATGGGCGACGACGGCGCCCCGAGGTGCACGACGAACCCCAGGTCGGGCTTGTCGAACCCCATTCCCAGCGCCGACGTGGCCACGAGCGCCTTCACGCGGTTGCCGAGCAGGTCCTGCTCGAGAGTCTCGCGCTCGGCGGCGTCGGTCTGCCCGGTATATGCGGCGACCGTGTGCCCCTGCTCGGACAGCAGGCTCGCCAGATCCCGGGCCGCCGACACGGTGAGCGCGTAGATGATGCCCGACCCGGGCAGGCTGTCGAGCTTCTGGGCGAGCCACGCGGCCCGGGCGGTGGCCTCCGGAATCTGCACGACCGACAGGTGCAGCGATTCGCGTTCGAGGCCGCCGCGCAGGACGAGGGTTTCCGCGCCGCCCACCCCGAGCTGCGTGGAGACGTCGGAGACGACGCGGTCGTTCGCGGTGGCCGTGGTGGCCAGCACGGGGATGCCCTCGCCCAGCTCCGCGATGAGCGTGCGGATCCGCCGGTAGTCGGGGCGGAAGTCGTGACCCCAGTCGGACACGCAGTGCGCCTCGTCGACCACGACGAGGCCGGCGTCGGCGGCGAGGGAGGGCAGCACCTGGTCGCGGAAGTCGGGGTTGTTGAGACGCTCGGGGCTGACGAGCAGCACGTCGAGTTCGTTGTCCGCGACCCTGGAGTGGATGTCGTCCCACTCGGTGACGTTCCCGGAATTGATGGTGGCGGCGCGCACACCGGCGCGCTCGGCGGAGGCCACCTGGTTGCGCATGAGTGCCAGGAGCGGCGACACGATGACCGTGGGACCGTGTCCGTGCGCCCGGAGGAGCTTCGCCGCGATGAAGTAGACCGCCGACTTGCCCCAGCCCGTCCGCTGGACGACGAGCGCCCGTCTGCGGCCCACCACCAGCGCCTCGATCGCCGTCCACTGGTCGTCGCGGAGGGTGGCGTGCTCGCCTGCCAGCTCGCGGAGCAGCCGTTCGGCCTCGTCACGGAGTGCGGGTTCGGTGGCGGTCGTCATGCCCCCATGGTGCACGACCGGGGTGACACGGACGTTGCGGGCGAGTGCCCGGACGCTCAGCCGGCCAGGGCCGCCTCGATCTCGGCGAGGGTGGGAGACGACGTGGACGCGCCGCGGCGGGTGGTCGCGAGTGCGCCCGCCGTGCACGCGAACGGGACGGCGGTCTCGGGGCCGCCGCGCCACGACACGCTGAGGGCGCCCGCGAAGGCGTCGCCCGCGCCGGTCGTGTCGACCACCTCGACCACCGGGGAGTCGGCGTGGAGCGCGGCACCGTCGCGGCCCGCGTAGTCCGCGCCCGACGACCCCAGCGTGGTGACGACGTGGGAGACGGCGCCGGTGACCTCGGCGCCGAGTTGCGCGGCCTCGGTCTGGTTCACCAGCAGCACGTCGATCAGCTCCACGAGCTCGGGTGGAAGTGTCTGCGCCGGTGACGGATTCACCATCACCACGGTGCCGTGGGCCGCGGCGTGCGTCGCGGCGGCCACCACGGTGCCCAGGGGTATCTCGAGTTGGCAGAGCAGGACGTCGGCGTCCGCGACCGCCGCGAGTTCGGCGGGTGTCAGGTCCGCCACGGTGCTGTTGGCGCCCGGCACCACGACGATGCTGTTCTCCCCGGCGGCGTCGACCGTGATCGCCGCGATCCCGCTCGGCCCGTCGACCTCCCGCAGGTACCGGGTGTCGACCTCGGCGTCGACGAGGGCCTGCCGCAGGTCGAGGGCGAACACGTCGGAGCCGACCGCGCCGATGAACGTCACGGCCCCGCCCGCCCGCGCCGCGGCGATCGCCTGGTTGGCGCCCTTTCCGCCGGGGGTGGCGGCGAAGGCGCTGCCCAGGATCGTCTCCCCGGGCCCGGGCAACCGCTCGGTCGCCGTCAGCAGATCCATGTTGACGCTGCCGACCACGGCGACCCTGGGAGCGGACATCTTCCGAGACTAACCCGCGTCGGCGGCCGCCGTCTCCTGTGCGGGTGTCGCGGATGCCTCGCCCTTGGTGCGGCGGAGACGCTTCAGGATGCGCCGCGCCTCGGCGTCCGTGGACACGGCGGGCGGCGAACCCTCGAGGGGCTTGCGGGCGGTCTCCGAGATGAGCAGCACCGCGATCCCGCCGACGACCGCCGCGGCCATCATGTACATCGGCGCGACGAGGTCGCTGCCCGTCGCGTCCTGCAACGCCGTGAGCACCAGGGGAGTGGTGCCACCGAAGATCGACACCGCGAGGTTGTATCCGATCGCGAGGCCGCCGTAGCGGATCCCGGTGGGGAACAGCGCGGGGAGAACCGACGGGAACACGCCGACGAACAGCAGCAACAGGCCGCCGAGGATCGCGAGGCCGAGGAACACGGTGAAGTAGTGGCCGACCCCGATCAGCAGGTACGCAGGCAGCGACAGCGCGAAGAACCCGACGAAACCGGCCAGCAGCAACGGTTTACGACCGACCCGGTCGGACAGCTTTCCGACGAAACTGATCGCCACCATCATGATGAGCATCACGATGATCATGAGGACGAGGCCGTGCGATTCGTCGTAGCCGAGCGTGTTCGACAGGTACGTCGGCATGTAGCTGAGCAGGCCGTAGTGCGCGATGTTGTAGGTGGCCACCAGGATCACGCACAGCACCAGCGGACGCCAGTTCTCCACCAGCGTCTCGCGCAGTTTGCGTCCCGTGGATTCGTCTGCGAGCGAACGTTCTTCGGCCTGCTCCATCTGCTGGAATGCCGGCGTCTCCTCGAGCCGCAACCGCAGGTACAGGCCGATCAGGCCCAGCGGTCCGGCGAGCAGGAACGGAATCCGCCACGCCCAGTCGACCAGGGCGTCGGCGCTCACCACGGTGCTGATGATCGTGACCAGGCCCGCGGCCGCGACATACCCGGCGAGGGTGCCGAATTCGAGGAAGCTCGCGAAGAACCCGCGGCGCTTGTCCGGTGCGTACTCGGCGACGAACGTGCTGGCGCCGCCGTACTCGCCGCCCGTGGAGAATCCCTGTACGAGCCGGAACAGGACCAGCAGGATCGGTGCCACGAGCCCGATGGATCCGTAACTCGGGATCAGGCCGATGGCGAACGTGCTGCCCGCCATCAGGATGATCGTGGTGGCGAGCACCTTCTTGCGGCCGATCCGGTCGCCGAGCGGACCGAAGAACAGTCCACCGAGGGGGCGGACCACGAAGGCCGCGGCGAAGATCGCGAACGTCGACAGCAGCTGTGCGGTGCCGCTGGCCTCGGGAAAGAAGACCTTGCCGATCGTGGTCGCCAGGTAGGCGTACACGCCGAAGTCGAACCACTCCATGGCGTTACCGAGCATGGTGGCCTTGACGGCGCGTTTGACGGAGGCCTCGTCGGTGACCGTGACATCAGGTGATTCGGCCACCTCGGCCGACGTGATCGAGTGATCTGGTGCATTCATGTCGTGCGCTCCCCAGCGCAGTTATCACCCGCACGGGGCACGTACCTGATGCACGCATCTTTTCGTCGCCCGCACGGCGATTGCTGGTCGGGTTCGGCAACCCACGGCCCTTCGGCGCGATGCGGCCCCCGCCGATCGGCTCTGGCTCGTGGGTCGGTCCCGCTCCACCGTCCGGGGGTGCGGGACTACCAGCTGTAAGAGCGATTACCGTAGCAAAGGATGCGGCGGCCTGTCGGTTCGAGCCTCAGAACGCGCGGGCGTACTGGGCCGGAATCTGCGGCGTCACCTGGGCATTCAATGTGCGTGCCGCTTTTCGTGGCCAGTACGGGTCGCGCAGCAGTTCACGTCCGAGGAACACGGCGACGGCCTCGCCCGACTCCACGATCCGCTCGGCCTGCTCCGGCTCGGTGATGAGCCCGACCGCGGCGGCCGGGAGCAGGGTCTCGCTCTGGATGCGGCGGGCGAACGGAACCTGGTAGCCGGGGCCGACCGGGATCTGCGCGGACGCGACGCCGCCGCTGGACACGTCGACGAGGTCGACGCCCAGATCGGCGAGCGCCTGCACGAGGGCGACGGTCTGGTCCGGCGTCCAGCTGTCCGCGTCGAGCCCGGGCTCCTCGGACAGCCAGTCGGTGGCCGAGACCCGGACGAAGACCGGCAGTTCGGCCGGCCACACGCCGCGCACGGCCTCGACGACCTCCAGCAGGAGACGAGTGCGGCCCGCGAAGCTGCCGCCGTACCCGTCGGTGCGGTGATTGCTGACCGGGGACAGGAACTGGTGCAGCAGATAGCCGTGTGCCGCATGAACTTCCACCACCTTGAAGCCGGCGCGGGACGCCCGCTCGGCGGCGGCGGCGAAATCGGCGACCACCTTCCGGATGTCCTCGTCCGTCGCCGCCGCGGGCGGGGTGTGGTCGCCGAAACCGATCGCACTCGGAGCCACCGTCCGCCACGACAGCCGGTCGTCTTCGTCGAGGCTGCCCCCGCCACGCCACGGGACGTGCGCGGAGCCCTTGCGCCCGGCGTGACCGAGCTGGATGCCGGGAACCGCGCCGAAGTGCTCGAGCTGCGCGTTGATCTGCGCGAAGGCCTCCGTCTGGGTGTCGTTCCAGATGCCGAGGTCGGCCGGGCTGATGCGACCCTCCGGGCTCACGGCCGTCGCCTCGGTGAGGATCAGGCCTGCACCGCCGATGGCCCGCGTCACCAGGTGCGTCCGGTGCCAGTCGCCCGGCACCCCCACGTCGCTGCCGGTCACGTCGGCCGAGTACTGGCACATCGGCGCCATCCACACTCGATTCGGGACGGTGACTCCACGGAAGGTGACGGGTTCGAACAACACGCTCACTGCAGCACTCCTGCCTCTGATGGTCTCGACCAGTCGCAACCCACGCGGGGGACGAAATCATTCCCGCCCTTCCCGCTCCGCGGGGTATCCGACTCTGTATATAGGCTGTCTTCATGACTGCAGTGACTTCCACCTCGTCGGCCGGTGCCACGGTGGATACCCGTGAAGCCGTCCACGCAGCGGCCCGTCGCGCCCGCACCGCGTCGCGGGTCCTCGCGCTGCTCACCACCGCGCAGAAGGATGCGGCGCTCCATGCGGCGGCCGACGCCGTGCTCGCCGCCTCCACCGACATCCTCGCCGCCAACGCCGCCGACATCGAGGCGGCCAGGGCGTCGGGCACCGAGGAGTCCCTGCTCGACCGGCTGCGGCTGACCGCGGAACGGATCGGGGGCATCGCGTCCGGCCTGCGTCAGGTGGCCGGTCTGCCCGACCCGGTCGGTGAAGTGGTGCGCGGCTCCACGCTTCCGAACGGTCTCGAACTGCGTCAGCTGCGGGTCCCGCTCGGCGTGGTGGGCATGGTGTACGAGGCCAGGCCCAACGTCACCGTCGACGCGTTCGGGCTGGCACTGAAGTCCGGCAACGCGGCCCTGCTGCGCGGTTCCTCGTCCGCGGCGAAGTCGAATGCGGCCCTGGTCGTGGCGCTGCGGACGTCGCTGGCGGCGCAGGAGCTGCCGGCGGACGCGGTGCAGTTGCTGCCGAGCGAGGACCGCTCCAGCGTGACGCACCTGATCCAGGCCCGCGGGCTGGTGGACGTCGTGATTCCCCGCGGCGGCGCCGGCCTGATCAGCGCCGTGGTGCGCGACGCGACCGTCCCGACGATCGAGACGGGCGTCGGCAACTGCCACGTCTACGTCCACGCGGCGGCCGACCTGAAGATGGCCGAACGGGTTCTGCTCAATTCCAAGACGCGGCGGCCGAGTGTCTGCAACACGGCGGAGACCGTGCTGATCGACGCCGCCATCGCCGAGACGGCGGTGCCGAAGCTCCTGCAGGCCCTCCAGATGCACAGCGTGACCGTCCACGGTGACCTGCCCGGGCTCGTGCCCGCGACGGAGTCGGACTGGTCGGAGGAGTACCTCACCCTCGACGTGGCGCTCAAGGTGGTCGACGACCTGAACGCCGCGGTCGAGCACATCGACCGATACGGCACCGGCCACACCGAGGCCATCGTGACGTCCGACCTCGCGGCCGCGCGCGAGTTCACCGCCCGGGTCGACGCCGCCGCCGTCATGGTCAACGCCTCCACCGCCTTCACGGACGGTGAGCAGATCGGATTCGGCGCCGAGATCGGGATCTCCACCCAGAAACTGCACGCCCGCGGTCCGATGGGCCTGCCCGAACTGACCTCCACCAAGTGGATCGTGTGGGGAGACGGGCACACCCGCCCGGTCTAGAACTCCACCGGACTCGCTTTCGTCACGACCCTCTGCCCGTAGCCCCCTTCTGAAAGGAGCGAGCGTGGACCGCGCACTGCCCACCACGAAGCCGTTCTTCGCCGGCGTGGACGACGTCATCGCTCGGCTCGCCGAAACCGGGTACCTGTCCGACAAGGCCACCGCGACCGCGGTGTTCCTCGCCGACCGGCTCGGCAAGCCCCTGCTCATCGAGGGTCCCGCCGGAGTCGGCAAGACCGAGCTGGCCCGCGCCGTCGCCGAGACCACCGGCGCCGAACTGGTGCGCCTGCAGTGTTACGAGGGCGTCGACGAGGCCCGCGCCCTGTACGAGTGGAATCACGCGAAGCAGATCCTGCGCATCCAGGCGGGCAGCGACCACAGCTGGGACGCCACCAAGGCGGACGTCTTCTCGGAGGAGTTCCTGCTGTCGCGGCCGTTGCTGACCGCGATCCGGCGCGAGGACCCGACGGTGCTGTTGATCGACGAGACCGACAAGGCCGACGTCGAGATCGAGGGCCTGCTCCTCGAGGTGCTCAGCGATTTCGCGGTCACCGTCCCCGAACTGGGCACCATCACCGCCACGCGCAAGCCGTTCGTCGTCCTCACCTCCAACGCCACCCGCGAACTGTCGGAGGCACTCAAGCGCCGCTGCCTGTTCCTGCATCTCGACTTCCCCGACGCCGAACTCGAGCGGAGGATCCTCGCGAGCCGGGTGCCGGAACTGCCCGAGGCAGTGGCCGAGCAGATGGTCAAGACCATCCGCGTGCTGCGCGGCATGCAGCTGAAGAAGCTGCCGTCGGTGGCCGAGACCATCGACTGGGGTCGCACCCTCCTGGCGCTCGGGCTCGACACCCTCGACGACGACGCCGTGCGCGCGACGCTGGGTGTCGTTCTCAAACACCAATCCGACCAGCTGCGGGCCGCTGCCGAGCTCCGACTGAACTGAAGGACTCCCATGGCTGCTGGTGGTCCCCCCTCGTCCCGGTCGAAGCCGGGCGGTCCCGCGGCGCCACACGGGCTGCCCGGGCACCTCGTCGACTTCGTCGAAGCGCTGCGGCGGCGTGGGATCACGGTCGGACCGTCCGAGACCGTCGACGCCGGCCAGGTGATGTCGGTCCTCGACCTGCTGGACCGCGAATCGCTGCGGGAGGGTCTCGCGTGCGCGCTGCTGCGGCGGCCCACCCACCGGCCCACCTTCGACGCGTTGTTCGAACTCTGGTTCCCGACGGCGGTCGGGAACCGGGCGGCCGGGGCGATCGACACGAGCCTGCCGCGGAACGCGAAGGGTGACATCGACTACGAGGCGCTGCGCGAGCTGATCGTCGACCTCCTCACCGACGGGTCTCCGGAGGCGATCGAACTCACCGAGCTGCTGACCGCGCAGATGGTGGAGGAACTGGGGCAGTACCAGTCGGCGAACGGCCCGTCGTTCTCCGCGTACCAGGCGCTGCGCGACGTCGCACCGGAAACCCTGCTGAAGAAGATCCTCGACGGACTCCTGGGCAATCAGCAGGACACCGGGGCCCGGACGACGGAAAGTTACGAATCCGAGGTGGCCAAGCGCACCGCCGCCCAGCGGATCGCCGACTTCCGCAAGATGATCGAAAAGGAGACGCGGCGCCGGTCGGCCGAGAACCTCGGCAAGGAACGGGTGGCGTCGTACGGCGTCCCCCGGCTCGCCGAGGAAGTCGACTTCCTGCGCGCCTCGGACGCCGAGCTGACCGCGCTGAAACGCAACGTCACCCCGCTGGCACGGCTGCTCGCCAGCCGGCTGGCCGTGCGGCGCAGCCGGGCGAGTGCCGGTTCGATCGACCTGCGGCGCACCCTGCGCAAGTCGATGTCCACCGGCGGCGTGCCCATCGACCTCGTCCAGCGCAAACCCAGGCGGGCGCGGCCCGAGCTCGTCGTGATGTGCGACGTGTCGGGTTCGGTGGCCGGTTTCAGCCACTTCACGCTGCTGCTCGTCCACGCGCTGCGGGAACAGTTCTCCCGGGTGCGGGTGTTCGCGTTCATCGACACCACCGACGAGGTCACCCGTTTCTTCGACGCGGGAGCCGACCTGGGCAGCGCCATGTCGCGGATGATCCGGGAAGCCGACCTGGTCGGCTACGACGGGCACTCCGACTACGGCAACGCGTTCGGGGTGTTCGCCGAGCGGTTCACCCAGAGCATCACGTCCCGCACGTCGCTGCTGGTGCTCGGCGACGGCCGCAACAACTACCGCGACCCGAATCTGGAGGCGCTGGCCCGACTCGTGTCGGTGGCCAAGCACGCGCACTGGCTCAACCCGGAGCCCCGCGGTCAATGGGGATCGGGCGACTCGGCGGCCAAGGTGTACAACGAGGTCATCAGCATGCACGAATGCCGATCCGCTCAGCAGCTGGCGTCGGTGGTCGCCGGATTGCTGCCGGTGTGAACCCGTAAGCTCGACACTCGTGGAACAGGGAACAACGGGCACGCGCCGGCGCCGCCTGGGAGTCATGGGCGGCACCTTCGACCCCATTCATCACGGTCACCTGGTGGCCGCCAGCGAGGTGGCCGACCGCTTCAGCCTCGACGAGGTCGTCTTCGTGCCCACCGGCAGGCCGTGGCAGAAGCAGGGCAAGGGCGTCAGCCCGGCCGAGGACCGGTACCTCATGACGGTGATCGCCACTGCGTCGAACCCTCGTTTCTCGGTCAGCCGGGTGGACGTCGACCGCGAGAAGGTCACCTACACCGTCGACACCCTGCGGGATCTGCGCAGCTACCACCCGGACGCCGAGCTGTACTTCATTACCGGTGCGGACGCCCTGGCGAGTATCCTGTCCTGGCAGGACTGGGAGGAACTGTTCTCGCTGGCGAAGTTCGTCGGGGTGTCGCGTCCGGGATTCGATCTCAACACCGAACATCTGGCCGGGCACCTGGATGCGCTGCCGGAGGACGCGGTCACGCTGATCGAGATCCCGGCTCTGGCGATCTCCTCGACGGAATGTCGGCGGCGCGCCAGTCGCCATCGTCCTGTGTGGTACCTCGTGCCGGACGGTGTGGTCCAGTACATCTCCAAACGGAACCTGTACCGGCCCCCGGACGCCGAGCGCCTCGACGGCGCGACGACGATGTCCGAACCGGCCCCGGACAAGACCAAGAGTTAGACAGCACTTTCCGAACGAACTGGGAGAACATCGCGTGAGCGCAACGACCGAAGCCATCGAGATGGCACGCATCGCGGCAGTGGCTGCCGACGAGAAGCTGGCCTCCGATGTGGTGGTGCTCGATGTTTCCGAGCAGCTGGTCATCACCGACTGCTTCGTCATCGCCTCCGCCCCCAACGAGCGCCAGGTGAACGCGATCGTCGAGAACATCGAGGATCGGCTGCGTGAGGCAGGTCACAAGCCGGTGCGGCGCGAAGGTACCCGCGAAGGCCGTTGGGCACTGCTCGATTTCGTGGACGTCGTCATCCACGTCCAGCACAACGAGGAACGCAATTTCTACGCCCTCGACCGGCTGTGGAAGGACTGCCCGGCCGTCGCGGTCGAGGGTATCGGTCAGCACGGCCCGGCCGACGCGAACGGTGCGGGCGCCGCCGAGAATGCCGGTGCGGGCGCCGCAGAGAATGAGGAGTCCGAGCTGTGACGGATGCTCCCCGTGCCCCGCGGCGGTTGATACTGCTCCGCCACGGACAGACCGAGTACAACGCCGACAACCGCATGCAGGGCCAGCTCGACACCGAACTGTCGGAGCTGGGACGGTCGCAGGCGCGCGCCGCCGCGACCGCGCTCGTCGGTCGGAGGCCTATCTCCATCGTGTCCTCCGATCTGCGGCGGGCCTACGACACCGCCGTGGAGGTCGGCGACAACGCCGGACTTCCGGTGCAGATCGACGAACGCCTCCGGGAGACGCATCTCGGCGACTGGCAGGGACTCACGCACCTCGACGTCGACGCGCGCGCACCCGGCGCCCGCGCCGCGTGGCGCGGGGATGCGACGTGGGCACCCCCCGGCGGCGAGAGCCGCATCGACGTCGCCCGCCGCAGCAAGCCGGTGGTCGCCGAACTGGTCGAGAAGCACGAGGACTGGGCCGAGAAGCCGGTGGTCCTGGTCGCCCACGGCGGACTGATCGCCGCACTGACCGCCGCCCTGCTGGATCTGCCCGTCGACCGCTGGCCGGTGCTGGGCGGGCTGGGCAACACCAGCTGGGTGCAGCTGAGTGCGTACGGGAACTCCGATTCGCTCAGCTGGCGCCTCGACGTGTGGAACGCTTCCGCGAGTGTGGCCAGTGACGTCCTCTGAGGCGGGTGCCGGTCCCGGGGAACGCCCCGTCCTGCTCGTGCTCGCCGATTCGCTGTCGTACTACGGGCCGAAGGGCGGCCTCCCGTCCGACCATCCCGACATCTGGCCCAATATCGTTGGCCGTCAACTCGGCTGGGACGTCGAGTTGGTGGCGCGGATCGGCTGGACCAGCCGCGACGTGTGGTGGGCGCTGACCCAGGACCCACGGGTGTGGTCCGCGGTTCCCCGGGCCGGCGCAGTGGTGTTCGCCGTCGGCGGCATGGATTCGCTGCCGTCCCCGCTCCCGACGGCGTTGCGGGAGCAGTTGCGTTACGTCCGGCCGCCCGCGCTGCGCCGCGTCGTGCGGAGCGGCTACCAGTGGCTTCAGCCCCGGCTGGCGCCGCTGGGCTGGCCGGTGGCGTTGCCCCCGCGGTTGAGCGTCGAGTACCTGGAGAGTTCCCGGGCGGCGCTCGCGTACATGCGGCCCGAACTTCCCGTCATCGGGACCCTGCCGTCGGTGCATCGCAGCGAGGCCTACGGCAAGGTCCACGCGGGGCGTCCCGGTGCCGTCGCCGCCATCACGACGTGGTCGGAGAAGAAGAACGTGCCCCTCGTCGACCTCGCGGAGGCGGTGCGCGCCAACGTCTTCAGTGATCAGGGCAACCCGGACGGCATCCACTGGGGCTGGGACGGGCACACCGAGGTGGCCGCGGCGATGCTGACCGCGATCCGCGCGGCGGATGTCGTGCCGGACTCCGCCGCGGGCGCGGTTCCCGCCGACCCGGTGTCGAGCGGAGCCGAGTAGTCCCATGCCTGTCGTCGTCGTCACCGATTCTTCGGCATCGATTCTGCCCGAACACGTCGAGCAGTACGGGATCCGGGTGGTCCCGCTCCACGTCCTCAGTGGTGGCCGGGACTTCCGGGAGGGAATCGACGAGATCCCCGAGGACCTCGCAGGCGTGACCACGTCGGGCGCATCCCCGAGCGAGCTGTCCGAGGCCTACGCCGAAGCGCTCGAGTCGAGTGAGGGCGCAGGCGTTCTCGCGGTGCACATCTCGCGGCAGCTGTCCGGCACGTGGGAGGCGGGCCGTCAGGCGGCGCAGGAGTTCGACGGCCGGGTGCGGATCGTCGATTCCCAGTCCGCCGGAATGGGATTGGGATTCCCGGTGCTCGAGGCGGCGCGTGTCGCGCAGGCCGGTGCGAACCTCGAGACCGCGTACCGGCGGGCGGTCGACGTCGCGAGCCGCGGGCGTTGCCTGATCGTCGTCGACCGGCTCGACCAGTTGCGTCGCGGAGGGCGGATCGGCACCGCCGCCGCACTGCTCGGCACCGCACTGGCGATGAAGCCGGTGCTGCATCTCGTGGACGGCCGGCTGGTGCTGAAGGAGAAGACGCGGACCTCGACCAAGGCCATGGCCAGGATGGTCGACGTGGCAGTGGAGCAGGCAGGTCTGGACAGAACGGCCGTTGCTGTGCATCACATGCACGCCCCGCAACGCGCCGAAGCGGTGGCGCATCAGCTGAAAGACCGGATTCCGCAGGTCAGCGATCTCGTCGTCACCGATTTCAGTTCAGTGCTCGGAGCCCACGTCGGGGCGGGCGCCATCGGCATCGTGCTGTGCCCGGAACCCGCTCTGCACGACGAAAACCAGGATTCATCCACAACTTCGCACTGATCCACAGGCCGATTCGAATGCCGGGTCGGCGCGGCGACCCTGTGGGCGCCGCACTCTAGCGTCGCGTGCATGGGCATCAGGGAAGAGCGTTCGAGAGGCCGGACCCGGCTCGCGTTCCTGACGTCGGGCGAACACGACGTGCTGCCGCCCGCCACTCCGGCGGCGCCGGAGTGGCTGGCCGAGCCGGGTGAGCCAGGCCTCGACGGCGAGGAGACGTGGTCCGCCGCGCGCCGCCGAGGCGGGTTCGCCCTGCCCGACCGGTGGCGGGACGCACGATTCGACCCCGGGCGGTACGGGGCGATCGCGCTGATCGTGGTGGGAATCGTCGTCGCGACCGCGACCGTGCTGGCGGTGCGCAGCGATCGGCCGGCCACGCAGGCGGTTCCGTCGCTGCCTGCCGCGGGAGTGCATTCCCTGAGTCCGGCGCCGGAACCGGCGACGGTCGCGGCGGCGCCGGCACCCGCGCTGGAGGAGGAGATCGTCGTCAGTGTGGTGGGCCTTGTGGTTTCGGCAGGCCTCGTCCGGCTGCCACCGGGCGCCCGGGTCGCGGACGCGCTCGCCGCGGCGGGTGGAGTGCGCGACGGCGGTGACACCCTCGGATTGAATCTGGCGCAACGGCTTTCGGACGGCGATCAGGTGCTCGTGGGCGTCGCGACCACCCAGCCGCCGCCGAGCGCGGTGGGCGGCACCTCCGCGGGATCGCCGGGACCCGCGGGTGCGGCGACCCCCGCGGCCGGTGGATTGGTGAACCTCAATACGGCGACGGAGACGGAACTCGACGCCCTTCCCGGGGTCGGGCCCGTCACGGCGGCCGCGATCGTGGCGTGGCGCACGACGAACGGAAAGTTCACCGACATCTCACAACTGGGGGAGGTGGACGGGATCGGGCCGGTGCGGCTGGAAAAGCTACGCGCCCAGGTCACCCTGTGATGCCCGAGAGCGAGCCGCGGCTGCTCGACCTCCGGCTACTCCCGTTCGCCGGGATCTGCTGGGCGGCAACGCTGATCGGCATCCTCGGGGGTTCCCGCGCCGCATGGATGCTCCTGACGGCCCTGTCGGGGACGGCCGTCCTCCTCGCCGCCGGGTGCGCGCTGCGGTCACCGGGGCGTTGGACGGCCGGGACGCTCGCGCTACTGCTCTTCGGGTCGTGTTGCGCCGCGGGGGTGGCCTGGCGGGTTCAGGCCGTGGAACGGCACCCGATGACCGAACTCGCCCGGAACGAGACGTGGGTGACCCTCGTCGTCACCCCGGTCGACGATCCCCGGGAGATCGCCGGCTTCGGACGGCACGTGCTCGTGAACGCGGACGTCGTCGAGATTCGCCGGGCCGGGGAGACGATCCACGCGGCCGGCGCGGTGGTCCTCCTCGCCCCGGCGGACGGTTGGCTCGGGCTGCTGCCGGGTCAGGACGTGGTGCTGCGCGGGCAGTTGAGCCCACCGCGGCACCGGGACCTGAGCCTGGCGACGGTCCGGGTGTCCGGACCGCCCGTGGAGGCCGGTCCCACGCCTGCGCACCAGCGGTGGGCCGGCGCTGTGCGGACCCGGTTCGCCGCGGCCGCCGCCGTCCTGCCCGCCGCCGAGGCGGGACTGCTGCCGGGTCTGGTGGTGGGCGACACGTCGGCGCTGCCCCGGGAGGTGAAGGACGACTTCACCGCGACCGGACTGACGCACCTCACGGCGGTGTCGGGGACGAATGTCAGCATCCTGCTGGGGGCGGTGCTGCTCGTGGTCCGAGGGGTGGGGCTGGGTCCGCGGGCCGGCGCGGCGCTGGCCGCCGTCGCATTGATTGCGTTCGTGGTGGTCGCGCGACCGTCACCCAGCGTGCTGCGCGCCGCCGCGATGGGCTCGGTCGCCCTGCTGGCGCTCGTCACGGGGCGGCGGAAACAGGCGATGCCGGCGCTGGCGGCGGGCGTGATCGCACTGCTGGTGTGGGCGCCGGAGCTGGCGGTGAACTTCGGCTTCGTTCTGTCGGCGACCGCCACCGCCGGGTTGATCCTGATCGCGCCCGTGTGGGTCGACGCGCTGGTGGGCCGCGGGTGGCCGCGGGCGGTGGCGGAGACGGTAGCGGTGTCTGTCGCCGCCTTCGCCGTGACCGCTCCGATCGTGGCCGCGATGGCCGGAACCGTGAGTCTGGTCTCGATCTGCGCGAACATCCTGGTCGCCCCCGTGATCGGCGTGATCACCGTGACGGGCGCGGTCACCGCGCTGATCGCGGGGATCAGTGTTCCCGTCGCGGAAGTGGTGGTGCGCCTGACGCAGTGGCCGCTGTGGTGGCTGGTGACCGTGGCCGAGCGCGGTGCGCGGATCCCCGCAGCCTCCGTCCCGGTGCCCTCGGGGCCCACGGGCGCGGTCGTCGTCCTCGGCGCCGCGCTCGCGATCGGTGCGGCGCTGCGCAGTCGCGGAACCCGGCTGGTGCTCACGGGAATCGTGGTCGGGGTGCTGATGTTGTGGGCGCCGGTCTGGCCGTCGGCGCTGGGCCGCCTTGTGTGAACGCGCCCGGATCCGGGAAACCGTCGCAGAACGCAAGGAAGGGACGAGACATGCAGGTCGGGTTCAAGCTGATGGCCGAGACGTTCGATCCACGGGAGATCGTGCGGCAGGCGGTGGAGGCCGAACGGGCCGGCTTCGACTTCGTCGAGGTGAGCGATCACTACCACCCCTGGCTCTACAGTCACGGTCATTCGGGATTCGTGTGGTCGATGCTCGCCGCCGCCGCGGCGCGGACCGAGCGGATCGGTCTGGCCACCGGGGTCACCTGCCCGTTCGTCCGGTACCACCCCGCGATCGTCGCGCAGGCCGCGGCCACCACCGCCGTCCTCAGCGAGGGCCGGTTCACCCTGGGCCTCGGCTCGGGGGAACGGCTGAACGAACACGTCGTCGGCGGCGGCTGGCCGTCGGTGACCGTCCGGCACCAGATGTTGCGGGAGGCGATCGACATCATCCGCCTGCTG
Organism: Rhodococcus opacus B4; assembly: GCF_000010805.1. Taxonomy (NCBI): domain Bacteria; kingdom Bacillati; phylum Actinomycetota; class Actinomycetes; order Mycobacteriales; family Nocardiaceae; genus Rhodococcus; species Rhodococcus opacus. Next base: position 1,057,200 of record NC_012522.1, on the reverse strand, counting down.
TGGTCGGGCGGCTACCACTCCTACGAGGGCAAGCACCTCACCCTCGACGACGCCCGCGTCTTCGATCTCCCCGACGTGCCCCCGGCGATCGCGGTCGCGGCCGGCGGCGCGCAGGCCGTCGGCATCGCCGCGGAGCTCGGCGACGGACTCTTCGCCACCGAACCGGACCCGGATCTGGTGCAGGCCTACACCGCGGCCGGCGGGACGGGCCCGAAATACGGGGAGGTGCCCCTCGCGTGGGCGCCCGACGAGGATTCCGCGGTGGAGTCGGCGCACCGGTTGTTCCGGTTCGGGTTGACCGGATGGAAGGTTCAAGCGGAGCTCCCGAATCCGATCAACTTCGAGGCGGCGTCGTCGTCGGTCCGCACCGAGGACGTCCGGGACGCGATGGCGTGCGGGCCGGACGTCCGGCGGCACCTCGAGGTGGCGGGCTCGTTCGTCGACGCCGGATTCGATCGTCTCGCGCTGATCAACGCCGGACCGGACGTGGACGGCTTCTTCGAGTTCTTCGCCACCGAGCTCAGCGAGCCGCTGCGAGCGCTGACCCCGTCCTGACATATGCTGTGCCGCTGTCACTTTCGTCTCCGGAATGCGTCGCTCGGCAGGCTCGGCGCGACCGCGGTGGATCCGCTTCTGTATCGTTTCGACTTCGATTCCCGATGTGCGTATGAGACACCCGAACACCGACTACCATCCGGTGACAGAAGTCGAGGGCGAACGGTCTTGGAGCACACCCGCATTGGAGGGCGAGATGTCGGAATCGGAGCGGACGGATCTCGACGTGGACGACGAACTCGACGCCGGACAGGTGTGGAGAGCGCAGCGCGTCGTCGCTGCTCAGTCGCTCGACGCCGCAGACTGCCGCATGCTGCTGTCGATGCTCGGTATCGCCGGTACCCCCGATTCGCCGGAGTCGGACTGACCGCGGTCAGGTCATCTTCCGGTGATGGTGCGCGACGATCTCCTGCGCCACCGTCGCCAACTTGAGGTTCATGTCCTGCGAGGTGGTGCGGAGAATCTCCATCGCCTGTGTCTCGGAAATGTTGTGGAATGCCATCAGCAGACCCACCGCCTTCCCGATCTCACGGTTGCTCACGAGGCCGGCCCGCAGCGTCTCGGCCTCGAGGTGCTCGTGCACCGCCGCCATCGCCACCGCCGCGAACGAGGCGAGCATGATGCCCTGCTCCACGGAGGCGGTAGTCAGGGCCCCCGGCGTGTCCGAGAACAGATCGAGGGCGCCGACCTTGCGTCCCAGGATGACGAGGCGGAAACCGGCCGCCCCGCGCACCGGCGTCTCGGCCAGCACCCGTCGTGAGAGCCGCGGCCATTGTGACGACGTGGACAGGTCCGTTTCGAACTGAGGGGTGTCGCTGACGATGGCGTCGACGCACGGCCCCTCGTTCTCGACGCGCTCGAGCTCGTCGACGCGGGCGGCGATGTCGTCGCTGGCCGCCACCGTCACGTAGCGGGCGCCCTGCCGGAGCATCAGGCTCGCGTGCTGACAACCCTCGACGAGTAGCGGCGCGGCGTCGCAGATGGCTTGGTGGACCTGCCCGAAATCCTGGCCCGCGTAGAGCAGATCGGCGAGGGTCGCGAACGTCGCCGCAGACTTGCCGACGGCCTGCGAGCGTGACGTATCGGGCACTATGTCTCGCATCGGTTCCTCCAGCGTGCGGGCATGCGCCCGGCTCACTGACTCAGTCTGCCAGAGCGGGCGGTCGGCGCCGTCCGAGCCGGAAGAATCTGCGAACGGACTCCGGAGGCGGGCTGCCCGGGCGAAGATGACGTCATGGTTTCGCATACCGAGAACCCACTCGTGGCCGTCCGTGAGGGCACGCTGCGCGGCGTCCGGGTGGGCGGCGTCCTGTCGTGGAAAGGCATTCCCTACGCGGCGCCGCCGATCGGTGAGCGGCGGCTCCGCGCCCCGCACCCGCCCGAACCTTTCGACGGTGTGCGCGACTGCTCCCGGTTCGGCCCGATCGCGCCGCAGAACGAACACGGGCCGCTGCCCATCGATCCCGGTCTGACCATCGACGAGGACTGTCTCACCCTGAACGTCTTCGCGCCGGCGGCGGATGCCGGGCGACCACGGCCGGTGATGGTGTGGATCCACGGCGGGGCGTACTACCTCGGTTCGTCCGGGCAGCGCATGTTCGATCCGTCCCGGCTCGTCGAACGCGGCGACGTCGTGGTGGTCACGTTCAACTACCGGCTCGGTGCGCTGGGGTTCCTGGACTTCTCCGCGTTCTCGACCGAGGAGCACCCGTTCGACACGAACGTCGGCCTGCGCGATCAGATCGCGGCCCTGACGTGGGTGCGTGACAACATCGCGGCGTTCGGCGGCGACCCGGCCGACGTCACCCTGTTCGGGGAGTCCGCCGGTGGCGGCTCGGTCACCACGCTGATGACGTCGCCGCAGGCAGAGGGGCTGTTCCATCGCGCGATCGCCGAGAGCTCGCCGGCGACGTCGGTGTACGGCAGTGCGCGAGCCGAGAGTATCGCCGAATCGTTCCTCGAACTGCTCGACATCGCGCCTGCCGACGCGGGCCGTCTGCGCGACCTTCCCGTCGACGTACTGACGAAGGCATGCGTCGAACTCGTCCAGCAGGTGCCCGCGCGGGTGCCCGGGACCCTGGCGGTTGCCCCGACCGTCGACGGGGACGTGGTCCCGCACTACCCGGTGGCGGCCTTCCGGAAAGGACTCGCGCATCGAGTTCCGCTGCTGATCGGGACGAACAAGGACGAGGCGTCGATGTTCCGGCTGATGAAATCGCCCCTGATGCCGATCACCCCGGACGCGGTGCATCAGATGTTCGTGGCGATCGCCGCCGACCACCCCGACCTCCCCGCCGACGAGGAACAGGAGGTGGCCGCGGCGTATCCCGACTACCCGAAGAAACGCTCGGCGATGGAGATCTCGCGGGACGCCGCGTTCCGGATGCCGACGCTGTGGATCGCGGAGGCGCACAGCCGCGTCGCGCCCACCTGGCTGTACCGCTTCGACTACGCCACACCCTTCCTGCGCGCCGCACGGATCGGTGCCACGCACGGCACCGAGGTGCCCTACGTCTTCGGCAACTTCGGCGTCGTCCCGCACGACCCCACGTTCAAGCTCGGTGGGCACCGGACCGCCGGCCACGTGTCGGAGCGGATCCAGCGACGGTGGCTGTCCTTCGCCACCGCGGGCACCCCGGACGGAACCGGGGCGGAGATCGAGTGGCCGCGGTACGACGAAGGCGACCGCGCGACCCTGCTGATCGGCCGATCCGACGCGGTCGCCCACGATCCGGACCGGGAACTGCGCCGGGCGTGGGGCGAGGAGGTCATCGGCTTCACCTGAGCCGGGGGCCCGGTTTCGTCTCCGCGGAACTCGGGGATACCTGCTGAATGAGCGCTGCAGCAACGGAATCGGATCGCGACCTCAGTGTGGGGGTGGAGGAGGAGTTCTTCCTCGTCGACGAATCCGGTCATCTCTCCTCCGCGGGACCCGACGTGGTCGCGGAGGCCGGCCACGACATTCACGGGCTCCAACGTGAACTCGCCCGGTGCCAGATCGAGACGGCGACGGGCGTGTGCCACACCGGGGAGGAACTGCACGAGGAGTTGCGCAGCCTGCGACGCCGGCTGGTGAAGGCCGCCGCGGGCCGCGACCTGTTGCTGGTGCCCAGCGGAACCTCGCTGATCGCCGAGGGATTGCCTCCGGCGATCACTCCGAGCCCGCGGTACGAGGAGATGGCCCGCCACTTCGGGTCGATCGTGGACACGGTGACCACGTGCGGCTGTCACGTGCACGTGGGGATCCCGAGCCGCGACGTGGGGGTGCTCGTGAGCAACCAGCTGCGCAGCTGGCTCCCCGTGCTTCTCGCGCTCGCCGCGAACTCGCCGTTCCACAGCGGGCACGACACCGGTTACCACAGCTGGCGGCACATCATGTGGTCGCGGTGGCCGTCGGCGGGACCGCCGCCGCACTTCGATTCCGCGGACGAGTACGAGTCGTCGGTCGGCGCCATGATCGGGACCGGCGCCGCCATGGACCGGGGAATGATCTACTGGCACGTCCGGCTGTCCGACAAGCAGCCGACGATCGAGGTCCGGATCGCGGACGTCGCCATGACCGCGGCGCACGCGGCGCTCTACGCGGTGGTCGTGAAGGGCCTCGTGGGGTGGGCGCTGCGGTCGGTGGCGAACGGCGACACGGTGCCATGGCTGCGCGTCGAGTTGCTGCGGGCGCAGTTGTGGCGGGCGGCCCGGGACGGACTCGACGGGGAATGCACCAGCCCGGCAACCGATCGGCCCCTGCCCATCCGCAGGCACCTGGAATTGCTGAACGAGTGCGTGGCCCCGGGACTCGGCGCCGGCGACCGGGCGTTCCTCGAATCGGGACTCGACACGGTGCTGCGGGAGGGCACCGGCGCCGAGAAGCAACGGACGGAATTCGCGCGCGTCGGCACGCTGGCGGCGGTGGTCGGCCTGCTGACACGCGAAGTGGTCAGCTGACCGCTGGTGGCGGAGTCAGCTCGGTGAGACCGGCCGCGGTGGTGGAGCCGAGGTAGCCGGGGTGCAGCAGCCCGGTGGACGCGGGTCCCGCGAGCAGGGTGCCCGCGCTGGAATCCGGTCCGGTGCGCAGCGGACCGGGATCGTCGATCAGCGCCTCCACGGTCGCCGTGTCGGCGAGGCTGAGGTCGATGCGTTGCCCGCCGGGCTGGTACACGGCGAGGACGACCGGTTCGGGATAGTGCGCGGCGGTGCGGCGCATCACCTGGAATGCGGGATCGGTGCCCAGTGCGAGCACGGTGACATTCGCGAACGACGCGAGCCGGTCGGCGACCGCACGGCCGGAGTCGCTGCGCCACGTGCGCCCGTACAGGGCGAGCGCGTCGGACAGGTGACGCTGCTCGCCTTCGCCTCGCGGGCTGCCGCCCGACGGGTCGAGCAGCGACCGCCACTGGTGCTCGTACACGGCGCACGCGGCGTCGAAGTCGTCGTCGGCGCCGTTCGCCGTGCCCACTCCGAGGACCGGCTCGAGGGCGGATCGACCACCGGCGAACACGGCCTCGGCATGCCCGGAGACCGAGCAGCGGGCCACCAGTTGCACCGACCACCGCAGAAGCAGCCCGTCGCGGCAGGTGTACCGGAAACTCAGTTCGTACCGTTGCCCTGCCGCGCGGTCGTCGTCGAGGTCGATCGTGTGCGCGAAGCCCTCGCGCGTGACGCCGTCCACCTCGGATTCCGCGGTCATATCATCGAGTGTCCACCGCCGACGCCGTCCCTGCGTGGCGATCGCCGGTGTTCGCCGTGCTCGGTCCCGCCTCGGGGTGTCGGCGAACGTGTCCGCCCCACGTGGCACGATCTTCGCGTGAGCACTCCAACTCAGCTCGAACAGCTCCATCTGGTCCTCGGTGACGAGGAATTCCTCGTCGAACGCGCGGTGGCGCAGGTCGTCGGCCAGGTCCGCGCGAGCGCGAACGTCGCCGCCGGCGCCGAGCTTCCCGTCAACCGGCTGCGAGCGGGCGACGCCGGGGCGGCCGAACTCGCCGAACTGCTCAGCCCGTCCCTGTTCGCCGAGGACCGCGTGGTGGTGCTCGAGGCCGCCGCAGAGGCGGGCAAGGACGCGGTGGCACTGGTCCTCGACGCCGCGGGCGACCCGCCTCCGGGCGTCGTTCTGGTGGTCCTGCACTCGGGCGGTGGCCGTGCGAAAGCGATGACCGGGGCGCTGGAGAAGCTCGGGGCCGTGGTGCACCCGTGCGCCAAACTGAAGTCCGGCGAGCTCATCGGGTTCATTCGCGGCGAGTTCCGCACCCTCGGGGTCCGGGTGTCGCCGGACGTGGTGCAGAGCGTGTTCGAGGGAGTCGGCTCGAATCTGCGCGAACTGGCCGCCGCGTGCTCGCAGCTCACGGCGGACACCGGCGGAAAGATCGACGTCGCCGCCGTGCAGCGGTACTACTCGGGCAAGGCCGAGGTGAGCGGATTCGACGTCGCGGACAAGGCCGTCGCCGGCGACACCGCGGGCGCGATCGAGGCGCTGCGCTGGGCGATGCTGCGCGGTGTGCCGCACGTGCTGCTCGCGGACGCACTGGCCGACGCGGTGCACTCGATCGCCCGGGTCGCCCCGGCCGGGCGCGGCGACCCGTTCCGGATGGCGTCGGAACTGGGCATGCCGCCCTGGAAGATCAAGAAGGCGCAGGCCCTCGCGAAGGGATGGACGCCCACGTCGGTCGGGGAGGCACTGCGGATCGTCGCCGCCCTGAACGCCGACGTCAAGGGCGCGGCGGCCGACGCGGACTACGCCGTCGAGAGTGCCGTGGGACGCGTCTCCCGGCTACGCCAGATCTGACGGCCGGAGCTGACGGCGACACACGAGGAACGGAGACACGACAACAGCCGCTCGGTCCGAGGACCGAGCGGCTGTTGGAGAGCCTACGACGGAAGAACCGTCAGATCTTGTTGACAGCCTGCGCGAGAGCAGACTTCTTGTTGGCAGCCTGGTTGGCGTGGATGACGCCCTTGCTGGCTGCCTTGTCGAGCTTGCGGCTGGTGGCGACGAGGAGCTCGTTGGCCTTGTCCTTGTCACCGGCCGCCGCAGCCTCGCGGAACGAGCGGATCGCCGTGCGCAGCGAGGACTTCACCGACTGGTTACGGAGTCGGGCCGCCTCGTTGGTACGGATCCGCTTCACCTGGGACTTGATGTTGGCCACGCGTAAAATCCTGTCGTCTTAAGCTGGTTACGGTCGAGAAAGCTCTGGGCGCACACATATGCACCGACAGGCGAGATTACCAGTGATCGGTGTCCGATCTCAAACCGGCGCCGGACGCGCCGACAAATCCTGCGGCTGTGCTGCTGAACGGGTGTACGTGTAGCAGCATGTCTGGGATGACGCCCCCAGCATCGAAGTCGTCAACAATATCGAAGTCGTCGGCCACCTCGAAAGCCCCCGGCCGAAAATCGGGGGCCGCGGCGCAGGCGGGTCCGAAGGCGGCGGGAACCCCGCCCCGGACGCGGGTGACCGCGCGGCCTCGCAAGCCTGCCGAACCCGCCCACGTGTTCGACGGGTACACGGACATCGGCCGCTACGGTCTGGCGTTCGACGAGATGTTCGACCGCGACGGCACCGTCCGCCCGCCCTACAAGGGCGTCTTCAAGGCGCTCGAGCCCGCGGACCGGGCCGACCTCGCCGCCCGATCCGACGCGCTGGGCAGGGCGTTCATCGACCAGGGTGTGACGTTCTCGCTGTCCGGTCAGGAACGGCCCTTCCCCCTCGACCTGGTGCCCCGCGTCATTGCGGCGGCGGAGTGGACGCGTCTCGAGAAGGGCATCAAGCAGCGGGTGCAGGCGCTCGAGATGTTCCTCGACGACGTGTACGGGGAACAGCGCATCCTGCGCGACCACGTGCTGCCGAAGCGGTTGGTCACCTCGTGCGAGCACTTCCACCGGGAGGCGTCGGGGATCGTCCCGCCGAACGGGGTGCGGATCCACGTCGCCGGAATCGACCTCGTCCGCGACGAGAACGGGGTCTTCCGGGTGCTGGAGGACAACCTGCGTTCGCCGTCGGGGGTGTCCTACGTCATGGAGAACCGCCGCACGATGGCGCGGGTGTTCCCCGACCTGTTCATGTCGCACCGCGTGCGGTCCGTCGGGGACTACGCCTCGCACCTGCTGCGGGCGCTGCGGGCGTCCGCCGCCCTCAACGAGGCCGACCCGACCGTCGTCGTCCTGACACCGGGTGTCGCGAACTCCGCGTACTTCGAGCATTCGCTGCTCGCGCGCCAGATGGGTGTCGAACTCGTCGAGGGCCGCGACCTCTTCTGCCGCGACAACATGGTCTACATGCGCACCACCGAGGGTGAACGGCAGGTCGACGTCATCTACCGCCGCATCGACGACGACTACCTCGACCCCATGCACTTCCGGCCGGACTCCGTGCTCGGGGTGGCCGGCGTCCTGAACGCGGCCCGGGCGGGCAACGTCGTCATCTCGAGTGCCGTCGGGAACGGCGTGGGCGACGACAAACTCGTCTACACCTACGTCCCGCAGATCATCGACTACTACCTCGGGGAGAAGCCGCTGCTCGCGAACGTCGACACGTTCCGCTGCTGGCTCGACGAGGAACGCGAGGAGGTGCTGGACCGGGTCGGAGAATTGGTGATCAAACCGGTGGAGGGTTCCGGTGGCTACGGCATCGTCTTCGGCCCCGACGCGTCACCGAAGGAGCTGAACACGATCACGCGGAAGATCAAGGCGGACCCCCGCGGCTGGATCGCGCAGCCCGTGGTCCAGCTGTCGACGGTGCCGACGAAGGTCGGGGACGAACTGGTTCCCCGGCACGTCGATCTGCGTCCGTTCGCCGTCAACGACGGCGACGACGTCTGGGTGCTGCCGGGCGGCCTGACCCGCGTGGCCCTGCCCGAGGGGTCGCTCGTCGTGAACTCCAGCCAGGGCGGCGGCAGCAAGGACACGTGGGTGCTCGCGAGCAGAAGCTCCGACGAGGAGCGGGAACTGGCGGGTGAGGAGCTCGTGGCCGCACCGGCGCAGTCCGCCGAGGCCGAGCAGGGACCCGAACTCAGCACGACCCAACTTCAGCAGCAACAACAGCAACAGCAACAACACGGCCGCGGAGGTGATCGCTGATGCTGGCCAGGAACGCCGAATCGCTGTACTGGATCGGCCGGTACGTCGAGCGGGCCGACGACATGGCCCGCATTCTCGACGTCGCCGTGCACCAGCTCCTCGACGACGCGTCGGTGGACCCGGACCGCACGTCCCGGTTGCTGCTGCGGGTGCTCGGCATCGAAGCACCCGACACGCAGCTCGACGTCCGGTCGGTGACCGAACTGGTGGCGTTCAGCCGCAACCAGGTGGGCTCGATCATCGACTCCCTCGCCAGCGCCCGCGAGAACGCGCGCGGTGCCCGCGAGGTCACGTCCAGCGAGATGTGGGAGTGCCTCAACACCACGTACAACGGCCTCGCCGAGCGGGAGCGGGCGTCCAAGCGTCTCGGGCCGCACGAGTTCTTCCGGTACGTGGAGGAACGCGCGGCGATGTTCGCGGGCCTGGCCGACTCGACCATGAGCCGCGACGACGGATACCGCTTCCTGCTGCTCGGCCGCTCGATCGAACGCGTCGACATGCTCGCGCGGATGCTGTTGTCCCGTGCGGGCGACCGCCCGTCCTCGCCCGCGTGGGTGACGGTGCTGCGCTCCGCGGGAGCCCACGACACCTACCTGCGCACGTACCGCGGCGCGCTGGACGCCAACCGGGTGGTCGAGTTCATCCTGCTGGACCGGCTGTTCCCGCGGTCGGTGTTCCACGCCATCCGGCAGGCGGAGCTGTGCCTCGCCGAACTCGACCACCAGCCCGACAGCCGCGTCGGACACCGGGCCGAGGCGCAGCGCCTCCTCGGCAGGGCGCGGAGCGAACTCGAGTTCCTGCCGCCCGGCGTGCTCCTCGAGGATCTCCACGATCGGCTCGCGGGATTGCAGGAAACCTGCCGCGAACTGGGAGAAGCCATCGCGCTGCAGTATTTTCACGCCGCGCCGTGGGTGGCGTGGACCGATGCACGGGCCGTCGGCGGCGAATCCGTCGTGGAGGGAGAGCTGTGAGCTGGCGAATGAGAGTCGTGCACACCACCGGGTATGCCTACGACGCACCGGTCACGTCCTCGTACAACGAGGCGCGACTCACCCCGCGCGGTGACAGCAGGCAGACGGTGATCCTGAATCGGGTGGAGACCACACCGGCGACGCGGTCGTACCGCTACACCGACTACTGGGGCACCGCCGTCACCGCGTTCGATCTCCATGCGCCGCACAAGGAACTCGAGGTCACCGGGCTGTCCGTCGTCGAGACCGAACCGTTCTGGGAGCCGGAGGAGAAGGCGGACTGGGGCGAACTGGCGAGCCCGCCGCTCACCGACCGGTTCAACGAGCAGCTGAGCAACACCACGTTCGTGCCGCGCAGCCGCAAACTCGACACCATCGCGCGGGACCTGCGCAAGGGACGCACCCCCGACGAAGCCGTTGTCGCGGCGGCGGACTGGGTGCACCGGGAGATGGACTACGTCCCGGGCACGACGGGCGTCCACACGTCCGCGGTCGACGCCTGGGCCGAACGGCAGGGCGTGTGTCAGGACTACGCGCACCTGACTCTGGTTCTGTTGCGCAGCATGGGAATTCCGAGCCGCTACGTGTCCGGCTATCTGCACCCGAAACCCGATGCGGCGGTGGACGAGACGGTGGCGGGGGAGAGTCACGCCTGGGTCGAGGCGTGGACCGGGGCGTGGTGGGGATACGACCCGACCAACGCCGTGGCGGTGAACGAACAGCACGTGTCAGTGGGCATCGGGCGGGACTACGCGGACGTTCCGCCGCTCAAGGGCATCTTCTCCGGTGGCCGGGCAACAGATCTCGAAGTCGTCGTGGAGATCACCCGCCTGGCGTAAAGTGCCACCCAGATCTATCCGTGGAAAGCAGGACTAACGATCCATTTCGACGAAGGTGGGTTCAATGTCTCCAACCGCACAGGAATACGTAGAAGTCGAACCGATCTCGGATCTGAAGAAATACGTAGCAGAGGCGGTCGGCACGTTCGTACTGGTCTTCGCGGCGGTGGGGACGGCGGTCTTCGCCGGAGCCAAGGTCGGGAACCTCGGTGTGGCACTGGCATTCGGACTGACCCTGCTCTTCCTCGTCTACGCCATCGGACCGATCTCGGGCTGCCACGTCAACCCCGCCGTCACCGTGGGGCACCTCGCGCTCGGCCGGTTGTCCGTCGCGAAGGCGGGACTGTACATGGTCGCCCAGGTCATCGGTGGTCTCGTCGCCGGTGTGGTGGTCTACGCGATCGCGCAGAGCCTGCCGTCGTACAACCGGGCGGACGACGGTCTCGGCGCCAACGGCTGGGGCGCCCACAGTCCGTCCGCCATCAAGGGACCGCTCGGCGGGGTCATCGAGAACGGATACGGGATCGGCGCCGCGATGATCGTCGAAGTCCTCCTCACCGCGCTGCTCGTGTTCGTGGTTCTCGCGTCCACCGACCAGATCTCCGACGTCCCGCTCGCCGGGGTGTCGATCGGATTCACCCTCGCCGTGATCCACCTCGTATCGATTCCGATCGACAACACCTCCGTCAACCCGGCCCGCAGCCTCGCCGTCGCGCCCTACCAGAACGGCGCGCTCGCCCAGGTGTGGCTGTTCATCGTGTTCCCGCTGATCGGCGGCGCGGTGGGCGCGCTGGTCTACCGGTCGCTGTTCGGCCGGTACGACCGACTGCAGAGCTGAGCGCCGGCTGACCCTCCTGCGGGCAGGGTTTCTCACCTGCGTCGTACTCGCGTTCACGGGGGCGTTCCCGGCGGCGACCGCGACCGCCGGGGACGCACCGCGGCCGGAACCGACGTATGTGGCGCTCGGCGACTCCCGCGCGGCCGGACCGCTCATCGAATTCTCGGAGCACCGCGACCTGTGCCTGCGATCGCCGGACCTGAACTACCCGGCCGAGCTGGCGCGGCTGATCGGCGCGGCCACCCTCACCGACGTCACGTGTTCCGCCGCCACACCCGCCCACGTGATCAGCACCGCGCAATTCGTGGGGACGCGTTTCGTCCCACCGCAGATCGATGCGCTGCGGGCCGACACCGACATCGTGACGCTCAGCATCGGCGGCGGCGGTTCCAATCACCTGCCCGTGTCGGTGCGCTGCGGCGCTCCCGTTCCCGGTGCCGACGCCGGGTGCCGCGACGACCCGTTGGCGGAACAACTCGCGGTCGAGGGTATCGCGACGATGGCGCCGCGGGTCGATGCCGTGGTGGCTGCGATCGTGGCGAAGGCCCCGGACGCCGAGGTCTACCTGATCGGGCACGGCGGCTCCGTCGGCCGGCGCGGCTGCTGGCCGAATCTGCCCGTGTCCGACGCGGACGCGGTCTGGCTCGAACGGTACTTCGAACGGTTCAACCAGATCTACGTCGACGCCGCGGCCCGGTACGGAGTGCACTACGTCGACATCGCGAAGGCCGCCGTGGACGGCGGGCACGACGCGTGCGCGCCGGCGGGGCAGCGGTGGTTCGAGGGCATGCTGCCGCAGTCACCCGCCGAACCGGCACATCCCAACGCGCTCGCGATGACCGCGATCGCCGAGATGATCGCCGACGATCTGCGTCGGTGACCGTGTCACTGCCAGCTGAAGTCGGCTCGCAGACGCCGCGCGACGACCTCGAATTTGTCCCGGTCCATGACGGCGCCCTCGCGGCGGATCCCCGCCTCCGGAACGTCCAGCACCCGGTCCAGCCGGATCCAGCTCGGACGGCCCTCCGCGTCCCACGAGCCGGAGCCGACCGCGATCCAGTCCCGGTCGCCGTCGTGCTTGCTCTGCGAGGACAGCATCAATCCCAGCAAGGTGTCGCCGTCCCGCCCCACGACGAGCACGGGCCGGTCCTTGCCCTGACTCGCATCCTCCTCGTACGCCACCCACGTCCAGACGATCTCACCCGGATCCGCGCGGCCGTCCAGGTCGGGGGAGTACTCCACCTTCCGTGCCCGATGGGCGGTCGGGGCGGAGTTCGCGGTGACCGGGCGGCCCGGCGCCGGCTTCGGCGCCGCGGCCGTCGACCCGGTCAGGACACCGGCCGCGCGGTCCAGCGCGCCGGACTTCTGCAGCTGCGCCAGAAGCTGCGGTCCCTTGTCCCGTGCAAGTCGGCCCAACGTCTTCCCGATGCTGCTCCACGTGCTCGCCATGGCCGCCGAGCTTAGTGCGTGTATGCCGCGGCAGCCGCAACGCGGTGGCTTGGATATCCTGACAGGTGACAGTGGCCCGGAACCGGGCCGGTGCCGGTCCAGGTAAGGGGTCCCCCATCAGCAGCTTCGCCGACAAGACGTTCACGGATCCTGCCCGGATCCGGAATTTCTGCATCATCGCGCACATCGATCACGGCAAGTCGACGCTGGCCGACCGCATGCTCCAGCTCACCGGTGTGGTCGAGGAGCGGCAGATGCGTGCCCAGTACCTCGACCGCATGGACATCGAGCGCGAGCGCGGCATCACGATCAAGGCGCAGAACGTCCGGCTCCCGTGGAAGGTGGGCGACGACGAGTTCGTCATCCACCTCATCGACACCCCCGGGCACGTCGACTTCACGTACGAGGTCTCCCGCGCGCTCGAGGCCTGCGAGGGCGCGGTGCTGCTGGTGGATGCCGCGCAGGGCATCGAGGCGCAGACTCTCGCCAACCTGTACCTGGCGATGGAGAAGGACCTCACCATCATCCCGGTGCTCAACAAGATCGACCTGCCCGCCGCCGATCCCGACCGGTACGCCGAGGAGATCGCGCACATCACCGGGTGTGAACCGGGTGACGTGCTGCGCGTATCTGGCAAGACCGGCATGGGTGTGAAGGAACTGCTCGACGAGGTGGTGCGGCAGGTCCCCGCTCCGGTCGGTGACCCCGACGGTCCGGCGCGCGCCATGATCTTCGACTCGGTGTACGACGCGTACCGCGGCGTCGTCACGTACGTCCGCGTCGTCGACGGCCGGATCTCGCCGCGCGAGAAGATCACCATGATGTCGACGGGCGCCACCCACGATCTGATCGAGGTCGGCATCATCTCGCCCGAACCGAAGGCCAGCATCGGTCTCGGCGTCGGCGAGGTGGGGTACCTCATCACCGGTGTGAAGGACGTCCGGCAGTCGCGGGTCGGCGACACGGTCACCGCCGCCCGCGGCGGTGCGACGGAACCCCTCGTCGGGTACCGAGACCCCAAGCCGATGGTCTACTCGGGCCTCTACCCGCTCGACGGTTCGGACTACCCGGTGCTGCGCGACGCCCTCGACAAGTTGCGTCTCAACGACGCGGCCCTGGCCTACGAGCCGGAGACGTCGGTGGCGCTCGGGTTCGGGTTCCGGTGCGGCTTCCTCGGACTGCTGCACATGGAGATCACCCGCGACCGTCTCGAGCGCGAGTTCGGGCTCGAACTGATCTCGACGTCGCCGAACGTGGTGTACCGGGTGGTGATGGAGGACGGCGCCGAGCACGTCGTCACCAACCCGTCGTACTGGCCGGAGGGCAAGATCCGCGAGGTCTACGAGCCGATGGTGAAGTGCACGGTGATCGCGCCGAGCGAATTCATCGGCGCGATCATGGAACTGTGCCAGAACCGGCGCGGTGAACTCGGCGGCATGGACTACCTGTCCGAGACGCGGGTCGAACTGCGCTACGAGATGCCCATGGGCGAGATCATGTTCGACTTCTTCGACGCCCTGAAGTCGCGCACCAAGGGTTACGCCAGCCTCGACTACGAGGAGGCCGGCGAGCAGCAGGCCGACCTGGTGAAGGTGGACATCCTGCTGCAGGGTGAGGCCGTCGACGCGTTCTCGTCGATCGTGCACCGTTCCGCCGCCGGCGCATACGGCGGGCGGATGACGTCGAAGCTGCGCGAGCTCATTCCCCGCCAGCAGTTCGAGGTGCCGATCCAGGCGGCGATCGGGTCGAAGATCATTTCGCGCGAGAACATCCGCGCGATCCGGAAGGACGTGCTCGCCAAGTGCTACGGCGGCGACATCAGCCGTAAGCGCAAGCTGCTCGAGAAGCAGAAGGAAGGCAAGAAGCGGATGAAGACCATCGGCCGGGTCGAGGTTCCGCAGGAGGCCTTCGTGGCCGCGTTGTCGTCCGAGTCGGTCGGGGACAAGCCGAAGAAGTAGTTGCTCGATCCTGTTGCCCTGACGACCGATCGAAAGTAGGCGCTGCCCGTGGCCCTCGAAACCTGGCTGACCCGGACACTGGGAATCGAGGTGCCGATCTTCGGCGCCCCGATGGGCGGACGGGCCGGCGGGACCCTCGTCGGCGAGGTGTCGAAGGCGGGCGGGCTCGGCCTGCTCGGTGCGGCCCGCTACGCCACCCCGGAGTGGGTGGCGAAGGAGACGGCGGTTGCGCGGGGCATCGGCGGCGACGCGTTCGGGATCGGGTTGATGACCTGGGCACTCGACGACGACGACACACTCCTCGACGCCGCGCTGGCCGAGGATCCCCGGGTCGTGTCGCTGTCGTTCGGCGACCCCGCGCCGTATGTGGAGCAGATCCACGCCACGGGGGCGCTGGTGGTGTCGCAGGTGAACACGATCGACGACCTGCGGGTCGTGGAGGCGGCGGGCGTCGACTTCGTGATCGCCCAGGGCGGCGAGGCGGGCGGCCACACCGGCAGGATCGGGACGCTGCCGCTGCTGCAGGAGGTCCTCGAGGCCACGGCGCTGCCGGTGCTCGCGGCGGGCGGCATCGCGACCGGCCGTGGTCTCGCGGCGGTACTCGCCGCGGGTGCGGAGGGCGCGATGATCGGGACCGCGCTGCTGGCCAGCCCGGAGACCATCGGGCCGGAGTACGCCCGCGGCAAGCTGATCGCGGCGGGCAGCGCCGACACCGTGTACACGTCGGTGTTCGACCAGGCGCGCAGCCAGCCGTGGCCGGCGCGGTGGGGTGGGCGGGCCCTGAGCAACGCATTCACCTCACGCTGGCACGGCGCGGAGGCCCCCGACGCCGAACTCGCCGCCGCCTACGATCCCGCGAATCCCGACCTCGGTGTCGTGTACGCAGGGGAAGCGGCGGGTCTCGTGAGGGCGGAGCGGCCGGCGGGGGCTGTGGTGCGGCAGATCGCGGCCGACGCGGAGCGGTTGCTGAAGCGGTACGCGGAGTAACCCGTAGCGCCCGAACCATCGAGTATGCGAAGGTAAGGCTTTGCTTACTTGATGAGGAGGCGCGGTGCGCGTCAGAGGGATCTTCGTGGCCGCGTTGTGCGCGGCACTCGCCGTCGGAACCGCCGGATGCAGCGCAGACAGCAGCGCAGACAGCGGCGCCGGCACCGCGGCGGACCGGCAGACGACGGTCGAGCACCACTTCGGCGCGACCACCGTCGACGGCACTCCGACCCGGATCGTCGCCACCAGCAGCCAGTGGGTCGACGCGCTCCTCGAGTTCGGCGTCCAGCCGGTCGCCTACCTGGCGGCAGGGCCGATGGGTGACGAACGCGGGCTTTATCCCTGGGAGTCCGAGGTCGACGGTTCGGCGGTGGAACTCGACCGCGCGAGCATGACGCAGGTGGGTGCGTCGCTGCCGGAAGAGCAGATCGCCGGCTTCGCGCCCGATCTGATTCTCGGCTCGTTCGCCGTCGCCGACCAGGAGGACTTCGACCGGATCAGCAAGATCGCGCCGACGGTCGCCGCGCTGGGCGACGTGCAGGTCGACCCGTGGGAGTCGCAGGTCGAGGTCCTCGGCCGGATCCTCGGTGAGGAGGAGCGCGCGGCCGAGATCATCGCGACCACCAACGGGACCGTCGACGGCCTCGCCGGCCGGCTGCCCGCCCTGGCGGGCAAGACTGCCGTGCTGTCCCAATTCATGTTCGCCACCGGGCAGATCGTCGTCGTCGCCGACCCGGACGACGGTGCGAGTGCGGTGTTCCGCAGGTTGGGGCTCACGCTGCCGCCAGCACTCGTCGAGGAGGCGGGGGCGACCGGGGGCCGCCTCACCCTGAGCCCCGAGCGGGTGGACGCCCTGAACGCCGACCTCGTGGTGATGCTGCCCAACGGCGGCACCCGCGACGATCTGATGGTGCTGCCCGGATTCGCCCAGCTGCCGTCCGTGCGGCAGGGTGGCCTCGCCGTCGAGGACTATGCGACGGTGGTCGGTTTCAACACCCCGTCGAGCCTGTCCCTGCAGTACTCGCTCGGCCGGATCACACCGCAACTGGAGGCGGTCGGCGCCTGATCAGACCGTGTTGTGGGCGGGTTGGAACCCGCCCGCCGCGGCCTCCTCGGCGCGAATGACGTGGACCACCGCGTTGATCAGTGCCAGATGGGTGAACGCCTGCGGGAAGTTGCCCAGGTGCCGCCCCGAATCGGGATCGATCTCCTCCGCGTACAGCTTGAGGGGGCTGGCGAATCCGAGGAGGCGATCGCACAGGCGTTTCGCGCGGTCCAGTTCCCCGATCTCGACGAGCGCCGACACGAGCCAGAACGAGCAGATCGTGAACGTGCCCTCCTTGCCCTTCAGCCCGTCGTCCGTGGTCTCCACCCGGTAGCGCAGCACCAGCCCGCCCTCGGTCAGCTCGTCCGCGATGGCGAGCACGGTCGCGCGGATGCGCGGATCGTCGGCGGGCAGGAACCGCAGGAGCGGTGCGAGGAGGAGCGACGCGTCGAGACTGTCGCTGCCGTACCGCTGCGTCAGGACGCCCCGCGCGTCGACGCCGTGCTCGAGGATGTCCTCCTTGATCTCGTCGGCCAGCTCGGACCACTGCTGCGCGTAACTCGCCTCGCCCTGCTGATCGGCGAGTTTCGCGCCCCGGTCGAGGGCCACCCAGCACATGATCTTCGACGACGTGAAGTGCTGGGGCTCGCCGCGGACCTCCCAGATCCCGCGGTCGGGGAGACGCCAATGCTTGACCGCCTCCTCGACCTGGCGTTTGAGCATCGGCCACAGGGTTTCCGGCACCCGCTCACGGGATTTGACGTGCAGGTACACCGAATCGAGGATCGTTCCCCAGATGTCGTGCTGGACCTGGTCGTAGGCGCCGTTTCCGATCCGCACCGGTCGCGCGCCGTCGTAACCGGAGAGATGGTGCAACTCCGACTCTTCCAGCGTCTGTTCCCCGCCGACGCCGTACATCACCTGCAGCGGATGATGGTTGCCGTCCTCGGCGCTCGACACGTCGTAGATGAACGAGAAGAAGTCGTTGGCCTCGCGGTCGAGTCCGAGGCTGTACAGGCCCCACAGGGCAAACGTCGAATCCCGCACCCACGCGTAGCGGTAGTCCCAGTTCCGTTCGCCCCCAGGGGTTTCCGGGAGCGAGGTGGTCGACGCGGCGAGCAGGGCGCCGGTGGGGGCGTACGTCAGTCCCTTCAGGGCGAGGGCGCTGCGCTGCAGGTAGCCCCGCCACTTGTGGTCGGGGAAGCGGCCGATGGTGATCCATTCCCGCCAGCACTTCGCCGTCTGCCACATCTTGTCGGCAGCCTCGTCGAACGTCTGCGGCGCGGCCATGTGTGCCCAGGACAGGGCGACGAATACGTTGTCGCCCTCGACCATCCGGGTTCGCGCGCGGGCTTCGCGCCCCTCGAGCCCGATCTTCATGTTCGTCGTCAGTCGCAGTGTCGGGTGGTCGCCCGGGCGGCTCGACTTACACGTGGCGGTGGCCTCCTCGTAGACCTTGCCCGTGTACTCCCAGTGCGCCGCGCCGCGGTGGTAGTCGAACGCGGGTTCGCAGCTCATCTCCAGTTCGACGGTGCCGTTGACGCACTTCACCGTCCGCAGCAGGATGTGCTCCGCGTCCCAGTCGGTGGGGGTGCGGCGGTGCGAGCGCGAGCGCTGCTGGACGTTGTGCCACGGACCGAGCACGAGGGCGTCGCGCACGATGAGCCACCCCGTCTCGGTCTGCCACGTCGTCTCGACGATCAGTCCGCCCGGCAGGTAGCGGCGGGCGGCGGGTACGTTCTGCCCGTACGGCCCGATGCGGAAGTGACCCGCGCTGCGGTCGAGGATGGCGCCGAAGATGCTGGGGGAGTCGGGCCGCGGGACGCACATCCACTCCACCGAGCCGTTGCGGGCGATGAGGCACGTCGACTCGCAGTCCGACAGGAACGCGTAGTCGTCGATCGGCGGGAAGGAATGGTGGTGATGATGCGGGGCCGCATGCAGCCGGCCGTGGGAATGCGCGTCGCTGGACACCATGTGATCATCATCGACCGCCGCCCGCCCCGCCGTCCACCTGTCCACCGGCCCCGGGCCGGCGAACGATAGGCTGGCACCGTGGATCGGATGGCGAGTTGGTGGGACGGCTTCGAGCTGTGGATCGCCGGGCTCCCGTTCGTTCCGCAGGTCGCCCTCGTGCTGCTGGTGATGGTGCCGGTGTGCCGGGGACTGGCGTGGCTGCTCGATCGTGGGCTGGCCGCAGTCTTCGTCCTGCTCAGGCGGGACGTCTCGAAGGTGGAGGAACCCTGATGCCGCGCTCACGCGTCACTCTCGCGCTGCTCGCGCTGATCGTCCTCGTCGTCGTAGCGTGGCTGCTCACCCGGTAAATCCTGTTCGATGTGGGCGGTTGGTTCAGCCTCTGCTACATTTCACGGCGTGTCTGAAGCCGCTGTACACCAGGTCCGCCATGAATTGGCGTTGATCGCTGTCGGCATGCTCGCAGTCGCCGACATCGACTGTTGTTGATTTCTCCTCGCCCGCAGAAATGCGCCCGCGTGGCATCGTGCACGCTCGAACCTTCTCGCGCTGCCGATTCTCGTTCGCACCCCTGATCCCGCTCGGGCGGTCCCTGCGTGCCTCGTTGCGCACCACTTCTCCCGTGCTCTCTTCACCCCGCTGTGACAGTTCTCAGGAAGGTTTCTCCCCATGAAACGCCGTTCTCGTAGTCTTCTCACGGCCCTCGTGACGCTCGGAGCTGTGGCGCTGACCGCGTGCAGCGGCGGCGCCAGCGACACCGTCGGTGCCGACTCGGCCGGTGCCGACGGCAGCGCGGGCACCATCAACCTGTACGCGTACGCAGTGCCGAAGCCGGGCTTCGACAAGCTGATCCCCGCGTTCAACGCCACCGACGAGGGCAAGGGCGTGGCGTTCCAGCCGTCCTACGGCGCCTCCGGCGACCAGTCCCGCAAGGTCAAGGACGGCGCCGAGGCGGACTTCGTCAACTTCTCCGTCGAACCCGACATCACCCGCCTCGTCGACGCCGGCCTGGTGGACAAGAGCTGGAACCAGGACGCCTACAACGGCATTCCGTTCGGTTCCGTCGTCACCATCGTCGTGCGCGAGGGTAACCCGAAGAACATCCGCGACTGGGACGACCTGCTGCGTCCCGACGTCGAGGTCGTGACCCCCAACCCGTTCAGCTCCGGATCCGCGAAGTGGAACCTGCTCGCGCCGTACGCGGCGAAGAGCAACGGCGGCCAGGACCCGGCCGCCGGTCTCGACTACATCAGGTCGCTGGTGAACGACCACGTGAAGATTCAGCCGAAGTCGGGCCGCGAGGCGTCCGAGGCGTTCCTGCAGGGCACCGGCGACGTGCTGCTCAGCTACGAGAACGAGGCGCTCTTCATCGAGGGCAACGGTGATCCCGTCGAGCACGTGACACCGCCGACCACGTTCAAGATCGAGAACCCGGTCGCGGTGCTGTCGAACAGCAAGAACCTGGAGAAGGCCAACGCGTTCAAGGACTTCCTCTACACCACCGAGGGCCAGAAGCTGTGGGCCGAGGCCGGATTCCGTCCGGTTGATCCCGCGGTCGCCACGGAGTTCGCCGACAAGTTCCCGGCGCCGGCCAAGCTGTGGACCATCGCCGATCTCGGCGGCTGGGCCAAGGTCGACTCCGAGGTGTTCGCCAAGGACACCGGGTCCATCGCAGTGATCTACGACAACGCAACCAAGTAAGACCGACGTGAGCGACACACCGACGACGACGGGCGGACGCGGCATCACGGTGCCGCCTCCGCCCGTTCCGCCTGCGCGCAAGAAGGTCGCCCGGGTCACCGGCGCCGTGGGACCGCTCGGCATCGGCATCGCGACCCTGTGGCTGAGCGTCATCGTGGTCCTGCCACTCGCCGCGCTCACCGTGGCCTCGTTCGGCGACGGGATCGCCGGCTTCGTCGACGCGATCACCGCGCCCGTGGCGGTGGCATCCCTGCGGGTCACCGTCCTGGTGTCCGTGGTGGTGGCCGTGATCAACGTGATCATGGGCACGCTCATCGCGTGGGTTCTCGTGCGCGACGAATTCCCCGGCAAGCGGGTCGTGAACGCGCTGATCGACCTGCCGTTCGCGTTGCCGACCATCGTGGCCAGCATCGTGCTGTTGTCGCTGTACGGACCGGAGAGCCGGATCGGCGTCCACCTCAACGCCACGCAGCCCGGCCTGATCGTGGCGCTGGCGTTCGTGACGCTGCCGTTCGTCGTCCGCTCCGTGCAGCCGGTGCTGATCGAGGTGGACAAGGAAGTCGAGGAGGCCGCGGCCTCCCTCGGCGCCGACAACGTGACGATCTTCCGCAAGGTGGTGCTACCGACCCTGACGCCGGCGATCATCAGCGGCGCGGGGCTCGCGTTCGCCCGCGCGATCGGCGAGTACGGCTCCGTCGTCCTGATCGGCGGAAACATTCCCCGAGAGACTCAGGTCGCTTCCCAGTACATTCAACAACAGATCGAAATCGACCGGCCGGCCGCGGCGGCGGCCGTGTCGGTGGCTCTCCTGGCCATCGCGTTCGTGACGTTGTTCGTCCTCCGCGTCTTCGCCAGCCGGGGGCAGCGTCGTGAGGAGCAGGCGGAATGAAGCTTTCTGGATCCACCCGGATCACCCTGCGCACGGTCGCGCTGCTCTACCTGTTCGGCCTGCTGGTGGTGCCCATCGTCATCATCCTGTTCCGCACGTTCGAGAACGGGATCGGCGCCTTCGTCGATTCGATCAGCACTCCGGCCGCGATCTCCGCGCTCAATCTGTCCCTGCTGATCGTCGCCATCGTCGTACCCGTGAACGTCGTGTTCGGGATCGTCACGGCCCTCGCGCTGGTGCGGGGCCGGTTCCCGGGCCGCGGTGTGGTGCAGGCGGTGGTCGACCTCCCGTTCGCCGTCTCACCCATCGTGGTCGGTGTGTCGCTGATCCTGCTGTGGGGCGCCAACGGCTGGTTCGGCGGGCTCGAATCGCTGGGGTTCAAGGTGATCTTCGGGCTCCCCGGCATGGTCATCGCCACCCTGTTCGTGACGTTGCCGTTCGTCGTGCGGGAGGTGGAGCCCGTCCTGCACGAGATCGGCGAGGAACAGGAACAGGCCGCCGCGACGCTCGGTGCGAGCCGCTGGCAGACGTTCTGGCTGATCACCCTGCCCGCCATCCGCTGGGGCCTGACCTACGGCGTGGTCCTGACCGTCGCCCGTTCGCTGGGCGAGTTCGGTGCCGTGATCATGGTGTCCTCGGGCTTCCCCGGGGTGTCCCAGACCCTGACCCTGCTCGTGCATTCGCGCTACATCGACGACCACAACACGTTCGGTGCGTACTCCGCAGCCACCCTGCTGATGGGCATCGCGCTGATCACCCTGCTTCTGATGACTCTGCTCGACCGCAAGAGGAGCACCACATGATCACCGTGACCGGCGCCCGGAAGAACTACGGGTCCTTCGCTGCTCTCGACGACGTCTCCATCGACATCCCCTCGGGTTCGCTGACCGCGCTCCTCGGGCCCAGCGGGTCGGGCAAGTCGACGCTGCTCCGCTCCATCGCCGGACTGGAGGCTCTCGACTCCGGCACCGTCGTGATCGGCGGGAACGACGTCACCAATATCTCCCCGCAGAAGCGGGACATCGGCTTCGTGTTCCAGCACTACGCGGCGTTCAAGCACATGACGGTGCGCGACAACGTCGCGTTCGGTCTGAAGATCCGCAAGCGGCCGAAACCGGAGATCGACAAGAAGGTCAACGAGCTTCTCGAGATCGTCGGCCTCGACGGCTTCCAGCACCGCTATCCGGCGCAGCTGTCCGGCGGTCAGCGTCAGCGGATGGCACTCGCGCGGGCACTGGCGGTGGACCCGAAGGTGCTCCTCCTCGACGAGCCGTTCGGCGCGCTCGACGCGAAGGTCCGCACGGACCTGCGCACCTGGCTGCGCCGGCTGCACGACGAGGTGCACGTGACGACGGTGCTGGTCACCCACGACCAGGAGGAGGCGCTCGACGTCGCCGACCGGATCGCGGTCCTCAACAAGGGCCGGATCGAGCAGATCGGGGAGCCGGAAGACCTCTACGACCGCCCGCGCAACGACTTCGTGATGTCGTTCCTCGGGTCCGTGGCCAAGCTCAACGGGCAGTTGGTCCGGCCGCACGACATCCGCCTCGGCCGCGACCCCGACCTGGCCCGCGCGCAGGAGGCGGGGACGGCCGAATCGCTCGGCATCACCCGGGCCACGGTCGAGCGCGTGGTGCACCTCGGATTCGAGGTGCGGGTGGACCTGCGCAACGAGGCCACCGGTGAACCCTTCTCCGCCCAGGTGACCCGCGGCGACAGTGCGGCGCTCGGCCTGCGGGAAGGCGAGACCGTGTACGCGCGGGCGACGCGGGCACCCGAACTCCCGGAGGCCGAGGTTCCGGTCTCCCTGTAACTCCCCGCCGATGTAGGAGGCGACTGTGGCGACCCCGCTGAATCCCGTCCGTGACAACGTCCTTATCGTGCACTGGCACGATCTGGGCCGTCACCTCGGGTGTTACGGCGCGTCCGGGGTGCGTAGCCCGAACCTCGACAGGCTCGCCGCGGAGGGTGTGCTGCTGACCGACGCGCACGCGGCGGCGCCGCTGTGCTCGCCGTCGCGCGGCGCGCTGTTCTCGGGCCGGTACCCGCACAGCAACGGGCTGATCGGACTCGCCCACCACGGCTGGCAGTACCACGACGACGTCCGGACATTGCCGTCGCTGCTGGCGGAGGCGGGCTGGTACACGGCCCTGTTCGGGATGCAGCACGAGACCGCCTACCCCACGAGGCTCGGCTACCACGAGTACGACGTCACCAACTCGTACTGCGACTACGTCACCGAGCGGGCGTCGCGGTGGCTGGCGCGGTTTCCGACGCACCCGTTCCTGCTGACCGCGGGCTTCTTCGAGACGCACCGCCCGTACCCGGTCGACCGGTACGCACCTGCCGATCCCGAGGGTTTCGACGTGCCGCCGTACCTGCCCGACCGTCCGGAGGTCCGTGAGGACCTGGCCGGATTCCACGGATCGATCGAGGTGGCCGACGCGGCGGTCGGCCGGTTGCTGCAGACCCTGGAGGACGAGGGGCTGGACGAGAGCACGTGGGTCGTGTTCCTCACCGACCACGGCGAGGCGTTTCCCGGTGCGAAGTCGACGCTGTACGCGCCGGGTACGGGTATCGCGACGATCATCCGGCCACCGCGTCGGCTGCGGGCGGAGCCCCGCGTCTACGACGATCTGTTCAGCGGGGTGGATCTGGTTCCCACCCTCCTCGAACTTCTGGGTGTCCCGGTCCCCGCGGCCGTGGAGGGCGTCTCCCACGCCGCACAGTTGCTGGGCCGGTCGACGGTGACCGCGCGCGACGTCCTGTTCACGGAGAAGACGTTCCACGACAGCTTCGATCCCATCCGCGCAGTGCGCAGCAAGCGGTTCAGCTACATCGAGAACTACGCGCCGCGGCCTCGGCTCGACCTGCCGCTCGACATCGAGAACAGCCTGTCCGGCGCGGCGCTGGGCACCGACCATCTCCTGCCGCGTCCGAGCCGGGAACTCTACGACCTGCTCGCCGATCCCGGTGAGCGCGACAATCTCGCCGACACCGAGGACTTCGCCGGGACGCAGGCGGAGCTGGCGCTCGAACTCGCGACGTGGCGACGGGCGACGGGCGACTCGATCCCGAGCGAGGAGGAGGGAACGGCCTACGCCCGGAAGGCGATGGAGGAGTACCTCGCCACGCTCGGCCGCGTGCCGGACGTGCGTTCGGCCTACAGTGCGGAACGCGGGATCCTCGACGAAGCCCGGAGCGGCGTCGAAAGGTAGGGCGCCGTCGGCGGATGATGGCGGTTCCGTGTCCGCGACCTGCACTCCGGTGGTGCACTGGGAGGGTGAGCGTCGACTGCCCGCGGTTCATCCGGCCGAGGCCGCTGCCGGAGGTGCTGCGCCGCCTCGGCCGGTCGGCGACCCTCTGCGGGCCGGGCGACGCCGCGGTGACGGGGATCAACCAGGATTCGCGTC
This sequence comes from Rhodococcus opacus B4, assembly GCF_000010805.1. Taxonomy (NCBI): domain Bacteria; kingdom Bacillati; phylum Actinomycetota; class Actinomycetes; order Mycobacteriales; family Nocardiaceae; genus Rhodococcus; species Rhodococcus opacus. The sequence goes on along the minus strand of NC_012522.1, from coordinate 1,032,510 downwards.
TCGTCCGGGCCGGCGACATGTACGCGGCGCTGCCGGGGCGGCACCGTCACGGGATCGAATTCGCGGCCGAAGCCGCGTCGCGCGGTGCGGTCGCGATGCTCAGCGACCGCACGTCGGACGTTCTGCCGACGATCGTGGTGGGCGATCCGCGCCGGATTCTCGGTCCGCTGGCGTCGTGGATGTACGGCGATCCGTCCGAGGCGTTCGACGTCTACGGGGTGACCGGGACGAACGGGAAGACCAGCACCGTGTATCTGCTGGACGCGGGACTGCGCGCGGCCGGGGCCGTCGCAGGCATGATGACGGGAATCACGGTCCGGGGACCCGGCGGTTCACGGTCCGCGACCCGGACGACACCCGAGGCGTGCGAACTCCAGCAGACACTCGCGGCATTCGCCGAACAGCGGATCGGGGCGGTCGCGATGGAGGTGTCGAGCCACGGCCTCGCACTGCACCGGATCGACGGGACGTCCTTCCGGGTGGGGGTGTTCACCAATCTCGCCCGCGACCATCTGGACTTCCACCCGGACATGGACGCGTACTTCGCGGCGAAGGCCAGATTGTTCGACCCCCGGCACTGCGCGGCGGCCGCCATCGGCATCGACGACGAATTCGGACGCCGACTCGCCGCCACCGTGACCGTGCCCCGGCTGACGTTCTCGTCGAGGACGACGGCGGCCGACATCCACGCGTCCGGCGTGCACGCGGACGAGGGCGGCACGTCGTTCACGCTGCACGGCGCCGGGGACCGGATATCGGTGCGGCTGCGGTTGCTCGGCGTGCACCAGGTGGACAACGCGCTCGCCGCGATCGCCGCCCTCGTCGTTCGGGGCGTGGACCCAGGCGCGGCGATCGCCGGGATCGAGGATCTCGACACCGTCCCGGGACGCCTGGAGGCCGTGGACGCGGGTCAGCCGTTTTTCGCCTTCGTCGACTACATGCACAACACTGCCGGGCAGCGACGGCTGTTTCCGTACCTCCGATCACTGACGGCGGGCCGGGTCATCGCCGTCGTCGGGGCGACGGGGGAGCGCGACCCCGGCAAGCGGGCCCCGCTCGGCGCGACGGCGGCCCGTTTCGCCGACGCCGTCGTCGTCACGGACGAGAGCCCGTACTCGGAGGACGCGCAGCGCCTGCGCGAGGACGTGGCGCGCGGAGCACGCAGCGGCGGCAACGCGGACGTGCTGGTCGTCCCCGACCGCACCGAGGCGATCGCGGCCGCGGTCACCCTCGCAGGCCCCGGTGACGTGGTGGTGGTCGCAGGCCGTGGGCACGACCGGGTCCAGGCCTACGGTCCGCGCCGACGCGTGTTCGACGACCGGATCGCGCTCCACGAGGCACTGCTCCGCTCCCTGAGCTAGGTGGCGAGCCCCTCGTGCCGGGTGAGTTCGGTGAGAATCCGCGCGACGAGGTCGTCGAGGTCGGCGCCGGTGGTGTCGAACGCGAGGTCCGGGTTCTCGGGCGCCTCGTACGGGGCATCGATCCCGGTGAGGCCGCGGAGTTCGCCTGCCCGCGCGCGGGCATAGAGCCCCTTGGGGTCGCGTCGCTCGCACTCCTCGACCGGCGTGCTGACGTGGATTTCGAGGAACGGCAGGGCGGCGGCCTCGTTCAGGGCGCGGGCGATCGCACGGTCCGATCGGAGCGGCGAGACCATCGACGCGACGGCGACCACCCCGGCGTCGGCGAACAACCGGGTGAGGTGCCCGACGCGGCGGATGTTCTCGGCCCGGTCACCGGGTGAGAACCCCAGGTCGTCCGAGATGCCGTGCCGGACGTTGTCGCCGTCGAGAAGGTAGGCGGTCCGGCCGGCGTCGACGAGCGCCCGTTCGAGCGCGACCGCGACGGTCGACTTTCCGGACGCGGGCAGCCCGGTGAGCCAGATGGTCGCGCCCCGCTGCCCGGTGGCGGACCAGCGCCGATCCCGCTCCAGCGACGAGGGGTGCCACTTGATGTCGTGCCGGGTCTGCTCGCCGGGAACGACTTCCCTTGCATCGCTGACGGTTCCGGCTCCGACGGTGTCGTTGCTCTGCTCGTCGATGAGGATGAACGCGCCGGCATCGCGATTGGTGGCGTACGGGTCGGCGAGCACCACGGTGCTCGTCCGGAGCGTGATCCGGCCGATGTCGTTGAGGGCGAGTTCGCTCGGGGAGTCGTGTTCCTCGAGGGTTTCCGGGTCGAGCCGGGTGTGCAACTCCTGCACGGTCGCGCGCACCGTGCGGCTGGTGTGCTTGAGCGCCACCCGGTCGCCCGCCCGCAGCGGGGTCTCGCTCAGCCAGCACACGGTCGCGTCGATCTCGCGGGCCGGGACGGGTGCGGACGCCTCGGCCGCCGCACTGACGACGAGGTCGCCGCGGGCGACGTCGACGTCGTCGGCGAGTTCGAACGACACCGACAGCGGCGCGACCGCGACGGCCCGGTGCGGATCGAGGGTGTCGAGCGCGGTGACCGTGCTGCGGGAACCGGCGGGCAGCACCACCACCTCGTCCCCGACGGACAGGGTGCCCGCCGACAGCCGGCCGGTGTAGCGGCGCCGCTGGTGGTCCGTGGGACGCGCGACCCACTGGATGGGAAGTCGCAGTTCGGATGCGACGGCCGACGGCGCGGCGAGTTCCACCCCTTCGAGATGGTCGAGGAGCGTGGGCCCGTCGTACCAGGGTGTCGAATCCGACCGCGTGACCACGTTGTCTCCGCGGGTGGCGGACACCGGGATCACCGTGAGGTCGCGGCCGCCGAGGCGCTGCGCGAGCAGGCCGAGTTCGGACTCGACTTCCTTGAACCGGGTCTCGTCGAAGTCGACGAGGTCGATCTTGTTGACCACCGCGACCAGGTGCGGAACGCCCAGGAGGTCGGCGATCCGGGCGTGGCGCCGGGTCTGCCGGAGCACGCCGGTGCGCGCGTCCACCAGCAGCACGGCCACGTGGGTGTTCGACGCGCCGGTGAACATGTTGCGGGTGTACCGCTCGTGCCCCGGTGTGTCGGCGAGGACGAAACTCCGGGTCGGCGTCGAGAAGAAACGGTAGGCGACGTCGATGGTGATGCCCTGCTCGCGTTCGGCCCGCAGTCCGTCGGAGAGGGCGGCGAGGTCCGCCTCACCGTCGGCGTTCGTCACCGCCTCGAGATGGTCGGTGGGCAGGCTTCCGGTGTCGTGGAGGAGGCGGCCGATGAGGGTGCTCTTCCCGTCGTCGACGCTGCCCGCGGTGGCGAGTCGCAGCAACTGGCGAGGCCGGCCGGTGGTGGTCATCAGAAGTACCCCTCGCGCTTACGGTCTTCCATCGCGGCAACGGAAGTCCTGTCGTCGGCCCGGGTTTCCCCGCGTTCGGAGACCGTGGCCGCGGCGATCTCCTCGATCACACCGGCGACGTCGCCGGCGTCCGAACGCACGGCGCCGGTGATGGTCAGGTCCCCGACCGTGCGGTACCGCACCCGGAGCCGTTGCACCAGTTCGTTTTCGGTGGGCAGTGTGTACTCGGACAGTCCGAGCAGGATGCCGTCGCGCTCGAACACCTGCCGTTCGTGAACGAAGTAAATCGACGGCAGCGCGAGCTTCTCGAGTTCGATGTAGCGCCAGATGTCGAGTTCGGTCCAGTTGCTGAGCGGGAACACCCGGACCTGCTCACCGCGGCGAATCCGACCGTTGTACAGCGACCACGGCTCGGGGCGCTGCGAACGCGGATCCCACTGCCCGAACTCGTCGCGGAAGCTGAGCACCCGCTCCTTCGCGCGGGCGCGTTCCTCGTCCCGGCGCGCGCCACCGAAGGCGGCGTCGAAGCGGTGCTCCTCCAGGGCGTCGAGCAGGGTCCGGGTCTGCAGCCGGTTCCGGGACGCGCCGGGACCTCCCGTCTCGGCGACGCGGCCCCTGTCGATCGACTCCTGCACCGACGCGACGATCAGCCGGTGACCGTCCTCGGCGAGCCGGCGATCGCGGAAGTCGATCACCTCGGGGAAGTTGTGCCCGGTGTCGACGTGCAGGACGGGAAACGGCAACGGGGACGGCCGGAACGCCTTCTCCGCCAGCCTCAGCAGCACGATCGAGTCCTTGCCCGCCGAGAACAGCAGCACCGGTCGCGCGAGTTCCGCGACCACCTCGCGGATGATGTGCACGGCCTCGGCCTCCAGCGCGCGGAGTTCGTCCACGTGTGCGTCCGGGTCGGCGGACGGTACGGCGGTCACAGCGGAAGCCCGTTCGCGGCGGCCTCGGACCGGTAGCGCAGGGCCCATTCCCTGGAGCGGCCGTCGCTCTGCTGCTTCAGTGGCGGCGGGGGCGCGAGATCGGCGTCGAGCCCGAGTTCGACGAGCACCTTCGCCGCCGTCGCCTGCGGGGCCGCGACGAGATCGTCGAAACCGATGTCGATGTGGTCGAGTCCCTCCGTCTCGAACCAGTTGCGCCACTGCACATCCTGATCGCGGAGGATGCCGACGAGGTGCGCGATGCCGTCCGCGTGGTATTCGGCGCCGTCGTGCGGGGTGGGCGGGGTGGCATCGTCGCGCCAGACCTGGGTCTGCACCGCCCGCCACATCGACACCGCCTGCGCGACGACGTCACGCCGGAAGACGTGGATGAAGACCAGATCGCGGCCCAGGATGTCGCCCAGCGCGGACCGCAGGTCGTCGCCGGACCGGTCCGGGAGTCCGGCGGCGCGGTCGAGGACGAGCGGCACCTGGTTCCACATCAGCTTGCCGCCCCACACGCCGTTGGGGGTGCGCCCGACGTTGAGCAGTTGATCGCGCCACTGCTCCGCGGTGCGGGTGTCGGCGGTCCCCGGTTCGAGCGGGGCGAGCAGGGAGAGCACCGTCTCGTCGGTGACCGACTCGAACCACTGCCGTGGCTGCGGTGACCGGCTGGTGGACGGCAGGTATTGGAAGAACTCCTCCGGGTTGCCTGCCACGGTCGTGGCGCGAAGGGATTCGACGAGCAGTGTGCTGCCACTGCGCTGCGACGCGCAGACGAGATATGAGCGTGGCTCCGACATGCCGGAAACTATAAGGGCGAAATTCGGTGCCGAAATCGGGAGGAAATCGAATGAGCGTGATCGAAACACTTGCATTTCCGCTGCCGATGACCAGGTGAAATTCAGGGCGCGCGGCGCACGGTAAAGCGCCAGTTCAGGGCGGTTTCCGGACAGTCGAAAGCGGTGTGCTCGTCGCCGGTGGAATTGTGGCGCGACGGGCGACTATGAATCAGGCTGATCGAAATTCGCGGTCAGCCTTTTCGGCAGATGAGAACCGGGCACCGGGCGTGGTGGATGAGGCTCTGACTCGTCGAACCCACGATCGAGGCGGTGAAGGGATTTCTGCCGTGACTGCCGACGGCGATCAGTTGCGCACCGAAGGAATATTCGAGGAGCACCTTCATCGGCCCGCCGCGCTCGAGGCAGCGGGTGACCTCGACGTCGGGGTACTTCTCCCGCCACCCGGCGAGACTCTCGGCGAGCCACGCCTCCTCGTGCTGCACCAGGTCGGACCAGTCGGTGAAGCGGCGTTCCTCCGAATACCACGCACCGAGGGTGGAGTGCTCGGCCCACGTATGGACCGCGACGAGAGGAACGCCGAAGAACGCCGCGAACTCGAACGCATGGGCAACGGCCATGTCGCTCAGTTCGCTTCCGTCCACACCGACCACGACGGGGCGGCTCTCGCTGACCTCGTGGCCCTGGATCCCGCGCCAGACGACGACGGGGCACTCGGCTCGATTCGACACCCGAACGACGTCGGAACCGGCGACGACGGATTTCATCTCACTGGTGGCCGCGGGGCCGAGTACCAGCATTCGGGCCGTCTTGGACAGTTCCACCAGCGCATGGGCGGGAGGGCCGGGATGGGTACTGCGTTCCACCTCCAGGTCCCGCTGCCCGTTCCGGACGGCGCGTTCGGCGGCCTCGAGGACCTCCTCGCCGTCCGGGTGACCGTCGCCGCGCCCGGAGTTCGGATGTTTCGGTAACACGTGGACGAGGCGCAGCGGCTCCTCGAAGCGCCGCGCGGCGGACGCAGCCCACGCTGCCGCCTCCAGCGCGCCGTCCGAACCGTCGATGCCTGCCACGATGCCGCGTCGAATCCGTGCTGTGCTCATGGGGGTGCTCCTCACCTCCATTCCAGTTTGATCCAGGACGGCGGCGGCGCGCCAGAGGTAAATCGGCGGGCGGCGGATCCCCCCGCGGTATTCGGTGTGATCGGCGTGATCCGCGGGGATACTCGAGGGACCGGACGGTGAGGACGAACCGAGGGGGCGACTGGTCATATGGCGAAGCGGACGAACGGCTCGGACGCACGAGGAGACTCTCCCTCGCAGCTGATCGATGCGCGCATCGACGAGCTGGGGGACTGGCGGGGCGAGATGCTTGCCCGGATCCGGGCGCTGGTCACGGAGGCCGACCCCGACGTGGTCGAGGAGTGGAAGTGGCGAGGGGTCCCGGTGTGGTCGCACGCCGGAATGATCTGCACCGGTGAGACGTACAAGAACGCCGTGAAGGTGACATTCGCGAAGGGCGCTTCGCTGGACGACCCGGCAGGTCTGTTCAACTCCGGTCTCGACGGCAACACCCGGCGCGCCATCGACTTCCACGAGGGCGACACGGTAGACGAGACCGCGTTCCAGGCGCTCGTGCACGCCGCCGTGGCACTGAACATCTCCTGAGGTACGGGCCAAGGGTTTTCGCTCGCCGAGACCGGTTCAACCTGGGGTTTCCTTTCGTCTCGGCGGTGCGGTGAACCGGAGGCGCGGGTGAACCGTGTGTACTGCTGGGAGGTGGTGACCGATGCCGGATGCCCAGACGGAGCTCATGCACGCCCTGTACGAGGAACATGCCCCCGCAGTCTGGCGGTATGCCCTCCGGCTGACCGGCGACCGCGCCCGCGCCGAGGACATCGTGCAGGAGGTGCTGCTGCGCGCCTGGAAGCATCCGAACGTGCTCGACCAGTCGGAGTCTTCGGCTCGGGCGTGGTTGTTCACGGTCGCCAGGAACCTGGTGTTCGACGAGCACCGCAGTGCCCGGTCCCAGCGTGAGGTCGGGATGAGTTCGACACCCGAACGGGCGGCCCCGGACGGTTCGGACGGCGCGCTCGACGCCTGGATGATGGGGGATGCGCTGGCCCGGCTCAGCACAGACCATCGTGCGGTTCTCGTGCTCGGCTACTACCGGGGGATGTCGACCCACCAGATCGCCGACGAACTCGGCATTCCGGAGGGAACGGTGAAATCCCGCATGCATTACGGATTGCGGGCCCTTCGATTGGCTCTGCAGGAAATGGGGGTGACCCGATGACGCTCGACGACTTCGAGTCGCACGAGGATCCCTACGTCCGCTGGGACGCCGCCTACGTGCTCGGTGCGATGTCCGGCGCCGATCGGCGCGAGTACGAGGCCCACCTCACCCACTGCGCACAATGCTCGCAGGCAGTGTCCGAATTGGCGGGCATGCCCGGTCTGCTGGCCCTGATCACACCGGAAGAGGCGTTCGGCACGCTGTCCGGGAACGGTGCGCCTGTGGACGAGGAGACGCCCGCACCACGGGTGCTGACCGGGCTGGTGGGCGCGGTGCAGCAGCGCCGACGGCACCGGCGCGCGGCGACGGCCCTCGCAGCGGCGGCCGCCGTGATCGCGGTGGCCGTCCCCGTCGGCGTCCTGGCGACCCAGGATCGGACGCCGGCCGCTCCCGTCACGGCCCTGCCCGCCCCGGACCGGGCGAACACCACCGAGGCCGTGTTCGCACCCGTGGTTCCGACGACGATCACCGCGAGCGCGTCCGTCGTGTCGACGTCCTTCGGCACGGTGATCTTCGTCGAGTGCTCCTACGAGGACACGTGGCCCGGCGACGGGCGCTACGGGGCCGCCACCGAGGGGTACGCGCTGACCGTGACCGATCGCTCCGGAGTGGCCACCACCGTGGCCACCTGGACCGGGGAAGCCGGGCAGACGGTGCGGCCCACGGCCACCACCAGCCTGCCCGTCGACGCGATCGCGAGTATCGACGTGCGATCCGAGGACGACTATCAGGTATTGCTGAGCACGGCGTTGTGAACAGGTCGCAGGGAGTCGGCCCGGTTTCCGTACTCCCCGCACGCTCGGCCGCCGTGTCTCTCTCGCCACGTCCGTTCCGTGGAAAAATGTTCTGCCACCGGTGAACCCGGCCGGTACGTGGTTCGTGTGTATTTCCAGTGGGTGATTCCAGGTCGCCCCGTCCGATCCACGACACGGGGGTCTGCCGATGAATCTCACACATCACGAGCCGCGGAAAACCGGTCGGAGCATGCGTGTCGCCGACTACATCGTCGCGGTACTGGCCGCGGAGGGGGTCGAGCACGTTTTCGGGGTGGGAGGCGCGAACATCGAGGACCTCTACGACGCGCTGCACCGCTCCCCGGACGTCGAAGGTGTCGTCGCCAAACACGAGTTCTCGGCGACGACCATGGCCGACGGATACGCCAGAACCGCGAACCGGACAGGTGTGGTCGCCGCGACGTCGGGCGGCGGCGCACTCAATGTGATTGCCGGGCTCGGTGAGGCATTCGCGTCCCGCGTGCCGCTGCTGGCGTTGATCGGGCAACCGCCGACGTCGCTCGAAGGGGCGGGCGCGTTCCAGGACACGAGTGGGCTGGCGGGGTCGATCGATGCGTCCCGGTTGTTCGGCGAGGTGTCGCTGTACTGCGCGCGCGTCGAATCGCCGCTCGACCTCGACCGCCGACTGGCCGAGGCGCTTGCCGCGGCCCGTCGCGGCGGACCGGCGGTACTGCTGCTGCCGAAGGACATTCAGCAGGCGATCGGCGAGTTCCCGGAACCGCACCGAACGGACCCGGCCGCGCCGCACGCTGCTTCCACGGACGTGGCGCGGCTCGCCGAGGCCCCTGCGCGACGACTACGGCCGTATCACCGTCATCGCCGGCGACGAGGTCGCGCGGGCGGGCGCGCGAGGGGAACTCGCCGAACTCGCGCACGTGCTCGGGGCCCGGATCGCCGTCACGCCCGACGCGAAGGACGTGCTCGACCCGGCGGCCCCGGGACGCCTCGGGATCACCGGCGCAATGGGGAACCCGGATGTGATCGACGCACTGCGGGATTGCGATCTCTGCCTGCTCGTCGGCACCCGACTGCCGGTGATGGCACGGGGAGGCCTCGACGCCGCGCTGGAGAAGACGCTCGTGTACAGCGTCGGGTCGGCGACGCCGTATGTGCAGGCGCGGCACGTGCCGACCCGGGATCTGCGGGCGACGCTGCGCCGGCTCGTCACGGAGATCGGACCGCCGGCGTCACCGGTACCCCTCGTGCCCGGCGATCCGACTCTGATCGACGTACCTCGCCCCGACACGTCGGGCATGCGCTACACGGACGCGGTGACGGCGCTCGCCGCGGCGATGCCCGACGGCGCCGACGTGTTCGCGGACGCCGGGAACACGGGCGCCGCTGTGGTGCACCACCTTCCGGTCTCGACCGGAGGCCGGTTCGTCGTGGCGCTGGGAATGGGCGGGATGGGCTACACGTTCGGCGCCGCGATCGGGTCCGCGTTCTCGCGGGGTCGCCGCACGTTCGTGATCGCCGGCGACGGCGCGTTCTACGCGCACGGACTCGAAATCCACACGGCCGTCGAATACGCCGTACCGGTCACGTTCGTCGTGTTCAACAACAACGCCCACGCGATGTGCCTCACGCGCGAACAGGTGTACTTCGAGGGCGCCTACACCTACAGCCGGTTTCGTCCCGCCCGCATCGCGGCCGGAGTCGGCGCACTGCTCCCCGGGCTGCCATGCCACACGGTCGACACGACCGCCGACCTGGCCCACGCCCTGCGGTCCACGGCGGCGTCGACGGGCCCCGCCGTCATCGAAGTCGTCTGCGACGCAGACGAACTACCGCCGTTCCTGCCGTTCCTGCCCGCACGAGGCGCCGCCCAGAAAACCGAAACCCGAGAAGGAGCACGCCGATGACCGCCCACGAGATCGCACCGCTGCCCGACCTTCCCGCCGACCTGCCCGGCCTCGTCCGCATCTAGACCTCCGACCGCCACGCGACGACACCGATCATCATGGACATGCTGAGGTCGGTGTACCCGCACGACCAGGTGTTCGGAAAGTACTGCACCGTCCAGGACTACATCGACTGTCCGCCGGACGAGGTGTTCCGCTACCTCGCGCACACCCGGAGCCTCGAGGAATGGACGTACAGCTTGCGGGGATTCACCCCGGCCGGAGAACCCGGGTTGTGGCTCGCGTACGACCGCCTCGGCGACACGACCGAAATCTACACGCGCACCGTGGCACATCCCGCCGCGAGGACCGTCGATTACCACTGCGCCTGGGACCAGGGAAAACACCTGTGGATGGTGTACCTGATGCGGGTGGTGGACGCGCGCACGGTCCTGGACGTCGACGGATCCGTCGTGCTGTGGACCAACTGTCACCACCCCTTCTACGACCAGAATCCGTACCCCGAGAGCGCTCCCGCGGACCGGGTTCCGTGGGTGGGTGACTTCTGGGAGATGTTCGCCGCCGGACACCAGCTCGAGATGAGCAATCTCAAGGCGATCTGCGAATACCGATGGGCGAACGGCCTGCCCGTGACCCCGACCTGGATGAGTGAGTGAGACATGGACACCGTCAGCCTGATCGACATCGCCGGCTACCTGCCCGAGAACCGGGTGGGAGCAGACTACTTCGCCCAATTCGCTGCCTCCGACCGGCTCGCCGAGAACATCATGTTCCGGGCGCCCAAATTCCGCCACCACATCGCGAGCGACGAGAACGCCGTCGACATGGCCGAACGCGCGGTCGCCCCGCTGATCGAACGGAACGGCTCCGAACTCGTCTCCAACGTGGACATCCTCATCACCCACACCCAGTTGCCCGATGTCCCGGTCCTCGGCACCGGCGGAGAACTCGCGCGCCGAATGGGGATCACCCCGGAGTGGGTGGTGGACCTGCACAACGGCGGCTGCGCGTCGTTCGTCTACATGATCAAGCTGGCGCGTCAGATCATGCAGACCAGCGATGCGTCGACCGCCCTGATCGTGGCGGTGCAGAACAGTGCGGGCCAGATCTTCACGCAGCCGGACGTGCGCGTGCTGGCACAGTCGGCGGTGCCGGGGGACGGCGCGGGCGCGTGCCTGCTCGTGAAATCGGAGGTCGCGCCGGTGCTCGGGCTCGAATGCCGGACCTACCCCGAGTTCGCCGGGGACACGACGGCCGCCGTCGATCCGCCGCGCAAGTACTGGGAGGCGGGAAGCGGCCAATTGCACATCGGGTTCACCGAATCGAAGATCGCGAAGGTCTTCGCCCGCGGGAACCGGCTCGTCCCCGAGGTGGCGCTCGCGGTGTGCAAGCAGGTCGGCATCACCCCGGACGAGATCGACACCCTGGTCACCAACCAGCCCAACCGGCTGTTCCTGCGCAATTGGCGGGACGCACTCGAGCTTCCGGCGGAACGACACCCCGATACGTTCGAGGAATGCGGGAACCTGTTCGGCGCCGCGATTCCCGTCACCCTGGACATCGAGAACCGGGCGGGCCGGATCCCGAACGGTTCGCTGGTGATGATGTCGGCCTTCGCGCACGCGGGCGACTTCGCCGGGGCCGGGGCGATCCGGTGGGGCGCCGCCCCGGCGGGGGTGTGAGATGACGGCGCCGACCATCGCGCGACCCGGCGTGCGATTCGATCTCGCGCTGAGCGAGAACCCCTTCGCGCCGCTGCCCTCCGTGCTCACCGCGCTCGACGGTGTCATGCGACAGGCGCACCGGTATCCGGAGTTTCTGCCCGACCGGCTGATCGAGATCATCGCGGATCACGGAGGACTCGAACCCGATCAGGTGGTGGTCGGGGCAGGCGCCACCGGCGTCGCCCTGCAGATCATGCACGCCGTCGCCGGGCCGGGGGAGCGGATCGTGTTCACCGCCCCGACATTCGACGGGTACCCGATCCTCGCGCGGATCGCGGCCCTCGACGCGGTGCCGGTGCCGATCCTCCCGGACGGCGGGCAGGATCTGACCGCGATGGCGGCCGTGATCGACGACCGCACCCGGCTCGTCGTCGTGTGCCGCCCGCACAACCCCACCGGGACCCTCGTTGCCGCCGCCGAACTGGCGGACTTCCTCCGCCGGGTGCCGGAGCGGGTGGTCGTCGTTCTCGACGAGGCGTACGTGGAGTTCGTCGAGAACCGACTGGTCCTGGACGCGCACCGCATCGTCGCCGAACATCCGAACGTCGTGTTCCTGCGTACGTTCTCCAAGGCCTACGGACTCGCCGGATTGCGAATCGGGTACGGCTTCGCGGCTGCGGCTCTGGCCCGGAGGATTCGCGCGCTGAAACTCCCGTTCGGGATGGGGAGCGCCGCCGTTCCCGCGGTCACGGCGTCGTATTCCGCCGAACGCGAACTCTGCACCCGGGTGTCCGCGATCGTCGCCGAACGCGAGAAACTGTGGCGCACGTTGAGGGCGGCGGGAATGCCGGTCCCGCGCAGTCACGCCAACTTCCTGTACCTCCCCGGGGCGGGAGTCGGTGACACACTCGCCCGTGCCGGCATCCACGCGCGCACGTATCCCAGTGGTGACGTGCGGATTGCGGTCGGGAACCCGGACGCCGGGCGTGCGGTGATCGACGCGATCAGGCCGACAGTGCGCGGTAGCGCCGCAGTTCCGCGTGCGTCTGCGAGTAGCGGTCGAGCATGACGTCGAGCAGCCGGGGATGGGGTCCGATGGTGGCCGCGTAGGTGATGCCGGGCCCGCAGGATTCCGCGGCGCGGCTCAGCCGGTCCGTGAGCAGTCCCGGTGCGAGGAACCACGGTGCGATCACGATGCGCTCGGCGCCTTTGTGCCGCAACGTCGAGATCGCCTGCTGCACCGACGGTTCCGCCGCCGTGGCGAAGCAGCTGACCGCACCCGACCACTCGGTGCCCGCGACGACCGCCCCGGCCAGCGCACGGGTGTGGTCGTTGGCTGCCGGGTCGGACGAACCGACCGCGGCGAGGACGATCCCGAGTCCGGACTCGCCGGTCGAACCGACGGCCTCGCCGATCCGGTCACGGACGGCCTCGACCAGCCGGGCATCGTGCCCGAGGACGTCGGCCTGCCGGACGTGCAGGTGGGGATGACGGAGGCGGGCGGCGTCCAGAAGAGCCGGAAGGTCGACGCGGGCGTGGAACGCGCTGCCCAGCAGCATCGGCACGACCACGGCGGAGGAATGCCCTTCGGCGGCGACCGCGTCGATCACCTGGTCCACGGACGGCGCGTTGAGGTCGAGGAAGCACAACCGGACGTCGAGATCCGGGCGCCGCTCCCGGAGCGCCGACACGGCAGCCGCCACCACCCGCGCACTGCGGGGGTCGCGACTGCCGTGTGCGACAGCGATCAGCGGAGTCATCGCACTAGACGCGCTCGCCGAGCTCCACCGCTGCGATCGCATCTCCGACGAGGCCGGCCGCGAGCGTGTTGCCGCCGGCCGGATCGATCAGCAGGAAGCTGCCGGTGTGGCGGTTCACGGTGTAGTCGTCGGCGACGATCGGCTCCGCGACACGCACCGAGATCTTGCCGATCTCGTTGAGCTCCAGCGACTCCGGGGCGGCCTCCGACGTCAGCTCCTGCTCGTTGAAACGCTCGACGAGTGTGCCCACGATGGCCTGCGTGGTGCGGGTGCCGTGCTTGAGCAGCAGGCGGGCACCGGGGCGCAGCGGCTTCTCCGCCAGCCAGCAGACGGTCGCGTCGAACTCACCGAGCGGCTCCGGGGCGTCGGCGGGAGAGGCGATGACGTCGCCGCGGGAGACGTCGACGTCGTCGGCCAGCACGAGGGTGACGCTGCGGCCGGCGTGGGCGCTGTCGAGCTCGCCGTCCGCCGTGTCGATCCGGGTGACGATGGTGCGCACACCCGACGGCAGGATCACGACCTCGTCGCCCGGGGTCACCTCACCGGCGGCGACCTGTCCCGCGTACCCGCGGTAGTCCGGGAACTCGGCCGTGCGCGGACGGATCACGTATTGCACGGGGAAGCGGAGACCCACCCGGTGCGGTTCGGCGTCCACCGGGATCGACTCGAGGTGCTCGATCAGGGTGGGGCCGTCGTAGTACGGGGTGTTCTCGGAGCGCACGGCCACGTTGTCGCCGTGCAGGGCCGATACGGGGATCTCGACGACGTCCTCGGACGCCCAGCCGAGCGAACTGGTCAGAGAGTTGAATTCCGCCGAGATGTCCGCGAACACGGTGGCCGGGTCCTCGACGAGGTCGATCTTGTTGACGGCCAGCACCAGCTTGGGGACACCCAGCAGCGCCAGGACGGCCGCGTGCTTCCGCGTCTGCGAGATGACGCCCTTGCGCGCGTCGACCAGCAGGATCACCAGCTGCGCGGTGGACGCGCCGGAGACGGTGTTGCGGGTGTACTGCACGTGACCGGGGGTGTCGGCGAGCACGAAGGTGCGGTTGGGCGTCGCGAAGTAGCGGTACGCCACGTCGATCGTGATGCCCTGCTCGCGTTCCGCGCGCAGGCCGTCGACCAGCAGCGAGAGGTCGGGGGTGGACAGTCCCCTGTCCACCGACGCCCGGGTGACGGCGTCGATCTGATCGGCGAGAACTGATTTCGTGTCGTACAGCAGACGGCCGACGAGGGTCGACTTGCCGTCGTCCACACTGCCGGCGGTGGCAAGCCTCAGAAGATCGCTCATGATCAGAAATAGCCCTCTCGCTTGCGGTCTTCCATGGCCGCTTCGGAAACTCGGTCGTCGCCACGGGTTGCGCCGCGCTCGGTCAGCCGGGACGCCGCGACCTCGGCGAGGATCGCCTCGTTGTCGCCGGCCTCGGAAAGAACTGCGCCGGTGGTGGACCCGTCGCCGACGGTGCGGTACCGCACCGACAGCGTCTGCAGGTCCTCACCCTCGGTCGGCCCGCCCCACACGCCGGGCGTCATCCACATGCCGTCACGCTGGTACACCTCGCGCTGATGCGCGTAGTAGATGCTGGCCAGTTCGACGTTGTCGCGGGCGATGTACCGCCAGATGTCGAGTTCGGTGAAGTTGCTGAGCGGGAACACGCGGACCTGCTCACCGGGGGAGTGCTTGCCGTTGTACAGGTTCCACAGTTCGGGGCGTTGCTTCTTCGGATCCCACTGGCCGAAACTGTTGCGCAGCGAGAAGATCCGCTCCTTCGCCCGGGCCCGCTCCTCGTCGCGTCGAGCGCCGCCGAAGACCGCGTCGAAACGGTTCTCGGAGATCGCGTCGAGCAGGGGAACCGTCTGCAGCGGGTTCCGGATCCCGTCGGGACGCTCGGTGAGCCGGCCGTCGGCCAGGTAGTCCTCGACCTTCGCCACGTGCAGTCGCAGGTTGTACTTGGACACGACATGATCGCGGAAGTCGAGGACTTCCTGCAGGTTGTGGCCGGTGTCCACGTGCAGCAGCGCGAACGGCAGCGGTGCAGGCCAGAACGCCTTGATCGCCAGGTGCAGCAGCACCGTGGAGTCCTTGCCGCCGGAGAACAGGATCACGGGGCGTTCGAACTCGCCCGCGACCTCACGGAAGATGTGGATCGCTTCCGACTCGAGTGCGTCGAGCGTGTCGAACTGCGTCCCGTCCAATTGCGGCCGGACGGCGGCTTCTGCGAGGGAAGTGGAGATGTCGATGGTCATGAGGCGTGCAACCCGCATTCTGTCTTGGCCTGACCGGCCCAGCGACCGCTGCGCGGATCGCTGCCGGGGGCTGGCTTGCTGGTGCACGGAGCGCACCCGATGGACGGATAGCCCTCGTCGACGAGAGGATTCACCAGAATCGAGTGCTCGTCGATGTAGGACTGCATGTCTTCGTCGGACCACGCGGCGATCGGATTGATCTTCACCAGACCGAACGCGTCGTCGAACGAGATCAGGGGGGCGTTGGCGCGTGTGGGGGCCTCGACCCGGCGGATGCCGGTGACCCACGCCTTGTAGCCGGCGAGCGTCTTCTTCAGCGGGGCAACCTTCCGCAGTGCGCAGCACCGGTTGGGTTCGCGAGCGAACAGATCCTTGCCCTCCGCCGCATCCTGTTCGGCGACACTCGCCTCGGCGCGCGCGTTGATCACGTTGACGCCGTACACCTGCTCGACGGCGTCACGGGTGCCGATGGTCTCCGCGAAGTGGTAGCCGGTGTCGAGGAACAGCACGTCCACGCCGGGATGAACCTGGGCGGCGAGGTGAACCAGCACGCCGTCCTGCATGTTCGACGCAACGATGAAGCTGTTGCGATACCCCGTCCCCTCGCTCGCCCCGCTCCCGAACGTCTCTTCCGTCCACTGCAGCAGCTCCCGCGCGGAGGCACCCTCGAGGCTTGCCGCTCCCCGCGCGGCGAGCTCCCTCAGGTCGCCCTCGGTTGCGCTGGACAGGTCGACGCTCATCGCAGGTCCTCCTCGTCTGCTCGGACGGTCCACTCGGCGAATCGCTCGCCCTCGTTGCGGTGCTTGACGAATTGGCGCACCACGCGCTCGATGTAGTCGCCCAGCTCCCCGCTGGTCACCTTGTGCTGGCGCAGCTTGCGGCCGAAACCGGCGTCGAGGCCGAGGCTGCCGCCCAGGTGCACCTGGAAGCCCTCGATCTGGTTGCCCGCACCATCGTCGACGAGCATGCCCTTGAACCCGATGTCGGCGATCTGGGACCGGCCGCAGGAGTTCGGGCAGCCGTTGATGTTCACCGTGATCGGCACGTCCAGGCTGGCGTTGATGTCGGCCAGGCGCTCCTCGAGTTCCGGCGCGAGCACCTGCGACCGCTTGCGGGTCTCGGTGAACGACAGCTTGCAGAACTCGATGCCGCTGCATGCCAGCAGGTTTCGACGCCAGTGCGACGGGCGTCCGTGCAGCCCGAGGGGCTTGAGCTCGTCGATCAGCCATTCGACCTTGTCGTCCGGCACGTCGAGCACGATCAGCTTCTGGTACGGGGTGAAGCGGACGCGGTCGGAACCGACGGCGGCGACCGCCTCGGCCACCTTGGTCAGGATGGTGCCCGACACCCGGCCCGCGATCGGGGAGAAGCCGATCGCGTTGAGCCCGTTGCGCAGCTTCTGCACACCGATGTGGTCGATCGGGCGCTCCGGCTTGGCCGGTGCCGGGCCGTCGATCAGCTTCCGCTTCAGGTACTCGGTCTCGAGCACCTCGCGGAACTTCTCGATGCCCCAGTCCTTGATCAGGAACTTCAGCCGCGCCTTGGAGCGCAGCCGGCGGTAGCCGTAGTCGCGGAAGATCGAGACGACGGCCTCCCACACGTCCGGCACCTCGTCGAGCGGCACCCACACGCCGACCCGCTGCGCGAGCATCGGGTTGGTGGACAGGCCGCCGCCGACCCACAGGTCCAGGCCGGGTCCGTGCTCGGGGTGGTTGACGCCGACGAACGCGACGTCGTTGATCTCGTGCACCACGTCCTGCTGGCCGGAGATCGCGGTCTTGAACTTGCGCGGCAGGTTGGAGTACTCGGGCTTGCCGATGTAGCGGCGGACGATCTCGTCGATCGCGGGCGTGGGGTCGAGGACCTCGTCGAGGGACTCGCCGGCCAGCGGGGAGCCGAGCACCACACGCGGGCAGTCGCCGCAGGCCTCGGTGGTCTGCAGGCCGACGGACTCGAGGCGCTTCCAGATCTCCGGGACGTTCTCGATCTCGATCCAGTGGTACTGGACGTTCTCGCGGTCGGAGAGGTCGGCGGTGTCGCGACCGAAGTCCGTGGAGATGCCGCCGAGGGTGCGCAGCTGCTCGACGTTCAGGGCGCCGGCGTCGCAGCGGACCCGCATCATGAAGTACCGGGCCTCGAGCAGGTCGATGTTCTCGTCGCCGGTGAAGGTGCCGTCGTAACCCTGCTCGCGCTGGGTGTAGAGGCCCCACCAGCGCATGCGTCCGCGCAGGTCGCCCTTGTCGATGCTGTCGAAGCCCTGCTTCGAGTAGATGTTCTCGATGCGGGCCCGGACGTTGAGCGGGTTGTCGTCCTTCTTGGCCTGCTCGTTGGCATTGAGGGGCTCGCGGTAGCCGAGGGCCCACTGGCCTTCGGCACGTCGCCGGGCCGGCTTCGCCGTGCGCGTGCGCGCGGGTGCTGCCTGGGCGGCAGCGGGGGAGGCGTCGGTGGTCGACGTCATGGAGCACTCCTGAATCTCACGATGCACCGGCTGAGGCCGAGGAGGAGGGCTGATCCTCGCTCGGGGCATTCGAATCCGGCCGGAAGTCGAGAAGAATGATGAACGGGCTGACAGGCTGAATTACTGCGCGATACAGGGCAGACAACAACAGCTGCAGACACGCTTGAGATCGACGTGACGACGCGCCACAAGTCGCACTCCGGGTCCGGTCATGGGGACCATTGTGCCACGTCAGATCGCTCACGCAGAGCCGGGCACCGATTTCCACCATTTTTGCGGGAAATATCACGACGAGGGGCGGCGACGGTCGGGTGGGGAGGTCGGGGCGAGAAGCCTGGGACACTGGTGGGGTGAACGGAACGAGCACTGCTACCACGGGTCGCGACGAGGCGGCGGCGTTCGCGCTGCCCGGACGGGCGCTGGCGGGCGTGGGGAGCCGGCCGTTCGGGATCTACGTGCACGTGCCGTTCTGTGCCACACGCTGCGGATATTGCGATTTCAACACGTACATGGCCGGTGAGCTGGGGACGTCGGCGTCGCCGCAGTCGTGGATGGAGGGGTTGCGCCGCGAACTCGACCTGGCCGCGCAGATGACGGGCGCCCCGGCTGTCGACACGGTCTTCGTCGGCGGCGGCACGCCGTCCCTGCTCGGCGGCGACGGCCTGGCGGACGTCCTCGGCGCGGTCCGGTCGAGTTTCGGGCTCTCGGACGGCGCCGAGGTGACCACGGAATCGAACCCGGAGTCCACGTCGCCGGAGTTCTTCGAGCGGTTGCTCGCGGGCGGATTCACGCGGATCTCGCTGGGCATGCAGTCGGCGGCGCAGCACGTGCTGAAGGTGCTCGACCGCACCCACACGCCGGGGCGCGCGGTCGCGGCCGCTCTGGAGGCGCGGGCGGCCGGATTCGGGCACGTCAATCTCGACCTCATCTACGGCACGCCGGGGGAGCGGGACGAGGACCTCGACCTCTCGCTGGACGCGGTGCTCTCCGCGGGCGTGGATCACGTGTCCGCGTACGCGCTGATCGTCGAGGACGGCACCGCGCTGGCGCGGAAGGTGCGCCGCGGTGAATTGCCCGCGCCCGACGACGACGTGCTCGCGTCGCGGTACGAGCGGATCGACGCCAGGCTCGCCGAGGCGGGCCTGACCTGGTACGAGGTGTCGAACTGGGCGCGCGAAGGCGCGGCGTGCCGGCACAACCTGGGCTACTGGGACGGCGGGGACTGGTGGGGCGCCGGGCCGGGCGCGCACAGCCACGTCGGCGGGGTGCGCTGGTGGAACGTCAAGCATCCGGCGCGCTACGCGGACCAGCTGGCGGCGGGAAGCCTGCCGGTCGGCGGCAGCGAGCAGCTGACGGGGGAGGACGTCCACGTCGAGCGGGTGATGTTGACGGCGCGGCTGCGCACGGGACTTCCCGTGGCGGAACTCGACGACGTGGAGAAGAGCGCGGCCGAGGCGGTGATCGCCGACGGACTGCTGGTGCGGGCGGGGGAACACCTGGTGCTGACCGAACGCGGACGGCTCCTCGCCGACGCCGTGGTCCGGTCGGTGCTGCGCTGACGTGCGGCCGGCTCAGGCCGTGACGATGCCGGGCATCTCGTCGTAGTCGAACACGCGGGCGTGCAGCACGACGCGGTTCCTCAGCGCCGAGCGCACCGCCCGGTGCAATCCGTCCTCGAGGTACAGCACCCCGTGCCACTGCACCGCGTGCGGGAACAGGTCGCCGTAGAACGTCGAGTCCTCCGACAGCAGCCGGTCGAGTTCGAGAACCTTGGTCGTGGTGACGATCTCGTCGAGCCGCACCTGCCGCGGCGGGATCTTGGACCAGTCGCGCAGCGACAACCCGTGGTCCGGGTACGGCTTGCCGTCCATGACACCCTTGAAAATCATCGCCTCGCCATCCGCCCCTGGTCGTTGCCACTGCTCGTCTCCGCCCACCACAGTAAGGCCTGAGCCGGTATCGGTGACGCGGCGATTAGACTGGACCGAGCCGAGACGCACGCGCATCTGCGCGTAGCTCAGGGGATGCGACGGCCGACCCGAACGAAGGTTCGGTGACGCCGTTGCTCGCGACGATCGAGAACTGGAGGTGGACGGCGATGTCGAGCACGGACGACAGACGGTTCGAGGTTCTCCGCGCGATCGTCGCCGACTACGTCTCGACCCAGGAGCCGGTGGGATCGAAGGCGCTGGTCGAGCGGCACAATCTGGGTGTGTCCAGTGCGACGGTGCGCAACGACATGGCGTTCCTCGAGAGCGAGGGCTACATCGCCCAGCCGCACACGAGTTCCGGTCGCGTCCCCACCGACAAGGGCTACCGGCAGTTCGTCGACCGCATCGCCGACGTGAAGCCGCTGTCGACGGCGGAGCGCCGCGCGATCCTCGATTTCCTCGAGTCCGGGGTCGACCTGGACGACGTTCTCCGGCGCGGTGTGCGCCTGCTCGCGCAACTCACACGCCAGGTCGCGGTTGTGCAATATCCCACATTGTCGGCGTCGTCGGTCCGGCACCTCGAGGTGGTCGCGCTGACCCCCGCCCGTCTGCTGCTGGTGCTCATCACCGATTCGGGCCGAGTGGATCAGCGCATCGTCGAACTCGGCGACGTCCTCGACGACGAGGACCTGGCGCGGCTGCGCGGATTGCTCGGCGGCGCCCTCGACGGCAAACGGCTGGCGGCGGCGTCCATCGCCGTGTCGGAGCTGGCCGACGAGGCCCCCGAAGACCTGCGCGACGCCGTGGTCCGTTCGGCCACCGTGCTGGTGGAAACGCTCGTCGAGCATCCCGAGGAGCGACTGGTCCTCGGCGGCACCGCGAACCTGACCCGCAACGCGGCCGACTTCACGGGGATCAGCGGATTCCCCGGTTCGCTGCGCGCGGTCCTCGAGGCGCTCGAGGAGCAGGTGGTGGTGCTCAAGCTGCTGGCCGCCACCCAGGACGCAGGCACGGTGACGGTGCGGATCGGCGAGGAAACCCAGGTGGAGCAGATGCGCGGCACCTCCGTCATCTCGACCGGCTACGGTGCGGCGGGCACCGTGCTCGGCGGAATGGGCGTGCTCGGACCTACCCGGATGGACTATCCGGGAACAATCGCGTCGGTGGCAGCCGTTGCGAGATACATCGGCCAGGTGCTCGCCGAGCGGTGACGGCCGGCCCGGCGACAGCGCCGCACGCAGGCGGCGCACACGGACCAGTGGCGAGATAACGAAGCAGAGAAGGACGAGAGACTCAACGTGGCACGGGATTACTACGCAACGCTCGGCGTCGATCAGAAGGCGACCGACCAGGAGCTCAAGCGCGCGTACCGCAAGCTGGCGAGGGAACTGCATCCCGACGTGAACCCCGACGAGGCGGCGCAGGCCCGGTTCCGGGACATCTCGACGGCCTACGAGGTGCTGTCGGATCCGGAGAAGCGGCGGATCGTCGACCTCGGCGGCGACCCTCTCTCCTCGGGCGGCGGCGGAGGCGGTGCCGGCTTCGGCGGCAATTTCGGTGGCGGCCTCGGCGACGTGTTCGAAGCGTTCTTCGGCGGCGGAGGCGGTGCGGGCCGCGGGCCGCGCGGCCGCGTCCAGCCGGGCGCCGATTCGCTTCTGCGCACCAAGCTGACGTTGGCGGAGTGTGCGACCGGCGTCAGCAAGCACGTCACCGTCGAGACGGCGATCCTCTGCGACAGCTGCACCGGTTCGGGCACCAACGGCGACTCCAAGCCGGTGCGTTGTGAGACGTGCGGCGGCGCGGGCGAGGTCCAGTCGGTGCAGCGGTCGTTCCTCGGTCAGGTCATGACCTCGCGGCCGTGTCCCACCTGCCGCGGCGCGGGCGAGACGATCCCCGACCCGTGCCACAAGTGCGGCGGCGACGGCCGGGTGCGCGCCCGGCGCGACATCACGGTGAAGGTGCCCGCCGGCGTCGCGGGCGGCATGCGGATCCGTCTCGCCGCGCAGGGCGAGGTCGGCCCCGGCGGCGGACCCGCGGGCGATCTGTACGTCGAGGTGGTCGAGCAGGCGCACGAGGTGTTCGTGCGCGACGGCGAAGACCTGCACTGCACGATCCGGGTTCCGATGATCGACGCCGCCCTCGGCACCACCGTGACGGTCGACACGATCATCGACGGGCCCAAGGAGATCACCATCGAGCCGGGAACCCAGCCGGGATCGGTGACGGTCCTGCGCGGGCACGGCATGCCGAAGCTGCGGTCCGGTATCCGCGGCGACGTGCACGCGCACCTCGAGGTCGTGGTTCCCTCGCGCCTCGACCACAAGGAGACGAAGCTTCTCCGCGAACTCAAGGACCTGCGCGACCGCGACGTCGCCGAGGTCGTCTCCACGCAGTCCCAGCACAGCGGCGGATTGTTCTCGCGCCTGCGCGAAGCGTTCAGCGGTCGCTGACCGTGGCGGCGACGGTCTTCTTCCTCGACCCGCTGCCCGAGGTGGGGAGCACCGCCGTCCTGGACGGCCCGGAGGGCAGGCATGCCGCGACGGTGCGCCGGATCGGTGTGGGAGAGCGGATCGTGCTGGCCGACGGACGGGGCGGTCTCGCCGACACCGAGGTGACGGCCGCCGGGAAGGACCGGCTCGAGCTGACCGTCCACGATCGCAGGCAGGTGTCGGCGCCGTCGCCGAGTGTCACTGTGGTGCAAGCGCTTCCGAAGGCGGAGCGATCCGAGTTGGCGGTCGAGCTGGCCACCGAGGCCGGGGTCGACGCCATCGTGCCGTGGCAGTCCTCGCGGTGCGTGGCGCGGTGGGAGGGCCCGAAGGTCGCGAAGGGTGTCGCGCGCTGGCGTAGCGCCGCACTCGCCGCCGCCAAACAGTCCCGGCGGGCGATCGTGCCCGCGGTGTCGGAACTGCACCGCACCGCCGGGATGCTCGCCGTCGTCCGCGAGGTGATCGGACGCGGCGGAGTCGTCGCCGTGCTGCACGAGGCCGCGACGCAGGGCCTCGCCGAGCTGCCGCTCCGGTCGGCCGCCGAGATCGTGCTCGTCGTCGGTCCCGAGGGCGGCATCTCCGAGGACGAGATCACCGCGCTGACCGAGGCCGGCGCCGTGCCGGTGCTGCTCGGTCCGCACGTCCTGCGGACCTCGACCGCTGCGGCGGTTGCGCTGGGCGCCATCGGTGTCCTCACCGACCGCTGGGGCGCGGCCCCGCTAGCCTGACTGTCCGTGGACCGCATTCGCATCGCCTACGGCACCGAACCGCAGCAGTTCGGGCACTTCTACCCGCCCGAGGATCCGGGTCCGGGCCCGGTGGCGGTGGTGATGGTCGTCCACGGCGGTTTCTGGAGCGGGAAATACCACCTGAACCTGGGCACGAGTTTCGCGGTCGACCTGGCGCGCCACGGTGTCGCCGTCTGGAACGTCGAATACCGCAGGCTCGGTGCGGGCGGCCGCTGGGACGAGATGTCGGCCGACGTCCTCGCCGCGCTCGACGCGATCGCCGGCCCGGTCGCCGAGCGGTCGCCCGTCCCGTTCGACCTGTCGAAGGTCCGGGTGGCCGGGCACTCCGCCGGCGGGCAACTCGCGGTGTGGCTCGCCGGCGCGAAGCAGACGGCGGTCCGGCCGGAGCGGGTCGTGTCCCAGGCCGGCGCCCTCGACCTGGCCTCGGCGGGGGAACGCGGCCGGCGGATCGGGTACATCGAGGATCTCCTCGGTGTGCCGTTCGACGAAGACCCGGATCGGTACCGCGCCGCGTCCCCACTGCACCGCGTCCCCGTCGGGGTTCCGGTGGTCTGCATCCACGGCACGGAGGACGCACAGGTCCCGGCGAAGGTGAGCGTCCGGTACAGCGAGGCCGCGGAGGCCGCCGGGGATCCGGTGGCGCTGCATCTCGTCGAGGGCGAAGACCACTACGCCTTCCTCAACCCCGAAACGGAGTGCTGGAAGATCTCGCGGGACGCGCTACTGTCCGACGACGGCGAGGTCTGAACTGCGGTCGCCACGAACCCGCCCTCGTGGCAGGCACGGGGGTTGCCCGCGAATCCGGAGGATTCGGATCGGTGACGGCGTCGCGTAATCGGGTGGGCGCTGTGACCTGCGAGCGATAGACTTCCTTCATCGCGACGACCGTCGTGACCGACCAGGAACCGGGAAGAAGGCCATATCCCTCACGTGAGCGAACAAGACCAGAACGGCGAGACGTTCGGCGCCACGCGTCCGGCGGAACGCACCGTGCGTTCGAGTATCGATCTTCCACCCGAAACGGTCCCGCCTCTCCTCGGTTCTTCCGACGAGAATCTGCGCGCTCTCGAACGGGTTCTGGACGCAGACATCCATGTACGCGGCAACGCGGTCACGTTGACGGGACGCCCCGGCGACGTCGCGCTCGCCGAGCGGGTCATCGCGGAACTGGGCGCCATCGTCGGACGCGGGCAGCCGCTGACTCCCGACGCGGTCCGCCGCACCGTGGGCATGCTGACGCAGGGCCTGAGCGAATCGCCGGCCGAGGTTCTCACCCTCGACATCCTGTCGCGGCGCGGCAAGACGATCCGGCCGAAGACGCTCAACCAGAAGCGGTACGTCGACGCGATCGACGCCAACACCATCGTGTTCGGCATCGGCCCTGCCGGTACCGGCAAGACCTACCTCGCGATGGCGAAGGCGGTGCAGGCCCTGCAGACCAAGCAGGTGTCGCGGATCATCCTCACCCGCCCCGCGGTCGAGGCGGGCGAGCGTCTCGGGTTCCTGCCGGGCACGCTGCACGAGAAGATCGATCCGTACCTGCGGCCGCTGCACGACGCCCTGCACGACATGATGGACCCCGAGGCCATCCCGAAGCTGATGCAGTCGGGTGTCATCGAGGTGGCGCCGCTCGCGTACATGCGTGGTCGCACACTCAACGACGCGTTCATCATCCTCGACGAGGCGCAGAACACCACCGCCGAGCAGATGAAGATGTTCCTCACCCGCCTCGGCTTCGGTTCCAAGGTCGTCGTCACCGGCGACGTCACGCAGGTGGACCTTCCGGGCGGCGCCCGGTCCGGGCTCCGCGCGGCCACCGAGATCCTCGGTGACATCGACGACATCTATTTCGCCGAACTCAACAGCAGCGACGTGGTCCGGCACCGCCTGGTGTCCGACATCGTCGACGCGTACGAGCGTTTCGAGGCGGACCGGGACGGCAAGGTCGAGCTCGGGAACCGCGCACAGCGGAGAGCGGCGCACTCGCGTTCTCCACGGCGGTAGGGTGAGTGTCGCCGGAACCAGGAGGAAGCGACACACATGAGCATCGAAGTCTCGAACGAATCGGGCATGGACGTCTCCGAAGAGGAGCTGATCAGCGTTGCCCGCTTCGTGATCGCGAGGATGGACGTGCACCCCGCGGCCGAGTTGTCGATGGTCCTCGTGGACTCGGCCACCATGGCCGACCTCCACATGCGGTGGATGGACCTGCCCGGCCCCACCGACGTGATGTCGTTCCCGATGGACGAGCTCGAGCCCGGCGGCCGCCCGGATTCACCCGAGCCGGGACCGTCGATGCTCGGGGACATCGTGCTGTGTCCGTCCTTCGCCGCCGACCAGGCCGAGAAGGCCGGTCATCCGCTCGCCCACGAACTCGCTCTGCTCACCGTGCACGGTGTGCTGCACCTCCTCGGCTACGACCACGCCGAACCGGAGGAGGAGAAGGAGATGTTCGGCCTGCAGAACCAGTTGCTCGACGACTGGTACGAGGATCTGCGCAGGGCCGAACGCGACGCCGCGCTCGCTGCCCGGGACCAGAAGCTGCTCGGCAAGGCCGGCTTCTTCGACGCCCCGGATCAGTAACCGCCACGTGAAGGGTCTTCTGTGACTAGCGCCATCGCGCTGATCGTCCTCGCGATCGTCCTCGTCCCTCTCGGCGGTGTCTTCGCCGCCGTCGATTCCGCACTCAACACGATCTCGTCCGCGCGCATCGAGGAGATGGCGAAGGAGGATCGCCCCGGCGCCACGCGGGTGCTCCGCATCCTGTCGGATCGGCCCCGGTACGTGAATCTCATGGTGCTGCTGCGCATCCTGTGCGAGATCACGGCGACGGTCGTGCTCGTGGGCGGGTTGTCCGATCTCCTCGAACCCGTGTGGGCGCTGACGTTCACCGCCGTCATCATGGTGCTCGTCGACTACGTGGTGATCGGGGTCGGCCCGCGGACGCTCGGCCGCCAGCACGCCTACACGATCGCGTTGATCACGTCGTTTCCCCTGCAGGTCATCGGAACCCTGCTGGGTCCGATCAGCCGCCTGCTCATCCTGATCGGCAACGCGATCACTCCGGGCAAGGGATTCCGCAACGGGCCCTTCGCCTCCGAGATCGAACTGCGCGAACTCGTCGACATGGCGCAGGAACGCGGCGTGGTGGCCGACGAGGAACGCCGGATGATCCAGTCCGTCTTCGAACTCGGCGACACCTCCGCCCGCGAGGTGATGGTGCCGCGCACCGAGATGGTGTGGATCGAGAGCGACAAGAGCGCCGGACAGGCGACGTCGCTGGCCGTCCGCAGCGGACATTCGCGGATCCCGGTGATCGGGGAGAACGTCGACGACGTCCTCGGGGTGGTCTACCTCAAGGACCTCGTGCAGCAGACGTATCACTCCCGCGACGGCGGACGCAGTGTCCTCGTCGGCGACGTGATGCGGCCCGCCGTGTTCGTGCCCGATTCCAAACCCCTCGACAGCCTGCTCGCCGAGATGCAGCGTGACCGCAACCACATGGCGGTGCTGGTCGACGAATACGGCGGCATCGCAGGCCTCGTCACCATCGAGGACGTCATCGAGGAGATCGTCGGGGAGATCGCCGACGAGTACGACCAGGACGAGACCCCGCCGGTCGAGGACCTCGGCGACGGCATGTACCGCGTGTCCGCGCGGCTGCCGATCGAGGATCTCGGTGACCTGTTCGGCATCGAGGTGGAGAACGACGAGGTCGAGACAGTCGGCGGTCTCATCGGATACGAACTCGGCAGGGTGCCGCTCCCGGGCTCCGAGGTCGTCTCGCACGGCCTCGTCCTCCGCGGTGAGGGTTCGCCCGACGTGCGCGGGCGGGTGCGGATCAGCACCGTCTTCGTGCAACGCGCACCGATCGACGAGGACGACGACGTCAGCGACCGTGAACGGGAGGGGGACGATGACTGAACCGGACGCCGAGGACGCGAAACTGATCGTGCTCGCGCGAGGAGCATTCGGCCGCACCGGAAGTGGACAGGGCGCCGCCGTCCGCGATCTCGACGGCCGAACCTACTCGGCGGGCGCGGTGGCGTTGACGTCGCTGTCGCTGACGGCGCTGCAGGCCGCGGTCGCGGCGGCGGTGTCGAGCGGTGCCGAGGGTTTCGAGGCGGCCGCCGTGATCGGCGGGAGCCCGGACGACCCGGGCATCGCCGCGCTACACGAAGTCAGTGCGCAGGCGGCCGTCGTCTTCGCGCGAACCGATGGATCCGTGATCGAGGAGCAACATGAGTAAACCCGAATTCCGTTCCGGATTCGTCTGTTTCGTCGGACGTCCCAACACGGGCAAGTCCACGCTGACCAACGCGCTGGTGGGCAGCAAGATCGCGATCACGTCCTCGCGCCCGCAAACCACCCGGCACACCATCCGTGGCATCGTGCACCGCGACCACGCGCAGCTGATCCTCGTCGACACCCCGGGGCTGCACCGCCCCCGGACGCTGCTCGGTCAGCGCCTCAACGACCTCGTGCGCGACACCTACTCCGAGGTCGACGTGATCTGCCTGTGCATCCCGGCGGACGAGAAGATCGGCCCCGGCGACCGGTGGATCGTGCAGCAGGTCCGGCAGATCGCGCCGAAGACCACGCTCGTCGGCATCGTCACGAAGATCGACAAGGTCAGCAAGGACATGGTCGGGCAGCAGTTGCTGGCAGTCTCGCAGCTCCTCGGCCCGGAGACGGACGTCGTGCCGGTGTCCGCCGCGTCCGGCGAGCAGGTGGAGGTGCTGGTCGACGTCCTCGCGTCGAAGATGGAGGAGGGGCCGGCGTTCTACCCGGACGGCGAACTCACCGACGAACCCGAAGAGACGCTGATGGCCGAACTCATCCGCGAGGCCGCACTCGAGGGGCTCGGCGACGAACTGCCGCACTCGCTGGCCGTGGTCATCGAGGAGATCATCCCCCGCGAGGGACGTACCGAGAAGCAGGGCGAACTGCTCGACGTGCACGCGCTGCTGTACGTCGAGCGGCCGTCGCAGAAGGGCATCGTGATCGGCAAGGGCGGCGCCCGCCTCCGCGAGGTGGGCACCAAGGCGCGGCTGCAGATCGAGAAACTGCTCGGCACCAAGATCTTCCTCGAACTGCACGTGAAGGTCGCCAAGGACTGGCAGCGCGACCCGAAACAGCTGGGCCGGCTGGGCTTCTAGGCGGCCTTCAGCAGCAGGAGCACCGACGCCGCGAAGTCGTGCTCGCCGTCGCTTCCGGTGGCGAGCCTGCGCAGCTGCAGGCCGGCGATGGTCGCCACGACGGTGGGGGCGACCGACACCGCATCGGGGACACCGAGCGCGGTGAGGATCGTCACCGTCAATTCGTCGTACGCGGCGAAACATTCGGCGGCGGCCTGGCGGAGTTCGTGATCGCGGCCCGCCTGGATGTACAGCTCGAACGGGGCGATCCGTTCGGCGGAGAATGCCAGATCCTTCGCGACCTTCTCGGTCAGTGCGGCGACGTCCTCGAAGCTCAGCCCCTTGTCGCGGTATCCCTCCGCCAGCTCCGACAGCCGTTGCGTCTCCTCCGTCACGAATCCCGACAGCGCGGCGCGCAGCAGGTCCGTCTGCGTGGGGAAGTGGTACGTGATGGAGCCGAGCGACACCCCGGCCTGCGCCGCGATCCGCCGATTGGTCACGCCGGGAATGCCTTCCGTGCCGACGATGTGCAGTGCCGCCGCGAGAATGCGGTCACGGACGTCCGTCGAAGCCATCGGTCACCACCATTTCCCGGGACGTTCGAGGTCCCACCGGAGCACCGACTCGAGCTGGGCCGCAACCGAGACCAGGAGCGGCTCCGCGTTGTCGTGCCCCATCAGCTGGGCGCCGATCGGCAGGTGCCCGGACGTGAACCCGGCCGGGACGTTCACGCTGGGCCAGCCCAGCACGTTCCACGGCCACGCGTACGGGCAGACCGCGGTGATCACCTTGTCCGTGGCCCACGAACCGATGCCGTCGATCGCCTCGACCCTCGGCGGGGGAGTGGCGGTGGTCGGGGCGAGGACGAGGTCGTACTCGTCGAAGATCGCACCGACGCGTCGCCGCATTCTCGGCTCGGCCGCCCGGGCGGCGCGCAGCGGGGCCCCGCGCAGCAACCGACCGGTCCGGGCGTTGCCCTTGGTGCGCGGGTCGACGAGGGACGGATCGGGGACCTTCCGCATCCAGTCGTCGATGCCGACCATCGACCGGGGGAGGAAGCCGAGCCCGAACATGATTCCGTAGTCGGGGTCGTCCACTACGACGCGGTGCCCGAGCCTGCGCAGCGCCTCGGCGATCCGCGCGACGCCCTGACGCACCTCGGGGTGCAGCGTCGTGGGGGTGGCGGTGAACGGGATCCGCAGGGACAGCGCGATGCGCAGGCGCCCGGGGTCTCGGCCGACGGCGTCGCTGACGGTGACTGCCGCCGGTGTGTGGATGTCGCCCTCGTGAGGTCCCGCCGCGACGTCGAGGAGCAGGGCCGCGTCCGCGACCGTCCGGGCCAGCGGGCCGTTGACGGTGAGACCGTAGAACGCCTCGGCGGCAGGCCAGGTGGAGATGCGGCCGCGTTGCGGTTTGATTCCGACGAGGTGGGTCCACGCGGCGGGGATGCGGATGGAACCGGCGCCGTCGGAACCGATTGCGGCGGCGACGAGGCCGGCGGACACGGCCGCCGCGGCGCCCCCGGACGACCCGCCGGGGGTGCGGTCGCCGTTCCACGGATTGCGGGTGTGGCCGAAGGCGGGTCCGCCCGTGAGCGGCCACTGCCCCAGTTCGGGACTGTTCGTCTTACCGACGACGACGGCACCGGCGGCGCGCAGTCGCCGCACCACCTCGGAGTCCCGCGCCGCAGGCGGGAAGTCGCCCGGGCAGCCGAACGCGGTGGGCTCCCCGGCCACGTCGACGTCGTCCTTGACGGCGATCGGGACTCCGAGAAGCGGGAGGCGTTCACCGGCGGCGATCCGGCGGTCGGCCTCGGCGGCCTCGGCCAGTGCCTTGTTCCTGCGGACCACCTTGAACGCGTTGAGCCTCGACTGGCTCGCGTCGATGCGGTCGAGGGCGGCCCGGGTGGCCGCGACCGACGTGGTGTCGCCGGCGACCAGGGCTTTCACCTGTTCGACGAGTCCCGGTGACCGGTCGCCTTCCTCGTCGCCCCGCGGCTCGCTGCCCAGTTGTCCCGTGCTCATCTCGCCCCTCCCCGTGACTGTTCGTTCGAACGAACAGTATCAGCGAAGGTGCCGGCGGACCACCTCCCCGATCGCTCCGGCGGCCCCGCTGGCCTGGGACTCGGGCAGCCGGGCGTAACCGCAGACCAGTCCCCGGGGTCCGCTCGATGTGGTGCGGTAGTCGGCGAGGCTCGGCACCGTCACCCCGTGGTCCTGCAGGTCTGCGGAGAGGGCGACGTCGTCGACCGAGCGCGGCAGCGTCAGGACGACGTGGAGACCGGCTTCGATGCCGGCGATTCCGACTCCGTCCGTGCTCACCGCCGACAGCTGCTGCTGCAGGGCGGCGACGAACGCCGACCGGCGGGCCGCGTACGTGCGGGAGGCGCGGGCGAGGTGCCGCGACAGCGCACCGGAGTCGATGAAATGCGCCAGCGCGAGCGCCGTGATCGCGCAGCAGGCCTCACCCGTCGTGTCCAGCGCCCGGACGATCCCCGGCCGCAGCGCCGGAGGGGCGATCACCCACGCCACCCGGATCGCGGGAGTCAGGATCTTCGATGCGGTGCCCACGTAGGCCACGCACTCGGAGCCGCGGTCGATGCTGCGCAGGGCAGGCAACGCCGAGACGTCGTAGCGGAACTCGCCGTCGTAGTCGTCCTCGATGATCAGCGTTCCGGACGCCGCGGCGTCGGCGACGAGCCGGGCCCTGCGGCCCACCGGCATCCGGGCACCCATCGGATACTGATGGGCCGGCGTGCAGTAGGCCGCCGCGTCGGTGCCGCGCAGCAGTGCGGGATCGAGGCCGTCGTCGTCCACGGGCACGTGGCGTGTCCGCGCGTCCGCGGCCCCCAGAACCAGGCGGGCCCGGGTGTAGCCGGGCTCCTCGAACACCACGTCGCGGCCGATCAGCCCGGCCGCGGCGACGAGGGTCCGGAGCGCGGAGCCCACTCCCGGAACGACGACGAGTTCGTCGGGCCGCGCCGCGATCCCCCGGGTGCGGCGCAGATGCCCCGCGAGGGCGCGCCGCAACTCCGGGTGCCCGTCGGGGCCGGGAACATCGGACGTCACCGGGGCGGCCGCGGCCGACCGCCACGCCCGGCGCCAGTCGGCGGTGGAGATCAGGCCGGGGTCGGGGTGACCCGGGGTGAGATCCCACAGGGCCTCCGGGTTCGCGGGGGCGTGCGGCGGTACCCGCTCCGACCTGCGTGTGACCGGGTGCGAGGCGACGTGGGCGCGGGCCGCCACGTCGGCGCCCGGTGCGATCCGGGTGCCGGAACCGGCGCGGGCGTTCGCGTATCCGGAGGAGCAGAGTTCGTCGTACGCGTCGACCACCGACGCCCGCGCGACCGTCAGGTGGTGGGCCAGCGCCCGTGTTGAGGGCAGCGGGTCGCCGGGCCGGAGGCGGCCCCCTCGGATCTCGTCGAGAATCGACTCCGCGATGCGGTGCCGAAGCGGTGCGTCGGTGTCGGGGAGCCGCAACGTCAGGTGCAGTTCGGGGCTGATCCGGGGCATGGACCCACAATACTGGTCTGCCGATATTTCCCATTGTGGATCTGGAAGCCGAACCACATTCGGGTGAGGATGGTCTCGTGGACAAGATCAAGAGATACCCGGACCGTGCCCGAACCGAGCGAGCGCAACTCGACGCCGTTCTCGACGCCGCGCCGATGGGCACCCTCGCCACCGTCGTCGACGGCCAGCCCTGGGCCGTGCCGATGCTGTACGCCCGCGACGGCGACAGGATCCTGCTGCACGGTTCCACCGGTGCCGGTGCACTGCGGCAGGTGGCGGCGGGCGCGCCCGCGGTGCTGTGCGTCGCGATGCTCGACGGAATCGTCGTCGCGGACACGCTGTTCGACTCGTCCGCCAACTACCGTTCCGCGGTCGTCCGCGGCAACCTCGTGACGCTGAACGCGGACGAATCCGCCGGCGCCCTGGACGCGCTGTCGGACGTGCTGATCCCCGGTCGCAGCAGCGAGGTCCGGGGACACCGGCGCAAGGAACTCGCCGCAACGCTGGCCCTCGCCCTCCCGATCACGCCGGGCCAGTGGACCGTCAAGGTGCGGGACGCGCCGCCGGGCGAACCCGCCGAAGTGAGCAGTGCCTGGGCCGGCGTCGTCCCCGTGCGGTCGGTCGCCGGTGATCCCGTCCCGGCGCCCTGGGTGGCGACCGGCACACCGGTGCCCGCGTCGGTGTCGCGGCTGACCCGGACCGCGTAAGGAAAGCGTCAAGAGCCGGGGAAGTCCCGTAAGCGCTTCGTCAGCGAGTCCTCTGGCGCCCGGATCCGGCGCGATGCTGGCATGACACCCCGCAACCGTGGGGTGTCATGCCTGCGCTGAACCGCAGGATCAGTACGAAGAAGGATCCTCACATGGCCGATGTGGCCTACGTCGCGCTCGTGCTCGGCGGATTCGCCTGTTGCGCGCTCGTTCTCCGTGCCCTGCAGTCCGGACGCGTGAAATGACGGGCGCCGGAATACTCGCGGTCGCGCTCGTCGCGATCGCCGCCGCACTCGTCGTGTACCTCCTGATCGCGCTCATCGACCCGGAGCGCTTCTGATGACGCCTGCCCTGGCGGCCGGACTGCAGGTCGTCTTCGTCCTCGCGGTACTCGCGGTCGCGTACGTGCCGGTGGGCGACTACATGGCGCGCGTGTACGAATCACGCCGTCACCTGCGGGTCGAATCCGTCCTGTACCGCCTGTGCCGCATCGACCCCCACGCCGAGCAGACCTGGTACGGCTACGCGGGCAGCGTGCTGGGATTCTCCGCGGCGAGTGTGCTCTTCCTCTACGCCCTGCAGCGCATCCAGGGAGTGCTGCCGCTGTCCGGGGACCTCTCCGGGGTCAGTCCCGCGGTGGCGTTCAACACGGCCGTGTCGTTCGTGACGAACACCAACTGGCAGTCGTACGCGCCCGAGACCACGATGAGCAACCTGACCCAGCCGGTCGGGCTCGCCGTGCAGAACTTCGTGTCCGCCGCGGTGGGCATGGCCGTCGCAGTGGCGCTGATCCGGGGGTTCGTCCGGGTGTCGCGCGGCGGTGAGATCGGCAACTTCTGGGTGGACCTCACCCGGGGCAGCCTGCGGATTCTGCTGCCGTTCTCCTTCGTCATCGCACTGATCCTGCTGAGCCAGGGTGTGATCCAGTCCTTCCATCCGGGTTTCGCGTCCACCGGTCTGGACGGCAACTCCGTCACCAACGCACTGGCGCCCGTCGCCTCGCAGGAAGCGATCAAGGAACTCGGCACCAACGGCGGCGGGATCCTCGCCGCCAATTCGGCGCACCCGTTCGAGAACCCGACCCCGGTCAGCAACATCGTCGAGATCCTCGCGATCCTGCTGATCCCGGTGTCCCTGACCCGCACGTTCGGCACCATGGTCGGTGAACGCAAACAGGGCCTGACGCTGCTCGCCGTGATGGGCATCCTGTGGGGATCGCTCCTCGCGGTCACGCTCGCCGCGGAGTCCGGTCGGCGCGGTGTCGCCGCGACCGCCGCGGGCGCGATGATGGAGGGCAAGGAGGTTCGTTTCGGAATCCCCGGTACGGCACTGTTCGCCGTGAGCACCACCGGAACGTCCACGGGCGCGGTGAATTCGGCGCACGACAGCCTCTCGCCCCTCGGCGGCGGAGCCGTCCTGCTCAACATGCTGCTCGGGGAGATCGCGCCCGGCGGTGTCGGCACCGGGCTCTACGGAATTCTCGTCCTCGCCCTGATCGCTGTCTTCGTCGGCGGACTCCTCGTCGGCCGCACACCCGAATACCTCGGCAAGAAGCTGCGGCAGCGGGAGATCACGCTCGCCGCCCTGTCCGTGCTGGTGATGCCGGCGCTCGTCCTGATCGGGACCGG
Source organism: Rhodococcus opacus B4 (assembly GCF_000010805.1). Lineage (NCBI taxonomy): Bacteria > Bacillati > Actinomycetota > Actinomycetes > Mycobacteriales > Nocardiaceae > Rhodococcus > Rhodococcus opacus. The sequence continues at coordinate 998,315 of NC_012522.1, read as the reverse complement.
AATCACCGTGATCCTGTCCTCGACCACCGGTTACCAGGGCAACAGCGGCGACCCCGGAAGTCCCGGATCCATCCACGGATTCTCGGAGGTGCTGTACGCGTTCGCGTCGGCCTCGAACAACAACGGCAGTGCGTTCGGCGGGCTGACGGTGACGAGCGACTGGTTCCAGACCGCTCTCGGCCTGTGCATGCTGTTCGGCCGGTTCCTGCCGATCATCTTCGTCCTCGCGCTCGCCGGATCCCTGGCGTCGCAGAAGAAGACGGCCGCAGGCACCGGAACCCTGCCGACGGCGGGCCCGATGTTCACCGGGCTCCTCACCGGCACCGTCGTGCTCGTCGCGGCGTTGACATTCTTCCCGGCCCTCGCGCTGGGACCGATCGCGGAGGCTCTGCAGTGAGTGTGAACGTGACCAGTCGTCCGGAGAACGAGGCGGCCACGGCGTCCGAGGCCGGCCACGACCCGGCGCCAGTGAAGGCGGGAATCTTCAGCCCCGCCCAGCTGGTGACGGCGCTACCGGGCGCCGTGCGCAAACTCGACCCCCGGCACCTCGCCCGCAACCCGGTGATGTTCGTCGTGTTCGTCGGCTCCGTCGTCACCACCGTCATGGCCGTCGCCGACCCGTCGGTGTTCTCCTGGGCTGTCGTCGCCTGGCTGTGGTTCACCGTGCTGTTCGCGAATCTGGCCGAGTCGGTCGCGGAGGGGCGGGGCAAGGCCCAGGCGGCGAGCCTGCGGAAGGTGAAGCAGGACACGGTCGCCCACCGGATCACGGCGAGTGGCCGGGTGGAGTCGGTGGCGGGTACCGACCTGACCGTCGGTGACCGGGTCGTCGTCGAGGCGGGGGAGGTGATACCCGGCGACGGCGACGTCGTCGACGGCATTGCGACCGTGGACGAGTCGGCCATCACCGGCGAGTCGGCGCCCGTCGTCCGCGAATCCGGCGGCGACCGGTGCGCCGTCACCGGTGGCACGACCGTGCTGTCCGACCGGATCGTCGTGCGTATCACCGCGGCCCCCGGACAGTCGTTCGTGGATCGGATGATCGCCCTCGTGGAGGGGGCGGCGCGGCAGAAGACGCCGAACGAAATCGCGCTGAACATCCTGTTGGCGTCGCTGACGATCATCTTCCTGCTGGCTGTCGTCGCGATCGGTCCGATGGGTCTGTATGCGGGCCAGGAGCAGGATCCGATCAAGCTGATCGCGCTGCTGGTGTGCCTGATCCCCACCACGATCGGGGCGCTGCTGTCGGCCATCGGCATCGCCGGGATGGATCGGCTGGTGCAGCGGAACGTCCTGGCGATGTCGGGGCGGGCGGTGGAGGCCGCGGGCGACATCGACACACTGCTGATGGACAAGACCGGCACCATCACGTTCGGCAACCGGCAGGCCACGGCCGTGTATCCCGCACCGGGGGTTTCCGCGATCGAGTTGGCTACGGCCGCACGGTTGTCCAGTCTCGCGGACGGCACCCCCGAGGGGCGCAGCATCGTGGACCTGTGCGCCCGGGACTTCGGGTTGGACCCGGCACCGTCCGAGGCGGAGCGAGCGGCGGAGTTCGTGCCGTTCACGGCGCAGACCCGGATGAGCGGACTCGACATCGACGGCGCCCGGATCCGCAAGGGCGCGAGCGACGCCGTGCTGACCTGGGTGCAGGCGCTCGGCGGGCACGCGGCGTCCGCCGTCACCGACAGTGTGAACCAGATCGCGCAGGCCGGGGGAACACCGTTGGTGGTCGCCGCCGTCAACGGAGACGCAGCGACGGTGCTCGGCGTGATCGCGCTGTCGGACGTGGTGAAGCCGGGCATCGCCGAGAGGTTCGCGGAACTGCGGGCCATGGGGATTCGCACGGTGATGATCACCGGCGACAACCCGTTGACGGCGAAGGCCATCGCGGCCGAGGCCGGAGTCGACGACTTCATGGCCGAGGCGACACCCGAGGACAAGCTCGCGCTGATCCGGCAGGAACAGGAGGGCGGCCGGCTCGTCGCGATGACCGGGGACGGCACCAACGACGCCCCGGCGCTGGCCCAGGCGGATGTCGGGGTGGCGATGAACACCGGCACGTCGGCGGCGAAGGAAGCCGGGAACATGGTGGATCTCGATTCGGACCCCACCAAGCTCATCGAGGTGGTGGAGATCGGCAAGCAGCTGCTCATCACGCGCGGTGCGCTCACCACGTTCTCGCTCGCCAACGACCTGGCCAAGTACTTCGCGATTCTCCCCGCCCTGTTCAGCGGCATCTACCCGCAGCTGGACACGCTGAACATCATGCGGCTGGCCACCCCGGAATCGGCCATCCTGTCGGCGGTGATCTTCAACGCCGTCGTGATCGTCGCGCTGATCCCGTTGTCGCTGAAAGGTGTTCGCTACCGTCCGTCGTCGGCGTCCACGCTGCTGGGCCGCAACCTCCTGATCTACGGCCTCGGCGGCGTGATCACGCCGTTCGCCGGTATCTGGCTCATCGACCTCGTCGTTCGTCTCGTTCCCGGAATTGGGTGATCCCGCATGCGATTTCTCATCGGTCTGTTGCGGCAGACCTGGGCCGGACTACTCGTCCTGCTCGCACTTACAGCAATCCTCGGTGTGCTCTATCCCGCCGCCGTGTGGGGGGTGAGCAGGATCGGCGCCGGAGCGGCCGAGGGGTCTCCGGTGCGCGACACCACCGGGTGCGTCGTCGGGAGCCGGTGGGTCGGTGTCGACCCGCAGGTGTCGGCGGGGGAGCCGGATCCGTTCTTCCACAACCGCGTCACCGGGTCGGTGGCCGAACTGGATCCGTTCGCGCCGGGCGACCCCGCCACCGCCCTGCCCACCAACCAGGGGCCGAGCAGCGAGATCCTGGCGACGTTCATCGCCGACCGGCGGGCGGCGATCGCCACCCGGGAAGGGGTGGACGCCGGGGACGTTCCGGCCGACGCGGTCACCGGATCCGGCTCGGGCATCGACCCGCACATCAGCCCCGCGTATGCGGCGTTGCAGGTGCCGAGGGTGGCGGCGGAGAACGGCCTCAGCGAGACCCGGGTCCGGCAACTGGTCGACGAGAACACCGAGGGAAGGCAACTCGGTTTCCTCGGTGAGGACCGGGTGAACGTCCTCGAACTGAATCTGGCCCTCGGCCTGACCGCACCTGAGTGCACGGCCCCGGCCGCTGGTGGATGATGGCGAGGTGAGTGGTCCCAAACCGGACGTCGAGCGCCGGGACGTCGAACACCGACGCGGTGAACTGCGCATCTACCTCGGTGCCGCACCGGGCGTCGGCAAGACGTTCGCGATGCTCGGTGAGGCGCACCGCCGCCGGGAGCGGGGGTGCGACGTGGTCGCGGCCGTGGTGGAGACCCACGGCCGCGACCGCACGGCGGCGCAGCTCGGCGACCTCGAACTGATTCCGCCCAAGCTGATCGCCTACCGGGGCACGCTCGGCCGGGAACTCGACGTCGATGCGGTGCTCGCCCGCAGGCCTGCATTGGTCCTCGTCGACGAACTCGCGCACACGAACACGCCGGGCAGCGTCCACGAGAAACGCTGGCAGGACGTGGAGATACTCCTCGCCGCGGGGATCGACGTCCTCTCGACGCTCAACGTCCAGCACCTCGAAAGCCTCAACGACGTGGTCCAGCGGATCACCGGCGTGGTGCAGCAGGAAACGGTTCCCGACGAGGTGGTGCGCGCCGCCACCCAGGTCGAACTGGTCGACATCACGCCGGAGGCTCTGCGCCGCAGGCTGTCCCACGGCAACATCTACGCCGCGGACAAAGTCGACGCGGCGCTGAGCAACTATTTCCGGAAGGGGAACCTCACCGCACTCCGCGAACTCGCCCTGCTGTGGGTGGCCGACCAGGTGGATGCCGCCCTCGCGAAATATCGTGCGGAGAACAAGATCACCGACACGTGGGAGGCCCGGGAACGGGTGGTGGTCGCGGTGACGGGTGGACCAGAATCGGAGACACTCGTCCGGCGTGCAGGCCGGATCGCGTCGAGGTCCAGCGCGGAGCTGATCGTGGTGCACGTGGTGCGCGGCGACGGCCTCGCCGGCGTCTCGGCCCCGGAGATGGGCAAGGTGCGGACGCTCGCCACGAGTATCGGGGCGAGCCTGCACAGCGTCGTCGGCGACGACGTCCCGACCACGCTCCTCGATTTCGCCCGGTCCGCGAACGCCACCCAGTTGGTGCTGGGCACGTCGAGGCGCTCGAGGTGGGCGCGGATCTTCGACGAGGGAATCGGTGCGAGCGTGCTGCACCAGTCGGGATCGATCGACGTGCACATGGTCACGCACAGCGAATCCCACCGGCTGAGGCGGTTGTCGCCGGTGGGGTCGCGGTCCCGCACGGTGATCGCCTGGGTCGCCGCGGTTCTCGTGCCGTCGGTGGCGACGCTGGTGATGATGGCCGTCGACCGGTGGCTCGGGCTGGTCGGCGAGGGCGCCCTGTTCTTCATCGTGGTGCTGCTCGTCTCCCTGCTCGGCGGTGTCGCCCCCGCAGCGTTCTCCGCGCTGATCTCGGGGCTGTTCCTCAACTACTTCTTCACCCCGCCGGTGCGGAGCTTCACCATCGCCGAGCCGGACAACTTCATCACCACCGTCGTGCTGCTCGTGGTCGCCGTCGCGGTCGCGGTGCTGGTCGACGCGGCCGCCAAGCGTTCGCGGGAGGCCAGGCGGGCGTCGCAGGAGGCGGAGTTGCTGGCGCTGTTCGCCGGATCGGTGCTGCGGGGGGCCGATCTCGGCACGCTGCTCGAGAAGGTGCGTGAGACCTACGGTCAGGAGTCGGTGAGTGTCCTGCACCGGGACCACGGCCTCGTCGGGTCGGTCGGGCCGCGTCCACCGGAGCGCGTCGAGGACGCCGACACGGTCTGCGAGGTAGGGGAGGGGGAGTACGCGCTCGCGCTCCGCGGCAGTGAACTGCACGCCCGGGACCGCCGCGTGCTGCTCGCCGTCGCGAACCAGGCCGTGGGGATGATCCGCCAGACGGAACTCACCCGGGAGGCGGGACAGGCGCAGGCGCTGGCCGAGGCCGACCGGTTGCGGCGGTCACTGCTGTCCGCCGTCAGCCACGACCTCCGGACGCCGCTGGCCGCGGTCAAGGCCGCGGCGTCCAGCCTGCGCAGCGACGACGTCGCGTTCTCCCCGGAGGACACCGCCGAACTGCTCGCGACCATCGAGGAATCGGCCGACGTCCTGACCTCGCTCGTCGGCAACCTGCTCGACTCGTCCCGCCTCGCGGCGGGAGTCGTGACCCCGACGCTGCGGCCCGTCTACCTCGACGAGGTGGTGCACCGGGCGCTGGTGGGGCTGGGAATCGGCGGCCGGACCGGGACCCGGGCCCGGGAACGGGTGGAGGTCGACGTCGGAACGGTCGCGGCGATGGCGGATTCGGGTCTGCTCGAGCGGGTGCTCGCGAATCTGATCGACAACGCACTCCGCTACGGTGAGGACTCCGTGATCCGGGTCGGCGCCGCGGCGGTCGGCGACCGCGCCGTCGTCACCGTCGCCGACACGGGGCCGGGAGTTCCGCGGGGGCGGGCGGAGGAGATGTTCGCCCCGTTCCAGCGACTGGGGGACCGCGACACGACCACGGGCGTCGGGCTCGGGCTCTCCGTCGTCCGCGGATTCGTCGACGCGATGGGCGGCACCATCAGCGCCACCGACACCCCCGGCGGTGGGCTGACGATGGTGGTGGAACTGGCCGGCGCGGGAGGGGAGCAACCATGACGAGAATCCTCGTCGTCGACGACGAACCGCAGATTCTCCGCGCCCTGCGGATCAACCTCAGTGTGCGCGGATACGACGTCGTGACGGCCGCATCCGGGGCGGCTGCGCTGCGCGCCGCGGCCGAGCGACCGCCCGACGTGATCGTGCTCGACCTCGGGTTGCCCGACATGGACGGGACCGAGGTGCTCGCGGGCCTGCGCGGGTGGTGCCCGGCGCCGGTGATCGTGCTGTCGGCGCGCACCGATTCCGCGGACAAGGTGGACGCCCTCGACGCGGGCGCCGACGACTACGTCACCAAGCCGTTCGGGATGGACGAGTTCCTGGCCCGCGTGCGGGCCGCGGCCCGCCGGGCGACGACGGCCGTCGACACGAGCGAGCCTGTGGTGGAGACGGACTCGTTCACCGTCGACCTGGCGGCGAAGACGGTGCGGCGGGCGGGGGCCGAGGTGCACCTGACACCGACCGAGTGGGGGATGCTCGAGATGCTGGTGCGCAACAAGGGCAAGCTGGTGGGGCAGAAGGAACTGCTGCGCGAGGTGTGGGGTCCGGCGTATGCCACCGAGACCCACTACCTGCGGGTGTATCTGGCGCAGTTGCGGCGCAAGCTCGAGGACGACCCGTCGCACCCGCGGCACCTCATCACCGAGGCGGGGATGGGGTACCGGTTCCAGGTGTGAGATCGCATATTGGTTAGCCTTGCCTCATGAGGATGAGAAGTCTCGTGTCGGTGTCTCTTCTGGTCCTGGCGCTGGCCGGCTGCGGCAGCGGCGGCGGGGAAGAATCGGAACCGGCGGCGGGCGCCGGCGACGCCGCCTTCCCGGCAGTGGTCGCCACGAAGTTCGGCGACGTCACGGTCGCGTCGAAACCCGAGCGCGTGGTCGCGATCGGCTGGGGTGACGCCGAAACCGCGCTCGCGCTCGGTGTCGAACCCGTCGGCGCCAGCGACTGGGTCGCCTTCGGCGGCGACGGCGTCGGACCGTGGGCGGAGGGGAAGTACACCACGCCGCCGACGATCATCGGAACCCTCGAGCCGTCGTACGAGCAGATCGCGGCGCTCGCACCGGACGTCATCCTCGACACGAAGAGCGCCGGTGACGCGGAACGGTACGACCACCTGTCGCAGATCGCCCCGACGATCGCGCTGCCGGACGGCGCCGACAACTACAAGACGCCGATCGAGAGCCAGGTGTCGATGGTCGCGACCGCCCTCGGGGTGCCGGAGAAGGGTGACGCGCTGCTCGCCGACATCGACCGGCGGTTCACGGACGCCGCGGCGGCCCACCCCGAATTCGCGGGGAAGGCGATCACCGTCGGTGCCTACTCGGGAACGGGGTGGGGCGCCTACACCGCCGACACCGAGCGGCTTCAGTTCATGAAGAAACTCGGATTCGTCAGCAACCCGGCGGTGGACGCGCAGCCGGCGGTGAAGTTCTCGGTTCCGGTGTCGGAGGAGAATCTCGACGTGATGGACGCGGACATGGTGGTCATCTTCCCGATCGGCAGGCCCGCCGCCGACGCCGCGAACCGGCCGCTGTTCCAGGCGATCCCCGCGGTGCGCGACGGACGGTACCTCGTGTTCGACGATCAGGCCGTCTCCAAGGCGTACTCGACGAATTCGGTGCTGTCGCTGCAGTACGCACTCGACACCGTCGTGCCGCTGGTGTCCGAGCGGCTGCGGTGACGCTCAGTAGAGCAACGTCCGATAGTGCTCCTGCCTGCGGGGCGTAGCCGGGTCGTGTTCCAACTCGTGCTGCTCGGCGTGCATTTCCCGCAGCGACGGGATCTCGCCGGGATCGGGCCACGACTCCGGATCCCACATCCGTGACCGGAGTATCGCCCGGGCGCAGTGCGTGTAGACCTCGTCGATCCGCACCACGACACCGAGGTTGGCCGGTTTGCCGTTGATCGACATCGACTGCAGCAGTTCGGGATCGACGGTCAGGGTGGCGGTGCCGTTGACGCGCACCACCTCGTCGATCCCGGGCACCACGAACAGGACGCCCACGTGCGGGTTCCCGAGGATGTTGCGGTACGAATCGGCGCGCCGATTGCCGGGGCGGTCCGGGAGCACCAGGGTCCGGTCGTCGAGGAAGATCGCCTTCGGGGTGAGGTCTCCGCGCGGCGAGCAGTCGCAGTGACCGTTCTCGTCGGCGGTCGCGAGGACGAAGAACCGCGCCTCGGAGATGAAGCGGCGGATCAGGGGCATCGTGTGATCGGTGTGCTTGGTGGCGATCGACGGGTGCGGAGCGCCCAGGACCTGTTCGAGTTCCTCGAGAGAGGTGATCGTGTGCTCCGGCGAGGGGGCGTGCGCTGCCACTGAGGTGTTCCGTTCGTCGAGGGCGGTTCGAGTTAGGCTACCCTTCGCGGCGTTCGGGCGTTGCGAGGCCCGCTGGCTCACGACCGATGATTCCGGCCTGCTCCGGGAGTCCTACCTTCGACCGCAGCCTCACACTCGACCGGAGGAGCCACGCATGCCCGCACACGAAAACCCGCAACCACTCGAGCACACCTTCACGGCGCCCAGAAGGACGGGGCGTTCGCGACGTACGTGACCGTGCCGGACCCCCGAACTTCTCGGAACGAGGCGGCCGGTGAGGTCGGCGGAACGATCGACGGCCATCCGTTCAATGCCACCCTGATGCCCTCGGGTGAAGGTCGACACTGGCTTCCCCTGAAGATCGCATTGTGCAAGCTGATCGGTAAGGACGGTGCCGGAGCGGAGGTGACGGTGCACCTCGAGCAGCGTTTCAGCTGACGCCGGGCGGCATCCGGAGTTTGATCCGGGGAGAGCGGGGTACGGATCACCTGGAAGCGATCTGCGTTTCCGGACGGGTTTCGAGGTGCGTCGTGCCGATGTGGCCGCGGTTGTCGGGATGGCTCCCCACTCTGGGGGTCGTGGTGCTCGTTGCCGCGTGCGGAGCGAGCGACGACGGCAACATGAGCGGGAATTTCGCCGGCACCGTCGACATCGGAGAGGGCCGGAACATCTATCTCGAGTGTGCGGGCACAGGCACACCGACCGTCGTGTTCGTGTCCGGTCTCCGGTTCGGTGCCGATCAGTGGACGACGACGGCCGACCCGGCGAGCACCTCCTCCTTCGACGGAGTCGCCGAGTTCACCCGAGTCTGCTCGTACGACCGGCCGGGAGTCGTGTTGGGCGGGGACGCATTGAGCCGCAGCGACCCGGTCCCGCAGCCGATCACCACCGTGGACGCGGTCGCCGACCTCCAGTCGCTGCTGGGCGCCACGGGCGAGGCCCGCCCCGGCCCCTACGTGCTGGCCGCCCACTCCTACGGCGGTCAGATCGCGAGACTCTTCGCCGGCACCCATCCCGACGAGGTGGCGGGCATGGTGCTGATCGACGCGCAGTCGGAGGAGTTGCAGACCCTACTGCCCCCGGAGCAGTTCGAGGAGTTCCTGCGGCTCAACACCCCGCAGCAGGACAGTCTCGACGAGTACCCGGACCTCGAGCGTGTCGACTTCGTCCGCAGCTTCGACGAGATCCGCGCCGCCGAACCGATCCGGCCCCAGCCGCTCGTCGTCCTCTCCGCCGACCGGTCGGTGGCGCCACAGATCGCGGAGGGCGTTGCGAACGGAAGCCTCCCCGCCGACATCGATCCCGGCTACGGGCCGGCCCTCGACGCCGTGCAGCCGGAGGCGCAGGCGGATCTGGCGCAACTCGTCCCGGGTGCCACGCATGTCACGAACACGAACAGCGGCCACAACATCAACATCGAGCAGCCGCAACTCGTCATCGACGGAGTCCGCGACGTCGTCGACGCCGTGCGCGACGGGCGCACCGCGCCCTGACCGTCGCACGCGGCTCGGCCTGCGGACCGCCGCCGCCCGGGCGTGGGAGACTGGACCGGTGAGGTTGTATCGAGACAATGCGGTGGTCCTGCGCCAGCACAAGCTGGGCGAGGCCGACCGTATCGTCACACTCCTCACCCGGCAGCACGGTCTGGTGCGCGCGGTCGCCAAGGGGGTGCGCCGCACGAAATCCAAGTTCGGTGCCCGGCTCGAGCCGTTCGCGCACATCGACGTGCAGCTGTACCCGGGCCGCAACCTCGACATCGTCACCCAGGTCCAGACGGTCGACGCGTTCGCGACCGACATCGTCGACGACTACACCCGCTACACCACGGCGTGCGCGATTCTCGAGACCGCCGAGCGGCTCGCCGGTGAGGAACGGGCCCCGGCGCTGCAACTGCACCGCCTGACGGTCGGGGCGCTGCGGGCCGTCGCGGAACACCACCGGCCGTGCGAGCTGATCCTGGACGCCTTCCTGTTGCGGGCCATGGGTTTTGCGGGGTGGGCGCCTGCCCTCGACGACTGCGCCCGGTGCAGCGCGCCCGGCCCGCACCGGGCATTCCACGTGGCCGCCGGGGGAGCGGTGTGCGTCCAGTGCCGGCCGCCGGGCGCCGCCACCCCGTCGCCGGGCGTCCTCGACCTGATGGATGCGCTGTTCCGCGGCGACTGGGCGAGCACGGAGCAGGTGCCGGAGTGGTTGCGGGGGCAGGCCAGCGGCCTGGTCGCGGCGCATCTGCAGTGGCATCTCGAACGGCAGCTCCGCACGCTCCCGCTGATCGAACGCGCCCGACCGCATGCGGCGGTAGGGGTGGAGGATTCGGTCAGGCAGGATGGGGACCGTGATTCGACGACGCGAACCCCGAGCTCCGCATAATTCCGGGGCCGAGCGCCAGATCCGGCCGCCGGACCCGCATCCCTCGGGCGCGCGCCCGCCGGGCCTGCAACCCGAACTCGTGCCCCGGCACATCGCGCTGGTGATGGACGGTAACGGCCGCTGGGCGCAGGAGCGGGGACTGCCCCGGACCGCGGGCCACGAGCGCGGCGAGGCCGTGTTGATGGACGCCGTCTGCGGGTGCATCGAGATGGGTGTCGAGTGGTTGTCGGCGTACGCGTTCTCCACCGAGAACTGGAAACGCAGCCCCGAGGAGGTGCGCTTCCTGATGGGCTTCAACCGCGACGTGATCCGCCGCCGCCGTGACGAGATGCACGAGATGGGGGTGCGGGTGCGGTGGGCGGGTCGCCGGCCCAAGCTGTGGCGCAGCGTCATCAAGGAACTCGAGATCGCCGAGGAGCTGACGAAGCACAACACGGTCATGAATCTGACGATGTGCGTCAACTACGGCGGTCGCGCGGAGATCGCGGACGCGGCGAAGGAGATCGGCAGGCGGGTCGCGGCGGGTCAGCTCGACCCGGAGAAGATCACCGAGGCGACCGTCGCCCGTTTTCTCGACGAGCCGGACATGCCGGACGTCGACCTGTTCCTCCGGCCGTCCGGCGAGCAGCGCACGTCCAACTTCCTGATCTGGCAGTCGGCCTACGCCGAGATGGTGTACCAGGAGAAGCTGTTTCCCGATTTCGACCGCCGCGACCTGTGGGCGGCGTGCGTGGAGTACGCGTCGCGCGATCGCCGGTTCGGTGGCGTGAAATGACCGTCGACGGAGCGCCCGCACTGCTCGGGCGAACGGCGGACGCACTGGAGCACTTCGCCACGGTCGCCCGGGCCGAGGACGGCTCGCTGAGCTTCGAGTACGCCGGGGCACTGTGCTCGATCAGCGCGATGACCCTCACCGACGGCCTCGACGTGCTGTCGATGACGTGCGTGCTGGCCTGGGATCGTCCGGTCAGTGCCGCACTGCACAAGAAGGTCGCGGAGCGCAACAGCGCGTTGCAGTTCGGTTCGATCGCGGTGTTCGGTCACGGCCGACTCGCGGATGTGATCCTGCGCTACACGTTCCCGGCGGCCGGGCTCGAGGACGAGCCGCTGACCACGATGCTGCTCCTCGTGCTGAGCGGCGCGGACACCGCCCGGCAGGGGCTCATTCCCTGACGCTCACTGCGGCGACGTGCAGTCCTTGCAGAGACCGAAGATTTCGATGGTGTGGCTGACGTCGGAGAAGCCGTGGGCCTCGGCGATCGACTGCGACCACTGCTCGACGGTCGGCCCTTCGACCTCGACGGTGTAGCCGCACGCGCGGCAGACCAGGTGATGGTGGTGCCCGGACGAGCAGCGCCGGTACACGGATTCGCCGGTGTCGGTGCGCAGGACGTCGACGGTTCCGGCGTCGGCGAGCGTCTGCAGGGTGCGGTAGACGGTGGTCAGCCCGATGCCCTCGCCGCGCTTGCGGAGCTCGTCGTGCAGCTCCTGCGCCGACCGGAACTCTTCGATGTCGTCGAGGAGTGCGGAGATGGCGCTGCGCTGCTTCGTGGCGCGGACTCCCACGACGACGGGCTTGCGCTGGCCGGTGTTCTGGGTCAAGGCTTCTATCCTTCCTCGGCGTGCGCGACGGCGTCCACGACGATGTGGGCGAGGTGGTCGTCCACCAGGCGGTAGAGGACCTCACGTCCCGTGCGTTCGCCGCGCACGACGCCCGCGGCCTTGAGCACGCGGAGATGCTGACTGATCAGTGGCTGGGTGACGCCGAGTGCGCCGACGAGCTCGTGCACGCACCGTTCCGATTCGCGGAGCTGGAGGACGATCGCGATGCGGACGGGGGCCGCGAGGGCGCGCAGGATGTCGCCGGCCGCCGTCAGCGTCTCCTTCGACGGCACGGGGGCGGGCGGCGCCGCCTCGAACGGATGCAGATCCCCGGGATCGATGACGCTCACCAGTGATCTCCTTCGATGTACCGGACAATGGACGGGACCGTGGCCGCGTGGCCGTCGGCCCCGGGAGGAGCACCCCATCTTATTGCAAATCGATTCCATTTTGATATGCACGAATACGCATGTCAACCGGCGGGGTGAACCGGCCGTGATCGGGCAGATAGGCTGGGATCCGAAAAGCGCACGTGAACCATGCATCTATTACCCAGATGGAGAGCACCCGAGTGGCACCGAAGTCCAAAGTCGAAACCGTCGTCAATCTCGCCAAGCGTCGTGGCCTGGTCTACCCGTGCGGTGAGATCTACGGAGGCACGAAGTCGGCCTGGGACTACGGCCCCTTGGGCGTCGAGCTCAAGGAGAACATCAAGAAGCAGTGGTGGCGCAACATGGTCACCAGCCGCGAGGACGTCGTCGGCCTCGACTCCTCGGTGATCCTGCCCCGCGAGGTGTGGGTGGCGTCGGGTCACGTCGGCGTGTTCAACGACCCGCTGGTCGAGTGCCTGAACTGTCACAAGCGTCACCGTCAGGACCACCTGCAGGAGGCGTACGCGGAGAAGAAGGGACTGGACAACCCGGACGACGTCCCCATGGACGTCGTGGGCTGCCCCGACTGCGGCACGGTCGGTCAGTGGACCGAACCCCGCGACTTCAACATGATGCTCAAGACGTACCTCGGCCCGGTCGAGAGCGAAGAGGGCATGCACTACCTCCGCCCCGAGACGGCGCAGGGCATCTTCGTGAACTTCGCGAACGTGCTCACCACGTCGCGGAAGAAGCCGCCGTTCGGCATCGGCCAGATCGGCAAGAGCTTCCGCAACGAGATCACCCCCGGCAACTTCATCTTCCGCACCCGCGAGTTCGAGCAGATGGAGATGGAATTCTTCGTCAAGCCCGGCGAGGACGAGGAGTGGCACCAGTACTGGATCGACTACCGCATGGACTGGTACACCGGGCTCGGCATCAACAAGGACAACCTGCGCCTGTACGAGCACGCGCAGGACAAGCTGTCGCACTACTCGAAGCGGACCGTCGACATCGAGTACCGCTTCCACTTCCAGGGCAGCGAATGGGGCGAGCTCGAGGGTGTGGCCAACCGCACGGACTTCGACCTGTCGACGCACTCGAAGCACTCGGGCACCGACCTCAACTACTACGACCAGGCCTCCGGTGAGCGGTACACGCCGTACGTCATCGAGCCGGCAGCCGGTCTCACGCGTTCGCTGATGGCGTTCCTCGTCGACGCGTACACCGAGGACGAGGCGCCGAACGCGAAGGGCGGCGTCGACAAGCGCACCGTGCTGCGGCTGGACCGTCGTCTCGCCCCGGTGAAGGCCGCGGTGCTGCCGCTGTCGCGTAATGCGGACCTCACGCCGAAGGCCAAGGACCTTGCCGCGACGCTCCGCCAGCACTGGAACGTCGAGTTCGACGACGCCGGCGCGATCGGCCGCCGCTACCGCCGTCAGGACGAGATCGGCACGCCGTTCTGCATCACGGTGGACTTCGACACCCTCGAGGACCACGCCGTGACCGTGCGTGAGCGCGACTCCATGGCCCAGGAGCGGGTCGCGCTCGACCAGGTCGAGGGTTACCTGGCGCAGCGCCTCATCGGTTCCTGATCCGCGCTCACCTGCGCGCGTCGCAGGTGGTGGTCAGATAGTTCGTCAGGGTTCGCCGGTTCTCCTCGGACACCGGGATGCGCGAGTATGCCGGTGCCGAGGAGCCGACCGCGATCCACAGCGGAAAGACGAAGGGTTTCTTCGCTTCCGCGAGGGCGTGCGGGTCGCAGCGCGCCGCGTCGATCGTGATGTCGATGTTCAGCTGGTCCTCGTCCGCCCGCATGGTGGCGGGCAACGCGCCGCGGAGCGCGTACAGGACGCTGCCGCCGACCTCGTCCACCCGGATGTCGCCCGACGCCGTTCCCCGGCTCACGACGAGCCGAGCGGGGAGGGGAGCGGCCGGCTCCGGCGGCGCCGCCTCCGGGATCAGTGTCACCGGGACGGCCCGCGCCAGTTCCTCTGCGGCGCAGTCCCCGTCGTGGATGCGGCCGAGGACGTCGTACGGGGTGGCGAGCGGCACCCGCACGGGCGTCGCCGCCCGTTCGGCTGTCCCGATCACGGCGTACGCCGGTTCCGGCCCGGTGTCGCAGCGGACGGCGCCGTACCCGGCCTCGACGTCGATCCGGTTGCCGGGGCCGAGTTCGATCTCGCGCCGGGTCTCGGGCGCCGACTCGAAGCCCGGGCTGTCCAGCGCCACGGACGTCACCGTGACGGGCGCGTCTCCGGTGTTCGTCAGCCGCACGTGAATCCGCCCACCGGCGGCGTCGTCCTCCCGGCTGCGGTACGCCTCCGCCGACAGCGGGATCGCCGGCTCGTCCTCGGCGTCCCGCCCGCTCGCGCAGCCCGACAGCACGCCGCAACAGGTGGCCGCGACGCAGGCGAGTGCGACGAACGCTCGGGGAGACGTCAGAATCGGCCGCCCCCGCTGATCCGGCCCGAGCTGCTCGGCCCGCCGAACGAACGGGGACCGCCGCCGCGGCCGCCGCCGGAGCCGCGGCTACCCCAGTTGCCGCCGCCGCTGAATCCGCCGCGCAGGATGCTGTCGATCAGGATGCCCCCGAGGATCGCGCCGGTGGCATTCCCGCCACCGCCACCAGGGCCCGGCCGCTGGCGGGACTCCCAGCTGCTCACGTCGTTCTGCGCCAGCCGCAGCGCGTCGGCGGCCAGGCCCGCGGCGGCCTGGGCGTGCCGAAGTGCGCGGGAGGCGTCCGTGCTGCGCAGCTGCTGCGCCCCGGCCAGGTGCCGCTGCGCCTCGGTCAGGCGGGTCCGCGCCTCCGCTCCCACCGCGCCGCGGCGGGTGCCGATGAAGTCCCCCGCCGCCGTGACCTGCGACTGCGCGGCCACGAGGTCCTGTTCGAGACGCTGCTGTGCACGCTCGGCCTGCTGCCGCGATTCCTGCGCCTCGGCGAGGACGGCGTCGAGTTCCGCGTCGGCCTTCACGATCTGGGTGAAGCTGCCGAGCGGGTCGGTGTCCGCGGCCGTCCGGGCCGCCGCCAGTGCGGCCTCGGCCGCGGTGCGCGCCGCCGCGAGCCGGTCTCCGCCCTGCCCGGTGAACTGGGCCGCGGCCGCGATCCCCGCCTCCACGTCCGTGATCGCGGCAGGCAGTGTGGCGATGGCGTGCCGGATGTTCTCCGCGGCGTGATCGACGGCGTCGAGCAGGATCCGGGCCTGTTCCAGGGCCCCCTCGGCACCGCGGATCGCGGACACCGCCGGTCCCTGCTTCCCCGGCGGCAGGGCGACGGCGTCCCGGCCCTCGGCCACGGCCTTCTCGGCGTACGCGAGCCGCTCCTCGGCCATCGTCACGTTGTGGGCGACGGAAGCGAGTGCGGCGGCCGGGAATTCGGTCTGCAGGGTGGCGAGCGTCTGCGTGGAGTCGGGGATGCGCACGGTCAGTGCCACCATGTCACGGGTGAGCGCGTCGAGCCGGTCCGGCGCGTTGATCAGCAGGTCCCGCAGCCCGTCGAACTCCTGGACCTTCTCGTTGAGCTCGCGGTCGGCGCGCCCGCAGGAGGTGATGATGTCGATGAGCATCTCCCGCCGCTGCTGCGGGGTCTCGGGGATCGCGTCGTCGAGTCGCTGGCGCACGGTGAACGCCGCCGCGAGGGTGGACTTCGCCGTCTCGAACGCCGTCGTGAACGCGGCGGTGGCCTGCTCGCCGAATTCGCCGCGGGCCAGGTCGAGTTCCTCCTGGCTCGTGCGCAGCGCGTCGTCCGTCTCGACGAGCACTTCCTTCGCGCGCTCGTCGAGGGTCGGCAACGGCAGCGCCGTCAGCGCGGCGGTGTCCTCGGGGCTGATGCTGCGCGCCGCCTCGACGCCGGCCCGCGTCCGGTCCTGCTTCTTCTTCCGCGAATACAGCACGACCCCGCCCACGCCGACGACGACCACACCGCCGCCGACCAGCAGCGTGCGCACCGACATTCCGCCGCCCGGGCTCATCGCGTCACCGAGCCCGCCCGCCGCCGCGATCGCGCCGCCGGCCCAGTCCTCCTCGCGCAGGGCCGGTTCCACCGCATCGACCCGGATCGACTCGGCTTCGTCGGCGGTGATCTCCGACAGACCGTCCGGTGCAATGAGGGCGTACTCCCGGTCGACCGTCGCGACCGCGAGCAGCGCGTCGCGATCGCCGAGGGACGACGCCTGCGCCGTCTGATCCGCCCACGGTCCGGCGCCGAGACCGTTGAAGTCGGGAACGTAGACCACCCACAACCGCACCTTGTGCTCGTCGTAGAGCTGGTCGATCGCGGCCTGGACGTCGCTCTGCTGGTCCGCGTCGAGCACCCCGACGGTGTCCGTAATCTGGCCGGGCAGCCGGAACGGTGCGTCCGCCGACGCGATCGCGGGGGAGAACAGGATCGCCACGAGCGTCAGGAGTGCGGAGACGGCGCCGACGGCGGCGGACCGCCGGGCGCCGGGAAAGTGCAGTCGGGGGTGGGACGACGGCGTCTGCTCGACGCGCGGTGCGAGTGGCATGGCAGCAAATCTATCGGGTGTGGCGAGTCGTCATCGGGACAGTTCGGCGACAGCTGGCAGAATCAGGGAGTGAATTCTGCACCGAGCCGTGAACGCCACGACCTCCCGCGCCGTCCTGCGCGCCTGGGGTTCGCAGGCACGCTGGCCCGGTGGACTCGCCGGATCATCGCCGGCGTCGTTCTCCTCGCCGCCGCCCTGGTGCTCGGGACCACGGTCCGCGTGTGGCAGGTCGCGCGGATCGACGACACGTCGACGGCCGACGCGATCGTGGTGCTCGGGGCCGCCCAGTATTCCGGAACCCCGTCGTCCGTGTTCGAGGCCAGGCTCGAGCAGGCGTACAAGCTGTACGAGCGCGGGGTGGCCCCGGAGGTCATCACGGTCGGCGGCAAGCAGGAGGGCGACGAGTACACCGAGGCCGCGTCCGGGAAGAACTATCTGATCTCGCGCGGTGTCCCCGCCGACAGCATCACCGCCGTCGAGGAGGGGTCCGATACCCTGCTCAGCATCGAGGCGGTGAGTGAGGCGATGGGTGCGCAGGGCATCGATTCGGCAGTCCTGGTCAGCGACCCGTGGCATTCGCTGCGGACCCGGACGATGGCCCGCGACGCCGGACTCGACGCCTGGACGGCGCCCACCCGGCAGGGTCCCGCCGTGTTCACCCGCGAATCGCAGCTGCACGGAATCGCCCGGGAGACAGGGGCGTTGATCTGGTATCAGCTCACCCACTTCTCGGCGGACTTCCCCTACACGGCGGGACAGTAGGCGTTTCGATGACACCACACACCACACCCCGCGGCGAGGTGTACTCCGCGCACGACGTCGCCCGGCGGGTTCGCGAGGCACCGAAACGGGCGGGGATCCCCGGCAGCCAGATCGCGGCCGCCCAGCACCGATCCGTCTTCTCCCGCGACCGCGCGCGTGTCCAGCATTCGGCGGCGCTGCGCAGGCTCGCCGACAAGACCCAGGTGGTGGGCCCCCGGGACGGGGACACTCCGCGGACGCGCTTGACGCACTCGATCGAGGTGGCGCAGATCGGCCGCGGAATCGCCGACGGTCTCGGCTGCGATCCCGATCTGGTCGACCTCGCCGGCCTCGCACACGACATCGGTCACCCGCCGTACGGTCACAACGGGGAGAAGGCCCTCGACGAGGTCGCGGAAAGCTGCGGCGGGTTCGAGGGCAACGCCCAGAATCTGCGCATCCTGACGAACCTCGAACCGAAGGTGCTCTACCCCGACGGCCGCAGCGCCGGGCTCAACCTGACCCGGGCGTCGCTGGACGCGGCGATCAAGTACCCGTGGACCCGGCCGCGCCCGGGCGCGAAGTTCGGGGCCTACGACGACGACGCCGAGGTGCTCGCGTGGATCCGCGAGGGGGCCCCGGACGGTCACCAATGCCTCGAGGCGCAGGTCATGGATTGGGCCGACGACGTCGCCTACTCCGTGCACGACGTCGAGGACGGGGTGATCGACGGGCGCATCGACCTGCGTTCGCTGGCCGATCCGGTGGACCAGCGGGCGCTCGCCGAGTTCGGCGCCGCGGAGTTCGCGGGACTCGACGTCGAAGAACTCGTCGAGGCCGCGAAACGGCTGAGCCTGCTGCCGGTCGTCGTCGGGGTCGGCAGCTACGACGGCACGCTCACCAGTTCGGTCGCCCTGAAGAACCTCACCAGCGAACTGGTGGGCCGGTTCGCGACCGCCGCGATCATCGGCACCCGCGACGTCCACGGCGACAAGCCGGTCGCCCGGTACGACGCCGACCTGGTGGTCCCGCCCGTGGTCGCGGCAGAGGTGGCGCTCCTCAAGACGTTCGCACTGAACTTCGTGATGTCCGACGCCGGCCACCGGGCACGGCAGGAACGCCAGCGTGACCGCGTGCACCGCGTCGCGGAATGGCTGCTCGCGACCGCACCGGACGGTCTCGACCCGATCCTGGTCCCGGCCTGGAACGCCGCGGCCGACGACCCCGCCAAGGTCCGGGTCGTCGTCGACCAGATCGCCTCCTACACCGAGAGCAGGCTCGAACGCGTCGACAAGTCCAGTCTCGGAGCCCAGGCGAGCTGGGGCTGACGAACTCGGACCAATCCGCCCGCCGCGGTGCTACGAATAGGACTACAGACAGCTCACACGCCCCATATACAGCTCACACCCGAGGGTCAGGGAGACCGGATGAAGTCTGCAGTGCGCAAGATCATCGGTTCGACGTCCGCAGCGCTGGCGGTGGCGGTCGGTGCCGCCCTGCTGGCTCCACCTGCGGCACAGGCCGCGCCGGCCTACCCGTTCGCGGACCCCGACCCGTTCTACGGTGCGCCCGCCGACGTCGGGGCGCGCGCCGACGGTGACGTGCTGGCGAGCCGCCCGGTCGCCGCCACCGGTTTCCCCACCGCCGACGCCTGGCAGGTCAAGTACAAGTCGACCAACTCCGCGGGCGCGCCCATCGCCGCGGTCACCACGGTGCTGGTGCCCCGCGGCACTCCCGCGAACCGGCCGCTGGTGTCGTATCAGCCGTTCGTCAACGCGCTCGGGCTCGAGTGTGCCCCGTCGCATCAGCTGTTCAACGGCGGCCTCCAGGAGGCCCCGGCCCTCAACGCCCTGCTCGCGCGGGGCTGGGCGGTCGCGGTGCCCGACCACCTCGGTCCCACCAGCGCGTACGGGGCGGCGAAGCTCGGCGGCCGGCTCGTCCTCGACGGCGTCCGCGCCGCGCAGCGGCTCCCCGAGGCCGGGCTCGGTGGCAGTCCGGTCGGGCTCGCCGGGTACTCGGGTGGCGCCATGGCGACCAATTGGGCCGCGGCGCTCGCCCCCACCTACGCGCCGGAGTTGAACATCGTGGGCGCCGCCGAGGGCGGCACCCCGGTCAACATCGGCGAACTGGCCGACCGTCTCGGCGGCACCCGCTCGCAGGCGTTCGGCCTGGGATTCGCGGCCGCCATCGGGCTCGAGCGTGAATACCCGACGCGTTCCCCGCTCGGGGACGGACTCAACGACGCGGGGCTCGCTCTGCGCGCGCAGATGAGCAACATGTGCACCGATTCGATCCTCGGCGCCGGGGCCGGCAAATCGCTGCCCGACCTGACCAACGGTCCCGGGATCCTCGCCGACCCGTCCGGCCGCGCGGTGATGGACGAGAACAGTGTCGAGCTGTATCCGGGCGTTCCGCGGACGCCGATGTTCGTCTGGCACGGCAGCGCAGACCCCCTCGTCGCCATCGGACCGGTACAGAACACCGTCGCCCGGTACTGCTCACAGGGTGCGCGGGTGCAGTTCGACGTGATCCCGGGCGCCGACCACGGCACCGCCACCATGCTCGGCGCGGGACCCGCGTTCGGCTACCTCGGCGACCGATTCGCCGGGATTCCCGCCCCCTCGAACTGCTGATCCCGAGGCGGAATTCCGGGCTCCGGGAGAGCGCCTAGACTGTCGGGCGTGGCTGGCAGAATCCCTGATCGTGACGTTGCGGCCATTCGCGAGCGCACACGGATCGAGGACATCGTAGGGGAGTACGTCTCACTCAAGCGCGCGGGCGGCGACTCCATGAAGGGGCTGTGCCCGTTCCACGACGAGAAGTCGCCCTCGTTCCACGTGCGGCCCAACCACGGGCACTTCCACTGCTTCGGATGCGGCGAGGGCGGCGACGTCTATTCGTTCCTCCAGAAGATCGACCACATCAGTTTCGTCGAGGCCGTCGAGCAACTGGCCGACCGGCTGAACTACACCATCTCGTACGAGGGCGGCGGCACGTCGGTGCAACGCGACCGCGGCACCCGCGCCCGGCTGGTCGCGGCGAACGCGGCGGCGCAGGAGTTCTACTCGGCGCGTTTGCAGGAGCCGGACGCGCAGGCCGCCCGCGACTACCTGACGGAACGGAACTTCGACGCGGCGGCCGCGCAGCAGTTCGGGTGCGGGTACGCCCCCGACGGCTGGGACGTCCTCACGAAGCATCTGCTGGGCAAGGGTTTCGACGTCAAGGAACTCGAGGCCGCGGGCCTGTCGAAGGCGGGACGGCGCGGACACATCGACCGCTTCCACCGGCGGCTGCTCTGGCCCATCCGGAACCTGTCCGGCGACGTCATCGGTTTCGGGGCCCGCAAGCTGTTCGACGACGACACCATGCCCGGCAAGTACGTCAACACGCCGGAAACCATGCTGTACAAGAAGTCTCAGGTGCTGTTCGGGCTCGACCTCGCCAAGCGGGAGATCGCCAAGGGGCATCAGGCCGTGGTGGTCGAGGGCTACACCGACGTCATGGCGATGCACCTCGCCGGGGTCAAGACCGCCGTCGCCGCCTGCGGCACCGCGTTCGGTGAGGACCACCTCTCGATGCTGCGGCGACTGCTGATGGACGACAGCTACTTTCGCGGCGAGATCATCTACACGTTCGACGGGGACGCCGCGGGCCAGGCCGCCGCGATGAAGGCGTTCGAGGGTGATCAGAAGATGGCCGGACAGACCTTCGTCGCCGTGGCGCCCGAAGGCATGGACCCGTGCGAGTTGCGGCAGAAGTCGGGCGACGCAGCCGTACGCGATCTGGTGGCGCGTCGCACCCCGATGTTCGAGTTCGTAGTCAAGTCGATCCTCACCGAGCACGACCTCGAGACCGCGGAGGGCCGGGTCGAGGCGCTGCGGCGCACGGTGCCGGTGGTCGCCCAGATCAAGGAAGCGACGCTGCGCGACAGCTATGCCGTCCAGTTGTCCGGCTGGGTGGGCTGGGACGACATCGCCGCGGTCCGGCAGCGCGTGCGGGACGAGGCACGCAAGCGGGCGTCGACCCGCGGGTCGGTATCCGCGCCACCCAAGAAGAAGGCGGCCCGGGGCGACAACAAGGACGCCCCGCAGTTGCCGGTCGGCCTGTCCCGGCCCCGTCCGAACGATCCGACACTGTGGGCGCAGCGTGAGGCGCTGAAGGGTGCGTTGCAGTACCCGGCCATCGCCGGCACCGTGTTCGACTCGCTGCCGGTCGAGACGTTCACGCACCCGACGTACGTCGTGATCCGCGAGTCGATGATCGCAGCAGGCGGTGCCAGCGCCGGCCTCGGCGGCGGCGAGTGGGTCGACGCCGTCGGTCGTGGAGTCGAGGACGTCACAGCGGCGTCCCTCGTGTCCGAACTCGCTGTCGAACCGCTGCCCGCCGAGGAGGACACCGTCCCGCGATACATCTCCGGCGTCATCGCACGCCTTCAGGAGGTATGGGTGGGGGAGCAGGTGGCGGAACTGAAGTCCAAGTTGCAGCGAATCTCACCGGCGACAGCGTCGGACGAGTTCCACTCGCTGCTCGGCGACCTCGTCGCCCTGGAGCAGTACCGTCGGAGCCTGCTCGATCAGGCGATCGGCGACACCAACCGGGACGGCATGGCCGGCTGACCCGGCCGTCGTGGGTTAGTTCTTCTTGAGCTGATCCTGCGGAACCAGGATGGTCGTGTCCTCGTCGAGCGGTTTCATGGGTTCGAGCTTCGGCTGGGTGTTCAGCGAGTCGGACAGCTTTTGCCGTGACATCTGCAACACCTTCTTGGTGGCCGGACTGGTGGCCACGGCCTTGGTGGCCCGGCTGATCTGTTCGTAGCGCGCACGTCCTGCTCGCGTACCCAGCACGTACCCAGCAGCGATACCGATCAACAACCGCATCATTCCCGCTTCCTCCCGACGCACAACGACCTTCCCCATCCTGCCTGATGCATCGACAGGCTGGCGATTTGGTACTGGGGTGGGGCTATGCGCTACAGTTTCTCTCGCATCGCCGGGAACGGCGAAGCACAGCAGAATAATCCCCTGTAGCTCAATTGGCAGAGCTTCCGACTGTTAATCGGACGGTTGCTGGTTCGAGTCCAGCCGGGGGAGCATCGAAACCCCGCCCGATTCATCCGGGCGGGGTTTTCTGTTGTCCCCGGCCAATTCGGATCGGTGCGCCTGTCCGGACGAGTACATTCCCGCTGTATCGGCAGCAAGCGACCGCGGGGTGTGCGATGAGCGAGGACGGCGGCGAAACCGGGCGGACCGGGTCGGTCCGGCGTTTCGGCGCCGGCGATGCCCCGCGGTGGTTGCTGCCCTCGATCCTCTACGTCCTGCTGGCGGTCGCCGCCTACCAGTTGTCGGGGTGGCTGTTCGTCAACCTGCGCGGATTCCTGGGGCTGCTGTTTCTCGCGTGGCTGTTCAGCATCACCATCGAACCGGTCGTCGACTGGCTCGAACGCCGGGGACTGCGGCGAGGCCTCGCCACCGGACTCGTGCTGCTGGCACTGTTCGTCTTCGCCATCGGATTCCTGGCGCTCTTCGGTACCCTGCTCGCCCAGCAGCTCGCCCAGCTCCTCAAGGCCCTGCCGGGCGCGCTGTCCTCCGTGACCGACTGGTCCAATCGTGTCTTCGACACCGACTTCGCGACCGGCGAGGACCTGATCCACCTCACCCCCGAGACCGTGCGGGACCTCGCCGAGCGCTTCACGCCGGGGGTCCTGGGCGTGTTGTCGTCGTTGCTCGGCGTCGTCTTCCAGATGCTGACGCTGCTGCTGTTCGTGTTCTACATGTCCGCGCAGGGACCGGCTCTCCGCCGCACCATCTCGAGCTGGTTTCCGGCGCGGCAGCAGCGGGTCATCTCGGTGGTGTGGGAGATCTCGGTGGAGAAGGCAGGCGGTTACGTCGTGTCGCGGCTCATCCTTGCCGCCATCAGCTCGGTCGCCACCGGCGTCTTCCTCGTGGTGATCGGCGTGCCCTACTGGTTGCCGCTGGCACTGTGGACCGGCATCGTCTCGCAGTTCGTCCCCACGCTGGGCACCTACCTCGCGATTGCCCTCCCCGCGATCATCGCCGCGGCGTCCCAGCCCATGGACGGCGTGTGGGTGATCGTGTTCGGGACCGTCTACCAGCAGATCGAGAACTACGTGCTGCACCCGCGCATCACGTCCGCGACGGTCTCGATCCATCCCGCAGTCGCGTTCGGATCGGTGATCGTGGGCGCGTCGCTGTTCGGTCCGGTCGGTGCGCTGGTGTCGGTTCCGGTGGTCGCGGTAATCGAGGCCCTCGTCGAGACGTACGGGCGACGCTACGAACTCGTCGCCGACCAACCGGCGACGGTCGCCTCAGTCGAACAACGCGAACACGCGAGCGACGAAGAACGCCGCGATGCCCAGGATGAGTAGTCCGATCAGGACGAAGGCGAGGATCGGCACCGTCCGGCCCGGCATCGGCTGCGGGTGCGACAGCCCCGACGTCTGGCCGGCGTCCGGTGGCGTGTCGCCCGGCTGAACGCCCCCACCCACGTCGAGCGCTGGTGCATCGTCCGGTTCCGGTCCTGGATGTTCGACGCTCATCGTCCACTCCCTTCCCGTGATCCTCTGCATTGACGGTGACTCCCGCGTACCCCGGGACGTGTCTTCGCACACAGGCCTGCGAGCCCGGTGCCGGTCACAGGACGTCGAATCGACTCGTCGACGACGAAAAGCGCTGTCGGGACGCGCTTCGTCCCGGCTACGCGCCCGCGGCGGGCGCACGGTAACATCGGCAGGCCGCGATGCGAGCAGTGCGGTGATGGGGCGGTAGCTCAGTCGGTTAGAGCCGTGGACTCATAATCCATTGGTCGCGGGTTCGAGCCCCGCCCGCCCCACCCTGCCGCCGGTCGGTCCGGTCTTTCCAAACCCGACCGGATGCGGGCAGTGTGGACACCATGACGTTGGCGCGCGCGGAACGGGAAGAATTCGCGGAGTTGCTCGCAGGCCTGTCACCGCAGCAGTGGGAGTCCCCGAGTCTGTGTGAGCGGTGGCGAGTGCGGGACGTGGCGGCGCACGTGATCAGCTACGACGAACTCGATCTGCGCGGTCTGCTCCTCCGGTTCGGGAAGGGCTGGTTCCTGCAGGATCGGGCGAACGCGCTCGGAGTCGCCGATCTCGCGGACCGCACCACCGACGAGTTGGTGGACTCGATGCGCCTGCATGCCGAACCCAGCGGTCTGCCAGCCGGTTTCGGTGGGATGATCGGCCTCGTCGACGGCATGATCCACCAGCAGGACATCCGGCGGCCCCTCGCGATTCCCCGGACGATCCCGCAGGATCGGCTGCGCGCGGCGCTGGATTTCGCCCGTTTCGCCCCGCTGATCCGCGGTGCCTGGCGCGCCCGCGGGGTGCGGCTGGTGGCCACGGATCTCGACTGGTCCCACGGCCGGGGCCCGCAGGTACGTGGGAGCGGGGAAGCGCTGCTGATGGCGATGGCCGGGCGCCGCGACGCGCTCGGCGACCTCGCCGGCCCCGGCCGGTCCACGTTCGCCGCCCACCTCGGCGCCTGATCGGGGGCCCGGCACACGCCGCGTCCGTTGTTCTCCGTGTCGGAGCGGGGCAGACTGAGAGGCACCCGAGGAGGCCATCGTGGAACTGCGGATCGTGGCGGTAGACAAGCCCGAAGACATGAACGTGATCATCGGGCAGTCTCACTTCATCAAGACGGTCGAGGACATCCACGAGGCGCTGGCCGGAGTGAGTCCGCACCTGCGGTTCGGGGTGGCGTTCTGTGAAGCGTCGGGGCCTCGCCTCGTTCGGCGCTCCGGCAACGACGATCGGCTCGTCGAGTTGGCCACACGCAACGCGGTCGCGGTCGGTGCGGGCCACTCGTTCTTCGTGTTCGTGGAGGACGGCTACCCGGTGAACGTCCTGAACACGCTGAAGCAGGTGCCGGAGGTGTGCGGCATCTTCTGCGCCACCGCCAACCCCGTCGAGATCATCGTGGCCGAGACCGATCTCGGTCGGGGGATCGCCGGCGTGATCGACGGAGGTTCCCCCGCCGGCGTGGAGACGAGCGACGACGTCGCCGAGCGCAAGGCGCTGCTGCGGACGATCGGTTACAAACTCTGAACGAGCGGCATCCGCGCGGCGCTCTACGATGACCGGCATGGCGATCACTCCCGACACGAAGAACTGGACCTGGGTCCTCGACCGGGCCTGCCCCGAGTGCGGGTTCGACTCGGCCGCAACCCGGTACGAGGACATCCCGTCTCTGGTGCGGGCGAACGCCGACGCCTGGTCGCCGGTCCTCGCCCGCCCCGACGTGACGGTCCGGCCGGACGAGCAGACGTGGTCGGCGCTCGAATACGCGGCGCACGTGCGCGACGTGTTCCGGATCTTCGACGTCCGGCTGCGTCT
This sequence comes from Rhodococcus opacus B4, assembly GCF_000010805.1. Taxonomy (NCBI): domain Bacteria; kingdom Bacillati; phylum Actinomycetota; class Actinomycetes; order Mycobacteriales; family Nocardiaceae; genus Rhodococcus; species Rhodococcus opacus. The sequence continues at coordinate 972,343 of NC_012522.1, read as the reverse complement.
CATGCTGGACGAGACGGATCCACTGTTCCCGAACTGGGATCAGGACGAGACGGCCGAATCCGCGCGCTACAACGAGCAGGATCCGGCCGTCGTCGACGCCGAACTGCGGGCGGCCGGCGCCGCGGTAGCCGAAAACTTCGAGGCCGTCGCGCCGGAGCTCCGGTCGCGGACCGGGCGCCGCAGCGACGGGGCCTCGTTCACGGTGGAAACGCTCGCCACGTACTTCGTCCACGATCCGATCCACCACCTGCGCGACGTGGCGGGGTAACAGTTTCGGATTCCCGGACCCGATTCGGTAGAACGTGTTCCAATTCGGTCGGTTTGTGTCTATCGTCACATCAGCAGATGCGCAGACATGAATGAAGGGTTGGGAGTCACATGAAGACCAAGGGTGCGATCCTGTGGGGCCTGAACGAGCCGTGGTCGGTCGAGGAGATCGAGATCGGCGATCCGGTCGCGGGCGAGGTGCAGATTCGCATGGAAGCCGCCGGAATGTGCCACTCCGACCACCACATCGTCACCGGGTCGATGCCAATGGCGTCCTTCCCGGTGATGGGCGGCCACGAAGGGTCCGGTGTCATCACCAAGCTGGGGCCGGAGGTGAAGGACCTCGAAGTCGGCGACCACGTGGTGCTCTCCTTCGTACCCGCCTGCGGACGCTGTCCGGCGTGCTCGGCGGGCCATCAGAATCTCTGCGACCTCGGCATGGGGCTCCTGAGCGGGCTGGCGATCAGCGACGGCACGTTCCGCATCCACGCGCGCGGCGAGAACGTCATCCCCATGTGCCTGCTCGGGACGTTCTCGCCCTACATGGTCGTGCACGAGACTTCGGTCGTGAAGATCGACAAGGACATTCCCTTCGACGTCGCCGCCCTCGTCGGCTGCGGCGTCCCCACCGGGTGGGGTTCGGCGACACGGATGGCGGAGGTGAAGCCGGGCGAATCCGTCGTCATCATGGGTGTCGGCGGCGTCGGCATGAGCGCGCTGCAGGGCGCGGTGGCGTCCGGGGCCCGTCAGATCTTCGCGATCGACCCGGTGCCGTGGAAGCGGGAACAGGCGTTGAAGTTCGGGGCCACCCACGCGTTCGAGAGCGCCGCCGCCGCGATCGAACCGATCATCGCGCTCACCAACGGGTTGATGGCGCAGAAGACGATCATCACGGTCGGGGAGATGCACGGCGAATACGTCGAGGAAGCCCTTCTGCTCACCAGCAAGTTCGGCACGTGCGTCGTCACGGCCATGGGCGCGATGACCGACATGGACGTCAAGCTGAACCTGTTCCTCTTCTCGATGCTGCAGAAGGACCTCAAGGGCACCATCTTCGGCGGCGGCAACGCCCGGGTCGAGATCCCGAACCTGCTGGCCATGTACAAGTCCGGGCAGCTGAACCTCGACGACATGATCACCCGCACCTACACCCTCGAAGGAGTCAACGACGGGTATCAGGACATGCTCGACGGCAAGAACATTCGCGGCGTCATCCGGTACACCGAAGCGGACTGGTGACGGCTCGCCGCAGTCGTGTCTGTGCGGCTCGCCGCAGTCGTGTCTGTGCGGCTCGCCGCAGCAGACCACGGGTGGCTCTCGTAGTCTGACCGGGTGCAGAGTCTCGATCAGATCGCCCGATGGCCCGTCGACAACGCTGCGGCAGTGGTCCTGTCGCGAGACGACGGGGTGATCGGCGAGTACGGCGACCAGCAGCGCGTCTTCCCGCTGGCCTCGGTGACCAAACTGCTCTGCGCGTACGCAGTCCTGGTGGCCACCGAGGAGGGGGCCGTCGAACTCGATCAACCCGCGGGCCCGGAAGGCTCGACGGTGCGTCATCTCCTGGCGCACGCGTCGGGCCTCGCCTTCGACACAGACCGGGTGCAGACGGCACCGGGGCGCAAGCGGATCTACTCGAGTGCCGGCTACGAGGTGCTCGCCGACTTCCTCACCGCCGAGACGTCGATCGACTTCGCCGACTACGTGGCGGAATCCGTGTTCGCACCGCTGTCGATGAGCGCGTCCGCTCTGGTCGGGCCCGCCGGCCACGGCGCGCGGGCGTCGGCGGGAGATCTCGGCCGCTTCGCCGCCGAACTGTTCCGCCCGGCGCTCATTTCGTCGCAGACGTTCGCGGATGCCACTTCGGTGCAATTCCCCGGACTGGACGGGATTCTGCCCGGATACGGCTCACAGCGTCCCAACGACTGGGGTCTGGGATTCGAGATCCGGTCGGGCAAGAGCCCGCACTGGACGGGCACGGGCAACTCGCCGCAGACGTTCGGCCACTTCGGACAGTCCGGCACGTTCCTCTGGGTCGATCCGGCCGCGGGACTGGCGTGCGTCGCGTTGACGGACCGGGACTTCGGCGACTGGGCCAAGCCCGTGTGGACCGGGCTGAGCGACGGTATTCTCTCGGAACGCGAGAGGTGATGACACACCGATTGCTCGAATCACTGGCGCAACACAGGCATCACAGGGCACACTGGTCAACCGAGCGTGCTGCACACACCGACTGAGGCCGTTGGGGAAGACGTCCCTCGTCGAAGCAGGAGGCTCGAGTGCGCGCATTGAATCAGTTCGCGGACGTGACGGCTGGTGTTGTCTACATCCACTCGTCGCCAGCTGCGTTGTGCCCCCATATCGAATGGGCGCTGACCGCGACCCTCGACTGCCGAGCGAACCTGAAATGGACCTCGCAGCCGGCCTCCAACGGCGTCCTGCGCGCGACCACCAACTGGGTGGGGCCCGTCGGCACCGCCTCGCGGCTGGTCAATGCGCTCCGCGCCTGGCCGATGCTGCGCTTCGAGGTCACCGAGGACGCCAGCGAGGGCGTGGACGGCGAACGGTTCAGCCACGTGCCCGGCATGGGTCTGTGGCACGGATCCACCAGCGCGAACGGCGATGTCGTCGTGGGGGAGATGCGTCTGCGGGCACTGATGGAGGCGGGTGGTGACATCGCCGCCGAACTGGACTACGCCCTCGGAACCGCTTGGGACGAGGCGCTCGAGCCGTTCCGCAGCGGCGGAGAAGGTGCCGAGGTCACCTGGCTGCGCCGGGACGTCGGCTGACACCTGCTCACGGACGCGAAAAGGCCCCCACCGTCGACGGTGGGGGCCTTCTCTCGATCAGCGCTCAGATCACAGCGGGATGTTCTTGTGGTCGCCGCGGGTGGAGGGGGCGGCGGCGAGGGCTGCGGTGACGACACTGCGCGTCTTGGCCGGGTCGATCTCCTCGTCCACCACACCGATCGCGACGGCGCGGTCGACGCCGCCGGCGATGCTCTCGTGCTCGACGGCCAGGCGCTCGTGCAGGGCCTCCCGCTCTTCTTCGGGTGCTGCGGCGAGGGCCCGCTTGTGCAGGATGCCCACGGCCGCCTTGGCGCCCATGACTGCGACCTCGGCGTCGGGCCACGCGTAGACGGCGGTGGCGCCGAGAGCGCGGGAGTTCATGGCGATGTAGGCGCCGCCGTAGATCTTGCGGGTCACGACCGTCACCCGGGGCACGGTCGCCTCGGCGAACGCGTGGAGCAGCTTGGCTCCGCGGCGCACGACGCCTTCCCATTCCATGCTCACCCCGGGGAGGTATCCGGGGACGTCCACGACCACGACCAGTGGGATGCCGAACGCGTTGCACAGCCGGACGAAGCGAGCCGACTTCTCGGCGCTCTCAGAGTTCAGGCACCCACCCAGGCGGAGCGGGTTGTTGGCGATGACGCCGACGGTGCGGCCGCCGAGGCGTCCGAGGCCGGTGACGATGCTGCGGGCGTAATTGCCCTGCAGTTCCTCGAAACTCGACTCACCCTCGACGTTGTCGAGAAGTTCGTGAACGATCGGGCGGACGTCGTAGGCGCGCTTCGCCGACTCCGGCATGAGCGCGCGGAGATCGGTATCGCCGTGCGCGGCCGCGGCCTGATCGAACTCGCCCTGCTCGCAGAACATGGACACCAGGCGGCGCGCCCGGTGCAGAGCGTCACCCTCGTCGTGGGCGGCGATGTGCGCCACACCCGACTTCTTCGTGTGCGTGTCGGGGCCGCCGAGCGACATCATGTCGACCTGCTCGCCGGTGACGCTGCGGACCACGTCGGGTCCGGTGACGAACACGCGGGCCTCGGGCGCCATGATGACGACGTCGGTCAACGCGGGACCGTATGCCGCACCACCGGCCGCGAAGCCGAGGACGACGGAAATCTGGGGGACGCGGCCGGACGCGCGGACCATGGCCTCGAAGACCAGTCCGACGGCGTGCAGGGCCTCGACGCCCTCGGCGAGACGCGCGCCACCCGAGTGCCAGAGCCCGACGATGGGGGCATCTTCCTCGAGGGCGGTATCGATCGCCGTCACGATGTGCTTGCAGCCCTCGACGCCCATGGCACCGCCCATGACGGTGGCATCGGAGCAATAGGCGATGGTGCGGACACCGTCGATGTTGCCGGACGCGGCCAGCACGCCGGATTTGTCACGCGGATGGAGCGGGACGACCGTCCCGGCGTCGAACAGCTTCTCCAGGCGCGCAAGGGGATCGCGCGGATCGATCGATGCATCGGACTTCGTCGCGGGTGCCAGGATTGTCATCGCGTCCTCCTCTGTAGCGGCCCTCGTGGGCTGTCGATGGGTGGAGACCCCTTCAGCGAAGGGGTCTCCACCCGCGATCTAGCAGGACCGGCTGTCAGGCCCGGCCGAAGGCGAGCGCGACGTTGTGCCCACCGAAACCAAACGAGTTGTTGATCGCGAAATCGATCTCGCCGTAACGGGCTTCGCCCTTGACGACATCCAGGTCGATCTCTGGATCCTGATTCTCGAGATTCAGCGTGGGCGGAATGACTCCGTCACGCAGACTCAGGACCGTGAGCACCGCCTCGAGCGCACCGACGGCGCCGATCGAGTGCCCCAACGCGGACTTCGGTGCGTACACCGCAGCATGGTTGCCGACGGCAGCCTTGATGGCGTTCGCCTCGGCGGTGTCACCGATCGGCGTGGCCGTGGCGTGCGCGTTGATGTGCTGGATGTCCTTCTTCGTCAATCCAGCAGTCTCGATCGCCCTCGTCATGGCCCGCGCAGCGCCCGAACCCGAGGGGTCGGGAGCGACGATGTGGAACCCGTCGGAGGTGATCCCCGCGCCCAACAGGCGGGCGTGGATGGTGGCACCGCGCGCCTTGGCGTGCTCCTCGGTTTCGAGGACCATCATCGCTCCGGCCTCACCGAACACGAAGCCGTCGCGATCCTTGTCGAACGGCCGTGAAGCCGCCTTCGGATCGTCGTTGCGGGTGCTCAGTGCGCGCATCATCGCGAAACTCGCGATCGGCACGGCGTCGAGATAACCCTCCACACCACCGGCGACGATGATGTCGGCGTCGCCCATCACCAGCATGCGGTACGCATGGGCGATGGCCTCGGAACCCGAGGAGCAGGCCGACACGGGAGTGATCACTCCGGCGCGGGCCCCCAGCTCGAGTCCGACGGTGGCCGACGGACCGTTGGGCATCACCATCTGGACGGCAAACGGCGACACCTTGCGGTAGCCACCGGCCTTCATCTTGTCGACGGCGTCGATCAGAGCCTCGCCGCCGCCGAGCCCGGTGCCGATCACGACGCCGAGGCGATCCTTGTCGACCTCGGGGCTGCCGGCGTTCTCCCAGACCTGACGGCCCAGGACGAGTGCCAGCCGCTCGACGAAGCTCATCCGCCGGATCTCGACCCGGGACAGCGACTCGTCGGGCGACACCTTCAGCTTGCCGCCGATCGTCACCGGAAGTTCGTTCTCCGTGACGAAGGCTTCCTGGATGGTGTCGATGCCGCTCTCGCCGGCCAACAGGCCCTTCCACGTGGCATCCACGTCACCAGCGATCGACGTCGTAGCCGCGAGGCTGGTGACGACGATGTTGGGGAACTGTCTCCCGTTGGTCGAGGCGGAAGTCACGGCTGAGCTCACTCCTCGTCGTTCTTGGCAGCTTCGAGCTTGGCCTTGACGGCCTCCGCGTCGGCGCCACCTTCTGCTTCGAGCTTCTGGATGTAGGACACGGCGTCACCGACGGTGCGCAGTCCGGCGAGATCCTCGTCGGGGATCTTCACGCCGTACTTGTCCTCGGTCTGGACGGCGATCTCAACCATGGAGAGGGAGTCGATGTCGAGGTCGTCGACGAAAGACTTTTCGATGGTCACCTCGGACGGCTCAATACCGGTGACCTCCTCGATGATCTCCGCGAGTCCGGCGATGATGTCTTCCTGGGTGGCGGCCACTGAGTGGCTCCCTTCTGATTCGATGTAGATGTATCTGGAGTTGTGCAGGCACGTCCCCATCGGCCGCGCCTGCGGGCCCTGCACGCACCGAGGTGCGCGCAGCAAACTAGCCGAGTTCTGTCAGTTCGGCTAGCGCGGAGATATCCCCCGGGGTCTTGAGTGCCAGTGTCGGCGTGCCGCGCATTTCACGCTTGGCGATACCGACCAGGGTTCCAGCTGGTGGAAGTTCCGCGATCGCCGAGACCTGAGCGGTCCGCAGGCTCGCGGTACACAGGTCCCAACGCACAGGTCGGGTTACCTGCGCGGCCAGCTTAGTCAGTGCGTCGGCGCCGGATGCGACCGGTGCGCCGTCGGCGTTGGAGAGCAGAGTGCGGGTGGGTTCACCCGGTGTGATCTTGGACGCAGCCTCGGTGACGGCCTCCTGGGCGGGAGCCATGAACCGGGTGTGGAACGCGCCCGCGACGGGCAGTGCGCGCACCCGCGCCTTCTCCGGCGGAGCGGAGGCGAGTTCCTCGAGCGCCGACAGCAGGCCAGCCGCGACGATCTGGCCCGCGGCGTTGCGGTTGGCCGGTTCGAGGCCCAGTTCGTCGAGTCGGGCGAGCACCTCGGCCTCGTCGCCCCCGAGGACCGCGGACATGCCGGTCGGTTCGAGTGCGCAGGCCTTGGCCATCTCCGCACCGCGGACCGCGGCGAGCGCGACGGCGTCGTCGGCGGAGAGGACCCCGGCGACAACGGCCGCGGCGAGTTCACCGACGGAGTGCCCGGCCGCGATGGTGTCTGCGGGAACCAGGCCACGCGCGTCGAGTTCCTCGAACGCGAGGATCGCGGCGGCCACGACGAGGGGCTGGGTCACCGACGTGTCGGTGATCTCCTCCGCCGTTGCGGTGGTACCGAGACGAACGAGGTCGAGGCCGGCAGCCTTCGACCACAGTGCGACACGGTCATGAGAACCCGGCAGCTCCAACCAAGGGATGAGCATGCCGGGAGTCTGAGAGCCCTGACCCGGGGCGAGCAACGAAATCACTCTTCAAGAGAACACCGTCAACCGCGTGCCGCGAGATGTCGTTGCGAATGAACCTTCGTCGGCGGATTTGTTGGGTTCCCACAAAATTGCACGTGGGCTCCGCGCATCGAATCTGGACAGGCGTTCGTTACAGCCCTGCTTCTCCGAATGGGAAGGGTGTGACTGGTGTTAAACGTGATATGGGTTCGTTATGGGAATGTGTCAATCGGCCTACTGTGGCAGCCACTCTGAGCACATACGCATCCCGCGGATTCGTCGGATCGCGCCCCGTGACTTCGGCGATTCTCTTCAGTCGATACCGCACAGTATTTGGATGAACAAACAGCTGCCGGGCGCAAGTCTCAACCGCACCTCCACAGTCGAGATACGCGTCCAAAGTGTCGGTGAGAACACCTCCGGCGGCCGCCAGCGGAGCGACCAGATGGTCGTTGAGGGCGGTGACTGCGGCGTTGTCTCCGAGCAGTGCCCGCTCGGGTAACAACTCGGCCGCATGGACGGGCCGGGGGGCGCCCCGCCACCCGGCGACCGCCTGCATCGCGGCGAGCGCCTCGACGGCGCTGAAGTGGGCCGCGCCGAGCGTCGGCGTGGTCGGTCCGATGATCACCGGCTCGTCCGAGAACTTGCCGAGCAGGTCGGTCATGAAACTCGAGTGCCCCGACCCCTCCTGCAGTTCGCCGCTGACGACCATCACCAGGCGCGAACCCTGCACCACGGCGAGCGCGGCGCGGCCGTGCCGCTGCGCGATGGTGTGGACGGTGCCGACGACGGAGACCCGTTCGTCCTCGGGGGGCGTGCCGACGATGACCGTGGCGGGAGCGGTGGCGTCCCAGTTGAGGGTCGCCGCCCGCGACAACATGTCGGATCCGGTGTCGCCGCGGACCACCGCGTCGACCACGAGGGCCTCGAGCCGGGTGTCCCAGGCGCCGCGCGACTCGGCGGCACTGGCGTACACGGAGGCGGCGGCGAAACCCAGTTCGCGGCCGTAGCGCAGCACGGCCTCGGTGAGCGCGATCAGCTGCTGGTCGTTACGGGCGAGCGCCGGCAGCCACTGCTCGAAGAACTCCATCGCCACCCGCACCATGTCCACCGTCTGGCTGAGGGTGAGCCTGCGTGCCAGATCCTGCGGAATCACCTGGAACGCGTCCAGGCTGAACCGGATGTCACTGTCCGGGTTCTTCAGCCACTCGAGGAAGTTGACCACCGCGGTCTGGACCAGCAACTGCACGTTGGAACGCTGAGCGGCGTCGAGGTCGTCGAAGAACGGCAGTTGATCCTGCATCGTCGTGACGGCCTCGGTCGAGAGGCGCCCGGAGAACTGTTTGACGCGACGCAACAGTGCGTCGGGCAACGGGTCCCGGGTTTGTCGTCTGCGGGAGACCAGCGGACTCTGCTCGACCATGAACAAGAACCTACGCCCACCGCCGCCCGTGTTGTCCGACGGACACACGGGCGGCGGTGGGTGAGGATGTCGGCGTTATGCGCTTCCGGTGTCCGTGTAGGAGACGGCGGCGGCGCGGACGTCGTCGATGCGGTACTTCGTGGCGGCGTCGACGGCCTTGGAGCGGTCGAGGGTGCCTTCGCCGGCGAGGGCGGACAGGACGGCGACGACGATGGATTCGGCGTCGACGTTGAAGTACCGGCGGGCGGCGGGGCGGGTGTCGGAGAATCCGAATCCGTCGGTGCCGAGGGTGGTGTACGAGCCGGGCACCCACTGCCGGATCTGGTCGGCGACGGCGCGCATCCAGTCGGAGGCGGCGACGAACGGGCCGGCCGCATCCGAGAGGGCCTGGGTGACGTAGGGCAGCGGGGCGTCGGTGCCGGGGTCGCGCAGGGCCTGGCGTTCGGATTCGATGCCGTCGCGGCGCAGTTCACCCCAGGAGGTGACCGACCACACGTCGGCGGCCACACCCCACTCGTCGGCGAGCATCTGCTGCGCCCGCAGCCCGTCGGGCATGGTGACCCCGGAGACCAGGATCTGCGCCTTCGGACCCGATGCCTCGGACTTTTTGAACAGGTACATGCCCTTGAGCAGGCCCTGAACGTTCAGGTTCTCGGGTTCGGCGGGTTGGGTGTAGGGCTCGTTGTAGAGGGTGATGTAGTAGAAGATGTCCTCGCCACCGAACCCGTCGACGCCGTCGGTGCCGCCGTACATCCGGCGCAGCCCGTCCTTGACGATGTGCGCGAGTTCGTAGGAGAACGACGGATCGTAGGCCACGGCCGCCGGGTTGGTGGAGGCCAGCAGCAGCGAATGCCCGTCGGCGTGCTGCAACCCTTCCCCGGTGAGGGTGGTCCGGCCGGCGGTGGCGCCGAGGACGAAGCCGCGGGCCATCTGATCGGCGGCGGCCCACAGGCCGTCGCCGGTGCGCTGGAACCCGAACATCGAGTAGAAGATGTACAGCGGGATCATCGGCTCCCCGTGCGTGGCATAGGAGGTGCCGACCGCGGTGAACGAGGCCGTCGAGCCGGCCTCGTTGATGCCCTCGTGCAGGATCTGCCCGATCTCGGACTCCTTGTACGCCAGCATCAGCTCCGCATCGACCGCCGTGTACAGCTGCCCGTTGCGGTTGTAGATCTTCAAGGACGGGAACCAGGAGTCCATCCCGAAGGTGCGGGCCTCGTCCGGGATGATCGGCACGATCCGCTTCCCGATCTCCTTGTCCCGCAGCAACTCCTTCATGATCCGCACCAACGCCATGGTGGTCGCGACCTGCTGCTTGCCGGAGCCCTTGCGGACCACGTCGTAGGTCGAGTCCGCCGGCTGCGGCAACGGCTGCGGGGAGGTGCGCCGCTCGGGCAGGAACCCACCCAACGCCTTACGCCGGTCGAGCATGTACCGGATCTCCGGGGCGTCGGGGCCGGGGTGGTAGTACGGCGGCATCTTCGGGTCCCGCTCCAACTCTGCGTCGGAGATCGGGATCCGCTGCAGATCCCGGAAATTCTTCAGATCGTCGAGGGTCAGCTTCTTCATCTGGTGGGTGGCGTTGCGGCCCTCGAAGTGCTTGCCGAGGGTGTAGCCCTTGATGGTGTGCGCCAGGATGACCGTGGGCTGGCCCTTGTGCGCCATCGCCGCCGCGTACGCCGCATAGATCTTGCGGTAATCATGCCCGCCGCGTTTGAGGTTCCAGATGTCCCGATCGGACAGGTTCGCGACCAGTTCCTTGGTCCGCGGGTCGCGGCCGAAGAAGTGCTCCCGCACATACCCGCCGTCGTTGGCCTTGTACGTCTGGTAGTCGCCGTCCGGGGTGACGTTCATCAGGTTGACCAGGGCGCCGTCCCGGTCCGCGTGCAGCAACGCGTCCCACTCCCGGCCCCAGACCACCTTGATCACGTTCCAGCCGGCGCCGCGGAAGAACGACTCCAACTCCTGGATGATCTTGCCGTTGCCGCGGACCGGGCCGTCGAGGCGCTGCAGGTTGCAGTTCACCACAAACGTCAGGTTGTCCAGGCCTTCGGTGGCGGCGACGTGCGCGAGGCCGCGGGATTCGGGTTCGTCCATCTCCCCGTCCCCCAAAAACGCCCACACGTGTTGGTCGGCGGTGTCCTTGATGCCGCGGTCGTGCAGGTAGTGGTTGAACCGCGCTTGGTAGATCGCGTTCATCGGGCCCAGGCCCATCGACACGGTCGGGAATTCCCAGAAATCCGGGAGCAGCCGCGGGTGCGGGTACGACGGCAACCCGCCACCGGAATCGGTGTGCGAGTGTTCCTGCCGGAACCCGTCCATCCGCTCCGCCGGGATCCGCCCCTCCAAAAACGCGCGGGCATAGATGCCGGGGGAGGCGTGGCCCTGGATGAAGATCTGATCCCCACCCCCGGGATGGTCCTTGCCGCGGAAGAAGTGGTTGAACCCCACCTCGTACAGGGCGGCCGAGGAGGCGTACGTGGAGATGTGGCCGCCGACCCCGACGCCGGGGCGCTGCGCGCGGGTCACCATCACCGCCGCGTTCCACCGGATGAACGCCCGATACCGGCGCTCGACCTCCTCATCACCCGGGAACCACGGCTCGTTCTCCGTCGGGATGGTGTTCACATAATCGGTCGACGTCAACGCCGGCAGAGCGACGTGCTTCTCCCCGGCCCGCTCGAGCATCCGCAACATCAGATACCGGGCACGAGTCGGACCCGAACGGTCCAACAAACCATCGAACGACTCCAACCACTCCGTCGTCTCATCCGGATCGATATCCGGCAGATACGACGCAACACCCTCACGGATGACGCGCACGCGTCCGTCGGAACCCGGGGTCGCACTGGGGTTGGAAGGTTGGGCCGCTCCGGCGCCGGGTGTGGCGGAATCCGGTTGAGACGCGGGTCCCTGGATCAGGTCTGACAACGTTGCTCCTCATTGTGGTGGGACGCGCGGTGTGGCGTCCTCTCCATGTGATCGCGGCCTTGTTAGGCCCGATCCATCTCCTTTATGAATATGGCGCGACCCTCATCTTTCCCCATTGCGGCGCGGTCGGCACACTGTGCTCGGGTTACTCTTCGGTAGCGTTTGCGCAGATCCGGGGGCGAATGTTGAATTTATCGATGTCGTCGAAAACATGGGGGAGACGAATGCGCACGTCGTCGCGCCGCTGGGGGCTGCTGAGTGCTGCCGCGGCGGCGATCGTCGGTGCCGGCGTCATCGCCGGATGTGGCGGCGCGATCGAGGGGACCGCGCAGCAGAACGATTCCCAGGCCGCCGAGTACGCAGCCGAAGCGACGTCCTCCTCGGTGGCCGCGTCGTCCTCGCAGAAGGCCGCGGACGAGCGGGAGGCGCTCGTGGAGCAGTGCACGATGTTCGTGACCCGGGCCGGCGAGACGATCGACACCTACAACACGTTCATCGACGCCGCCAACGCCGAGGCCGCGGACACCGGCGCGAAAGCGAGCGCCGCGGCGGCGGCACTCCGGTCGGCAGCGGACGGCGCGAACGCCGCGACGCCCGCACTTCCCCCCGACCTGACCGGACTCCTCACCGATTACGCCGACAACTATCGTGAACTCGCGGCCGCCGTCGACAGCGGGCAGCGGGGAGACATTCTGAACACTCTCGCGAGCCGTGGAGACGAGCTCAGCGACTCGATTCGGGCAGCCTGCCCCACATCGTGACTCCCGCACCGTAGGCTCGGACGATGACCGCGCATCACTACATTCTCAGAAAAATTCGCGTGGTCGGCTTGCGCGAAAGCGTCCGAGCATGTTCGCTTTCACCTAATTGATCTTCATCCGGCAGGTGTTCGGGTACCCGAGCACCGTCAACAAAAGGAGGACCCCACCGTGGTCGCCGCGGCGGACGCCCAAAACTACGCTCAGAAACTCGGGATCACTGCCGACATGGCGGTACAGGAACTGGGCTGGGACGAGGACACCGACGACGACCTGCGTGCCGCGGTCGAGGACACCATCGGTGGAGAACTGCTGGACGAGGATTCCGACGAGGTCATCGACGTCGTGCTGCTGTGGTGGCGCGACGAAGACGGAGACCTCGTCGACGCCCTCATGGATGCCATCGGGCCCCTGGCCGACGACGGATTCGTGTGGGTCCTCACCCCCAAGACCGGCCAGCCCGGTCACGTGGAGCCCAGCGAGATCGCCGAGTCCGCACCCACAGCGGGTCTCACCCAGACGTCGGCGGCAAATCTCGGAGACTGGTCGGGAAGCCGTCTGGTTCAGCCGAAGTCGCGTCCCGCGAACAAGCGCTGAGCAGTCTCACCTTTCCCGTTCACTTCACCGAAGGAATCACGTCATGCCGCTCGAGGTGGGCACCACCGCCCCCGATTTCACCCTCAAGGACCAGAACAACCAGGAAGTGACGCTTTCCGACTACCGCGGAAAGAAGAACGTCCTGCTCGTGTTCTACCCCCTCGCGTTCACCGGAACGTGTCAGGGTGAGCTCTGCAAGGTCCGCGACGAACTGCCGAAGTTCGAGAACGACGAGACGGCGATCCTCGCCCTCTCCGTCGGTGCGTCGCCGACCCACAAGATCTGGTCCGCAGAGCAGGGATACACCTTCCCGCTGCTCGCCGACTTCTGGCCGCACGGCGCGGTCGCGCAGCAGTACGGCGTCTTCAACGACAAGCTGGGCTTCGCGAACCGCGGCACCTTCGTCATCGACAAGGAAGGCGTCATCCGGTTCGCCGAGATGAACGGGCCCGGAGAGGCCCGTGACCAGGGAGCTTGGGAGAAAGCGCTCGCCACGCTAGAGTCCTGATGCGCATCCGGCGAGGTTCTCGCCGGATGTTCGGGCGTGTAGCTCAGTGGTAGAGCTCTGGTTTTACACACCAGCGGTCGGGGGTTCGAAACCCTCCGCGCCCACCGTCAGGCAGAGCCCCGATGTGCGTTCGCGCGCACGTCGGGGCTTTCTCGTCTCACTCCTCGGTGAGTTCCGCGAGCTGCTCGGCGGCGGTGATGTTTCCGCTGTCGGCGAGTCGGCGGAGTTCGTCGAGGTCGCCGAGTTCGGTGGCCACTTCGATGAGCTGGTCGGCCGCGTCGGAACTCCCGTTCTCGGCGAGGCGCCGCAGCTCGTCCATGTCGCCGCGCTCGCCGGCGAGTTCGATCAGGATGTCGACCGCCGTCGGGTCACCGTTCTCGGCGCGCTCGCGGAGGGTGGACAGATCGGGTTCGGTCACGTCGTACATCCTCTTCTCGACCCGTGGTGCTGGGACGGATTTCAGGTGCCGTCCCGCGAGGCCGCCGATCCGCGGCGATCGAGTTCGGCCTCGAGTTCGGCGATCCGGCTGGTGACGGTACGCACCGTTCCGCAGCCGTAATCGTTCGCGATCGACTCGCCGAGCAGTGCTCGGTGCTCGCCGAGAAGCGCGAGCAGTTCGTCGTCGCCGAGCTTCGACACGTCGCTGGACACCCTTCGATAGTCCCAGCCGGAGTCGGCGATTCCAATGCCTGACAGAAATTCTCACCGGACGCGCGGAACCCCGCCGGGCCACGTGGGTGTGTTGAGTCAGCACCGAAGATGTGAGCAGGGCGGGGCCGTGCGCCGCCCCTGAATGGGGGGAACGAGGCGGCATTTACCATGGTAGGCGCACGAAAGGGCGCTTGGCGAGATCCTCAGCAGAGTTTCAGGAATCAGACATTCCGACCGGACCGTTTACCCCTCCGGTCGGGCAGCCTCTACCGGGTGCGCGTGCCCGGACCCACCGTGTCGTAGGCCTCCGCGAGGAGCGCGGCCAGTGTGTCGTCGAGTTGATCGCCGGACGTGATCGTCAACCTGTGTGTGATCACCGTCTTCGTGGTGGGAAACGCCTCCCGCAGTTGCGGATGATGGACGCGCCGGCGCAGGTCGAGTGCGATCTCGAGCCGCGACGAATAGATGAACGCGGCAGCGAAGACGCGGGCACGAGCCCACGCGATCTCGGTCCGGTGGACGCGCTCGTCCACCTCGCCGCACGCCAGAACGAGGTCACGGAACTGCAGTAGGCGCTCGGTGGCGTCCGGGTCCTTGCCTGCCAGGTACTCGTCGATCGCGGCACTCATGGGACGCTCCTTTACATCGCCTGCAACGTTAGTTGATACAAATAGCGGCGTGCATCGAACCTCCCGTCCCGCCACGGCGCGCGCCGCAGGCCTGCTTCTCGGTTTCGCCGCCGACCGCGCGTTCGCCGACCCCGCCCGATGGCACCCCGTGGCCGGATTCGGCCGCACCGCAATGGCATTGGAGAAGGTGACGTACCGTGACTCCCGGTCGGCCGGAATCCTGCACGTTGCCGTCCTGGTCGGTGGAGCGGCCGGTCTGGGGGTCGTCGCGGACCGGGTGGCCCGGCGCGGGGGATGGGCGGGCGAGGCGGCCTGGACGGCCGCCGCGACGTGGGCGGTGCTCGGCGGAACGTCCCTCGGGCGGACCGGGGCGAGCATGGCGGCGCACCTCGAAGCGGATGACCTCGCCGCCGCCCGCGCCCTGCTGCCCTCGCTGTGCGGTCGCGACCCCAGCGTGCTCGGCGTCGACGGGCTCACCCGGGCGACGCTGGAGTCGGTGGCTGAGAACACCTCCGATTCCGCGGTCGGCGCCGTCCTGTGGGGCGCGGTGGCCGGCGTCCCTGGACTGTTCGTCTACCGGGCGTCCAACACCCTGGACGCGATGGTCGGTTACCGCTCGCCGAAGTACCGCAACTTCGGATGGGCCGCGGCACGGTGGGACGACGTCCTCAACCTGCTTCCCGCCCGCCTCACGGGTGCGCTGTCCGTCGGGGCCGCGCCGACGGTCGGTGGGTCGCCGAAGGAGGCATGGGCGGCGTGGCGGCGCGACGCGTCCCGGCACCCCAGCCCCAACGCCGGCGTCGCAGAGGCCTGCGCCGCGGGCGCGCTCGGGATCTCGCTGGGCGGGCGCACCGAATACGCGCACGGCGTCGAGATGCGACCCGTGCTCGGATCCGGTCCGTCACCCCGGCCCGTCGATCTCGACCGTGCGGTGCGGCTGTCGACCGCGGTCCAGGCGGGTGCGGTGCTGGTGTCAGCGGCCCTTGCCGTAGCGGTCGGCCAGCTTCGCCTCCGCCGCCGTCCTCGGCGCTGATTCCACCGGCTTATTGCGGGTGAACGGCTTCTTCCGCGCCACGGGAGCGGGAGCGGGGGCGGCGTCGTCGGAGGCTTGCGCGGACTTCTCCTTGCGGCGCTCCCGCCACTCCGCGCGGATGAAGTACGCCAGGCCGAGCGGGGCCATGATGCCGAACGCCAGCCACTGCAATCCGTACGACAGGTACGGGCCGGCGTCGAGCTGCGGGAGCGGAATGGTGCCCAGACCACCGGGCTGATCGGGTTCGAGTTGTATGTACGCGTCGACGAGGCCGGTGCCGATGAAACCGCCGATCTGGCCCGCGTCGATGTAGTACACCTGCCGGAGCCCGTTCTCGTCGATCGGTTCCTTGCCTGCGATGGTGCCCTCGGACTTGCGGACGCGACCGTCGAGGGTCACCGGCCCGGACGGCGGCGGATCCACCGGCGGCGCCTCGGTTCCCTGGATCGGGCGCACGTAGCCGCGGTTGACCAGGATCGTGCGACCGTCGGTCAGTTGCAGCGGGGTCACGACCTCGTACGCGGGCTGCGATTCGATGGACCGCAACCGGACCAGCAGATCACTGTTCTGCACGTACGACCCGGTCGCGGTGACGCGGCGCCACTCGTCGTCCGGATTCGCCGCGGCTCCGGACAGCAGGGTCTCCAGCGGGACGGGTTCGGCGTCGACCGAGTCGGCGATCAGCTGGTTCCGGTGCTCCGTGGACGTGTTCTTGCCGAGCTGCCACGGCGCGAGAACGTAGAAACACATGAAGGCGAATCCGGCGACCACCAAGGCCAACACCAACCAGCCGGGTCGCAACAGAAATCTCAGCCTTCGCACGCCTCCACGGTAGCCGCTCGCAGGTCGGGACCCTGATCGTGGGTTACCGGCTGCGCACCCAGTCGAGCAGCCCGGGCACCGCGGCCTCGATCTGGAGGCGGACCCGTTCGAAGTCCTCGAGGTCCCCGTAGAACGGGTCGGGGACGGACGACGTGTCTGCGTCCGGGTCGAAACTGCGCAGCAGCCGGCGGCGCTCGTCGGGCACACCCATGTGGGCAAGCTCACGGTCGTGGTTGGCCGCGAGAGCGACCACCAGATCGGCACCGAGGTGGAACGGCCCGACCTCCGCGGCCGTGTGGCCCGTCGGATAGCCGTTCAGTTTCAGGGTCTCGTTGGTGCGGATGTCGGCCTCACGGCCCACGTGCCAGCCGTGGGTCCCGGCGCTGCTCACCATCACCCGGTGATCGAGGGCCTCCCGCCGGAGGTGCTCGGCGAAGATCTTCTCGGCCATCGGGGAGCGGCAGATGTTGCCGGTGCACACGAACGTCACGTGCAGCGGGGTGTCAGGCCGCGTCATCGAGCAGCTTCCCGAGCTCGGCGACGGTCTGCGCCGTCGTGTGCGCACGCTCGGCCTCGGCGGGGAACCCGTAACCCCACTCGACGAACACCGCGGGGATGCCCCAGTGCGCGGCGCCGAGGACGTCGTGGTCGCGGTCGCCGATCATCAGGACGTCGGCGGTCTCGCCCTCGGTGGCGATGACCCCCAGGTTTCGCAGCGAGTGGGCGATCACATCCGACTTGGCGCGGCGACTGCCGTCGTCGCTGGCCCCGCCGATGAACTCGAAGTAGTGCGCGAGTTCGAAGTGTTCGAGGATGCGGATCGCGAACCGTTCGGACTTCGACGTCGCCACGGCGAGTCGTCTACCGCTGTCACGGGCGGCGACGAGCACCTTCTCGATGCCGTCGAAAACGGCGTTCTCCGCCCACCCCACACGGTCGTAGCGTTCGAAGTAGGCCGCGATCGCCTGCTGCACGAGGTCTTCGCCCAGCCCCATCGACCGGAACGTGTCGATCATCGGCGGGCCGATGACGGCGTCGATCATCTCGTCGGTCGGTTCCGGCTGACCGATCGTCGCGAGCGCATGGCGGAAGCCGGCGTGGATGCCGGGCGCGGAGTCGGTCAGCGTGCCGTCGAGGTCGAACAGCACGATCGGGGCCGACAGGGCAGAGGGGGAGGTGGAGAGAGACGTCACCGGACCATTGTCCCTTAGGCTCGACAATCGTGGACATTCGTGCCGGTAGCCGGGAGAGCCTGCGTCACCACGGAGACGTGGATGCAGGGCCCGGACTCCTCGATTTCGCAGTCAACGTGCAGGGCGACGGACCACCGGACTGGCTGCGCCACCGCCTCGCCGACGCGCTGGCGCACCTGGGCACGTACCCCACGGTCGCGGCCGATCGCGCGGCCCGGACCGCGGTGGCGTCCCGGCACGGCCGGACACCCGAGGAGGTGCTGCTGCTCGCCGGCGGCGCCGAGGGGTTCTCCCTGCTGCCACGGCTCGGAGTCCGGGAGGCGGCCCTGATCCACCCGTCGTTCACCGAACCGGAGTGGGCGCTGCGGGAGGCGCAGGTTCCCGTCACACACGTCCTGCTCGACGACCCGTACGTCCTGGACTCCGCGACGGTCCCGGAATCGGCGGATCTGGTGGTGATCGGCAACCCGACCAACCCGACGTCGGTGCTGCACCCCGCCGAGGCGATCCTGCGGCTGCGCCGCCCGGGCCGGATCGTCGTCGTGGACGAGGCGTTCATGGACGCGGTCCCGGACGAGGACGAGTCGCTGGCCGGTCGCTCGCTGCCCGACGTGCTGGTGCTCCGCAGTCTCACCAAGACGTGGGCGCTGGCGGGTCTGCGCTGCGGGTACGCGCTCGGGGCCCTCGGGATCCTCGAACGACTGCAGGTGGGACGGGCGCACTGGCCGGTGGGCAGCCTGCAGGTGGAGGCGATCGCCGCGTGCAGCGAACCGCACGCCGTCGCCGCCGCCCGCGACCACGCCGTCGTGCTGGGTGAGTGGCGCGACGACATGATCCGGCGGCTGACCGGGATCGGCGTCGCGGTGCACCGGCCCGCCGCCGCGCCGTTCCTGCTGCTCCGCCTGCCGGACGGCGAACTGATGCGCAAGCACCTGCGGGAACGGGGCATCGCCGTACGCCGCTGCGACACGTTCCCCGGACTCGGTCCGGACTTCCTCCGCATCGCGGTGCGCCCCGCGGAGCAGACCACCGTGCTGATCGACGCGATGAAGGAGATCCTGTGAACCCGGTGCGTCTCGCCGACGTGATCGCAACCCTGGACGCGGCCTACCCGCCCGCACTCGCCGAATCGTGGGACTCCGTCGGACTCGTGTGCGGCGACCCGGGCGACACGGTGGCGACGGTGACGGTCGCGGTCGATCCGACCGCCGCGGTCGTCGACGAGGCCATCGCCGCCGGCGCCGACCTGCTCCTCGTCCACCATCCGCTGCTGCTCCGCGGAGTCGACACCGTCGGCGCCCACACTCCCAAGGGTGCGCTCGTCCACAAGCTGATCAAGGCCGGGTGCGCCCTGTTCACCGCGCACACCAACGCCGATTCCGCGGACCCCGGCGTCTCCGACGCACTGGCGGCGGCGCTCGGGCTCACCGTCACCGGGCCGATCGAGCCGCACCCCACCGAGAACCTCGACAAATGGGTGGTCCTCGTCCCCACCGGCGACGCCGACACGGTGCGCCGCGCGCTGTTCGACGCCGGCGCCGGACAGATCGGCAACTACCGCGACTGCAGCTGGTCCGTCACCGGGCACGGCCAGTTCCTGCCGACCGACGGCGCGAAGCCCACACTCGGCGCGGTCGGGGCGCTCGAACGGGTCGAGGAGAGCCGGGTCGAGGTGATCGCCCCCCGCGGCATCCGGCAGAAGGTGCTCACCGCGATGCGCGCCGCCCACCCGTACGAAGAGGTCGCGTTCGACGTGTTCGAGACGGCGACGTTCCCCGGTCCCCACGGACTCGGACGCGTCGGCGAGCTACCCGAAGCGCTGACGCTGCGCGAGTTCACCGACCGGGTGGCGGACGCGCTGCCCGCCACCACGTGGGGTGTGCGGGCCGCGGGCGACCCCGAAGCGGTGATCCGCACCGTCGCCGTGTGCGGTGGGTCGGGCGACTCGTTCCTCGACGCCGTCGCCCGCCTCGGTGTGGACGCGTACGTCACAGCCGACCTGCGACACCACCCGGCCGACGAGCACCTGCGCGCCGGAGGCCCGGCCCTGATCGACGTCGCGCACTGGGCGAGCGAGCAACCGTGGTGCGAACAGGCGAAGGGCGTGCTCGACACCGCGTTCGCGCACACACCGGAGTGGCAGGTGCGGGTGTCGGCGGTGCGCACCGATCCGTGGTCGGTCAGCGCGCCGTCGCCGTAGCGCCGTCCGGCCGAAACCCGTGATGCGCCGGGGTACGGTTGACACCCAGCAATCGGCCGCAGAAGAACCCTTCACAGAAGACAGCAGGAGTTACCACGCGTGAACGTCGAACCACAGGTGCAGTCCAAGCTTCTCGACCTCGCCGGCGTCGATGCGGAGCTGTCGAGGATCGCCCACCGACGCACCGCGCTCCCGGAGCGTCAGGAAGTCGAGCGGCTCGAGGCGGAGCGTGTCACCCGGAAGGACGCGGCCGTGGCCGTGGAGATCATCCTCGACGATCTCGATCGCGACATCCGCAAGCTCGAAGGCGAGGTCGACGCCGTCCGCCAGCGTGAGGACCGCGACCGCAAGCTGCTCGAGAGCGGCACGGTCGGATCGAAGCAGCTCACCGAACTCGAACACGAACTCGGCAGCCTCGTCCGCAGGCAGGGACTGCTCGAGGACGAACTGCTCGAGGTGATGGAGCGACGCGAGGCGTCGCAGTCCGACCACGACCACGCCGGTGCACAGCTGTCGCAGATCGAGGAAGACCTCATCGACGCGTCCCGCCGCCGCGACGACGCCGTCGCCGACCTGGACGCCGCGGAGCAGCGCTGCACCCGGGACCGGGCGGCGCTCGCCGAACAGTTCCCCGCCGACCTGATCACCGTCTACGAGAAGCAGCGCAGCCAGAACGGCGTCGGCGCGGCACTGCTGCAGGCCCGCCGCTGCGGTGCGTGCCGCATCGAACTGGACCGCGGCGAAATCTCTCGCATCACCGGCACCGCACCCGACGTCGTCGTGCGCTGCTCCGAGTGCGGCGCGATCCTGGTGCGCACCAAGGAGTCGGGTCTGTGAGTGTCGGTCGGGTCGTCGTCGAGGCCGACGGCGGGTCGCGCGGCAATCCCGGGCCCGCGGGCTACGGCACCGTGGTGTTCGCCGCCGCCGACGGCGCGGTTCTGGCCGAGCGCAAGGAAAGCCTCGGGACCGTCACGAACAACGTCGCCGAATACCGGGGCCTGATCGCCGGGCTCGAGGCCGCCGCCGAAGTCGGTGCGTCCGGGGTGGATGTGCGGATGGACTCCAAACTGGTGGTCGAGCAGATGTCGGGACGCTGGAAGGTCAAGCACCCGGACATGATTCCGCTGCAGCGCCGGGCGTCGGAACTCGCCCGGCAGTTCAACTCTGTGACGTACACCTGGATCCCACGGGCCGAGAACGCGCACGCCGACCGCCTCGCCAACGAGGCCATGGACGGTGCCGCCGGCCTGTCCGGAGCCGAACCGGAACCGGCCGCCGTTCAGTCGGACAAGTCCACCCCCGCGGCGCCGGGCTGGATGGACACGACGGGCGCCCCGACCCGGATGCTGCTGCTCCGGCACGGGCAGACCGTGCTGTCCGTCGACCGGCGGTACTCGGGCCGCGGGAACCCGGCTCTCACCGAGATCGGGCTGGCCCAGGCGAACGGCGCGGCCTCGCGTTTCGCGGGCAACGACGGCATCGCGGCCGTGGTGTCGTCACCGCTGAGGCGCGCGCAGCAGACCGCCGCGGCGGCTGCGAAGGCGCTCGGGCTCCCGGTCACCGTGCACGAGGGCCTCACCGAAACCGACTTCGGCGAGTGGGAGGGCCTCACGTTCAGGGAGGCCGCCGATCGCGACCCCGAACTGCACCGCAAGTGGTTGTCGGACACGTCGGTGCGACCGCCGGCGGGGGAGAGCTTCGACGAGGTCCGCGAGCGGATCGTAAAGGTCCGCGACGACCTCACCGCCAGCTACGCCGGCTCCACTATCCTCGTCGTCACGCACGTGACCCCCATCAAGACCCTGCTGCAACTGGCGCTCGACGCGGGACCCTCGCTGCTGTACCGGCTGCACCTGGATCTGGCGTCGCTGAGCATCGCCGAGTTCTACCCGGACGGCGGCTCGTCCGTTCGGCTGGTCAACGACACCTCCCACCTGTGAGTACTTGTTAACCGCCCGCGGTTGAGAAGTACTCACAGGCCCAGAGGGCAACGACCGCCGCGAGCAAGGTGAGCGGCGTGGTGACCAGCGCGAGAATCGTGAAGGTCCACAGATCCGCGGGCGATCCGGCTCGCGCGGCCACCCGCCGCCACAGCATGATCGCGAGCGACCCCACGTAGGTGAGGTTGGGGCCGAGGTTCACCCCGAGCAGCATCGCCAGGACGAGGGCCGTCGGGGGGTGAGGTCCGAGCGCCGCCAGCAGGAGCAGCGTGGCGGGCAGGTTGTTCACCAGATTCGCGGCGACCGCCGCGACGACGGCCATCGCCAGCAGCGCCGCGAACGAGGTGTCGGTCGGCAGCCGCGCAGCGATCCAGTCGCCGATCGGACCGTTCGCGACGCCGGCGACGACGACGCCGAGCACCAGCACGAACGCGCAGAACCACACGTCGACCGCGTACAGGATGCGGCCGAAATCGGTCCGGCCGTCGCGGAGCGCGACGACGCCCAGCACGATCGCCCCCGCCGCCGCCACCCACGCCGGCGCGACCCCTGCGAAGCCGGACACCGCGAAACCCAGGAGTGTTGCGGCGATGATCGTCAGCGCGACGGTCGGTGCGGGTGGATCGCGGGCCGGTTCCGGTTCGGCGTCGGGGGGAACCAGGTGGCGGCGGAAGAAGATCCGGAACAGGATCAGTTCGACGAAAATCGCCACCGCCCAGGGCAGCGCCATGACGACGGTGAAATGCAGGAAGGTCAGCCCGGTCGCCGAGAACGCGATGAGGTTGGTGAGATTGGAGACCGGTAGCAAGGTCGACGCCGTGTTCGACAGGTGAGCGCTGGCGTACGAATGCGGCCGCGGATCCATCCGCAGCGAGCGGGCCGTCGCGATCACGGCGGGCGTCAGCAGCACGACCGTCGCGTCGAGGCTCAGCACCGCGGTCGTGAGTGCCGCGGCTCCGAACACGAGCGTCAGCAACCTCTTCGGATCTCCGCGTGCCCCGCGCCGCAGCCGGGCCGCGATCCAGGTGAACACACCCATCGCGTCGGCGAGGTGCGCGAGAACGAGGATCGCGGCGAGGAACCCGACGGTCGGGGCCATTTCGGTCACTTCGTCCCGGGCCTGCGACGGTGTCACCAGCCCGGTCGCGAGGACGACGACGGCGGCCGGTGCGGCCGCGACGATCTCGGGAAGCTTGCGGGGACGCACGACCGCGAAGACGAGGACCGCGGCGACGAGCGCCACCGCGAGAACGGTCACCGGCGACTCACTTCAGGAGCTTGACGAGGGTGCGCAGGTTCCGGGTGGTGGTGGAGGCCTTCAGCTTGGCGGAGCCGGTGCTCTTGCCGAACGTGCTCTTCAATGTCATGCCCCGCTCGACCTCCCAGTACAGGACACCGGCACCGGCCTGGATTCGTTCGACCTCCGGGTCGAGGTCGTCCCGGATCCGCAGCAGCGAGTCCAGGACCTCGGGGTCGGGGGTGACCAGCACGTACGGGTGCCAGCCTTCTCGCTCCGGGTCGAACGGGTAGTCGTCGACGATCTTCCGGATGGTGTCGAGGTCGAGGACGAAAACCCAGGCTTCGTAATGGAAGTCGGCGCGCAGCGCGGATTCGATCTCACTCTTCAGGGCGGGGACGTCGTCACGGTCGGCATCGAAGAGCACGTTGCCCGACGCGAGGACGGTCTTCACGTTCTCGAATCCCAGCTCGGCGAAGGTGCTGCGGAGGTCGGCCATCTTGATGTTGATGCCGCCCACGTTGATACCGCGCAGGAGGGCGGCGTATCGGGTCATGCTCAGACCATAGTGCGGCGGCACGACACGTTCGCACGAACTGTAGGCTGATCGGGCGGACGAGTTGGCCGGGCGGCCGCGGCACGGGGAACCGGCACATCAGTGCGCAGGCCCCGGGTCGAGGAAAGTCCGGACTCCACAGAGCAGGGCGGTTGTTAACGGCAACCCGAGGTGACTCGCGGGACAGTGCCACAGAAAACAGACCGCCGGCGCCGCATCCTCCGGGGTGCGGTGCCGGTCAGGGTGAAACGGTGCGGTAAGAGCGCACCAGCACCCCGGGTGACCGGGGTGGCTAGGTAAACCCCGCCCGGAGCAAGGTTGAAGGCCGCATCGGATCCTCCGGGACCCGGTGCGGCTGCGCAGGTGTTCGAGGGCTGCTCGCCCGAGCCTGCGGGTGAACCGCTCGAGGTACCCGGCGACGGTGTGCCCAGATGGATGGTCGCCACCCGGCGCTTCGGCGCTCGGGGACAGGATCCGGCTTACACGCCAACTCGTCCGCCTCATTACTGCTGCGGGATCCGTCGGCATGTGGCTGGAGACCAGGTCACGGCCCTGACTGGCGAGTAACAAACAGACCGGTTAGTGTTTTTCCCGCATCGGCCCGACTGACCCGAATCGGGGTCGATGCCGGGGCCCGTCGTCCACGTCCGTGGGCGATGGGGCCCCTCGCCGACCATGTCGGGAACGGTAGATGTTACTCGTAATAGCGGTAACATCTGCCCATGGACTTGCCTCACGACATCGCCGGCTCCGGCCCCACCCTGGTACTCGTGCACGGAATCGTGCATCGCAGGCAGGCCTGGAACGTCCTGCTCGACCAGCTGACACCGTACCGCCGGGTGGTCACCGTCGACCTTCCCGGCCACGGCGAATCGTCCGCGCTCGAAGACGGCGCGGACACGATGGACCAACTGGTCGAGGAACTGAGCGGGTTCGTCCGCTCCGTGACGCCCGCCGGGGAACGGCCGCACATTGCCGGGAACTCGCTCGGCGGCTGGCTCTCGCTCGCTCTCGCCGCCCGCGGCGAGGTCGCGTCGGCCACCGCCCTGTCACCGGCCGGTTTCTTCGTCAATCACGCCGATCAGGCCCGCACCATGTACACGTTCCGGGCTCTGCGCGGAGTCACCCGGGCGCTGGGCCCGAACCTTCCGAAGGCGTTGCGATACCGAGCCGTCCGCTATCCCTCACTCGCCGCCTTCTTCGCGCGGCCCAGTCGGGTGCGCTACGAGGACGCCGTGGTAGACGCGCAGTCGCTGGCCACGAATGCCCTGGTCGACAAGGGGATGACGGCCTCGTTCGACCTCCCGCCGGTCGTCGACGCGACAGTTCCTGTCACCGTGGCGTGGGGGCGGCGAGACCTGGTTCTGCCCGTGTATCAGGCGCGCCGGGTGCGCAGAGTGTTCCCGCAGGCGCGGATCCTGATCCTGCCCGGCATCGGGCACGTCCCGATGACCGACGACCCGAACCTGATCAGCACGATCCTGCTCGGCGGCAGCGCGGCGAGTTCCAGCGACTCCCCGCGCTGACCTCGCCCCTAACGCGCCTCGGCGACGACCACGGCGCCGAAGCTGAAGAGAACGGTCCCGGTGATCCGGTCGAGGACCTTCCGCACCGACGGCTTCTCCAGCGTGGTGCGCGCGCGGGTCAGCAGGATGCTGTACGCGCCGAGCCAGACGATCCCGAGCAGTCCGTGCACCAGCACCAGCAGGGCCAGGCTCGGGGCGGTCGGCCAGCCGGGCGGAACGAGCTGGGGGAGCAGGCCGGTGTAGAACACCGCGATCTTGGGGTTGAGGAGGTTGGTGAGGAACCCGGCCCGCCAACTCGACCCCGAAGACGGAACCGGCGCGGGCGCGGTGCGGGCGGGGCGGGGCCGCGTCCGGCTGCGCCAGAGGGTGGAGAGCCCCAGGTACACGAGGTACATTCCGCCGACGATCTTCACGACGGTGTACGCCTCCGCGGAGGCGGCGAGCACGGCTCCGAGCCCGACGACGGTCAGAGCGCCCCACACCATCAACCCGGCGACCACGCCGAACGTGGCTCGCAACGCGGCGCTGCGCCCGCCGGACAGTCCGGCGCGGGTCACCACCGCCATGTCCGGACCCGGAATGACGGTCAGAAGCCCGAGCACCGCGAACGCAGTCACCACCACACCGATCATCGGACCAGTATTTCGGGCGTCGTCAGCGCAGCGAAATCCAGACCTGCGACTTACCGAGCACGGTGTGCCCGTCGAATGTGACCGTCAGGTCGATCCTCGCGCTGCCCGCGGATTCGTCGACCTCCGCGGCCTTCGCGACGACCTCGACCACCGCACCCTGGGCCGGGTCGACGATCACCGGCTTGGTGAAGCGAGCGCGGTACCCGGTGACCAGTGCGGGGTCGCCGAGCCAGTCGACGACGCACTGCGTCGCCAGTCCCAGCGTGAGCATGCCGTGCGCCAGCACACCGGGCAGGCCCACCGCGTCGGCGACGTCGTCCCGGTAGTGAATGGAGTTGAAGTCGCCGGACGCCCCGGCGTAGCGGACCAGCGATTCCCGGGTCACGTGATATCGGGCCTTGGCGACGGTGTCGCCGAGCAGAATTCGTCGCGGAGACGTCATTCCTCCCCCCTGACGAACAGCGTCGACGTCATCGTGCTCACGTGATCGCCTGTGGCGTCGTGGATCTCGATGTCGGCGACGAGCAGGGTGTGCGGGCCGCGCGAGGTCACGTGCGTGACGGTAAGCACGGCGGAGAGTTCGTCGCCCGCGACGACGGGGCGGTGGGACGTGGCGTGCTCGGTGCTGTGCACCAGATTGACCGGCTCGATCCCCGTCGTCGGATCGGCGACCAGTTGCGCGAGTGCCCGCTCCTGCACGATGACGGGAAACGTGGGCGGGGCAACGAGATCGGCGTGACCGGCGGCGCGGGCACTGTCGACGTCGAACGACGTCGGGTTGGTGGCGAAGACGGCGCGGGCGAATTCCCTGATCTTCTCGCGGCCGACGAGGTAGGGCTCGGTCGGCGGGTAGACACGACCCTCGATCTCCGGATTCACTCCCATCACGTCAGCCTAGAGACGTGGGGTCCGCTGGGCAGGGCGAAGTGTCACGAATGGGTTGCGGGGTGCCTGCCCCCGATGCGACGAAACCCCCGCCGGGATGTGTCCGGCGGGGGTTTCGGGGTATCGACTGATCGACAACCGTCAGACGGGATCGACCATCAGCAGTTGGGCCCAGTAGGAGGCGCCTTCGGCACCGAGGTAGGGAAGTAGCTGATCAAAAATGATCGTCGACATGCTCGCTCCATTCTCTGTTCGGGCACTGCGCACGGGAAGAACGAGCCATCGGCACCGCACTGACCGGCGCCGGGGACCGTATCACCGGACAGGACTCCGAGGGTAACAGTCTGAGCGTGATCCACAACCCCACACGTCCCACCGGTGCCACACTGAGGGCATGACTGACGAAGATCACCTCTGGTACTACAACGTCGAG
The DNA here is from genome assembly GCF_000010805.1 of Rhodococcus opacus B4. NCBI lineage: Bacteria > Bacillati > Actinomycetota > Actinomycetes > Mycobacteriales > Nocardiaceae > Rhodococcus > Rhodococcus opacus. Next base: position 945,168 of record NC_012522.1, on the reverse strand, counting down.
GACGGCACCGTCACGCAGGGGAAGGCGGCGTCGTCGATGTCGCGGATGGGCCCGTATCCCGACCGGGCGTCGGCGGAGAAGGCGCTGCAGATCGCCGCGGAGCGGAACAAGGCGGCGGACCGGGCCGACGAGGAGTGGAACAACTAGCGACACGGAGAGGGTGTGCGGGAGGTGCCGATGAGTCGTTTCGTCACGCGCGGAATCGATTTCGGCACCGTGCGCACAGAGTTTCATCTGCCGGACGGGTATCCGCCCGCCGCGGTCGCGCAGGCGCGGACGGCGTCCGACCGGTACGCAGCCGAACGGCAGGACCGCACCGATCTGGCGTTCGTCACCATCGATCCGCCCGATTCGATGGACCTCGACCAGGCGTTGCACCTGGAGCGGGCAGCCGGCGGGTTCGTCCTGCACTACGCGATCGCGGACGTCGGCGCCGTCGTGGAGCCCGGTGGGGTGCTCGACGTGGAGACCCGCAAACGCGGGCAGACGTTCTACCTCCCCGACGGCAAGGTGCCGCTGCACCCCAAGGAACTCTCGGAGGGATCCGCAAGCCTTCTTCCGGGCGAGAACCGCCCGGCGGTGTTGTGGCGGATCGAACTCGACGAGTCGGCCGAACCGCTGTCCTGCACCGTGTCCCGTGCCACGGTGCGGTCCGTGGCCCGACTCGACTACGCCGGTGTGCAGGCCGACGCGGAAGCGGGACGACTGCATCCGTCCATTGCGTCGTTGCCCGAGTTCGGCCGGCTCCGCACGGCCGCGGCGGTGGCGCGCGGCGCGATCGAACTCCGGCTCCCCGAGCAGGAAGTGGTGCCGGACGGCGACACCTGGCGCGTCGACCTCGCGCCCCGAACCGAGGCCGACGACTGGAACGCCGAGGTCTCGCTGCTGACCGGAATGTGCGCGGCCGCCATGATGCTCGACGCGAAGGTCGGGTTGCTCCGCACGCTGCCGTCTGCCGGTCCGGACGCGGTCGGGGCGCTGCGGCGCACGGCGGCGGCGCTGGGAATCGATTGGCCCGAGAGCGTCGGCGTCGGTGCACTCCTGGCGCGGCTGGACCCGAATTCGGCGTCGACGCTGGTGCTGATGACCGAGGCGCCGTCGCTGCTGCGGGGCGCCGACTACGCCGCGTTCGACGGCGCCCTGCCGGAACTGACCGCACACGCCGCCATCGGCGCCCCCTACGCGCACGTGACCGCGCCGCTGCGCCGGCTCTCGGACCGCTACTCCACGGAGGTGTGCCTGGCCGTGTCCGCCGGAACCCCGGTGCCGTCCTGGGCCCGGGACGCCCTGGGATCGATGCCCGAGATCATGGGCGGCTCGGATACCCTCGCGAGCAAGATCGACCGGGCCTGCATCGACCTCACCGAGGCGACCGTGCTCGCCGATCGGGTGGGGGAGACGTTCGACGCGACCGTGCTGCGGTCACGGAACGGTAAACGCACCGCGGACGTGTTCGTTCCGTCGGTGTCCGTGATGGCCAAATGCGTGGGCGACCCCGCCGAGGGCGAGCAGGTGAAGATCAGGCTCGTCTCCGCCGACGTCGCGAAGCGGACCGTCGAATTCGGTTATCCCGCTTAATGCGTCAGGCGCGGAAGCGGTCCGTGGCCTCGATCAGGTGGTGGACGATGCCCGGTTCCATCGCGGAGTGTCCCGCGTCGTCGACGACCTCGAGCCGGGAACCCGGCCACGCCCGGTGCAACGCCCACGCGCTGGCCGCGGGGCACACCACGTCGTACCGGCCCTGCACGATCACGCCCGGAAGGCCGTCCAGCGCGGCCGCATCCCGCAGCAGCTGGCCCTCGTCCAGGAATCCGCGGTGGTGGAAGTAGTGGTTCTCGATGCGGGCGAAGGCGAGCGCGAACCTCGGCTGGGACGTCTCCACCACCCGTTCCGGTTTGGGGAGCAGCGAACTCGTCGCGCCCTCCCACGTGGACCACGCGACCGCGGCCCGCGTCGCGACGTCCGCGTCGTCGGAGTGCAGGAGCCGGTGATACGCCTCGACGAGATCCCCGCCCCGCTCCGACTCCGGCACCGGCGCCAGGAACTTTTCCCACAATTCGGGGAACAGGCGTCCGGCACCGCCGTTGTAGTACCAGTCGATCTCGCTGCGGCGCAGCAGGAAAATGCCGCGCAGCACCAGTTCGGTGACCCGGTGGGGGTGCTTCTGGGCATAGGCGAGTGCCAGGGTGGAGCCCCACGACCCGCCGAAGACCTGCCACCGGTCGATGCCGAGATGCTCGCGCAGCATCTCGATGTCGGCGAGAAGTCGGTCGGTGGTGTTGACCGACAGATCGGCCCCGTCGGCGACGTGCGGTGTGGAACGCCCGCACCCGCGCTGGTCGAGCAGCACGATCCGGTACACCTGCGGGTCGAAGAACTGGCGTTGCGCGGGGTCGGTGCCGCCGCCTGGGCCGCCGTGGAGGAACACGACCGGCTTCCCGTCGGGGTTGCCACTCTGCTCCCAGTACATCTGCTGACCGTCGCCGACGTCGAGGTGCCCGAACTGGTACGGCTCGAGCGGCGGGTACAGGGTGCGCAATGCGGTCATGCCGGCCTCAGAACCCGATCAGGCCGGACGCCAGATCGGGGATCTCCAGCGCGGTGATCGCCTGCTGCCGGATGTCGGGGCAGGCCGCCGTCGTGATGACGTCGATCCGGGACCGGTCCTGCAGGAAGTCGAGCGCATTGAGGTTGTTCTGCGCGATCCACGTGCCGACCAGGCCGTTCAACCCGGTCTTCCCGATAGTCGGGGTGTAGGTGCGCCAGCTCTGCAGCTGACCCTCGAGGTCGGTGCAGAGCTGGGCGGCCTGAGCCTCGGTCACCGCGCCGGGCACCAGGGCGGTGCCGGGAACCGTGGTGGCCGGCGGCGGGGGCGCGGTGGTGCCGGGCGCGGGGGCGGGGCCCTGTCCGGCGCACCCCGCGACCAGTGCCGCAGCCGCCACCGTCCCGGCCGCAGCTGCGACCAGGCGGTGACGACGTCCGAGACCGTGCACGCGTCGCTGTCCCATGAACATCCCCCTCGAGTGTGTGCCGGCCCGGTGAGTCGAGGACGACCTAGAAGCTGTGCTCTTCCGCCGGAAACGTTCCGGTGCGCACTTCGGCCGCGTAGGCGGCGGCCGCGGTGCGCAACTCGTCACCGACGTTACCGAAGCGCTTGACGAACTTCGCCGTCTTGCCGCTGGTGTAACCGGCCATGTCCTGCCACACGAGGACCTGGGCGTCGCACTCGGCGCCCGCTCCGATGCCCACTGTGGGGATGGTGAGCTTGCGCGTGACCTGGCCCGCGATCTCGGCGGGCACCATCTCCATGACGACGGAGAACGCGCCGGCCTCCTGCACGGCGATCGCGTCGGCGACCAGTTGCTCGGAGGCGTCGCCGCGGCCCTGGACGCGGAAACCGCCGAGCGAGTTGACGCTCTGCGGGGTGAACCCCACGTGGGCCATGACGGGGATGCCCGCCGCGGTGATCGCGGCGATCTGCGGTGCGACGCGCTCGCCGCCCTCGAGCTTGACCGCGTGGGCCAGCCCCTCCTTCATGAACCGGGTCGCGGACGCGAGGGCCTGCTCCGGGGAGCTTTCGTAGCTGCCGAACGGCAGGTCCGCGACAACGAGCGCGTGCGGAGCGCCGCGGACGACGCCGCGCACGAGGGGGAGGAGTTCGTCGATCGTGACGGGAACGGTGGTCTCGTACCCGTAGACGACGTTGGCGGCCGAGTCGCCGACCAGGAGGACCGGAATTCCGGCCTCTTCGAAGATGCGGGCGCTGGAGTAGTCGTAGGCGGTGAGCATCGACCAGCGTTCGCCCTCGGCCTTCATGGCCTGCAGGTGGTGGATCCGGGTCTTGCGCTTGGGAACGTCGTGCGATGGTGCTGATCCGTAGAGCCGATCTTCTGACGTGCTCGCGGACGACTTGCTATCGGACATCGTTGTCCCTTTCTGGCCTCGAGGCCCTTGACGGGTCCCCGGGTGCGGGTGATGACGCCTACAGTCTGCCACCGGCGGGCGGGCGAGCGAAGGGCTCGCGCGGGTGCAATGGGTCACACCCGCGGACCCGCCGCTGACCTGCGGGAAGGCCCTCGGGCGCGGAACCCCTGGCACGATCGTCCTATGTCGAAGAGTGCTCGGGTACCGGCCGCGTTCGCGGGGTGCGTCGCCGTCGTCCTTGTCGTCGCAGGCTGTGCCGGGGGCGGGCAGGGTACCGGTGAGGCCGTCGCCGAACCGTCGGCGGCCGACGCCGCCCCGGCCGGACCGATCCCCGCCGGGCTCGAGGAGTACTACACGCAGCAGGTGCAGTGGGGCTCGTGCGACGGGTTCAGCACGGACGGGTCCCCGCTCGGGGACACGGTCGACTGCGCCGAGGTGACGGTTCCGAACGACTACGCGAATCCCGCAGGTGCGACCGCGCAGATCGCCGTCTCCCGCTCGAAGGCGACCGGGGACAAGATCGGATCGCTGCTCGTGAACCCGGGCGGCCCCGGGGCGTCGGGTATCGGGCTGGCGTCCGTGGCGGACGGCACCGCCATCGCCGAGCGGTTCGACGTCATCGGTTTCGATCCGCGCGGCGTCGGCGCGTCCACCCCGCAGGTGACCTGTCTGACTCCGGAGGAAGTGGACGCGAGACGCAAGGACGACGACGTCGACATGAGTCCCGCGGGGATCGCGCGGACCGAAGCCGAGAATCGCGAGTACGCGGACAAGTGCGCGCAGCGAACCGGTGTCGACGTCCTCGGGCACGTCGGAACGAACGACGTGGTGCGCGACATGGACGTCATCCGGGCGGTGCTCGGCGACGAGAAGCTGAACTACCTCGGCTACTCCTACGGCACCCGGCTCGGCTCGACGTACGCGGAGACGTTCCCGGGCAATGTGCGCGCGATGGTCCTCGACGGCGCCCTCGACCCCGAGCAGGATCCGACGGAGGAAGTGATCCTGCAGGCCGCCGGGTTCCAGTCCGCGTTCGACGCGTTCGCCGCCGAATGCATGCAGCAGCCGGACTGCCCGCTCGGCACCGACCCGGCGCAGGCGAACGCCAGGTTCCGGGCGCTCGTCGACCCGCTGATCGGCAAGCCCGCCGCGACCACCGACCCGCGCGGACTCAGCTACACCGACGCGATCACCGGCGTCCAGCAGGCGCTGTATTCGCCGAACCTCTGGGGACCGCTCCGCGGCGGGCTGGAGAGCCTGCGGACGGGGACCGGTGATTCGCTGCTGATGCTGGCGGACCTGTACGAGGGGCGCGCCGACGACGGTACGTATTCCAACCTCAACGACGCGTTCAATTCCATCCGCTGCATGGACGATCCGCCCGTCACCGACCGTGCGGTCGTGGGGGAGGCGGACGTGCGGTACCGGCAGGCGGCGCCGTTCCTCGACGACGGTCGCGGTACCGGCAACGCGCCGCTGGACGTCTGCGCGTTCTGGCCCGCGCCGAACACGGGCGCGCCGCACACCGTGTCCGCGCCGGGGATCCCGCCGGTCGTCGTCGTGTCGACGACCGAGGACCCGGCGACGCCGTACCAGGCGGGTGTGGATCTGGCGAAGCAGATGAACGGCTCGCTCGTCTCGTACCGGGGCACCCAGCACACCGTCGTCCTCGACGGCGAGGCGTGCGTCGACGACGCCGTCACCGACTATCTCGTCGACCTCACGGTGCCGCCCGCCGACCTGATGTGCTGACCCGCGCGTGTGACGGGATCGGCCGAGGTGCCCGCACGCTGGCCCGATACGAATTCCGGAACAGTCGAATCAACGAAGTAACACAGATTTAACGAACTTTGCTTACTCTCGCGGACATGGATCGCCAAAAGGAATTCGTGCTTCGCACCCTCGAAGAGCGCGACATTCGGTTCGTCCGATTGTGGTTCACGGACGTTCTCGGATACCTGAAATCGGTGGCGATCGCCCCCGCGGAACTGGAAGGTGCCTTCGAGGAAGGGATCGGCTTCGACGGATCCGCGATCGAGGGCTTCTCCCGGGTGTCCGAGGCGGACACGGTCGCGAAGCCGGACGCCTCCACCTTCCAGGTGCTGCCGTGGAGTTCGAGCAAGGGACATCAGCACTCCGCCCGCATGTTCTGCGACATCGCGATGCCCGACGGCTCGCCGTCCTGGGCGGATTCGCGGCACGTGCTGCGCCGTCAGCTGAACAAGGCCAGCGATCTGGGTTTCAGCTGCTACGTGCATCCCGAGATCGAGTTCTTCCTGCTCGAGAACGGGCCGATCGACGGCACCCCGCCGAAGCCCGCCGACTCCGGCGGCTACTTCGACCAGGCGGTGCACGACTCCGCGCCCAACTTCCGCCGGCACGCGATCGACGCGCTCGAGTCGATGGGCATCTCCGTCGAGTTCAGCCACCACGAGGCGGCTCCCGGCCAGCAGGAGATCGACCTGCGGTACGCGGACGCCCTGTCGATGGCCGACAACGTGATGACGTTCCGGTACGTCGTCAAGGAGGTCGCGATCGCCGAGGGTGTGCGCGCCACGTTCATGCCCAAGCCGTTCAGCGATCAGGCCGGCTCGGCGATGCACACCCACATGAGCCTGTTCGAGGGCGACACCAACGCCTTCCACAACCCGGATGATCCGATGCAGCTGTCGGAGACCGGCAAGGCGTTCATCGCCGGCATCCTCGAGCATGCCAACGAGATCAGCGCCGTCACCAACCAGTGGGTGAACTCCTACAAGCGCCTGATCCACGGCGGCGAGGCCCCGACCGCGGCGTCCTGGGGTCCGTCGAACCGGTCGGCGCTGGTCCGCGTCCCGATGTACACGCCGAACAAGGCGTCGTCGCGCCGCGTCGAGATCCGCAGCCCCGATTCGGCCTGCAACCCGTACCTGACGTTCGCGGTGCTTCTCGCCGCGGGACTGCGCGGAATCGAGAAGGGCTACGAACTTCCTCCCGAGGCGGAGGACGACGTGTGGGCGCTGACGTCGGCCGAGCGCCGCGCCATGGGCTACCGCGAGCTCCCCGGCAACCTCGACGGCGCACTGCGCGAGATGGAGAAGTCGGAGTTGGTGGCCGAGGCCCTCGGTGAGCACGTGTTCGACTTCTTCCTGCGCAACAAGCGGCGTGAGTGGGAGGAGTACCGGAGCCACGTGACGCCGTTCGAACTCAAGACGTATCTGGGGTTGTGAGCAAGAGCATGGTGAAGCCTCCGGCAGCGCGTTCTGCCGTTCCCGGTCCGGGTCGTCTGGGTCTCGTCGAGCCGACCGCTCCGTCCGAACTCCGCGAGCTGGGCTGGGTCGGTGAGGACAGCATCGAACTGCTGTGGTCGCTGTCGCGGGCCGCGAACGCCGACCTCGCCCTCCGCACCCTGGTGCGCCTGAAGGAAGGGCTCGGCGAGAGCTGGGCCGAACTCGACGCCGCGCTGCGTACCGACAAAGGCCTGCGCGGCCGGTTGTTCGGGCTGTTCGGTGCGTCCAGCGCATTCGGCGACCACCTGGTCGCGGATCCCGCGTCCTGGAAGATCCTCGCCGGCGACGTCCGCCTGCCGTCGAAGGACGAGGCGACCGCCACGATGATGGCGGCGGTCGGCGCCGAACCCGAAGAGGGTGCCCACCCGGACGCCCGCCTGTACCGGGCGAAGGTCACCGGGCCCGAAGCCATCGCCGCCCTGCGCAAGACGTATCGCGACGAACTGATGCTGCTCGCCGCCGTCGATCTCGCGGCGACCGTCGAGAACGAACCGGTACTGCCGTACCAGACCGTGGGACATCAGCTGTCCGATCTGGCGGATGCCGCACTGGACGCCGCCCTCGCGGTGGCCGTCGCTGCCGTGTGCCCGGACGCCCCGTGCCCCGTGCGGCTGGCTGTCATCGCCATGGGCAAATGCGGTGCGCGCGAACTCAATTACGTCAGCGACGTCGACGTGGTCTTCGTCGCCGAACCCGCCGACGCGATCGCCAGCCGCATCGCGGGCGAGATGATGCGCATCGGGTCCTCGGCCTTCTTCGACGTGGACGCCGCGCTGCGGCCGGAGGGCAAGCGCGGGGAACTCGTCCGCACCCTCGAATCCCACGTCGCGTACTACAAGCGCTGGGCCAAGACCTGGGAGTTCCAGGCCCTGCTCAAGGCCCGCCCGATGATCGGCGACGCCGCGCTCGGACAGCAGTACTCCGATGCCCTCAACCCGATGGTCTGGACCGCCTCCGAGCGCGAGGACTTCGTTCCCGAGGTGCAGGCGATGCGCCGCCGGGTGGAGGAGATGGTTCCGCCGGAACTGCGCGAGCGGGAACTGAAACTGGGTCGCGGCAGTCTGCGCGACGTCGAGTTCGCCGTCCAGCTCCTGCAACTCGTGCACGGCCGTGCCGACGAGGCGCTGCACGTCCAGAGCACCATCGACGCTCTCACCGCACTTGCCGCCCGCGGCTACGTGGGCCGCGACGACGCCGCGAATCTGGCGGCGTCCTACGAGTTCCTGCGATTGCTCGAGCACCGGCTGCAGTTGCAGAAGCTGCGCCGCACGCACACCCTGCCGCCCGCCGACGACGAGGAAGCGCTGCGCTGGCTGGCCCGTGCCGCGCACATGCGGCCCGACGGCAGCAAGGACGCGCTCGGCGTCCTCAACGCAGAGATCAAGCGCAACGCGCACCGGGTGCGGCGCCTGCACGCGAAACTGTTCTACCGGCCGCTGCTCGAATCGGTGGCGCGCATCGACAAGGAAGCGCTGCGGCTGAGCCCGGACGCGGCCATCCGCCAGCTCGCGGCGCTGGGCTACACCGCCCCCGAGAACGCGCTCGGCCACCTCACCGCACTCACCAGCGGTGCGTCCCGCAAGGGCCGCATCCAGGCGCTGCTGTTGCCGACCCTGCTCGAATCGCTCGCCGACACACCGGATCCCGATGCGGGCCTGCTCGCGTACCGGCGACTGTCGGACGCGATGACCGATCAGACCTGGTTCCTCCGGCTGCTGCGCGACGAGGCCTTGGTCGCCGAGCGGCTGATGACGGTGCTCGGGTCGTCGGCGTACGTCCCCGATCTGCTGATCAAGGCACCGGACGTGGTGCGGCTGTTCGCCGATTCACCGGCCGGGCCGCGGCTGCTGGAGTCGAAGCCGGAGGACGTCGCCCGCGGCATCCTGACGGCGTCCGCACGGCACGAGGACCCGGCCCGCGCGATCGCGGCCGCGCGCTCCCTGCGCCGCTACGAGCTGGCCCGCATCGCGTCCGCGGACATCCTCGGCATGCTCGACGTGCCGGGCGTGTGCAAGGCGCTGTCGTCCGTGTGGGCGGCCGTGCTCAACGCCGCCCTCGCCGCCGTGATCAAGGCGAGCGAGAAGGAACTCGGCACGCCCGCTCCCGCGACGTTCACGGTGATCGGGATGGGCCGGCTCGGCGGCGGCGAACTCGGCTACGGTTCGGACGCGGACGTCCTGTTCGTGTGCGAGCCGCGCGAAGGGATCGACGAGACCGTTGCCGTCAAGTGGGCCAACAGCATCGGCGACAAGGTGCGGACCCTGCTCGGCGCGCCGAGCACCGACCCGCCGCTCGAGGTGGACACCGGCCTGCGGCCGGAGGGTCGCAGCGGCCCGATGGTGCGCACGCTGGCGTCCTACGAGGCTTACTACGCGCAGTGGGCGCAGGCCTGGGAGATCCAGGCGCTGCTCCGCGCCCACCACGTGGCCGGCGACGCCGACCTGGGTCTGCGCTTCCTGCACATGATCGACAAGACCCGCTACCCGGAGGGCGGGGTGTCGGATCAGGCGGTCCGCGAGATCCGGCGCATCAAGGCGCGCGTCGACTCCGAGCGGCTGCCGCGCGGCGCCGACCCCGCGACCCACACCAAGCTCGGGCGCGGCGGTCTCGCCGACATCGAATGGACCGTCCAGCTGATCCAGCTCCGGCACGCCCACGAGATCGAGTCGCTGCACAACACGTCGACACTCGAGACGCTCGATGCGATCGGTGCCGCCGAATTGCTCAGCGAGTCCGACGTCGAACTGCTACGCGACGCGTGGATCACGGCGACGAAGGCACGCAACTGCCTCGTCCTCGTCCGCGGCAAGGCCACCGATCAGCTGCCCGGGTCGGGACGCGTCCTGTCCGCGGTCGCGCAGATCGCCGGCTGGGGTGGCGGCGACGCCGGCGAGTTCCTCGATCACTACCTGCGGGTGACCCGGCGGGCCAAGGCTGTGGTGGAGAGAGTCTTCGGGGAGTGATCGCCGCCTGGGGGGTGCGGGCACTGATCGCCCTCGGGTGGCTCGCAGTACTCGTCGGAGTGTTCGGTGTAGTGCTGCGATTCCTCGACGTCCAGAACCAGCGTCTGCTCGTGCTGGCGTCCGCGGCGCCCTACCTCATGGCGGCTGCCGCGGTCGGGGTGCTGCTGCTGGGAATCACCCGGCACTGGATCGGGTTCGGCGTCGCACTGACCGTGGCCGCGGTGGCCACCCTGTCGCAGGGTCCGTTGTACGTGGCGAATTCGGCGTCGGCGTCCGGGCCGGAACTGACGGTGATGCAGGCCAACATCTGGCTCGGCAACGCGGACGCCGACTCCCTCGTCCGGCAGATCCGGGATCGCGACGTCGACGTGCTCACCGTCAACGAGCTGACCCCGGAGGCCGTCGACAGGCTGGGGGCCGCGGGGCTCGACGCGACCCTGCCGTTCTCGTTCCTCATGCCCGGCGGCGGCGGTGAGGGAACCGGCATCTGGAGCCGGTACCCGCTGGCCGACAAGGTCCACCACTCGGAGTTCGTGCTGTCCGCGCTGTCGGCCCGGGTGGAACTCCCGGACGGTGCGAGCACCGCACTCTACGCGTTCCACCCGGTCCCGCCGTGGCCGTCGGATCCGTCGCTGTGGTCGCGCGAAATGGACCGCATCGCAGCGATTCTCGATACGATTCCCGCCGACTCGGGACCGGTGATCGTCAGTGGCGACTTCAACTCCACCCGCGACCACGTGAAGTACCGCAACCTCGTGACCGGACGCTACCGTGATGCCGCCGACCAGGTCGGCGCCGGAATTCAGAACACGTATCCCGCCGACCGGCAGCCGTTTCCGCCGATGATCGCGATCGATCACATCGTCACGAGCGACGCGCAGGCGCAGTCCGTGGAATCGGTGGTGCTGACGGGCTCGGATCACCGTGGCCTCGTCGCGAGGATCACCCTCGGCGGCTGACCGTCACGGGAGCGTGACGAATCCCTTCTGCACCAGCCAGTCCCGGGCCACATCGGCCGGTTCCTCGCCCTCCACGTCGACCCGCCGGTTCAGTTCGGTGATCTCCTCGTTGGTCAGGGCCGCGGAGATCGGGGCCATCACCTCCGCCACCTGCGGGTGCGCCTCGGCGAAATCCTTGCGCATCGTGATCGCCGGGTTGTACTTCGGGAAGAACTGGCGATCGTCTTCCAGCAGCACCAGATCGAGCGCGATGATGCGGCCGTCCGTCGTGAACACCTCACCGAACTTGCACTGGGTTCCGTCCGCGGTGGCCTGATAGATGATGCCGGTCTGCAGGATCTGGCGGTTCGCGCGGGCCGGATCGAAGCCGTACTTGGCGGCCATGCCCGGGAACCCGTCCTGGCGGACGTTGAACTCGGTCTCCACGCACGTCGTCGCTGCGGCGGGGTCGCGGTTGACCAGGTCCGCGTACTCCGACAGCGTGGTGATCCCGGTCTCCTCGGCGGTCTGCCTGCTCATCGCGAGCGCGTACGTGTTGTTCATCGGGGCGGGATCCACCCACACCATGCCGTTGCGTTCGAGGTCCTCGTCGCGGACGGCCTCGAACTGCGCGGTCGGGTCGGGGATCGGAATCTCGTTGCCGAGGTAGTTGATCCACCCGGTCCCGGTGTACTCGTAGGTGACGTCGATCTGACCGTCCAGCTGGGCGTCGCGCGTGCTGTTGGACCCCTGGATGTTGGTGAGGTCGCGCACGTCGGCGCCCGCGGCGCTGAGCGCGAATTCGATGATGTATCCGAGGGTGACCTGCTCGGTGAAGTCCTTGGACCCGACGGTGATCGCGACGCCCTCGAGTTCGGGCACGGGCTGGATGCTGCCCGGTTCCACCGACAGCGGCAGGGCGCCTCCGGATTCGAGGCCGCAGGACACTGCGAGTACCCCGCAGAACGTCACTGCCGTCGCGGCGATCGCCTTCCGCAGGAGGTTCATCAGCGCAGCCCCTTCGGGCCGAGGAACTCCTCGGCCAGCGCGCCGCACCAGTCGACGAGCAGCGCCAGCGCGACCGCGAGGACGGCTCCCACGACCAGAGTCACGTTGTCGCGCAGCTTGTATCCGGTGTCGATGAGGATACCGAGACCGCCGGCGCTGACGAGGAAACTGAGCGTCGCGGTGCCCACCGCGAGGACCAGCGACGTGCGCAGCCCCGCGAGGATGTATGGGACGGCGAGCGGGAACTCGACCTTGCGCAGGACGAGACCGGCCGTCATGCCCTGCCCCCGACCGGCGTCGATGACCGCGGGATTGACCTCCTGCAGACCGAGGATCGTGTTCCGCAGCACGGGTAGGAGCGAGTAGAACGCGATGGGCAGCACCCCGATCCAGAAGCCGGTGGTCCCCGTCGCGAGGAACAGCAGCACGAGCAGACCGATGGCCGGCGCGGCCTGCCCGATGTTCGCGATTCCGACGAAGACCGGTGCCAGCTTGGTGAACCCGGGCCGCGTCAGCAGGATCCCGAGCGGGACTGCGACGATGACGACGATCACCACGACGACCACGGTGATCAGCACGTGCTGCCACGTGAGGGTCGCGATGTTCGCGGCGTTGAGACTGCCCTTCTGTGTGGCGGTGAGGTCTCGGCTGAACGCCCAGCCGAGCACACCCACCACCAGGAACAGGACGAGGATCGGCTGGACCAGCAGGCGGGCCCGCTCCGAACGCCGGGCGGCCTGGGCGGTGGGCTTCGTGGTGACGGCGGCCGTCATGACGGTGTCCCGCCCTCGCTCGCCCCGTTCTGCTCCGGCTCGCCGACCTCGTCGTCGTGGGCATGTTCCTCACGCATCGCGGACAGGTGCGCCACCAGGGTGTCGATCGTGATGAGTCCGCGGTACTCGCCCCTCCGTCCCGTGACGATCGTCGAGGCGCTGCTCTCCGCCAGCAGTGCCTCGAGGGCGTCCTGCAGCGTCGACTGGGTGGACATCACCTCGTCGATGGGGTCGCCGATGTCGTGCAGCGACGTGGCGGTGGCCAGATGGTGGAGCGACACCCAGCGGATCGGGCGATCCCGCGCGTCCAGGAGGATGCCCCACTTGATCTTGCGGGGTGAGATCGCCGCCCGCAGTTCGTCCACCGAGCCGTCCTCGTACGCGGTCGGGCAGTCGAGGAGTTCGACCTCCGCCACCCGGGTGAGGGTCAGCTGCTTCAATGACGCGTCGGCGCCGATGAACCCGGCCACCATGTCGTTGGCGGGATGGGCGAGGATCGCCTCCGGTGTGTCGTACTGCATGATGTGCGACTGGTTGCCGAGCACCGCGATCCGGTCTCCCAGCTTGACCGCCTCGTTGAAATCGTGCGTTACGAACACGATGGTCTTGCCGAGATCGGACTGCAGCCGCATCAACTCGTCCTGCAGCAGCCCGCGCGTGATCGGGTCGACCGCGCCGAACGGCTCGTCCATCAGCAGCACCGGGGGATCGGCGGCCAGTGCCCGCGCCACCCCCACCCGCTGCTGCTGACCGCCCGACAACTGGCGGGGGTAGCGCTCGCGGTAGAGGCCCGGCTCGAGTCCGACGAGGTCGAGCATCTCGTCGGTGCGGTCGGCGATCTTCTTCTTGTCCCAGCCGATGAGCCCGGGGACGGTGCCGACGTTCTTGGCGATGGTCAGGTGCGGGAACAGCCCGGCCTGCTGAATCGAGTAGCCGATGCCGCGCCGCAGCTTGTCGGGGTCGATGGACAGGGCGTCCTTGCCGCCGATCGTGATCTTCCCCGAAGTCGGTTCGATGAGCCGGTTGATCATCCGCATCGTGGTGGTCTTCCCGCAGCCGGACGGGCCGACGAGGACGACGATCTCGCCGGCGGGGATGCGCATCGACACGTTGTCGACCGCCGCCTTTTCCTGGCCGGGATAACTCTTGACCACGTCTTCGAGGACGATGTCCACGCCCGAGACCGTGCTGCCGTTGGTGTGAGGTGTATCGAGATCAGTCACGGATCCCCCTGGAGGTGGTGAGTCGGCCGACGACGGCGAGGATGCCGTCGAGTACGAGGGCGAGGATCACGATGAGCACGGTCCCCGTGAGGGCCTGCGGTATCGCTGTCGGGCTGCCGACGCGGGACAGTCCCGAGAAGATGAGGTTGCCGAGCCCGGGACCCTTGGCGTAGGCGGCGATCGCGAGGATGCCCATCAGCATCTGCGTGCTCACCCGCATGCCCGTCAGGATCGACGGCCACGCGAGGGGGAGTTCGATTCTGCTCAGCACCGTCGTGCGGCTCATCCCCACGCCGCGGGCGGCGTCGGTGACGGCGGGGTCGACGGACGCGAGTCCGAGGATGGTGTTCCGGATGATCGGCAGCAGCGCGTACAGCACCAGGGCGGTCACGGTGGGCGCCACACCGAGTCCCAGGATCGGGATGAGCAGGCCGAGCAGGGCGAACGACGGGATGGTGAGGATCGTGCCGGCCAGGGCGGTCGCGATCGCGGACCCGGCGGGGCTCCGGTACACCAGGATCCCGATCGCCACCGCGACGATCGTGGCGATGACCACCGACTGCACGACGGCACTGACGTGCAGGAGCGAGTCGGTGAGAAGCTGCTGTTTCCTGGCGGAGACGAAGTCCCACAGTTGCTGCATGTCCAACCGCGCACACCTTTCTCCAGATGTGAAAACAGACCTCGGTCCTTCACAGTGCTATGTACCCGGACATCACGCAGGTGAATCGGGAAACTGGCGTCAGGTCGTGGGGATCATGAACAGCAGGGTGCACACGCCGATCGAGATCGCGAACAGCACGACCATGACGGCGTAGCCCAGATTCCGCCGCCGGGCCGGGATCGCCGGGTCCATCCACCACCCGAACGCCTTGAACGCCGCGGGAACCGCCCACCACCCGAGGACCTGGGTGGTGACCAGGTTCCCGATGAACAGGGCGACGGCGATCGGCACACCGTGCGCCTCGATGAACGGTGCGCTGAAGAAATGACCCCAGATCACGACCAGCGGGTACAGCACCAGCAGCGCCAGGAGGTTGCTGCGGGCGACGGGCACCGGGGGCGGTTCGTCGCCGCCGGTACCGCGGAACCAGAAGTCGAAACCGTAGCTCGCTTTGCGGATCCGGAGATTCCTGTTGAACTTCTCACCCTCCTCCAGGAGGGCGGCCCGCTCCGGTGAATCCATCCACGACCCCAGGTTGTCCTCGGTGTCGAAGCTGAGCACGATCGTCCAGTCCTCGGTGATTCCCTGCACCGGCCGTTCGACCTTGTGCCCCCGGAACCCCCGGAACCCTGCCTCGGCGGCGGAGATCTTCCGCTGCCAGTCCATGAACGCCGACTCGTCCGAGGGGTCGACGTGACAGGAGATGACCACCGACGTCGCCGACTGCTCCCGGGTCTGCTCGCCGGTGAGCAGGTGGACGTCCTCGTTGCCGATGAAGGCGTGCTTGATCTCCGCCACCAGTTCCGTTCGCAGATCGCTGTCGAGCCACGCCCGGGCGTCGTCGAGGGTGGTGAACCGCAGCACGTCCACCCAGTCGTCCTGCACGGGTGGCGACGGCGGCACGATGTCCTGATCGATGAAACCCGGAACCGTCGCGAGCGCGTCCGCCGCGCGTTTCTGCCATTGCGAGTACTCGGTGTAGCGGGCGTCGTCGATCCGGCGCTGGAAGATCACCGACACCGGGGATGCGGCTGGGCTGTGCGGACTCGGGTGCGGCACGCGAGATCACCTCCGGTCGGTTCGTGGTGCGGGCGCCTCGGCGGGGGAACTGTCGGACCGCCGCGCGGATGTGGTGAGCAGGAGCAGAATTCCGGCGCCGGCGCCGAGAGCGAGGTAGAGCCAGCCGAGCGGTGCCTGGCTGTTCTCCGGCAGCACGCCCGCGACGGCCATCGCCGCGCTGACTACGAGGTAGCAGGCGGCGGTGACGACGCCGCCGATCAGCCCGAGATTGCGAGTGAACAGCCCGAGAGCCAGCCCGTACATCTGCGGGCAGAGCACGCCGCACCCGGCGAGTGCGAGGCAGGCGCCGATCGTGATGGCCGGTGCGGTGACGACGGACATCCCGGCCGTGACGGCCAGTATCAGCGCGCCGAGCACGAACACCCACCAGGCCCCGAAAGCGAGCCGCCGGGTGCCGACCCGAACCGCGAGTGCGCTGCAGGCGAGTTCGCCGAGGAGGTTGGCGCCGCCCACGACGAGCGCGATCGCGCCGTACGCGGCGGGGGAGAAGCCGAGGATCTCCTGGTACAGGAACGGTGCGACGACACCGAACACCATCTGGGCGGACGCCATCAGTCCGAACACGAGCACGAAGCCCACGAAGATGCGGTGGCGCAGTGCGACCCGCAACACCCGCGCCGCGGCGGTCGCGTCGACCGGTGAACGCGATTCCTCGGGAAGCGTCTCCGGCAGTCCCGCGACGACGAGGGGAACGGCGAGCGCCGCCAGAAGCGCGATCAGCCCGAACACCAGACGCCACGAGATGAACTGCACGAGCACACCGCCCACGGCGGGCGCGAGCACCGGGGCCAGCCCCCACGCCGCCCCGAGGAGACCGGACACGGACGTGAGCCGGGCGCCGCGGTAGCAGTCGGCGGCGATCGCATACGCGAGGACGAGGCACGCACACCCACCGATGCCCTGCACGAATCGCAGCCCGAGCAGGACCGTGATGTTCTGCACGAGTGCGCATCCCACACTGGTGACGACGAGGATCGCGAGGCAGGTCAGCAGAGTTCGTTTGCGGCCCACCGCATCCGCGATCAGGCCGACCGGGATGAACGCCAGACTCATGCCCAGCATGTACGCCGTCACCGTGTTCTGCACGACGGCCGCGGACGAGTCCAGATCGAGCACCATCTGCGGCAGCGCCGGCGTGTAGATGTCGAGCGGAATCTGGCTGAGCGGAATCACCAGCAGCAGGATGACCACGACACGGCGCGGCACCGGGACGCCGGTCGGCGTCGTGGGCACTGACATCCCGCACCACCTGCTTCTCGACCCATGGGGATGGAGAACGGAGCAAGTTTCCCGACAGTCTTCACGTGAACGTCCCGCAACGGTCCGTGCGGTCGGTTCCCTGGATCATACGACTGCGGACTGCCGGGGCGTGCGGGTTCGGGGTGCGCCCGCACACGTGGAACCCGCGACGCAGACGAGCCCACCCATGTCGCCGGCTGCAACAGCCGGCGCCACGGATGGGCTCGTCAGGACGTACCGGCCCGCGTGTCGGCGGGCGCCTTACGACTTACACGTCGTAGTACAGCTGGAACTCGTAGGGGTGCGGACGCAGATTGACCGGGGCGATCTCCTGCTCACGCTTGAGCGAGATCCACGTCTCGATCAGGTCGGACGTGAACACGCCACCCTCGGTGAGGTAGTCGTGATCGGCCTCGAGGCGGTCGATGACGGCCGACAGGCTGGTGGGAGCCTGCGGGATGTTGCGGGCCTCCTCCGGCGGGAGCTCGTAGAGGTCCTTGTCGACGGGAGCCTGCGGCTCGATCTTGTTCTTGATGCCGTCCAGGCCGGCCATCATCTGCGCCGCGAAGTTCAGGTAGGGGTTACCCGAGGAGTCGGGGGCGCGGAACTCGAGGCGCTTGGCCTTCGGGTTGTTGCCGGTGATCGGGATCCGCACGGCCGCGGAGCGGTTGCGCTGGCTGTACACGAGGTTGATGGGGGCTTCGTAGCCCGGCACCAGGCGGTGGTACGAGTTGATCGTCGGGTTGGTGAACGCCAGCAGCGACGGTGCGTGGTGCAGGATGCCGCCGATGTAGTGACGCGCCATGTCGGACAGACCCGCGTAGCCGGCCTCGTCGTGGAACAGCGGCTTGCCGTCCTTCCACAGCGACTGGTGGACGTGCATGCCCGACCCGTTGTCGCCGAACAGCGGCTTCGGCATGAAGGTGGCCGACTTGCCGTGCTGCCACGCCGTGTTCTTCACGATGTACTTGAACAGCTGCAGGTCGTCAGCCGCAGCGAGCAGCGTGTTGAACTTGTAGTTGATCTCCTGCTGGCCGCCGGTGCCCACCTCGTGGTGGCCGCGCTCGAGCTCGAAGCCCGCGTTCTGCAGGTTGGTGGAGATCTCGTCGCGCAGGTCGACGTAGTGGTCGTACGGAGCGACGGGGAAGTATCCACCCTTGGGGCGGACCTTGTAGCCCAGGTTGGGGCTGCCGTCGGCGTTCACGTCGTTGCCGGTGTTCCAGGAACCCGAGATGGAGTCGAGCTCGTAGAACGCGCCGTTGATGCCGGAGTCGTAGCGGACCGAGTCGAAGATGTAGAACTCGGCCTCGGCGCCGAAGAAGGCGGTGTCGGCGATGCCGGTCGACTTCAGGTATTCCTCGGCCTTGCGCGCGACGTTACGCGGGTCGCGGCTGTAGGACTCACGCGTGAACGGGTCGTGCACGAAGAAGTTGATGTTCAGCGTCTTGGCGGCGCGGAAGGGGTCGATCTGGGCGGTGGCGACGTCGGGGAGGAGCATCATGTCGGATTCGTGGATCGACTGGAAGCCGCGGACGGACGAACCGTCGAACGCGAGGCCGTCCTCGAACACGTCCTGGTTGAACGCGGACGCGGGGATCGAGAAGTGCTGCTGCACGCCGGGCAGGTCACTGAACCGGATGTCGACGTACTCGACGTTCTCGTCCTTGATGAACTTGATGACCTCTTCGGCCGTGGTGAACGCCACGCTTGTGCTCCTTAAGTCGCTTCAGCCAAGTGGATATTGGCGAAATTCGTCGAGCCAGACGGTATGGACTTGGTGTTGCCCGCCGGTCAACCTTTTGTTTCGCCCGTGTTACACGTCGAATCTTCCTGGGCTTTTGCACCGGCTGTGACTGCGCACACAGCCCAAAGCTCCGGTGTGAGGTCCTCGGAGAGACGACGCCTATCCTGGACAGCATGGCACGTATCACCGGTTCTTGGCTCTCCGGACCTTCGGCTGCACTGCCGGACGGCGCCGACGAGACGACGCAGTCCTTCCGGGGCGAGCGCCTCGGGTTGCAGGCGGAGGGCCCCGGTTCGCTCGCGAGCACGGGACGCCGTCTCGCCGCGCTGATGATCGACTGGGTGTCGTCGGCGGGAGTCGCGGCCCTGATCATCGGCGACAACTTCTTCGAGGGCCCGTTCTCCACGATCACACTGCTGGTGTGGTTCGTCGTCGGTGTCGCCACGGTCACGCTGTTCTCCTTCACGCCGGGGCAGCTGTTCCTCGGTATGCAGGTGGCGCGGGTGGACGGCCCCGCCCGCGTCGGCCTCGTGCGGGCCCTGGTGCGTCAGGCGCTGCTCGTGTTCGTCGTGCCCGGCACCATCACGGACATCGACGGTCGCGGCATGCAGGACCGCGCCACCGGCACCGCGCTGATTCGCACGCGCTGACCCTCGAACGTCTTCCGCCCGATGTCGCATTCGACATCGGGCGGAGTAGGTGTGACGCGGACCAGGTGGAAGGCGACCGGCTTCTAGCGGCGACGGATGGTGCGCTGCACGCCGCGCATCTTCGCGCCGCCGGGCATCGGACCCTTGGGCAGTGCGGCGCCGCCACCGCGGCTGCTGAGCGCGGCGAGCCGCGACTCGATGGCGTCCATCCTCTTGGTGTCGATGTTCTTGGGGAGCTTGTTCAGGTGCTTCTGGAGCTGCGACAGCGGAACCTGGCCCTCGTCGTTGCCGATGACGATGTCGTAGATCGGGGTGTCGCCGACGAGGCGCGCCGTCTTCTTCTTCTCCTGGGCGAGGAGCGACTTCACGCGCTGCGGTGATCCCTCCGCGACCAGGATGACGCCAGGGCGTCCGATCACGCGGTGAACGGCGTCGAGCTGGGTGGTGCCCGCGACCGCGCTCGTCACGCGCCAGGAGCCCTGCATGTTGTCGAGCGCCCATGCGGCCGCACCGGCCTGCCCCTCGGCCTTGCCGTACACCGTCTTCTGCACACGCCGGCCGAAGATGATGAACGCACCGAGCACGCCGAGCAGGAGACCGATCGGGAGGAGGAACCACTGCAGGCCCCAGATCAGGCCGACGAGGAAGAACACCACCGCGAGTCCGACGAGTGTGCCGAGCATGAGCGGCAACAGCAGCTTGTCTTCCTTGCGCTGCATCTGGAACGCCTGCCAGAGCTGGGTCCTGCGTTCCTTCGACGCCTGCCTGCGGGCTGCCTTGGCGGCCGCCTTTGCTTCTTTACTGGGTTTGCCCGCTTTACCGGATTTACTGCCGTTCGCCATGCTCTTCAGGATACGTCCCTGGCCGTGCGCGGTGATGACCCGTCCGGTGTCGATCACCGCGCACGCGCCGCGGTCAGCGGGCGAGGCGCGCCATGAGGGAACTCGCCTCCTGCGAGGCGTCACCGCTTTCGGTGAGATGCGCCTGTCCAGCAGGCAATTCGCGGCCGTGGTGGGCCATCGCCTGCGCGTAGAGGCGGCCGGCGCGGTACGACGAGCGCACGAGCGGTCCGGCCATGACGCCGGCGAAGCCGATCTCCTCGGCGGCCTTGGAGTGCTCGACGAACTCCTCGGGCTTGACCCACCGTTCGACGGGGTGGTGCCGGGGCGAGGGGCGCAGGTACTGGGTGATGGTGAGGATGTCGCAGCCGGCGGCGTGCAGGTCGAGCATCGCCTGGTGGACCTCTTCGGGGGTCTCGCCCATGCCGAGGATCAGGTTCGACTTGGTGACCAGCCCGAAGTCGCGGGCGGCGGTGATCACGCCGAGGGAGCGCTCGTACCGGAACGCGGGGCGGATCCGCTTGAAGATGCGGGGCACGGTCTCGAGGTTGTGGGCGAGGACCTCGGGGCGGGAGTCGAACACCTCGGCGAGCAGGTCCGGCTTGCCGTTGAAGTCCGGAATGAGGTTCTCGACGCCGGTGCCGGGGTTGAGGTGGTGGATCTGGCGGACGGTCTCGGCGTAGAGCCAGGCGCCGCCGTCGGGGAGGTCGTCGCGGGCGACGCCGGTGATGGTGGAGTACCGCAGTCCCATCGCCTGCACGGATTCGGCGACGCGGCGGGGCTCGTCGCGGTCGAGATCGGTGGGTTTGCCGGTGTCGATCTGGCAGAAGTCGCAGCGGCGGGTGCACTGCTCACCGCCGATGAGGAAGGTTGCCTCGCGGTCTTCCCAGCATTCGTAGATGTTGGGGCAGCCGGCTTCTTCGCAGACGGTGTGCAAACCCTCGCGTTTGACGAGGCCCTTGAGCTCGGAGTATTCCGGGCCCATCTTCGCTCTCGTCTTGATCCAGTTCGGTTTGCGTTCGATCGGAGTCTCCGCGTTTCGGATCTCGAGGCGGAGCAATTTGCGTCCTTCTGGGGCCACAGTCACGCGAACGATGCTACGCCCGGCCCGACGCGCACGGCGGGCCGGGGAGCGGTCGTCAACCGTACTGAACAGTAGTGAAGGTGGGGGCGGCGGCCGTCTTCTCGGCCGTGGCGGAATCGAACGTGACCCGTTCGATGTCGTGGTCGGTCACGGGGAGAGCGCCGTCGAGCGCAGCCACGACAGCCGCGGTGACGGCCGGCGTGACCTCCTCGACCGTGACGTCGCGGCCCAGTTCCCGCGACAGCGACGTCACCCCGGCGTCACGGATGCCGCACGGGATGATCGCGTCGAATCCCGTCAGGACGGAGTTGCAGTTGAGCGAGAAGCCGTGCAGGGCGACACCGCGCTGCACCCGCACCCCGATCGCCGCGACCTTCCGCTCGGGCAGCCACTGCCCGTTGTCGAGGGACGCGGGCAACCACACTCCGGAGCGGCCGTCCACCCGGCCGCAGTCGATGCCGAGGTCGGTGCACACGGAGATCAGCGCCTGCTCGAGCCTGCGGACGTACCGCACGACGTCGACCGGTTCGGCGAGCTTGACGATCGGGTACCCCACCAGCTGTCCCGGGCCGTGCCAGGTGATCTTCCCGCCGCGGTCGACGTCGATGACGGGGGTGCCGTCGGTGGGACGATCCTCCGGTTCGGTGCGCCGTCCCGCGGTGTAGACGGCGGGGTGTTCGAGCAGGAGCAGCGTGTCGGCGCCCAGGTTCTCGGCGCGTTCGGCCGCCAGCTCGCGCTGTCGGTCCCAGGCGTCGACGTACCCGATCGTGCCGAGGTGTTCGACGGAGATCGGGGAGGGGCTGAAACGGGCGGATTGTGTCGCGCTGCTCATGCGCTAGAGGTTACGCCGGGGCGGCGGCCCAACCGCCACGAGCCGGGTTCACTGCACGAGGGCGGCGTCGAGCGCTTCCCCGATGGTGTTGTGCCGGAACCGGAATCCCGCGTTCTCGAGCACCGTCGGGATCGCGCGCTGTCCGGCCAGGATGCCTTCCTGCGCGAACTCGCCCACCAGCGCGCTGAGCGCGAAACCGGGCACGATCCACGGGGCGGGGCGGTGCATCGTCCGCGCGACCGCGCCGTTGAACTGCGCGTTGGTGACCGGCGCCGGGCCGGTGACGTTCACGGGACCGGCCACGTCGTCGCGGGAGAGCACGAACTTGATCGCATCGACCTCGTCCTCCAACGAGATCCACGACAGGTACTGACGGCCGTTCCCGAGCCGGCCGCCGAGCCCGAACGAGTACAGCGTCTTCAGCCGGCCGAGCAGGCCGCCGTGCGGAGACAGGACGATGCCGCTGCGCAGCCGCACCGTCCGGACCTTCGAGTCCCCGGCGGGGGCTGTCGCCGCCTCCCAGTCGCGGCAGGTGTCCGCGAGGAAACCCGTCCCGGACGGCGAGGTCTCGTCGACGACACGGTCGCCGGTGTCGCCGTAGTAGCCGACCGCGCTCGCATTCACGAGCACGGGCACCCCGGCCTCGGCGACGGCCTCGGCCAGGACGTCGGTGGCGGCGATCCGGCTGTCCCGGATCAGTTGCTTGTACGCCCCGGTCCAGCGTTTGTCGCCGATCCCGACACCGCACAGGTTCACGACGGCGTCGGCGTCCGACAGGATCCCCGTGTCGAGCCGGTCCTTCTGCGGATCCCAGCGGGACTCGTCGGGACCCGCGGACGATCGACGGACGAGACGCACGACGTCGTGGCCGTCGCCGCGGAGAGACGAGACGAGAGCGGTGCCGATCAGCCCGGAGGATCCGGCGATGACCACGCGCATGTGCAACAGCCTCCTTCACAGCGCAGGGGCACCATCCCGGGTGGAAATGGTGCCCCTGCGAAACTACGTTCGGCTCGAAGTCCGGTGACGGATCTACAGACCCAGGTCGGCCTCGAACGCTCCCTGCTCCAGACGCTGCTTGATCGTGGTCAGGAAGCGGCCGGCGTCGGCACCGTCGACGAGACGGTGATCGTAGGTGAGCGGCAGGTAGCACATCGAGCGGACGCCGATGCTCTCACTGCCGGACTCGTCGGTCACGACCACGGGACGCTTGACGATCGCACCGGTTCCGAGCATCGCGGCCTGCGGCGGCACGAGGATCGGGGTGTCGAACAGGGCGCCCTGGCTGCCGATGTTCGTGATCGTGAACGTGCCCCCGGACAGCTCGTCCGGCTTGAGCCCACCGGAGCGGGCGCGCTTGGCGATGTCCGCGATCGCGCGGGCCAGGCCGGCCAGCGACAGGTCGCCGGCGTTGTGGACGACCGGAGACAGCAGACCCTGCTCGGTGTCGACCGCGAAGCCCAGGTGCTCGGCGTCGTAGTAGGTGATCTGCTTGTTCGCCTCGTCGTAGCTGGCGTTGATGTTCGGGTGCGACTTCAGCGCCTCGACGACGGCCTTCGCGAAGAACGGGAGGAACGTCAGCTTGACGCCCTCGCGCTCGAGGAAGGTGTTCTTGGCCTGCGCACGCAGAGCCGCGATCCGGGTGACGTCGACCTCGAAGGTCTGGGTGAGCTGCGCCGTGGTCTGCAGCGACTCCCGGGTCTTCGTGGCCGTGATCTGGCGAATCCGGTTGGCCTTCTGCGTGGTTCCGCGCAGGTGCGCCAGCTCGGGGCGGACCCCGGCGGAGGCGGCGGCGGGAGCAGCGGCGGCGGCCGGTGCGGCAGCGGGCGCTGCAGCGGCGGCCGGGGCCTTCTTGGCCTCGGCGGCAGCGAGAACGTCCTGCTTACGGATGCGGCCACCGACTCCGGTGCCCGTCACCGAGGACAGGTCGACGCCGTTGTCCGCGGCGAGCTTGCGCACCAGCGGGGTGACGTACGGGGTGCTGTCTCCGGACGTTGCTGCGGGAGCGGGTGCCGCGGCGGCGGGAGCAGGCGCGGATGCTGCCGGTGCGGCGGCCGGAGCCGGTGCGCTCTTGGCGGGCTCGGGCTTCGCCGGCTCCGGGGACTGAGCGGGCTTCGCGGGCTCGGGGGTGGGCTCGGGCTTCGGCTCCGGCTTGGCGGCGGGCGCACCCGAACCGATGACGGCGAGCCGGCCGCCGACGGAGACGGTGTCGTCCTCTTCCGCGCTGATCTCGAGGAGCGTGCCTGCGACGGGCGACGGGATCTCCGTGTCGACCTTGTCGGTGGACACCTCGACGAGCGGCTCGTCCACGGCGACCTCGTCGCCGACGGCCTTGAGCCAGCGGGTGACGGTGCCCTCGGTGACGGACTCGCCCAGTTCGGGCATGTTCACCGGGGTGCCCTCGGCGGAACCGCCGCCGGACGCTGCGGGTGCGGCCTCTGCGGCCGGTGCCTCCGCGGCGGGAGCCGGCTCAGCGGCGGGCTCCTCGGCGGCGGGTGCGGGTGCGGAGTCGGAAGCGGGAGCCTCACCGGCGTCGCCGATCACGGCAAGCTCGCCACCGATTTCGACGGTGTCGTCTTCCTGAGCAACGATCTTGCTGAGAACGCCGGCCACGGGAGACGGGATTTCCGTGTCCACCTTGTCCGTGGAGACTTCGAGCAAGGGTTCGTCAACTTCGACCGTGTCTCCTTCCTGCTTGAGCCACCGCGTGACAGTTCCCTCGGTGACACTCTCACCAAGCGCTGGCATCTGGACGGAGAAGGCCATGTCTTTTGACTCCTCGACAGTTGTGTTCGGGTTGTTGAATTTTGTCGACTTGTGGTCGTGAACCATTGTGCTCGAGATGCACGTGTCTTGCGTCTACTTGCAGGTAATTCCGATTCGTCGTCACCCACTCGCTGTGTCGGCGCTCCACATCTTTCCATTGATCCGACGGGCGCGTCCGTCGAGGGGGACCCGTCGGGGACTCCGGTGTGTCGCGACGTAATCGCTACTGGCCGGTAGTTTTCGTGTGCGGCGGAAACCGGACGTTCGCTGGCAAACTTGGAGGACAGCGCGGGCGCCGTCCCGCGCACGCACTCGAGGAGGCTCGACGTGGGGTTGTTCGACCGATTCTCGCGGCCTCGGTCCAGCCGATCTCAGGCGTCACCCGAGGATGCCGCCCATCTCGCGAACTGGTCTCGCACCCACCTCGGTGTGGAGGCGTACGTGGAGCCTCGGACGACAGTGACCGAAGTCACCGTCGTGCTCGTCGCGGCGGACGGCGAATGGACCCGGCGCCGGGTGGGCGGTGAACGCGGCGCCCGCAAACTCGGGGAGGATCTGCGCATCCCGGTCTACGACGTCCGAAAGACCGGCTACCCGCAGCGGATGCGCGACCACGACGCACGGCGCCGCATCGAGCGCAAGCGCGAGCGCGAACGCGACCTGTAGGCCCTTCGGGCCCGTGCGCCTTTCTGGTAGCGGGAACAACCAGAAAGGCGCACGGGCGCGGAGCGCCTAGCCGTGGGCGGCGATGTCTTCGATCACCGAGATCATGGTCCGCACGGGCACGCCGGTGCCGCCGCGTCCGGTGTAGCCCCACGGTCCCGACGAGTTGTAGGCCGGTCCGGCGACGTCGATGTGCGCCCACTGGACGCCGTCGGCGACGAACTCCTTCAGGTACAGGGCCGCCGCGAGCATGCCGCCCCAGCGGTGATTCGTGACGTTGGCGAGGTCGGCGATCTTCGAGTCGAGGTCCGAGCGCAGTTCGGCGGGCATCGGCATGGCCCATGCGTTCTCGCCGATCTCCTGGGAGATGGCGGCGACGCGGTCGCGGAACGCGTCGGTGCCCATGACACCGGGGGTCCGGTTGCCCAGTGCCACCATCTGCGCGCCCGTGAGCGTCGCCGTGTCGATCAGGTAGTCGGGGTCGTCCTCGCAGGCGCGGACGATGGCGTCGGCGAGAACGAGGCGGCCCTCCGCGTCGGTGTTGATGACCTCGACAGTGGTTCCGCCGTACTGGGTGAGTACGTCGCCGGGGCGCTGCGCGGTGGACGACGGCATGTTCTCGGCCATCGGGACGGTGGCGGTGACGTCGACGGGCAGTCCGAGTTTGGCGGCGAGGACGACGGTGGCGACAACGGCTGCGGCGCCGCCCATGTCGGACGTCATGTTCTCCATGCCCGCGGCGGGCTTGATGGAGATGCCGCCGGTGTCGAACGTGATGCCCTTGCCGACGAGCGCGACCTTGGGGGCGTTCCGCTTCTTGGCGGAATAGCTGAGGCGGACCAGTCGCGGCAGCCGGGACGAGCCCTTGCCCACGCCGAGGATGCCGCCGTACCCGTTCTTTTCGAGTGCCTTCTCGTCCAGGACCTCGACCTTCAGTCCGGAGTCGGTGCCGAGTTCCTTTGCACGGTCGGCGAATTCGGCGGGGAAGAGGTGGCTCGGGGGAGTGTTGACGAATTCGCGTGCGGTGGCGACGGCTTCGGCGATCGCCGCGGAGCGCGCGAGGGTGTCCTTCGACTCCTTCGCCCGCGGGGACGACACCAGCAGCTCCACCCGGGCGACGGGCTGCGCGTCGGGCCCGGGGGCGGACTTCGCGGACTTGAACTCGGTGAACCGGTACGCGCCGAGTGCGAAACCTTCTGCTGCGGCACCGAGATCGAGCACGGACAGAGTGGTTGCGGCGGTCCCGACGCCGCTGAGCGTCCGTGCTGCGGCGCCCGCGGACTTGCGGATCTGCTCGGCGTCGAGCTTCTCGGCCGAACCGAGTCCGACCGCCAGCACGCTGTCGACCGGAAGCGTGTCGGGTGCCGGGATGCGGGTGGTTTCCTCGGCCTTCCCCGACGCGCCGACCGCGACCAGCGTGTCGAGCAGGCCGGTCAGTACCGCTTCGTCGACGATGCCGTCGCCGAGCGCGATCTCGGGGCCGTCCGAGCTCGACGTCAGTCCGATCACCAACACGTCCACGCGCTTGCCGACGGTGCCGGCCAGCGCGAGTTGTGGTCCGAGGGGTCGGGCTGTGCGAGTGCTCACGGTGTCTCTCCTGCAGCAGTTCGGGGGCGGGTGGTGTCGGGTGGCCGACGTCCGTCCCGATGGTAGTGCTCCGCCGCCGTCGTCTACGCGGTGCGCCCGATGGTCCGATAGGTTGAGGCGCATGACCGAGGAGCAGTTGTCGCAGGGCCCCGTCCACGCCGTCCACGTCGAACTCGGGGCCACGTTCGCTCCGTTCGGTGGCTGGGAGATGCCCGTGTCGTACGCCGGCACCGTGGTCGAGCACACCGCGGTCCGCGAATCGGTCGGAGTGTTCGACGTCAGCCACCTCGGCAAAGCTCTCGTGCGGGGCACCGGCGCCGCCGCCTTCGTGAACTCGGCGCTCACCAACGACCTCGGCAAGATCGGTCCCGGCAAGGCGCAGTACACGCTGTGCTGCACGCCGTCCGGTGGGGTGATCGACGATCTGATCGCGTATTACGTGAGTCCCGACGAGGTGTTCCTCGTCCCCAACGCGGCCAACACCGCGGACGTGGTCGCGGCGCTGACCGCCGCGGCCCCCGACGGGGTCACGGTGGAGGACCAGCACCGGGACTTCGGCGTGATCGCCGTGCAGGGGCCGAAGTCGGTGGACGTGCTCACCGCGCTCGGCCTGCCCACCGACATCGAGTACATGGCCTTCGCGGACGCCACCTGGGACGGCGTTCCCGTCCGTGTCTGCCGCAGCGGATACACCGGCGAGATCGGGTTCGAGTTGCTGCCACGCTGGGAGGACAGCGAGAAGCTGTTCCGGGCGGCGGTCGAGCAGGTTCGCGCCCGCGGCGGCCAGGTCGCCGGTCTCGGCGCCCGGGACACGTTGCGCACCGAGATGGGGTACCCGCTGCACGGGCACGAGCTGTCGCTGGAGATCTCCCCGCTCGAGGCGCGATGCGGCTGGGCGATCGGCTGGACGAAGCCGAAGTTCTGGGGCAGGGAGACCCTCGCCGACGAGAAGGCGTCCGGCCCGGCCCGCAAACTGTGGGGCATCAAGGCGCTGGATCGCGGGGTTCTGCGGGCCGGACAGACCGTGCTCCGCGACGGCGAGCCGATCGGCGAGACCACGTCGGGCACGTTCTCGCCCACGCTCAAGGTCGGGATCGCGCTGGCGCTGCTCGATTCCGGGTCCGGGGTGTCGGCCGGTGACGAGATCTCCGTGGACGTCCGGGGGCGCTCGTTGCGCGCCGAGGTGGTGTCTCCGCCGTTCGTGGAGATCAACACCAAGTAGGCACCTGCCGGGGACGACCTGTCGGCGGCGGGGCGGCGGAAGGCGTTCGATAAGATCACGGGCATGACAGGTGTCACCGAGTTCGTTCGCGTCCCGCATCCCGCCCCCACCTCCGACGAGGCACGGCGAGAGATACTGGCGGCGCCCGGATTCGGCCGGTACTTCACGGACCACATGGCGTCGATCACCTACTCCACGGAGCTCGGCTGGCACGACGCCAAGGTGGAGCCGTACGGGCCGCTCCAGCTCGACCCCGCCGCGATGGTCCTGCACTACGGACAGGCCATTTTCGAGGGCCTGAAGGCGTACCGGCAGCCCGACGGCGGCATCTCGACGTTCCGGATCGAAGCGAACGCCGAGCGCCTCGCGACGTCGGCTCGCCGTCTCGCGATGCCGGAGCTGCCGGAGGAGTTGTTCGTCAAGTCGATCACCGAACTGCTCGAGCTGGATCACGAGTGGGTGCCCGCGGCCGGCGGTGAGGACGCGCTGTACCTGCGTCCGTTCATGTTCTCCACCGAGGCCGGTCTCGGCGTGCGCCCGGCGGACGAGTACCGCTACCTGCTGATCGCCTCGCCCGCGGGCGCGTACTTCCCGCGGGGAGTGAAGCCGGTCAGCGTGTGGCTGTCGACGGAGTACGTCCGGGCCGCACCCGGCGGCACCGGTGCCGCCAAGTTCGCCGGCAACTACGCGGCCTCGCTCCTCGCGCAGGCGCAGGCCGCCGACGAGGGTTGCGACCAGGTGGTGTGGCTCGACGCGATCGAGCGGTCGTACGTCGAGGAGATGGGCGGCATGAACCTCTTCTTCGTGTTCGGCTCCGGATCCGACGCCCGCCTCGTGACGCCGTCCCTGTCCGGTTCGCTGCTGCCGGGGATCACCCGCAATTCGCTGCTGACTCTCGCGATCGACGCCGGTTTCGCGGTGGAGGAGCGGCGGATCAGCACCGACGAATGGCGCACCAAGACGAAGTCCGGCGAGATCACCGAGGTGTTCGCGTGCGGTACGGCGGCGGTCATCACGCCCGTCGGCCGGGTCAAGTCCGCCGAAGGCGAATTCACGATCGCCGACGGCGAGCCCGGCGAGGTCACCATGGCGCTGCGCGACACGTTGACCGGAATTCAGCGGGGAACGTTCGCCGACACCCACGGCTGGATGACCAAACTGCGCTGAGCCGGGTACGGCGGTCGCTCAGAAAGCGAGACCGATCGCCGAGACGGTGACGGTGATCTCGAGCGCGGCTCCGAGCACGTCACCGTTCATGCCGGCGAATCGCCGGACGCAGTGGGCGACCAGCAGTGCGGTGAGCGTCAGTGCGGCGGTCACGACGACCGGTCCCTGCCACCACGGCGACGTGCACCATGCCGCTGCCGCGAGGAGCGGAACGGTCCAGGCGAGTCCGGACCACGGTGATTGGGTTTCGGCGACCAGCGCGCCGAACCCTTCCGTGGAGGACGCCGGGATTCCGCGGCGGCAGGCGAACACGACCGCGACCCGCCCCGCTGCCATGGCGACGGCCACGCACGCGAACTGTCCTGCGGCGGCGAGAGATCCGAACGCCAGCCCCTGCGCGCCCAGGCAGATCACGAGGGCGCACACCCCGAACGGGCCCGCGCCGCCGCTGTGCATCACCGCCCGCGCCCGCTCCGGCGGCCCGTAACAGCCGAGCCCGTCGACCGTGTCGGACAGGCCGTCGACGTGCATACCGCGGGTGGCGAGGGCATGCGCCCCGACCGCGACCAGGCCGGCGAGGGCGGGGTCGAGACCCGCGGAGACGAGCCCCCACAGAAGGCCCGCGGCCAGGGCACCCAGCGCGATACCGGTCACGGGCGCCGCCCGGATCGCGCGGCGGCCCGCCGCACGGTCGACGGAATCCGGTCCGCGCAGGGGGAGAACCGTCAGCCAGGAGAAGGCGAGCAGCACGCCCGTCACGGTCAGCCCGCGGTATCGGCGGCGGAGTCGGTCCCGCTGTCGTCGCCGACTTCGGCGTCGCGGGTGCTGACCCCGGCCTCCGCGAACGTCGCCATCTCCGCGAGCGTCGCGACGGCGCCCTGCAGGATCGGCAGCGCGGTGACGGCGCCGGACCCCTCGCCCAGGCGCATGTCGAGTTCGAGGAGGGGGTCGAGGTGCAAATGCTTCAGCGCGATCGTGTGCGCCGGTTCGGTGGAACGGTGGCCGGCCAGCCACCACGCGCGGGCGCCGGGCGCCAATTCCTCCGCAACCATCGCGGCCGCGGTCACGACGACGCCGTCGAGGATCACCGGGGTCTTGCGGGCGGAGGCCTGCGCGAGGAACCCGGCCATCGCGGCGAGGTCGGCGCCCGACACCGTGCGCAGGAGTGCCACCGTGTCCCGGACCACCGGCCGGGCGCGGCGCATCGCGTCGCGGATCGCCGCCGTCTTCCGGATCCAGCCGGCGTCGTCGACGCCGGTGCCCCGGCCCACTGCCGCAACCGGTTCGGTGTCCGTCAGCGCCGCGATGAGAACGGTGGCCGGTGTGGTGTTGCCGATTCCCATGTCACCGGCGATCAACAGGTCTGCGCCGGAATCGATTTCGGAGTCGGCGATCGATCGCCCGGCTTCGATGGCCTGCAGGGTCTCATCGTGCGTGAGCGCGTCCTCGCGGTCGATCGCCCCCGAAGAGCGCCGAATCTTGAACGCGGACACCGTCGGATCCGTATCGCCGTCCACCGACAGGTCGACGACGCGCACGCTCGCGCCCGCCCGGTTCGCGAGAGCGTTGACGGCCGCCCCACCGCCGACGAAGTTGGCGACCATCTGGGCCGTCACCTCGGGCGGATACGCCGAGACACCGGTGCGCGCGACTCCGTGGTCGCCGGCGAACACCACCACGCGTGCCCGCGCGAACGGGGCCGGCGGGCAGACGCCCTGGCAGGCTGCGGCCCAGCAGGCGAGCGTCTCCAGGCGCCCGAGCGATCCTGCCGGTTTGGTGAGCTGAAGCTGCCGGGCCTCGGCCTGCGCGCGCACCCCTTCGTCGGGTGGGGTGACGGGTTCGAACCGACCGGGGTCGGTGCTCACGGACTCGCTGGTCACGCTTGGCCTCTCGCTCGAGTGGAATCGGCCCCGCACGACGGACGTGCGGGATCGTCTTTCAGGGTCATGGTCAGGCCGGCCACGACGAGGACCACGCGATCGCAGACCTGCGCGAGTCGCGCGTTGAGGGTGCCGATCTCGTCGCGGAACAGACGACCCGACCGGGTCTCGGGGATGACGCCGAGGCCCACCTCGGGAGTCACCAGCACGAGTGCCCCGCGGTAGTCGCGGACGGCTCCGACGAGGTCGTCCGTGCGGGGACCGATGGTGCCCCGCGGCGAATCCCAGGCCGCGGCGCCGTCGAGTTCGACGGTGAGCCAGGTGCCGAGATCGTCGACGAGGGTGGCCGCCGCGTCGGTGGCGGACCGCAGGCGATCGGCGAGGTCGCGGCGGTGCGCGGTTTCCACGGTGACCCAGCTGTCCGGGCGCCGATCGCGGTGCTCGGCGACGCGGTGCTCCCAGTCGTGGTCGTCGGGGTCGCGCTGACTGGTGGCGACGTACCGTACCCGGCCTGCCCCGGCCAGCGACTGGGTCAGTTCCTCGGCGTGCGCGGATTTACCGGACCGTGCACCACCGAGGACCAGCGTTCGCGTGGGCTGGTTCGGGCTACCCGGGAGGTCCGGGGAATCGGCGGTGGGCACGGAGGGGAACGCTACCAAGTCGCCAACGTGGCGGTATTTTGACGAAGAACGTCAATTCCGCCACTGTTGGCGGGAAGTGAATGGGCGGAAAATTTCAGCCATGACCGAATTCCTCGTCCTCGTTGCACTTCTCCTCGTGCTGCAAGCGGCCGTGACATACGCCGGTCGGCACCTGGGTCCACTCCACCCGCGACTGCGGAACGGCTACCGCGACAACTTCTTCCGGCCCGCCGATCCCCTGGCGGACCTGTCACGCGACCGTGACGCCGAACTCGGGCGGCTGCTCGCCGAGACGCACCGCGCGCCCCACAACTGACCGTCAGATGGCGTCGCCGGGCCGCACCCGCGGCTTGGGGGCCCGCAGCTTGCGGATCTGCGACGCCCGCACGAACGCGTACCAGCCGAGCTTGAAACCGCCGTCGGGGGTGTCCGGGAAGCGTTCCCGCACCTGATTGTTGATCTTGCGGCCGAGCCAGACGCCCTCGATGGCCATGAACATCATCATGATGAGCATGGCGAGTGTCACGATGGCCTGCAGGGCCGGGCTGACGAACATCGCCATGATGAGAACCAGTGCCAGCGGCATGAACAGGCCGACCAGGTTGCGCCGGGCGTCGACGATGTCCCGGACGTACGCGCGGACGGGGCCCTTGTCGCGGGGGAGCAGGTACTTGTCCTCGCCGGCGAGCATGCGGGCGCGTCGCTCGGCGGCGGTGGCGCGTCGCTCCGCCGCGGCAACCTTGCGCTCTTCCTTGCTGCCCCGGGTGGCCTTCTTGCGGGCCCGGGCCTCTTTTGCCGTCAGGGGCGCGGGCGCCACCGGTCCGCGACGCTTCGACTCGGCGTCGCGTCGCTTGGGGGTCGGGCGGCCCTTGCCCGTCTGCTCGGCGGACTCCGCCTCCGGGGCCGTGGACGACTCGGCGACCTCGACGTCCCGCTTGTCAGAATTGTCCGAATCACCGCGGCGTAGCAATTTCACTCTTCCAGACTATGGGAAGACGCCACCGAGTGGAAAACCGCCCTCACATCGAAATGCCGGGTCGCGGCCGTCGCCATACACTTCGCCGATGCGAGTGTTGATCGCACCGGACTCGTTCGGTGAAACGCTGACCGCGGTCGAAGCGGCCGCCGCCATCGCGGCGGGATGGTCGGCGGTGCGCCCCGACGACCATCTGGTCGAGGCCCCGCAGTCCGACGGCGGCCCCGGCTTCGTGGACGTGGTCGCGGCTGCGGGCGGCACGATCCGGACCACCGTGGTCGAAGGGCCCCTCGGGGTCGACGTCTCCGCTCGCTGGCTCCTCGACGGCACCGACGCCTACCTCGAATCCGCCCAGGCCTGCGGACTCGGACTGCTCGGTGGGCCGCCGACGCCCCGCACCGCCCGCGACGCGCACAGCCGAGGCGTCGGGCAGCTCATGATGGCGGCCCTCGACGCAGGAGCCCACAGAATCGTCGTCGGTCTCGGCGGCAGCAGCTGCACCGACGGCGGCCGCGGCCTCGTCGAATCCCTCGCGCAGGGATTCGGCAGCGCCGACGCCGCGGTCGCCCGGCTGCGCGCGGTGGAACTGGTGGCCGCGACCGACGTCGAACACCCGTTGCTCGGCGAGCACGGCGCTGCCCACGTGTTCGGACCCCAGAAGGGTGCCGACGCCGGCACCGTCGCCTTCCTCGAGGACCGGAACTCCGCGTGGGCCGGGCAACTGCACCGGGTGACCGCCCGGGACGTCGCGGCGGAGGCCGGCGCCGGCGCCGCAGGTGGCATCGGCGCCGCGCTGCTCGCGCTCGGCGGTACCCGCGAATCCGGTGCCCACGTGGTCGCCCAGCGCACCCGGCAGGACCGGCAACTCGCCTCCGCGCAGCTCGTGATCACCGGGGAAGGCCGCCTCGACCAGCAGTCGTTGCGCGGGAAACTCGTGATCGCGCTCGCCGCCGCGGCCCGCAGGCGGGCCATCGCGACCCTCGTCCTCGCCGGACAGGTGCTCCTCGACGCGGCCGATCTGGACCGTGCGGGCATCGACGCCGCGCTGTCCCTGGTGGACCACGCCGGATCGGTCGAACTCGCGATGTCGGACGCATACGCGCAGCTGAGAGACCTCGCCGCCGCCGCGGCCCGCGGATGGGACGGCGCGGCAGCACGGCAGTAACCCGAAACCCCGACGTCGGATACCATGGACGTGGATCGATCTGCGGACGCTGCCGCAGGGAATGGAACCCGGGAATAAGTCGGGCGCGGAGTACCGTTGAAGCGTTCACGGGTTTGTTACGAACTACAGGGAGAGCCCATGACTGTGCAGAACGAGACCGCCGTCCACGGCGTCAAGATGACCGAAGCCGCGTCCGCCAAGGCGAAGGCGCTGCTCGATCAGGAAGGTCGTGACGACCTCGCACTGCGTATCGCCGTGCAACCCGGCGGCTGCGCAGGGCTGCGGTACCAGCTGTTCTTCGACGACCGCAACCTGGACGGCGACCTGATCGTGGACTTCGGTGGCGTCGCCCTCGCAGTGGACCGGATGAGCGCGCCGTACGTCGAGGGTGCCTCGATCGACTTCGTCGACACCATCGAGAAGCAGGGTTTCACCATCGACAACCCCAACGCGACCGGTTCGTGCGCCTGCGGCGACTCCTTCAACTGAGTCCCGGGTCGAAGTACAACTGAATCGACAAGTCTGACGCGGCGCCGACCGGCTGCCGCGTCAGACTTTTTTCGTGCCCGATCTCGCCGTCCCGGGTCCTCGTGCTGCCGACCGAACATGGTGGTACGCCGGGGTACGGTGAGAAATCCCGACCGAACTCATCGAAAGGCATCCGCCCGTGACAATTGCGGTAACCGGTTCCATCGCCACCGACCATCTGATGCGGTTTCCGGGCCGGTTCGCCGAGCAACTGCTCGCCGATCAGCTCAGCCACGTGTCGTTGAGCTTCCTGGTCGACGACCTCGTAGTCCGGCGCGGGGGAGTGGGCGGCAACATCGCCTACGCCATGGGCGTCCTCGGTGGTTCCCCGCTGCTGGTCGGGGCTGTCGGAGCCGACTTCGCGGACTACCGCCAGTGGCTCGAGGGCAACGGTGTCGACTGCACCGCCGTCCGGATCTCGACCACCGCGCACACCGCGCGTTTCGTGTGCACCACCGACGAGGACATGGCGCAGATCGCCTCGTTCTATCCCGGGGCGATGAGTGAGGCCCGGGAGATCCAGCTGTCCGGCATCGCACCGGGCACCGACACGCTCGAGCTGGTGCTGATCGGCGCCAACGACCCCGAGGCGATGATCCGCCACACCGAGGAATGCCGCCGGCAGGGCATCCCGTTCGCCGCCGACCCGTCCCAGCAGCTCGCCCGGCTGAACGGCGAGAAGGCGGCGGAACTGATTCGCGACGCGAAATACCTGTTCACGAACGAGTACGAGTGGGGACTGCTGCAGCAGAAGACCGGACTGTCCGAGGAGGAGATCCGCGCTCAGGTCGGTGTCCGCGTCACGACGCTCGGCTCCAAGGGCGTCGAGATCGTCGACGCCGAGGGCAACTGCACCCGGGTCGCCGTCGTCCCCGAGAAGGCCAAGGTCGACCCCACCGGCGTCGGTGACGGATTCCGCGCCGGGTTCCTCCTCGCGCACAGCGCAGGCCTGAGCTTCGAGCGCTCTGCACAGCTGGGGTCGCTGGTGGCGGTGCTGGTCCTGGAGACCACCGGAACCCAGGAATGGACGTTCGACCGTGACGAGGCTGTAAAGCGTCTCGCGGATGCCTACGGCTCCGCCGCCGCGGACGAGATCGCCGCGATTCTGCCGTAAGGCGGCTCCGCCGCCCGTGCGTGGTTGAGGAGTCCCTGGACTCGTCAACCACGCACGGGCGCGAAGCGCCTACAGCGAGACCGGGTACGCCGGCTCGGCGATCTCCGGAACGATGCGGTTCTCCACGAAGATGCCGTGCCAGACCATGAAGATCAGCACGGTCCACAGACGACGGCTGTGGTCGGACACGCCGTCCCGGTGGTCGTTCAGCATCTTCGAGATCGCGGCCTTGTCGAGCAGATGATCGGTGCCCGAGGCTGCGATCTGTTCGTGCGCCCAGTCGAACAGTTCGGTGCCGCGCAACCAGTGCCGCAACGGCACCGGGAAGCCCAGCTTCGCCCGATGCAGCACGTGCCCGGGGACGATGCCCTCCAGCGCCTGACGCAACGCGTACTTGGTGGTGCTCTTCGTGATCTTCTGGTCCAGCGGAACCTGCGACGCCACCTTGAAGACCTCGGGATCGAGGAACGGCACCCGCAGCTCGAGCGAATTGGCCATCGTCATCTTGTCTGCCTTGACCAGGATGTCGCCGCGCAACCACGTGAACAGGTCCAGGTGCTGCATCCGGGCAACCGGATCCCAGCCCTGCGACTGGGCGTAGATCGGGTCCGTGACGTCACGGTGCGTCCACTCGGGCCGGAAGTCGCGCAGGACGGCCCGCAACTGCGCGTCGTTGAAGCTGCGCGCGTTGCCGTAGTACCGCTCTTCCAGGGTCAGTGAACCGCGATTGAGCAGGCTCTTGCCGCGGGTGCCCTCGGGGATGCGTTCGGACAGCTTCCCGGCGGCCCTCCGCAGGCCCTTGGGCAGGTATTCGAACGGCTTCAGCGAAATCGGCTCGCGGTAGATGGTGTAGCCGCCGAACAGTTCGTCGGCGCCCTCACCGGACAGCACGACCTTGACGTGCTTGCGCGCCTCCTTCGCCACGAACCACAGCGGAACGAGTGCGGGGTCGGCGACCGGGTCGTCGAGGTACCACACGATCTCGGGGATGGCGGCGGCGAACTCGGCGGGGCTCACCACCTTCACCACGTGCTTTGCGCCGATCGCCTCGGCGGATTCGGCCGCGACGTCGACCTCGGAGTAGCCCTCGCGCTCGAAACCCGTGGTGAATGTGATCAGGTTCGGGTTGTGCCGCATCGCGAGCGCCGCGATGGCCGTCGAGTCGATGCCACCGGACAGGAACGAGCCGACCGTCACATCGGCGCGCATGTGCTTGGCGACCGAATCCTCGAGCGCCTCCGCGATCTCGCGGTACCGGGCCTGCTCGGTGCCCGCGGCGAACGGACGCACCGGGAACGAGGGTGCGAAATAGCGGGTGATCACGGGTTCCTCGCCCGGGCGCACCCGCGCGAAGCATCCGGACTCGAGCCGGCGGATCTGCTTGTGGAGAGATTCCGGCTCCGGCACGTACTGGAGGACGGTGTAGTGCTCGACTGCACGAGGGTCGAGTTCCGTGCCGATGCCGATCAGGCTCGCCAGTTCCAGCAGGCTCTTCTTCTCGCTGCCGAACGCGGTGCCGCCGGCGCCCGTCGCCAGGAACAGCGGTTTGATGCCGAACGGATCGCGGGCGATGAACAACTCCCGCGTCTCGGTGTCCCAGATCGCGAACGCGAACATGCCGCGCAGGCGGCGGACGGCGTCCTCACCCCAGTAGTGGAACGCGGCGACGATGGCCTCGCTGTCGCCCTCGGTGACGAATTGCGCACCGAACTGCTCGGCGAGTTCGGCCCGCACCTCGAGGTAGTTGTAGATCTCGCCGTTGAACGTGAGCGCGTAGCGTTCCGGGTTCTCCGACGGCCCCCACCGCAGCGGCTGGTGGGAGTGTTCGATGTCGATGATCGACAGCCGATTGAACCCGAAGACCAGGTGGTCGTCGTGCCAGGTCCCGTGCTCGTCCGGCCCACGGTGCCGCAGGCAGTGCATTGCCTGGTCGACCTGTGAGACGGCGTTGTCGCTGGTTTCTCCAGAGGTCAGTAGCCCGAGCAGTCCGCACACAGCGTCCGGTACCTCAATTCAGAATCTTGGAAGGCTCCACGAGGTGGAGGGGTCAGGGATCTCTGTCGGAAAGTATGCCGCAGATTGCCGACGCGTCCGGTTCGGGCCGTCACCGACAGCGCCGCGGCCCGAACACCGGTACCGCCGCGGCAACGACAGCGACACAACGCCCCACCCGAGGATGGAGAGCCGCCACCTTTGGTCTACGCTGCGTAGTAATTGGGCCTTCTCATCGAGTGTGCCCTAGTGGAATTTGCGGCGATCAGGAAGGCGTGAACGTGGCGCAAGGTCGGATCCTTCGGCGGGCAGGGTTGGCAGTATCTTTGGGCATTGCTGCCTTGCTGCTGTCGGGTTGTTCAATCGACAACGAGGTGCTTCGTTTCGGGTGGCCTTCGGGCGTAACCCCGCAGGCGCACCGCATGCGTGAACTGTGGACCTGGTCGGTCATCGCCGCCCTCGTCATGGGTGTGCTGGTGTGGGGACTCACCTTCTGGGCGGTGATCTTCCACCGCAAGAAGAAGGACTCACCGGAGTTCCCGCGTCAGACGGCCTACAACGTGCCGCTCGAGCTGGCGTACACCGCGGTTCCGTTCGTCATCATCGCCGTGCTCTTCTACTTCACGGTGGTCGTGCAGAACCATGTCCTCGAGAAGGAGGACAACCCCAACGTGGTGGTGGATGTCACTGCGTACCAGTGGAACTGGAAGTTCGGCTACCGCTCCATCGACCTCGGCGAGGGCGGCGGCAAGTACGACGGCGTCGACCAGGAGGCGCAGGCCGCGGTCGAGTCGGCACCGGCGTCCGAGGCGGAGGCCGAGGGTGAGCACGCCCAGCCCGGTCCGATTCACGGCAAGACCCCCCAGGACCTGTCCTACCTGCACTACGACAAGATCGAGACGATCGGTTCGAGCAACGAGATCCCGATCCTCGTCCTGCCGACCGGCAAGCGGATCCAGTTCGAACTGGCCTCGGCCGACGTCATTCACGCGTTCTGGGTTCCGGAGTTCCTGTTCAAGCGCGACGTGAACCCGAACCCCAAGGAGAACCACTCCGACAACGTCTTCCAGATCAGCGAGATCGAGAAGGAAGGTGCCTTCGTCGGGCGCTGCGCCGAGATGTGCGGCACGTTCCACGCGATGATGAACTTCGAGGTTCGCGCCGTGAGCCCGGACAAGTTCGCGCAGTACATCGAGTTGCGCAAGCCGGCGAGCGAGGGCGGGCGCGATCTGACCACGGCGGAGGCTCTGCAGGCCATCGGCGAGTCCCCTGTCGCCACGTCGACGTCTCCCTTCACCACCGACCGCGGCTACAAGCAGGCGAGCGGTGTCGAAGGTAACTGAACCTGCTGCTGATACCTCACTGACCAAGGACAAGTGCTGATATGAAGATCGAAGCCAAGCTCTTCGAGATCCTGACGGTATTCTTCATTCTCGTCGCGATCGTCTACGGCGTCTTCACCGCCGTTTCACGAACCGGTATCGAGTGGGCGGGTCTGACAGGCATCTGCCTGTCGGCGGGACTGACGCTGATCATCGGAACCTACTTCCGGTTCGTCGCCCGGCGCCTCGACACCCGTCCCGAGGACTACGAGGACGCGGAGATCGCGGACGGCGCAGGCGACCTGGGCTTCTTCAGCCCCGGTAGCTACTGGCCGATCCTCCTCGCCGCCGCGGCCGCGTTCGTCGCAGTCTCGATGGCGTTCTTCCAGCCGTGGATGATCGTGGTCGCCGTGGTGGCCGTGCTCGCCGCTGCTGCGGGTCTCGTCTTCGAGTACTACGTCGGGCCCGAGAAGCACTAGTCCACACATCGTGTGACGGCGGAGGCGCCGAATCCCTCTGGGGTTCGGCGCCTCCGCCTTTCGTCGTCGGCTTTTGCGGTTCTGAACGGCCACCGCGGCCAGGAGGTCGGGGACCCGTCCGGATGCGACTCGCACCGCATCGGGGAACACCTGCAACCCGTGCGCGACCAGGGCGCCCATGCTGACGCCGGTGCCGAACCTCGGCGGTGGTGAAGCGTGTATCGCCGCTGGCGCTCCGTGTTCGGCGATGGCCACGGCGAACATGTCGACGGCTCGATGGGTGTTCTCGGTGTACTCGATTGTCCAGGCCACCGGAGCTTCTCCGCTGGAGTATCCAGTCGTGGGTCTTGCGGGAGTTGCGGGTGAGTCGGGAGGGAGTACGTCGAGCGGGGCAGCCCGACCAGCCCACACGCGGCGTGGAGCCCGATCCCGGTGGCGGTGAGTTCGTCGACGAACCCGATCAGCACAGTTTGTTGCGTTCGAGCCAGTTCGCGTACTCGGTGGCACTCAGCAGCGCCGGCGGGATCTCGGGTTCGTCGTCGGTCGTCGCGCTCGTGGTAATCCCTTCCAGGAGCTCGTAGGCTCTCCCCAGAATTTCCTGCACGGCCCCGCTCTGGGCGACCTTGTGTTTGAGTGCCGCGTTCTCCTTGCGTAGGCGTGCCAGTTCGTCGCGGTCGGCGTTCTCCATTCGGCGCAGCGACTTCTCTTCTCGGGTTACTGATGTCAGTCCAGTGAATTCTCCCTCGTCACGACTGTGCAACCAACGCTTGACGGTGAGGTTGTGCTCGCGCAGCAGCCTGGTCTTGGCAACCGCGGCCGGTCGCGGCATCCCACTCGTGGATGAACTCGAGCCGAAAGGCGATCGGGAATTGCCTCCCGCCGGTCGGGGTGCGTCCGATCTCGACGTCGACCATTGTCGCTCGTTTCCCCGCGTCCTTGCCCACGATGTGTCGCACGACCATCCTGGCAATGAACGGCGGAGCAGCATGACGGTGCGGGCGCCATTCCCGTGACGTCGACGGTGCCCGGTGAGCCGCCGCCCGCCCGCTGGTGGCCCGCCACCGGCGAACCTGCAGGGCGGTCGTGCTCGTGTCCCGTACACAGCCGCGGGGGAGGGGAGCGCGCACGGTCCGGATAAGCGAGCAGAGCCCCGAACCGGAAGTGGTTCGGGGCTCTGCTCGGTTGCGGAGGTGAGGCTAGTGGGCCTCGCCGTTGCCGGACGATCCGTTGCCGGACGCCGACGAACCGTTGCCGTGGGCACGGTCCTGGTACTCCCGCAGCATCGTGAGCTGCTCGTGCTCGCCGTGGTGCAGGGCGTGCTCGAGGGCCAGGCTCTCCTCGACCGGGTCGGCCGTGACGAGGCTGCCGGAACCGGGCTTGCCGGCGGAACCGAGCTTGTTCATCTTCTTCGGGACGGTCGCACCCTGGTACTCGAGCGGGATCGGGTGACCGTGGTCGTCGACCGGGCCGAGCGGCTGGTGGATCTCGATGTACTGACCGTTCGGCATCCGCTTGATGATGCCGGTCTCGATGCCGTGCTCGAGGACCTCACGGTCACTGCGCTGGAGGCCCAGGCAGAACCGGTAGGCGACGAAGAAGGCGATCGGAGGCAGCAGCACCATGCCGATACGGCCGATCCACGTCATCGCGTTCAGGGAGATGCTCAGGTGGTACGCGATGATGTCGTTGATGCAGGAGATCGTCAGGACGGCGTAGAACGCGATCGCCATCGCACCGATCGCGGTACGCACCGGAACGTCGCGGGGACGCTGCAGCAGGTTGTGGTGAGCATCGTCCTTGGTCAGACGCTTCTCGATCCACGGGTAGGCGATCAGGACGGTGAACACCAGACCCATGATCAACGCGACGGCGAACACCGACGGGATGGTGTAGCGGTCGAACAGGTAGATATCCCATGCCGGCCACAGACGGGCCAGGCCGTCCGTCCACATCATGTAGATGTCGGGCTGCGAACCTGCCGACACCTGCGCCGGGTTGTAGGGGCCGATGGTCCACACCGGGTTGATCTGCAGCACGCCACCCATGACGGCGAGAACACCGAACGTGATCGCGAAGAACGCACCCGACTTGACGGCGAACACCGGGAGGATGCGGACGCCGACGACGTTGGTCTCCGTGCGGCCGGGGCCGGGGAACTGCGTGTGCTTCTGGTACCAGACGAGTGCGAGGTGACCGGCGATCAGGGCGAGGATGATGCCCGGGAACAGCAGGACGTGCGCGACGTACAGGCGGGGGATGATCAGGTCGCCGGGGAAGTCGCCGCCGAAGATCAGCCAGTGCATCCAGGTGCCCGCGATCGGGATGCTCAGCGTGATGCCGGAGAACGCGGCGCGCAGGCCGGTGCCGGACAGCAGGTCGTCGGGGATCGTGTAGCCGAAGAATCCCTCGAACATCGCGAGGATCAGCAGCAGGCAGCCGATGACCCAGTTGGCCTCACGCGGACGCCGGAAGGCGCCGGTGAAGAAGATGCGCAGCAGGTGCACGACGATCGACGCCGCGAACATCAGCGCAGCCCAGTGGTGGATCTGACGGACGAACAGGCCGCCGCGGACCTCGAACGAAATGTTCAGCGTGGTCTCGTACGCGCGGGACATCGTGACGCCGCGCAGCGGCTCGTACGCACCGTTGTAGACGACGTGCGCCATCGACGGATCGAAGAACAGGGTCAGGTAGACACCGGAGATCAGCAGAATGACGAAGCTGTACAGCGCGATCTCGCCGAGCAGGAACGACCAGTGGGTGGGGAAGACCTTGTTGATCTGCCGCCGCATTCCCGCTGCGAGGTGGTAGCGCGAGTCCATCGCTTCGGCCTGGCCTGCGGCCATCGCGCTCAGTTTGGACGGTTTGTTGTCGGTCACGGTCGACGCTCCCAAAATGCCGGGCCGAGAGCTTCGATGTAGTCACCCGTTGTGACTAGGAAACCCTCTTCGTTCACTGTAATAGGCAACTGCGGAAGTGCACGAGCGGCCGGACCGAAAATCGGCTTTCCGTAGGTCAGTGCATCGAACTGCGACTGGTGGCACGGGCAGAGGATTCGGTTGGTCTGCTGCTCGTACAGGGAGGTGGGGCAGCCGAGGTGGGTGCAGATCTTCGAGAAGGCGAAGTAGTCGCCGTAGTTGAAGCTCTCCTGGCCCTTGCGCTTGGTGACGTTCGCCGCGTCCTCCGTGCGGAGGCGGATGAGCATGGTCGCGTTACGGATGCCGCGCAGCCCCTCGAGCAGCGCGTCGTGGTCGCCGCGATCGGACTCGCGGAACGGGAACACCGTTTCCATGGCGCCGGCGTCGAGGTCTTCCGGGCGGACGAGGACGACGTCCTCGGGGCGGCCGGTGTCGCGGCGCAGGTAGATGGTCTCGCCCTCGTAGCGGGGGGTCCATCCCGACACCCACAGCGGGGAGTCGTCGCGCTTGGCCCACGGGTTCTTGATCAGACCACCGAGGGGCATGACGGACATGATGCCGAGGGCACCGCCGCCGAAGATCAGGGTGCGCTTGAGCAGCTTGCGCCGTCCCAGCGTCGACGTGTCGAACGAGTCGCCGAGTTCCGCGACGATCGTCTTGCGGTCGACCTCGGACGATCCACCGTCGTGGCGGTCCTGGATGGAGACCTCTTCGGGGATGAACTTCTTGGTGAACTGCACCGCGCCGACACCGAGGCCGAGGATGGCCAGACCC
The DNA here is from genome assembly GCF_000010805.1 of Rhodococcus opacus B4. Lineage (NCBI taxonomy): Bacteria > Bacillati > Actinomycetota > Actinomycetes > Mycobacteriales > Nocardiaceae > Rhodococcus > Rhodococcus opacus. The sequence continues at coordinate 901,744 of NC_012522.1, read as the reverse complement.
ATGGTGAGGCCGATCAGCGGCGTGTACAGGCTGTAGGCCGAGTAGTGCTCCTCGCCGGCGCCCGCGTACTCCCAGGGCCAGAAGAGGTAGATCGCGATGAATGCGATCGCGGAGATGCCGGAGAGTGCGAACCAGAACGCGACCGACCGCTCGGCGCGCTTCTCGGCCTTCGTGCCCGGAACCGCCCAGCGGTTGCGGCGGAACGCGACATCGACGTGGTCGAGGTTGGTTCCGAGCTCGACCAGTTCGTCGCGGCTCAGGTTCTCGAGTTCTGCATCCGTGTACTTCTTTGGCGTGGCGCCGCCCGGCTGGCCAGCGTCGCTCATGACCTTGCTCCGATCCACAGTGCTGCACCGACGACAGCGATGATTCCGATGACCCACATGGCCAAGCCCTCGGAGGCGGGACCGATGCCGCCCAGTCCGTAGCCACCGGGCTGCTTCGTCTCGCCCGACGACTTGATGTAGGCGATGATGTCCTTCTTCTCCTCGAGGGTCAGCTGACGGTCCGAGAACTTGGGCATGTTCTGCGGACCGGTGACCATCGCGGTGTAGATCTGCTGCTCGCTGGCCGGGTCGAGGACCGGTGCGTACTTGCCGGACGACAGCGCACCGCCGCGCCCGGTGAAGTTGTGGCAGGACGCGCAGTTGAGGCGGAACAGCTCGCTGCCGCGTCCGATGTCGCCGCCGCGCAGCGAAGACTGGGCGATTTCGCCGTTCTCGTCACGAATGACGGTGGGGCCGCCGCCGTTGGCCTGGACGTACGCGCCGATGGCGTCCGTCTGCTCGGCGTCGAACTTGACGGGCTTGCGCTCGACCTGGGCCTCGTTGCGCGATGCCGGCATGCGTCCCGACGACACCTGGAAGTACACGGCGGCCTCACCGACACCGATCAGGCTGGGGCCGCGGTCCTGCACACCCTGCAGGTTCGCGCCGTGGCACGTGATGCACGACGTGTCGTACAGCTGCTGGCCTTCGCGGATCAGTGCTGCCTGATCATCGGTGGCGGTGGCCACCTGCGGGGTCGGCGTCAACGCGGACGCGAGGAAACCGGCGCTGACCAGTCCCATCATCAGGACCAGGGCGCCCGTGACGCGCCTGCGGAGCTTCCGCTGGCGGCGTGCCTTGGTGGCAGACGCCGTGGTGTCGGATGCGGGAGGGGGGGATGAACTCATCTGTATCCCTTTGGTATGTCGGGACGGACTGGACGTCAGGGGGCTGCCTGGGGCGTTCAGCTGATCAACGGATGAAATAGATCGTGGCAAACAGGCCGATCCACACGATGTCGACGAAGTGCCAGTAGTACGAGACGACGATCGCGGCGGTGGCCTGGGCGGGCGTGAACTTGCTGACCTTGGTGCGGGCGATCAGGAACACGAACGCGATGAGGCCGCCGATCACGTGCATTCCGTGGAAGCCGGTGGTCATGTAGAACACCGAGCCGTACACGCTGCTGGAGATCGAGGTGCCGTGCTCGACGAGGTGGATGTACTCGTAGGCCTGGCCGAGGACGAAGAACGTGCCCATCGCCAAGGTCAGGAGGTACCACCGGCGGAGGCCGAAGACGTCGCCGCGTTCGGCCGCGAAGACACCCATCTGGCAGGTGAACGACGAGGCGATCAGCACCAGCGTCACCGGCACGGCGAGGAACAGATTCAGCTCGGTCGGCTCCGGCGGCCAGTTCCCGTTCGCCTGCGCTCGCGCCACGAAATACATGGCGAAGAGCCCTGCGAAGAACATGAGCTCACTTGACAACCACACGATGGTGCCAACGCTGACCATGTTAGGTCGGTTCAGCGAGTGCACGCGTTGGGTGATTGCTGATCCTGAAGTCCCTACTGCGCTCGTCACAGACAGAAGTATGACGCTTCGTCGTAAGAGACGACTACCCGGGTCCACCCTCGGCGCGCCGGGGCGCCCCGCTTGTCCGATTCTCCCTGCTGACAGCCTGGTCGCGGACCGTGAAAGGGTGGAGTCATGCGCTCTGGAGACAACAGTACGGGGTGGCTGCGGCGACTGTTCGGCAGTCGGAAGCAGACCCCTCTCGATCAGGATCGGCCCGACCTCGTGGTCGTCGCCTCGAGCTTCGACGACGTGGAGGCGTGCTCGACCGCGCTCGACCGCGCCGCCGCCGAGGATCCGCGGTGGGACGCCGACGCGGAAGCGGTACTGCGGCACCACTTGCGGCTGCCGGCGTCCTCGGTGGCCGATGCGGTGTCCATCGCCGCCCAGGACGGCTACCGTCCGCGGGATCCGGACGGGCCTGCGTCCCCGGCCGAGGCCGGTGCGACGGTCGAACTGGTGCTGCAGCGCGTTCAGGTGCTCGACGCGCTGCACTGTTCCCAGGAACGGTCGAGGATGGCCGGGCTGGCCCAGCGGCTCGGCGGCTCGGTCGAGGGATGGGACGCGACGCAACCGGCGCGCGAGTCCGATCCGCCCGGTGACTAGGCTGCCAGGGATCGGATCCGCCACTAGTACAAGGGGACACGACGATGCAGAGCCCGACTGCTCAGGGGACCAACGACGGTGTGCTGCCTGCGCGCACCTGGCCGTCGGTCCTCGGTGCGCTCACCGACGGACGTGACCTCGCGGTGGACGACGCGAAGTGGGCGATGGACGAGATCATGTCCGACAACGCCACGTCCGCGCAGATCGCGGCATTCGGCGTCGCCCTGAAGATGAAGGGCGAGACGCCGGAGGAGTTGCGCGGCCTGGCGGACTCGATGCTCGGGCACGCGCGCAAGGTCCCCGTCGACGACGATGTCGTCGACATCGTCGGCACCGGTGGCGACCGATCCAACACCGTGAACATCTCCACGATGGCATCACTGGTGGTAGCGGCGTCCGGCATCCGCGTCGTCAAGCACGGGAACCGGGCGGCGTCCTCCAAGAGTGGTGGGGCGGACGTTCTCGAGGCGCTCGGCGTCAAGATCAATCTCGGTCCCGACGAGGTGGCCCGCTGCGTGCGCGAGGTCGGCATCGGCTTCTGCTTCGCGCCGGTGTTCCACCCGGCGCTGCGGTTCGCGGGCGCGCCCCGCAAGGAGATCGGCATCCCGACGGTCTTCAACGTGCTCGGACCGCTCACCAACCCGGCTCGCCCGCGGGCCGGCCTCATCGGCTGTGCCTTCCCGGGCCTGATCTCGGTGGTGGCCGGTGTGCTCGCGCAGCGCGGCAACTCGGCACTGGTGGTGCGCGGCGACGACGGCCTGGACGAATTGACGACGTCGACCACGTCGACCGTCCACATCGTCGCGGACGGCTCGGTGACCACCCGTGGATTCGACCCCCGGGACATCGGCATCGCGCGGGTGTCGCTCGACGAACTGCGCGGCGGCAACGCCGACGTGAACGCGGCGGTGGCGCGGCGACTCCTCGCGGGCGAGACCGGACCCGTCCGCGACGCGGTCCTGCTCAACGCCGCGGCGGCGATAGCGGCGTTCCGGGGTCTCGGCGGCCGCACCCTCGAGGACGGACTGTCGGACGGGCTCGCGACGGCGGCGCAGTCCATCGACAGCGGAGCGGCCGGAGCGCTGCTCGGGCGGTGGGCCGAACTCACGTCGGGCCTGGCCAGCAGCAAATAGCCGGCGGGCCTACTCGCCGATCGAGAAACCGGCTTCCACGTCGGCGCTCGAGTAGGACTGGAACGCGATGTGCGTCGCCGTCCGTGAGACGCCGTCCACCTTGTTGATTTCCTCGGTGACGACCTCCGCGATCTTCGCGTGGTCCCGCACCCGCACGATCGCGATCAGGTCGACGTCGCCTGCGCAGGAGTAGACCTTGTCGACGCCCTCGATGTCGGCGACGGCCTGAGCGGTCTCCGGGATGCGGTGGGCTTCGGCGTGGATCAGGACGATGGCGTTGATCATGATCGCCAGCCTAAGCGGTGGTCGGCGGAACCCGGTGCGGGTGGTCGGGTCTCGGCGTCCCGTGTCGACGCGCTGCCGGCGCGGGCGAGCGCGCACCACGCGGACCAGGATCCGGCGCCCCGCGCGGGTTCGCACCACCCCGAGGACGCGCTGACGATGCGGGTGTCGTCCTGGTCGAGCCAGCGCGCGAGCAGTCCGGCCTCCTCGGGGGACGCGCCGCGCAGCGGAGTCGCGTCGGGAACGACGGTCTCGGCCGTGAGGACGAGCGCGTCGACCACCGGCATCGGGTGGATTCCCCGCCGGGCGCAACCCGCGGACGCGAGGCGCCCGGAACGGATCACCGCGAACTCCCAGCCGCCCGTCGCGGCGGGGCGCGCGGCGACGAGCTGATCGAGGGCGGTGAGCGCCGCCAGGCGCTGCATCCTGCGCAGTGCGAGGACGACCTCCGCGGTGCGATCCCGCAGCCGCGCGGCGTTCTCGAACAACTCGCCCGCGGCCAGTTCCTCCACCCGCGCGCGCATCCGATGCAGCGGCGCGTCGTCGGCGCCGCGCAGGAAGAGCCGGAAGAGTTCCGGACCGGGGCGGTAGGCGTCCTCCGTATTGCGGCCGTGGACGGACGCGGGGCAGCGCCCGAGCTCGCGGGGCGGGCACTGCGCACCGTGCTCACGGCCCTTCGGTATGCGACTCGTGCAGGTGCGGAGAATGCAGTACTCGGCGAGGACGTCGGCGACGTCGACGGCGGTCGAGCGGGACCGGAACGGTCCGAGCGAATCGGCGGCCGGGGTCCGCACCACCGACAGCCGGGGGAAAGCCTCCGCGGTGAGCGTGATCCACCAGCCGCGCTTCGGGTACTTGGACCGCCGGTTGTACGGCGGCGTGTGGGCGGCGAGCAGCCGGAGCTCGCGCACCCCCGCCTCGAGAGCGTGCGCGCATTCGACGTGGTCGATCCGGGTGGTCAGCGCGACCATCTCCTTCATCCGGCCGCGCGTCTCTGAGCCGGTGAAGTAGTTGCGCACCCGGCGGCGCAGGTCGGTCGCCGTGCCGACGTAGAGGACCTCGTCGGACGGCCCGCGGAACAGGTAGACGCCGGGAGCGTGGGGGAGATGACTGGCGAGCGTGCGTTTGGCCCGCTGGTGGGAGGAAACGTCGGGTAGGTAGTCGACGAGCTCGGTGAGACTGTGCACTCCCTGGTTGCCGACCCGGGCGATGAGGGCGTGCAGGACGTCGACGGTGGCGCGGGCGTCGTCGAGGGCGCGGTGGGTGGGGGTGGTCCCGACGTCGAGCAGCCGGGCCAGCGACGACAGCTTCACGGACGGCGCCTCGTCGCGGGTGAGAACGCGCCGGGCCAGTTTGACCGTGCAGAGCACGGTGAACTTGGGCCAGGGGGTGTCGGTGGCCGCGGCGGCGGCCTTGAGGAATCCGGTGTCGAAGGGGGCGTTGTGGGCGACGAGCACCGCTCCGCGTGCGAACTCGAGGAATGCGGGCAGCACGCGCTCGATCCGCGGTGCGTCGATCACCATCGCGGTGGTGATGCCCGTGATCTCGACGATGTGCGGCGGGATGGACCGGCCCGGGTCGACGAGGGTGGCCATCTCGGCGATCACTTCGCCGCCGCGGATCTTCACCGCCCCGATCTCGGTGATGGCGTCCTCGCCCGGCCGCGCTCCGGTGGTCTCGAGGTCGACCACCACGAACGTGGTGTCCCGCAGCGGGGTGTCGAGTTCGTCGAATCTCAGCTGTTCGGGTACGCCGGGGACACTCACGGCTCAGAGCGTATGGACGGGCACCGACAGACCCGCCCGGGGAGCCCGGAGAGACGAGGATCACACTGCCCGTTCGAGGGCTGCGGCAGTGAGGGGGTCGGCGGTCCGGCGCGCGCCCGCGAACGGGGGTTCCGGGGTTGCGGCGACCGAGGGCCGCCGGTCCGGCGCGGAGTCCGGGCGGCGCCCACTCCACCCCCGTTGAACAGCGGGAACGCGGAGCGGTGCGCGAAAGGGGAGCGGCGGGGATTCGTGAAATGTCCACTCCCGCTGTCGAAGAGCGGACGGAAACATACCGCTTGTTATCCAGTCGTTACCGAATGCGGGTATCGCGCGCCCGCAGGCGCCGAAACGGCGCAAACGGACACTTTCCGCGTGTTCCGGTCGACATCGGGGTATTCCGTTTCGTAACCTTCCTGAGACCTAGCGGAGTCTCGCAGCCCCAACACCGGGGCAGCATCGCTAGTCACCGCCTAATCGGCCACTCGCGAGAGCGGTCGTACCGGGAACCCAAGTTTCTACTGGGGTGAATCCCGCCGGGACGTCCTCACGCACCGGTGGGTAGGGCTGATCTTCCCAGCCCGAACCCGTCAGCTAACTCGGTCGGCGGATGAATGGAAGAAACGGAGTACCCCTTTCGTGGCGTCACAAGTTTCCAAGCGGAATGTGCGACGGGCAGTCGTCGCCGGCGCGCTCGCAGTCGGAGCGCTCACCGCTACCGCGGCCCCCGCGGCCGCAGACCCCATCACCATCCCCGGTGTCGGAACCTTCGAGATCCCGGGTGTCGTCATCCCGCAGATCCCCGGTGTCCCGAACCTGCCCGCGCCCCCGGCGCCAGGCAGCACCGCAGGTGACAAGGCCGTTCAGGCCGCCCAGACCAAGCTCGGCTCGCCGTACGTCTACGGCGCCGCAGGTCCCAATTCGTTCGACTGCTCCGGACTGGTGCAGTGGGCGTTCAAGCAGGCCGGACTGAACCTGCCGCGCACCAGCTACGCGCAGGCGGCCGCCGGTACTCCGGTGTCGCAGTCCGATCTCCGCCCCGGCGACGTGATCTCCTTCTACGGCGGCTCGCACTCGGGCATCTACGCCGGCAACGGCAACGTGATCCACGCCTCCACCGAGGGGCAGCCGGTCAAGTTGGCGCCCATCGCGTCCATGCCGTTCGACGGCGCACGCCGCTACTGATCCATTCGCGAGGCGAGGCATCCACCGAGTCGAGGGCGGGGATGCACGGGGTAGCTTCGTAGGATCGCGCACGACCACGAGGGTGGGTTCGAACTCCGATTCGAACCCACCCTCGATGTCGTTGCGCCGCAGGCGGACAGCGTGTCGTTCGCCCGCCCGGTGACCGCCGCCACCCCGTCGTGACATGGGTGGACACAAACGTATGCCATTCCGTAACCTATCCGAGACCTTGCGAAGTCTTGTCGCGCCAACCGGGCGGCAACGCGGGGTCACCACCTCTTCGGCACTCCGCGGTCGCATCGGCCGGGGAAATTCCTGAGCCGCTCGTCGGACGACCGACGCGGCTGGTGGAGATCGACGATCGGAGAACCGCATTTCCGTGGCCTCACACAAGATGAAGCGCTCCCTCGGCAGCGTGCTGACAGCCGGAGTGCTGTCGGCGGCGCTCGTGTCGCTGCCCTCCGTCCAGGCGGGTGCGGACCCGGTCACCACCAACCCGACCGAGGCGCTGACCAAGCTCGGTGACCTGTCCCGGCAGTCGGAGCAGACGTCGGAGGCCCTCCACAACGCGCAGATCGATCTCGAGGCCAAGCAGTCGGCGCAACGCGACGCGGACGCCCGGCTCGCGGCCGACCAGGGTGTGCTCGACGAGGCCAACGCGCGCGTCGCCGTCTTCCAGCCCGTGGTGAACAAACTCGCCACCGCCAACTACCAGGGCGCCCGGACCAATCGCCTGTTCGCCGTGATGGTGAGCGACTCACCGCAGCAACTCCTGGACCAGATGTCCGCCCTGGACGCCATCTCCAACGACACCCGCAATCAGGTCGCGCAATTCCAGTCGGCCACGTCGGACGCCACCAAAGCGGCCGAGGCGTCGAAGCAGTCCGCGGATTCCGCGCGGGCGGCAACCGAGCAGGCCAAGGTGGTCAGCGACGATCTGCAACGCAAGCAGAGCGACCTGCAGGCGCAGATCGCCGACGTGATCAAGGCGTTCGGAGACCTCACCGGCGCCGAGCGCGACCAGCTGGCGGGCACGCCCTTTCCGCCCGGCTTCGACCCCGACACGATCCTCGCGCACCTCACTCCCGGCTCGGGCACGAGCGCGCTGCAGGCAGGCATGACCCGCATCGGCGACCCGTACGTGTGGGGCGCCACCGGACCGGACCAGTTCGACTGCTCGGGGCTCGTCGTCTGGGCGTACAAGCAGATCGGCAAGACGCTCCCGCGGTCCAGTCAGGCTCAGGCCAGCGGCGGCAGCCCGGTGTCCCGCGACGAACTCCAGCCCGGCGACGTCGTCCTCTTCTACAACGATGCGTCCCACGTCGGCCTGTACGCCGGAAACGGCAACATCCTCCACGCCTCGACGTTCGGTGTGCCGGTGAAGATCGAGTCGATGGCGAAGTTCCCCTTCTACGGGGCGCGCCGCTACTGACGGCGACCGTCCGGCAAGGGCACGCGGGCGTGCTCATACACTCACCGGCGTGCCCGCATCAGACCCGTCTCCCGCAACGGATCCGACCTCACGCCGTCAGGCGCGCCCGTGGGAGCTGGCCGCGCTGGCCGGACTCGTCCTCGCCGTCGTCGTCGTACTCGCGCTGACCGGGTTTTCTCGCGACGAGCGGGGCGCCGACGGGGCGGTCGGCGCGGCCCAGGCCGACACCGAGTCGCGTGCTGCGGCCGTCCAGGTGCTCCTCGACACGTGGGCGTCGGCGGTGCGGACGAACGACACGGCCCGGCTGTCCGGCCTGATGGATCGGGCGGCGTCGCCGGGCTTCCTGGCGGCCGAGACGCGCCGCGCGAGCAACGTTGCCGGGGTGGAATTCTCGGACTGGGGTTACGAGATCGCCGAGAGCCCCGAGACGGCGGTGCCGTCGAGTCTCGTCGACGCGCTCGGGGCCGACGAGGTGTGGGCGCCGGCCGTGCAACTCCGCTACGCGATCGCGGGGGCGGACGAGAGCCCCACCCGCAAACCGGTCGCGCTCGTCGTCGCCCGCCGCGGTGACAGCTGGGCACTCGTCAGCGACAGCGCCACCATGGACGGCGACCGGCGCACCTGGCGCGGACCGTGGGACTTCGGAACCGTCGTGTCGCGCCGCGTCGACACCGGCGACGGCCGGACGTCGGTGGTGCTCGGGCACCCCGAGAACGTCACGATGGTGGACCGGCTGGCGGAGGAGCTCCCCGCCGCAGTCGTCAACGCCACCCAGCTGTGGGGTTCGGACTGGGCGGGCCGCGCACTCGTGTGGGTCGCGGGTTCGCAGGACGAGTTCACCGCCCTCGTCGGTTCCGACCACGACGGGCGCGGCATCGCCGCCGTCGCCATCTCGGACGCCGTCGACCCCGGCGCCGGCGCGGCCACCGGGCAGCGGATCGTGTTCAGTCCCTCGTCGGCGGACCGGCTCACCGACGTCACCCGGCGGGCGATCCTGCGACACGAACTCATCCACGTGGCGGCGCGCGCCGAGACGGTGGATCGCTCACCGATGTGGGTGCTGGAGGGCTACGCCGAGTACGCCGCCTACCGGGGAACCGGTGAGCCCGCACGACAGATCGCGCCGGCCCTGACCGCACAGGTGGGCGCGGAAGGCCCGCCGACCGGATTTCCCGAGAACACCGACTTCTCCGAGTCCGGCGAACGCGGCTCCGTCGCCTACGAGACCGCATGGTCGATCAACGCCTTCGTCGCGGAGCAGTACGGCGAAACGAAGCTGACGGAGCTGTACCGGACGCTGGCCGTCGGGGAGTCCGATTCGGACACGATCGACGCACGACTGTCCGACGTCCTCGGTGTCGACGCCGCGCAGTTCCGGGACCGCTGGACCGACTGGGTGGGCGCTCACCTGGGGTGACCCTGCGTCGCCGACCGCGCGGCCGACCGCCTACGGTGATCCCATGCGCCGAACCCTGTTGGTGACGAACGATTTTCCACCGCGACCCGGCGGAATTCAGTCGTACCTGCACACCTTCGCCAAGCACCTTCCCGCCGAGGACCTGGTCGTCTACGCCCCGCGCTGGCGCGGTGACTCGCACGTCAAGTTCGATGCACGGCAACCGTTTCAGGTCGTCCGTCACCCCACCACTTTGATGGTGCCCACACCGTTCGTCGCGCGCCGCGCCACCAGGTTGCTCGCCGAACACGACTGCACCGGCGTCTGGTTCGGCGCAGCGGCCCCCCTCGCACTGCTGAGTTCGACGCTGCGGCGCGCCGGAGCGGAACGGGTGGTCGCGAGCACCCACGGCCACGAGGTCGGGTGGTCGATGCTCCCCGCCGCCCGCCAGGCCCTCGGCCGGATCGGCGAGGGCACCGACGTCGTCACGTACGTCAGCCGTTACACACGCGGCCGATTCGCGTCCGCATTCGGCGCCGGCGCGGCACTCGAGCACCTGCCGCCCGGAGTCGACACCGACCTGTTCACTCCGGACAGCGGCGCGCGGTCCGAACTGCGGTCCCGGTACGGGCTGGGCGACCGGCCCACGATCCTGTGCCTGTCCCGGCTCGTGCCGCGCAAGGGCCAGGACATCCTCATCAAGGCGCTCCCGACCGTCCGCGAACACATCGACGGAGCCCTTCTCGTGATCGTCGGAGGCGGACCCTACGAGGACCGCCTCCGCTCCCTCGCACGCTCGGCCGGCGTCGAGGATCACGTCGTGTTCACGGGAACGGTGCCGTCCGCGGAGTTGGCGGCGCACCACACGATCGCCGACGTGTTCGCGATGCCCTGCCGCACGAGGGGAGCGGGACTCGACGTGGAAGGCCTCGGCATCGTGTTCCTCGAGGCGTCGGCCTCCGGGGTCCCGGTCATCGCCGGACAGTCCGGCGGTGCCCCGGAAACGGTGCGGCAGAACGAAACCGGAATGGTCGTGGACGGCACGTCGGTGGCCGAGGTCGCGCGATCGGTGATCGCGGTGCTGTCGGATCGCGACCGGGCGGCGGCGATGGGCGCCGCAGGCCGGGACTGGGTCAAGGCCCAGTGGCGATGGGACGTGCTCGCCGCCAAGCTGCAGTCCCTCCTGGCGTGACCGCCCCGTGAGTACTTCTCAACCGCGGGCGGTTGAGAAGTACTCACGAGCCGCGGGCACTATTTGGCGTAGAGGGCGGCGATGTCGTCGGCGAAGCTGTCGTGCACCACGTTGCGCTTGAGCTTCATCGTCGGCGTGAGCTCGCCGGTTTCCTCCGTGAAGTCGACGGGCAGGACCCGGAACTTTTTGATGGCCTCCGCGTGCGACACGAGCTTGTTGGCCTCCGCGACGGCCTCGTCGATCTCGGCGGTGAGGTCGGCGTCGGCGAGCAGGTCCGCGACCTTCGTGCCGGCAGGCTTGCCGTTGCGCTCGTTCCACGCCGGCAGTGCGTCGGCGTCGATGGTGATGAGCGCGCCGATGAACGGCTGCTGGTCGCCGACGACGATGGCCTGGCTGATCAGCGGGTGGGCACGCAGGTGATCCTCGAGCTGGGCGGGGGAGACGTTCTTGCCGCCCGCTGTGACGATGATCTCCTTCTTGCGTCCGGTGATGGTGATGTAGCCGTCCGCGTCGACCGAACCGAGGTCGCCGGTGTGGAACCAGCCGTTCTGGATCGCGTCGGCGGTCGCGTTCTCGTTGCGCCAGTAGCCGCCGAAGACGACGGGCCCGGACAGCAGGATCTCGCCGTCGTCGGCGATGCGAACCGAATTGCCCGCGAGGGGTTTGCCGACCGACCCGACCTTCTGCTCGCCGATCGTGTTGACGGCGAACGCGGCGGACGTCTCGGTGAGGCCGTAGCCCTCGTAGATGGTGATGCCGATGCCGCGGAAGAAGTGGCCGAGGCGGGCACCGAGCGGGGCGCCGCCGGAGATCGCCAGCTGGCACCTGCCGCCGAGCGCGGCCCGCAGCTTCGAGAATACGAGCTTGTCGAACAGTGCGTGCTTGGCCTTGAGGACCAGTCCCGGGCCGCCGTCGTCCTGGGCCTCGCTCCACGCGATGGCCGTCTCGGCGGCGGCGTCGAAGATCTTCCCCTTGCCCTCGCCGTGGGCCTTGGCGCGGGCGCTGTTGTACACCTTCTCGAACACCCGCGGCACGGACAGGATGAAGTCCGGGCGGAACTCGCCGAACGTGGGGACGAGGTTCGGGATGTCGCTGGTGTGCCCGAGTGCGGCGCCGGCGTCGAACGACGCGATACTGACCGCGCGCGCCAGGACGTGCGCCATCGGCAGGAACATGAGGGTGCTGACGCCGGGCGTCTTCAGCAGGGTGCCGAGGCTGGAATCGAGGATGCCCTTGGACTCGGCGATGAGGTTGGCGTGGGTGAGCTGGCAGCCCTTGGGCCTGCCGGTGGTGCCGGACGTGTAGATGAGGGTGGCCGGATCGCTCGCCTGCAGGGCGGCGACGCGGGCCCGGACCTCGGACTCGGGAACGTCGGCACCCCGTTCGGTCAGTTCTTCGACGACGCCGCGGCCACTCTCGGACGCCTCGATCCGGTAGACACCGCGGAGTGCGGTGGCCTCGGCGGCCACCGCCTTCACCGTGGCCGCGTGCGCCGCGTTCTCGACGACGAGGTCGATCGCGGCGGAGTCTTCCAGAATCCAGCGGACCTGCTCGGCGGAGGACGTCTCGTAGATCGGGACGGTGACGCCGCCGGCCGCCCAGATCGCGAAGTCGACGAGCGGCCACTCGTAGCGGGTGGCCGACATCAGGGCCACCCGGTCGCCCTGCTGGACGCCGATGGCGATGAGCCCCTTGGCGACCGCGGTGACCTGCGCGGCGAACTCGGCGGCCGTGACGTCGGTCCATCGTCCGTCGATCTTGCGCTTGTACACGACCAGCGTCGGATCGGCCGCGGCATGGGCGAACACCGAGTCGACCGCGGACGCGTCCTCCGCGATCGTGAACGACTGTGGCGCGCTGAACTCGGGCACGAAAACCTCCGACACTGAAAATACTGGCGAGTAGGATTGTCGTCGCCAACTTTAGACCTTCCCCCGCCTGCTTCGCCTCCTGCCCGAACGCGGGTGGTCAGGGCCCTGCCCGCGCAGTGCCGCGGAACCCCGCTGCCACCGTCGGCGGCCGTATGTGAAGCTTGTCGCCGTGAGCAGCATTCAGGTCGCAGACCAGACGTTCATCGCGGCCCCACCGCAGCAGGTCGCGGCGGCGATCGCACCGCCGGCCCGGTGGCGCCGGTGGTGGCCCGACCTCACCCTCGCCGTCCGCGAGGACCGTGCCGAGAAGGGCATCCGCTGGACCGTGGCCGGACCTCTCACCGGGACGATGGAAGTGTGGCTCGAGCCGGTGCTGGACGGGGCGATCGTGCACTACTTCCTCCACGCCGAACCGGCGCGCAGCGAACCCGCCCCGGATCTGGCCGCCCTCAACCGCCGCAGGCGCGTCGAGGGCAAGGTGATGTCGTTCGAGGTGAAGAAGGAACTCGAGGCCGGTCGCGCCCCGGGAGAACCGCCGTCCTGAGCCCGTTCCGGCCGTCGCGGCGGGGTCGGCATTGTGTCCGGGCGCCGGAATCGTGTGTGATAGTCGGGCACCACACAGACATACGGAACCGGCAACGGCGTGGCCCCGCGATCGAGGGCGGGTCGGCCAGGCGAAAGGAAGCGTTCACTCCATGCCCGAGAGGACCAAGAGGTCGATCAGTATCGAGGCGCCGCCCGCCCGGGTGATGGATGTGATCGCCGACTTCAACGCCTACCCCGCGTGGGTGGCGGCCGCGAAGTCCGTCGAGGTCATGGAACCCGGAAAGAACGGCCGCGCCGACCGGGTGCGTTTCGTGCTCGACGCGGGCATGGTCAAGGACACGTACGTACTCCGTTACGACTGGGCGCCCGACGGCAAGTCGGTCAGCTGGGAACTCGAGTCCGGTGAGATCCAGAAGTCGCAGTTCGGTTCGTACGTCCTCGAGGACGAGCCGGACGGCGGCACCACCGTCACGTACGAGCTCACCGTCGACCTCACCATTCCGATGATCGGCCTGTTCAAGCGCAAGGCGGAGAAGGCGATCACCGACACCGCGCTCAAGGAACTCAAGAAGCGGGTGGAAGGCTGAGCAGCGAGGGCCGTACGGGACCTGCGCGGGTCCAGTTCTTCGTGGGGAAGGGGGGCGTCGGTAAGACGACGCTCGCGGCCGCGACGGCACAGGCGGCGGCCGAGTCCGGGAACCGGACGCTCCTCGTCTCGCTCGACCAGGCGCATTCCCTCGCCGACGTGGTCGGGATCGCCGCCGCCCACGACATCGTGTCCGTGACCGACACCCTCGACGTCCTCGAACTCGACACCCTCACGTTGCTGGAGAACAGATTCCGCAGCCTGGCAGCGGTTCTCGCGGCCGCGGGCACGCACGACCACGGCGCCCAGTTGTCCGCGCTCGAACCGGAGGAGCTGACCGGGCTGCCCGGCGTGCAGGACGTGCTCGGTCTCGGCGAGATCGTCCGGTTCGCCACCGAGGGCGAGTACGACGCCGTCGTGGTCGACTGCCCGCCCACCGCGGACTGTCTCCGGACGCTCGCCGCGCCCGCGATGACCCTGGACTACCTCGAACGGGTGTGGCCGCAGCACCGCCGCATCGCCGCGCTGCTGGGTTCCGACCCCCGGCTCGTCATGCTGGTGTCGCTGATCGAACAGGTCGTCTCAGCGGTCGGCGAGGTCCGGGAGTTGCTCGCGAATCGTGCGAAAACCACTGTGCGACTGGTGACGACACCGGAGCGCGTGGTGCTGACGGAGACCCGGCGCACCGTCGCGGTGGCCGCGCTGTCCGGTCTGCGCATCGATGCGATCCTCGTGAACAACCTTCTGCCGCACTTCGATTCGCCGGCAGGACACGACGATCCCGGTGTGGCATGGTTGATCAGGCGGCGGGCACTGCAGCAGCGGGTGCTCGCCGAGCTGACCGCCTCCGCGGGCACCACCGTGATCCTCTCGGTCACCCGGTCGGTGACGGAGCCGGTAGGGTGGGCCGATCTCGGCGGTATCGCGCGGGAGTTGTACGCCGACGACACGGACGCGGTTGCGGTGTTGGGGAAGAACCCGCCTGCTGTGCGGGTGGGGCTGGAATCGGGGGCCGGTGTGGATTCTGTGTACACGATGCGGATGTATCTGCCGCTCGTGAACCCGTCGACCCTCACGTTGGGGCGGGTGGAGGACGACTTGGTCGTGGGAGCGGAAGGCGTGCGCCGCCGGGTGCGCCTCGCCTCGGTCCTGCGCCGGTGCGTCGTCGCGGGCGCAGAACTCGACGGCAGCGATCTGGTCGTGCGCTTCACGCCCGACCCTCAGGTGTGGCCGGTATGAACGACGACCACGCGCAGCTGCTGGCGGAACTGCGGGCCCTGGCCGAGACCGCCCTGGACCGTCTCGAGCCGATCCTCCAGCGCGCGGCGGCGCCGCACGCCGCGGCGGACGCCCAGGGAGCGGCCGAAGGCACCGGCCCGTGGTCGGGTTGCGCGTGGTGCCCGGTGTGCGCGCTCGCTGCCCTGATCCGCGGCGAGCAGCACGACCTCGTCACCCTGCTCGCCGGCCAGGCGTCCGTGCTGATCGCCGTGCTGCGGCAGGTCCTCGACGAGCACACCGACCACGACCCTCCGGGCCCCGGTGCTCCGGAACCGGGGCCGGGCGACGGTGGCGGAACACCCGGTCCGGACGGCGGCCCGGCATTCGAACCGATCACCGTCACGTTCAAGCGCTGACGGTGCCCGCCGCCGGCCGGATCGGCGGACTCGCGCACGTCGGCGATCCGGCATGGGCACAATCATCTTCATGAGCACAGGCACGGGCAGCGATCGCACCCCCGGCTCGGCGCTTACCATCGGCATCGACGTGGGCGGAACGAGCATCCGTGCGTCGGTGGTCGACTCGGCCGGTGAGGTGCTCGACTCGCTTCAGTCGCCGACCCCGGCGTCGGCGAAGGCCCTGGAGAACGGTCTGGACCGGGCGGTGCGGGAACTGTCCGCGCGGCACGACGTCGCCGCGGTGGGGCTGGCGGTCGCCGGGTTCATCACCCCCGACCGCACGACGGTGCGGTTCGCACCGCATCTGCCGTGGGTGGGTGCGCCGGTCGGCCGGGACCTGGGGCAGCGCCTCGGCCTGCCGGTGATTCTCGAACACGACGTGAACGCCGCGGCCTGGGCCGAGCACCGGTTCGGTGCGGCGGCGGGCGGCCGGAACGTGGTGATGCTCGCGATCGGCACGGGCATCGGCGCGGCGCTCCTCGCGGACGGCCGCCTGTACCGCGGCAGCCACGGCGTCGCACCCGAACTCGGGCACATCCAGGTCGTCCCCGGCGGTCGCCCCTGTGCGTGCGGCAAGCACGGGTGCTGGGAGCGGTACTGCAGCGGGACGGCCCTCGTCGACACCGCGATCGAACTTCTCGCGGCGGATCCGGCGCCGTCGACCGTCCTGGCGCGGGAGGTCGCGGTCGATCCCGGAGTGCTGACGGGCAGGCGGATCGCCGGCGCCGCACAGGACGGCGATCCGCTCGCGCTGGAGACGATGCGGGACTTCGCCCGGTGGCTCGGAGTCGGCCTGGCTCTCATCGGTGACGTGTACGACCCGGATCTCGTCGTGATCGCCGGCGGAGTCGCGAGTTCGTCGTCGCTGTTCATCGACGAGGCCCGCGAGCACTATGCCGCGCTGACGACGGGCGCCGGGCACCGGCCGCTGGCCCGGATCCGGCCGACCCAGCTGGGGGAGGCGGCGGGCATGATCGGGGCGGCGGAACTCGCGCGTGCGGTCCTGCCCGATCGGGTGGGTTGACGCCCGGCCGATCGCTGTAAACCTGCAGAGTGTGATGTTGTGCGGGCCTCCCGGCCGTGTGTAGCGACCCTCACCCGCCCGAAGTAGAGTCGAGCCGAACGAAGCTTGGGTTGTGAACGGGAGGGACGCCATGTGGTACTGGCTCTTCAAGTACGTGTTTTTGGGGCCGGTTCTCTGGGGGTTGGGCAGACCGACCGTGGAGGGTACGGAGAACATTCCGGCGGAGGGCGGCGCCATCCTGGCGAGTAACCATCAGGCCGTGCTGGATTCGTTCTTCCTGCCGTTGCGTGTGCCGCGGAGGATCACATTTCTCGCCAAGAGCGAGTATTTCACCGGGACGGGACTCAAGGGTGCGTTTCAGCGCTGGTTCTTCTCGGTGGTCGGTCAGGTGCCGATCGACCGGACGGGCGCCGACGCCGCGCAGGACGCATTGAACGCCGGCTTGCGCGTCCTCTCGCAGGGCAAGCTGCTCGGCATCTACCCGGAGGGCACCCGGTCGCCCGACGGCCGCCTGTACAAGGGCAAGACCGGTCTGGCGCGCATGGCGCTCGAATCCGGTGTGAAGGTCATCCCGGTCGCGATGATCGGAACGGAGAAGGTCAACCCGATCGGTTCCCGGGTGTGGCGCCCTGCGAAGGTCACCATCCGCGTCGGCGAGCCCATCGACTTCTCGCGGTTCGAGGGGATGGGCGGCAACCGGTTCGTCGAGCGGGCCGTCACCGACGAGGTCATGTACAAGCTGATGAAGCTGTCGGGGCAGGAATACGTCGACATCTACGCGGCCACCCTGAAGAAGAAGGCCCCCGCCGCGGACGGTGCGGCTCCCGTGGCACCGGCGAACGATGCGAGCACCGTCACGCGACTGCCGGACACCCGGGCGAGCTGACCGCCGCGACCCCTCAGCCGACGGGGACGGTGAGATCGTCGGAGGTCTCCGACCGACCGTCCTCGTCGGGCTGGGCTGGGCGGGTGCGGAACGCGACGATGGCGACCAGCACCACGGCGAGCCCCCACCATACGTACGAAGACGCGACGAACTGATCCCACAGATTCCAGTGGGTTCCGCTCCAGCGTCCCACCCCCAGCTTCCAGTGCGCGGCGAGCCGGACGACGACGACGCCGACCACGGCCGTGACGGCCAGGGCGGCACTCCTGCGCCGGTAGGCGAGGACGCCGAGAACGAGCACGACCGGCACCGACCACACCCAGTGGTGCGACCAGGACACGGGGGAGACGAGCAACCCGAGAACGGCGTTGAGTCCCAGCGCGAGCGCCGTCTCGCCGGCCCGTAGCGCCCGCACCATCGCGACGACCACCAGTCCGAGAACCACGACACTCAGCAGCAGCCAGACCGGGGTGCGCATCCCGTCGCTCAGGCCGAGCCGGGCCAGCACCCCGGTGATGCTCTGATTCGCGGGATACGCCGGTGTGCCGATCCGATCGGAATCGAAGAGCGTGTGCGTCCAATAGGTGACGGAATCGTTCCACGTCGCGATCGCGCCCACCGCGCTGAACGCGAGAAAACTGATCGCGGTGCCGACTGCGGCGCGAAAGTCCTTGCGCACCAGGAAGTACAGGATGAACACGGCCGGCGTCAGCTTCACCGCCGCAGCGAGACCGATCAGCAGGCCGCGGGGCCACGGCGTCTTCTTCGGCAGGCAGTCCGCCGCGACCAGCAGCATCAGCAGAATGTTGATCTGCCCGTAGTCCAGGGTGGACGAGACGGGTTCGAGGGCCATCGCCACCGCGAGCGCACCGAGGGCCGTCCACACCAGCGTGCTGCGGGGTGCGGTGCCCAGCGAGTCGAGGGTGACGACGAGGACGCCGAACAGGGCGAGCAGCGACAGCACCGTCACGACGGTCCCGGCCGTCGCCAGCGACACCGTCGACAGCGGGCTGAAGACGACCGCGGCCAGCGGCGGGTACGTGAACGGCAGGAAGTTGCCCATCTGGGTGGCGGGCATCGACCCGTACAGCGTGGGGCCGTGCAGGAACACCGAACCGCCCAGGCGGTAGACGTCGAGATCGAGTCGGTAGTAGAAGCCGAAGTCTCGCAGACCGGGCAATCCGAGCAGGTTGTAGGCGAATCCGACGGCGAGCCCGGCGAGCACGAGGACGCGGATCGCGAGACCGCCGACCCGGAGGTGCACGGGCACCCGCGGCCGGTCGAGCGGGTCCGCGACAGGGGCGGCGGACTGTCGACCGTCGGAGCGTGCGCTCACCGAGGCCTCCTTCACGAGGTAGGGGTGGATCCGGATGACGCCGACGGGTGAGGCATAGTTTGCGGGCGTGCGTTACTTCTACGACTGCGAGTTCATCGAGGATGGTCGCACGATCGACCTGGTGTCGATCGGGGTGGTCGCAGAGGACGGACGTGAATTCTACGCGGTGTCCACCGAGTTCGATCCCGACCGGGCGGGCAAGTGGGTGCGCAGGAACGTGCTGCCGAAGCTGCCTCAGCCGTCGTCGCCCCTCTGGAAGAGCCGCGCCCGCATCCGCGACGACCTCTACGCCTTCCTGATTCCCCGGCCGGGCATCGTCCCCGAACTGTGGGCGTGGGTCGCCGCCTACGACCACGTCGCGCTCTGCCAGCTGTGGGGCGACATGACGGAGCTGCCGCAGACGCTGCCCCGGTACACCCGCGAACTCCGGCAGTACTGGGAGGAACACGGCAGCCCGGCGCTCCCACCTGCACCGGGCGACGCTCACGACGCACTCGCCGACGCCCGGCACAACCTGGCGAAGTTCGAAGCAGTTCAGGCGGCGCGGTCACTCCGGTGACCTGACTCGCCATCGCTCCGGTCGAGCGAATATCCTGTATGGGTGAACTGGACTGTCGACGTGCCGATCGACCGCTTGCCCGAACTCCCGCCGCTGCCCACCGAGATGCGTGAGCGCCTCGACGCAGCGCTGGCCAAGCCCGCTGCCCAGCAGCCGCAATGGCCCGAAGGTCAGGCCGCCGCGATGCGGACCGTCCTCGAGAGCGTGCCCCCCATCACGGTGGCCAGCGAGGTCGTGGCCCTGCAGGAGAAGCTCGCCCAGGTCGCGCGCGGCGAGGCGTTCCTCCTCCAGGGCGGTGACTGCGCCGAGACGTTCGCGGACAACACCGAGCCGCACATCAAGGGCAACATCCGCACCCTGCTGCAGATGGCCGTCGTCCTGACGTACGGCGCGAGCCTGCCCGTCGTCAAGGTCGCGCGCATCGCCGGTCAGTACGCGAAGCCGCGGTCGTCCAACGTCGACGCCCTGGGCCTGCAGTCCTACCGCGGCGACATGATCAACTCCCTCGTCGCGGACGAGGCCGTGCGCGCCCACGACCCGTCGCGGCTCGTGCGGGCGTACGCGAACGCCAGCGCCGCGATGAACCTGGTCCGCGCACTCACCGGCGCGGGCATGGCCGACCTGCACAAGGTGCACGACTGGAACCGCGAATTCGTGTCGTCGTCGCCGGCCGGGGCCCGGTACGAGGCGCTCGCCGCGGAGATCGACCGCGGGCTGCAGTTCATGAACGCCTGCGGTGTCACCGATCCCAGCCTGCATCACGCCCAGATCTTCGCCAGCCACGAGGCGCTCGTCCTCGACTACGAGCGCGCGATGCTGCGCCTCGACAACGACGACGACCACGCCAAGCTGTACGACCTGTCCGCCCACTTCCTGTGGATCGGCGACCGCACCCGTCAGCTCGACGGAGCGCACATCGCGTTCGCCGAACTCGTGTCGAACCCGATCGGCCTGAAGATCGGACCGAGCACCACCCCGGAGATGGCGGTCGAATACGTCGAACGCCTCGACCCCACCAACAAGCCGGGCCGGCTCACGCTGATCTCGCGCATGGGCAACAACAAGGTGCGCGACCTGCTGCCGCCCATCATCGAGAAGGTGCAGGCCACCGGTCACCAGGTGATCTGGCAGTGCGACCCGATGCACGGCAACACGCACGAGGCGTCCACCGGCTACAAGACCCGCCACTTCGACCGCATCGTCGACGAGGTCCAGGGATTCTTCGAGGTCCACAATGGTCTCGGCACCTACCCGGGCGGCATCCACGTCGAACTCACCGGTGAGAACGTCACCGAATGCCTCGGCGGCGCGCAGGACATCTCCGACCTCGACCTGTCCGGTCGCTACGAGACGGCGTGCGACCCCCGCCTCAACACCCAGCAGTCGCTGGAACTGGCGTTCCTCGTCGCGGAGATGCTGCGCGGCTGATCACCCGCATCGAAGACCCTCACTGCCCTGCTCCCGCGGGGTCAGGGCAGTGAGACCAGGGTGACCGTGCTCCCGGGTTTCACCAGATCGCCGCTACCCGGGTTCTGGCCGATGACCAGTGACCTGTCGGTGTCGGTCACCGAACGCACCTTCACGTCGAGCCCGAGACGGCTCAGTTCGTCGCGCGCGGATCCGACGGTCCGCCCCAGCATGGACGGCAACCGCACCGCGTTCGACACACTCAACGTCACGCTGGTGCCCGCATTGACCGTGCTGCCCGCCTTCGGGCTGGTGGCGATCGCGTCCCCGGCGGCGACGTTCCGGTCGAACTCTGTCGTGACGTCCTGCACGACGATGCCCACCGCCTCGAGTGACGCGCGTGCCTCGGCCTCCGACATGCCCTTCACATCGGGAACGTCCACCGGCGGTGCGCCTTTGCTGACGATCAGTTTGACCGGGGAACCGGTCGCGAGTTCCGTGCCCGGTGCCGGGTCGAGCGCGGCCACCGCACCGATCGGGACCTTCGCGCTGAACGCCTGACCGCCGTCCACCGGGGTGAACGTGCGGTTCCGCAGTTCCTGCTCGATCCCCGCGCGTTCGCCGCCCGCGGGCAGCGGCGGCACCGTCGGCCTGCCCAGGGAGACGAGCAGGGCCACCGTGCCGTCCCGGGAGATCCGTGACCCGCCCGTCGGATCGGTGCCCAGCACCGTGTCGAGCGCCGCGGTGTCCGAATACTGTCCCCGGATCTCCGTCGACAGGCCTGCCGCTTCGATCGCCGTCACCGCCGACTCCCGCGACAGACCGTCGGTGGTCGGGACCGCGGTGAATCGGCCCGAACCCATCCACCAGCCTCCGAAACCCACTGCGAGGGCGAGCATCAGGATCACGAGCAACCACACGATCGTGGTCCGTCGGGATCGCTGCCGTTCGGCCGCGAAGTCGGGGTAGTGGTAGCCGTCGTCGGGCTCGTCGTCCACCGGGAACGGCGGTTCGTCCCTCGGCGGACGCGGAGTCTGGGCGGTGACGACCCTCGTGTGCCGCACGCCGGGTTGCGCAGGCAGCGGGCTGGGCGGGGACAGCGGTGCGGCGGGCGGAAGGTGCACCGTCGGCGGTGCGACGGGGCCCGGAGGCGCGGACAGGGGAGGAGCGCTCGCGGCGGCCGCGGCGCTCAGGTGCTGCGCCGAGCGCCGCGGGGCGGGCACCCGGTAGGCGGGCAGGTCGAGCGCCGCCGCGATACCGCGCAGCGCCGAACCCATCTGCTCGGCGTCGGCGAAGCGGTGCGACGGCTCCCGGTGCGTGGCCTCCGCGACGAGTTCGTCGAACTCGGGCGGGACACCCGCGATGTACGAACCGGGCCGCGGGACGTCCTGATTGATCCGCTGATAGGCCACGGACAACGACGTGTCCCCGGTGAACGGGGTCCGGCCGGTGAGGAGTTCGAACAGCAGGACGCCGGTGGAGTAGACGTCGCTGCGGGTGTCCGCGATCCCCGAGGTCACCTGCTCCGGCGACAGGTACGCCGCCGTGCCCAGAATCACGCTGTGCGACGTGGTGTTCGACGCGGCGGCGGCCCGTACCAGTCCGAAATCCGCGATCTTCACCTCGCCGCCGTCCGAGATCAGGATGTTCTCGGGTTTGACGTCGCGGTGCACGAGACCCGCCCGGTGGGCGACGGCGAGCGCGTCGAGAACGGGCCCGGCGACGGCGGCCACCGCGTGCGGCGGCATCGGCCCGCGTTCCCGCAGGAGTTCGCGCAGCGTTCCGCCGTCGACGAGTTCCATCACCAGGAACGCGTGGTCGCGGTCGTGTCCCTGGTCGTACACCGCGACCAGGGACGGGTGCTTGAGTCGCGCGACCGAGCGGGCCTCGAACTCGAACCTGGTCACGAACGCCGGATCGGCCGCGAACTGCGGATCCATCACCTTGATGGCCACCGGACGGTCGAGACGCGTGTCGAGCCCCCGGTAGACGGTGGACATGCCGCCACGCGCGATCGTGGCATCCACCCGATAGCGCCGGTCGAGCAGCTCGCCGATCAAACGTTGACCTCCATCGTGCACAGTGTCCGTTCCCCCGTCAGTGCGCGCAGCCCGGCTCCGCGCCCCTCAATCGTAGCCAGCGGCACCGACCGGTAGCGCCACGCCGGAGGCGACCAGATAACGTTAGGGGAGTGAGTGCCATCCCTTACTGTGACGATGTCCTGGACCCTTCCGTCTCGCTCCTCCAGTTGGTGGACGTCGCGAAGAATCTTGGTGTGGCCGTCACCCGTGTGCAGCAGCTTCTGCGGGATCAGCAGTTGATCGCCGTGCGACGCGACGGCGTCCTCGGTGTCCCCGAACTCTTCTTCGACGAGACCGGTGAGCCCGTCAAATGGCTGCCCGGCCTCATCGCGGTGCTGCACGACGGCGGGTTCAAGGACGAGGAAATCCTGCTGTGGCTGTTCCGTGAGGACGACAGCCTGCCGGGCACGCCCGTTCAGGCCCTGCACGGTCACCTCGCCCGCGAAGTGATCCGCCGAGCCCAGGCCATGGGGTTCTGACCGCCGGTCACCACACCCGGCCACGGGCGGGCACCGCGAGCCGGGCGAACTGGGGAAGCGCCGTCGCCCACCGGTTCCTCCGCGGAACGGTGGCGCGCCGGTCGAGGACCCGGTACCCGCCACGCTCGATCTCGTCGAGAATGCGCGAATACAGCACGAACGCCGTCCGGATGCCGGGTTGGACGCGTCGATCCAGCATCGCGATGCCCGGTTCCGCGTCCCGGTACACCGACCGGGTGACCGCGATCAGGTGGGCGAGAGCCCGCACGATCCGCGGGTCGGTCGCGCCGCGGCGACGGCTGTGCACGAGAAGTTCGGTGTCGACCCCGAAGGCGGCCAGTTCCTCGGCCGGGAGATAGACCCGGCCCCGATCGAGGTCCTCGCCGACGTCGCGGAGAAAATTGGTCAGCTGGAACGCCTCCCCGAGAGCCGCTGCGTGCGGTTCGGCACCGGGCCCGGTGGTGCCGAGGACGGGCAGCATCTGCAAGCCGATCACGACAGCCGATCCGTACATGTACGTGCGGAGTTCGGTGAGGGTGGCGTAGCCGGCCCGGTGCTCCGCAGTGCCCGGAACGTCCATCCGCATGGAGTTCAGGAACGCGAAGAAGTAGTCGTGGGGGATGTCGAAGTCCGCCACGGTGTCGAGGAACGCGGGAAGGACCCGCAGCATCTCCCGCGAGCACGCGGTGTCACCGACGGCGTTCCGGTCGGTGAACGCACGTCGCAGTACCGCGTCGATCCGGTCGAGTTCGGCGGCGCACTCCCCGGCGGTCCGGCCGGGGTCGACGTCGACGAGGTCGTCGACCGTGCGGGCGAACCCGTACAGGGCGTGCACGGCGGCCCGGCGGCGCTCGGGCAGTAGCCGGGTGGCGAGGTTATAGGTGCGTCCGTGCTCCGCCGTCACCGCGCCGCAGTACCGGTAACTGTCGGCCAGCGCGGTCATCGACGGGTCATTCGAGGCCGGGCGACGACGCAGCACCTGCGAGGCCGGAGGTGCGCTCTTCCGTGACGGGCCGCGGTGCGCGCAGCCGCAGCGGGTCGACCGTGCGCAGCGACACCGCCGCCACGACCGCGGCGAACGTCGCGAGCAGCACGTGCGCGAACGTGTAGAGGCCGATCGACCCGTCCGGCTGGAAGACCAGCATCAACCAGGTGGACAACCCGACGAGGATCATCAGCGTCCGCGTCGACAGCGCGAAGCCGGCCGCGATGGCGATCGGCCACGAGTAGTACCAGGGCAGCGCTGCGGGCGACAGAATCACGATCGCGACCAGAACGATGAGGATTCCGAGGATCGCGTCACGCTCGGTCTTGCGGTACCGCCACCACGCGGCCAGCACGATCGCTACCAGGGCCACCGCACAGATGGGGCGGGTGACGGCCAGGACCTCGCCCAGCCGCAGCTCCGCGAACCACGACGTTCCGACCGTCACGATGTGGGCGAGGATCGTCGGCAGCGACAACCAGTTGATGATCTTGTTAGAACCGGACAGCGCCGTCATCCAGCCGAGTCCGACACCGGCGAGGGCGGAGGCGGCGGCGAAGACGACCACGAACACGGCGAATCCCGCGCCCGCGGTCTTCGCGAACGACGCGAGCGGCGACGCGGGTGTGCGCCCTTCCGCCTCGGCCTTCTCCTTCTCGTGGAGCATCCAGATCCACACCATGAAGGGGAGCGCTGCGCCCGCGGTCGCCTTGATCGCGACCGCCACCGCGACGAGCGCGATGCCGGCCAGGTGGCGGCGTTCGAGGACGAGCGCGATGCCGGCGATCATGAGGCCGACCATCAGCAGTTCGTTGTGGACACCGCCGATGAGGTGCACGAGGACCAGCGGATTGAGCACGGCGAGCCACAGCGCGATGGCCGGATTGCCGCCGAGGTGGCGCGCGAGGTGCGGTACGCCCCAGACCATCAGCGCGAGCCCGGGCAGCATCGTCACGCGCAGGAGCATCGTCCCGGCGATCACGTTGTCGCCGGTGAGCGCGGTGATGCCCTGGCTGAGCAGCAGGAACAGTGGACCGTACGGCGCGGTGGTGGTGGTCCACACATTGCTGACGTTGTCGAGGAGGATCCCGGGGTTGACCACCGGCCCGACGGCGTAGGGGTCGAACCCGTCACGCAACAGCGCACCCTGCGCGAGGTAGGAGTACGCGTCCCGGCTGAACATCGGCACGGCCAGCAGCAGCGGCGCCGTCCACACCGGCACGACCATCCGCAACTGCCGGAGCGTGACGTCGCCGCCGAGCGTGGCGCGGCCCAGCCGCACCCACGCCGTGATCATCGCGACGACACCCACCCAGACGATGACGGTCGACAGGATCTGCCCGTGACCGAACCGCAGCCACGACAGGTGCATCGCCTCGAGCAGCGGGTCCTCGCGGCGGACGCTGCCCGCACCGAAACCGCCGAACGTGATCATCACGGCGCCCGCGAAACCGAGGAGCGCGGCGTGCCCCTCCGGGCTGCGGAGGAAATCGGCCGTGGCCTGGGGCCACGACCGCTGCGGCGTGGTCGTCGCAGGGGCGACGGTCGCCTGCCGGGCAGAGGACGTCATGAGTGCAGATTCCTCCCCCGAGGTGAGTTCGGTTGCGGTCGGTGTGCTCGTCGTCGCGCGCACCGCATGGTCGAGGAACCAGTTTAATTGCTGCCGGCACCAGTTCTCGCCACGCCTCGCCCTATCCTCCCGCACTTCGTGCTTTCGAGTGCAATTCAGCACTTCGGGCCGTGACGGGCCCGGTGATGCGCGCAGCCGCGAGTTTCCCCGAGAGCAGGACGGTCGGAACCCCGACACCGGGCACGGTCCCGGAACCGGCGAGGACGACGTTGTCGAGGCCACCGACCAGGTTGGGGCGCCGGAACGGTCCGGTCTGCCGGAACACGTGCGCCGCCGCGAAGGGGCTGCCCGCCGCCATGCCCTTCCCGAGCCAGGTCAGCGGGGTGTCTACGTGGTCGATGGTGAAGTGCTCCGCGATCCCGGTGTACCCGCGTTTCTCGAGTTCGCGCAGCAGTTCGTTCACGTACGGGCCGGTCAGCGAGGCCCACTCCAGCGGTGCGCTGTGCAGGTTCGGGCAGGGAGCCAGCACGGACAGCGGTTCCGAGGCGGTGCCCGCGCGGTCCACGACGAGACCCGGGTCCGACACGGCAGGCCGGGTGATGAGCAGTGACGGGTCGGTCATCAGTCGTCCGCGTCCCCGGCGTGCGGTGATCTCCGCGAACGTCCGCTTCCACGCGTGACCGAAGTCGATGGTGTGGTGCCGCTGGGCGGCCCATCCCGACGCGACCGCGGTGGGGACGGTCCCGTGCAGGACCACGGCGGACGGCGACACCCGGACGCGGCGGGGTTTCCGGCGGGTCACCGGGTGCAGCAGCGCGTCGACGACGGCCGTGTCGGGGGTGAGCACCAGCGCGTCGCAGTCGACGCGGTCACCCGCAGACGTGACGACGGCGCCCACGCGATCACCGGTCCGCTCGAGCGCCGCGACCTCGGTGCCGTAGCGGATCTCGCCACCCGCGGTGGTGAGGGCGTCGGCGAGAGCGAGCGCGATCGAACGCATCCCGCCCCGGGGGAAGTAGACGCCGAGCGAGGTGTCCATGTGGGCGATCGCGCCGTACACCGCGAGGGCCTCGGCGGGGGCGACGCCTGCGTACAGCGCCTGGAACGTGAAGATCCGGCGAAGTCGCGGATCGGTGACGGTGCGGTCGACCCGGGCGCCGAGCCGGCCGAATCCGCCCAGCACGGTGAGCGTCAGCAGATCCTTCGCGGCCTCGCGGGACCTGACGAGATCCAGCGGCGAGTCGAAGTTCGCGTCCATGAAGCGGTGGTACTCGGCGTCGAAGATCCGGCCGAGCCAGCGCCGCAGCCGCAGGTACCGGGCCGATTCTCCCGGCCCGCAGACCCGGCCGACCTCCGCGGCCATCGTATCGGGATCGGAGTGGACGTCGAGCGAGGAACCGTCCGCGAATCGGGCGTGGTACGCCGGGGCCAGCCGTTCGAGGACCAGCGGCGGGCGCGTCGACGTGAACTCCGCGCCGACGGCGGCGAGGGCCTCGCCGACCAGTTCGGGCATCGTGAGGACGGTGGCGCCGTTGTCGATGTCGTAGCCGGGACCGCGGTAGGTGCCGACCCGGCCGCCCGGTGACGACTCCCGTTCGAGGACGCTGACGCGGCGGCCCGCCCCGGTGAGGTGCAGGGCTGCCGAGAGGCCGGCGAGGCCGGCGCCGACGACCACGACGTGATCGGTTCGGCCGGGAACCGTCCGTAGCGCGCGAGCCACCGCGGACCTCAGTAGTCGCGGCGCGTCGCGGCGACGGCCATCTCGGTGAGCTGCTGCTTCGCCGCGGTGGTGGCGGTGCTCGTCGCCAGCGTCGACAGCGCGTTCGCGACGAGGTCCTCGATCTGCTTCTCCACGTCCGCGACGGCGCCGAGGGACGTGATCATGTTCCGGAGGGTGTCGACGTCCGCGTCGGACAGGTCGGTGCCGATGCCCTCGCGGAGCAGTGCGGCGGCCGCCGGGTCTTCGGCGTCGGCCCGCTGCAGCGACATCGCGAACAGGGCGGTGCGCTTGCCCGCCCGCAGGTCGTCGCCCGACGGCTTGCCGGTCACGGCCGGATCCCCGAACACGCCCAGCAGGTCGTCGCGGAGCTGGAAGGCGATACCGATGTCGGTGCCGAATCGGCGGTACGCCGAGACCAGGGAGTCGTCGGCGCCGGCGAGTGCGGCGCCGAGGTGCAGCGGCCGCTCGATGGTGTACGCCGCGGTCTTGTACCGGTTGACCTTCATGGCGGCGTCGATCGACTCGTCCGCCCGCACCTCGTTGCTGATGTCGAGGAACTGCCCGCCGAGCACCTCGGTGCGCATCGCCGACCACACGGGGGAGATGCGGGCCGACTGATCCGGGGTGATGCCCGATTCGCGGATCATGTCGTCGGCCCAGGCCAGCGCGAGGTCGCCGAGGAGGATGGCGACGCCCTCGCCGAAGTGGGCGGAATCACCGCTCCACCTCCCGGCGCGGTGCTGTTCCTCGAACTCGACGTGGACGGTGGGGAACCCGCGGCGCGTCGTGGAGGCGTCGATGATGTCGTCGTGGACGAGGGCGCAGGCCTGCACGAGTTCCAGCGCGGAGCAGGCGCGGAGCACGGGCCCGGCCCCGGGACCCCGAGGGTCGCCGCCCGCCCCGAGCCAGCCGGTCCACGCGAAGGCCGGACGGACCCGCTTGCCTCCGCGAAGAACGAAGTCCTCCAGCGTCGTCACGGCCTCGCGGTAGCCGCCGCCCACGGCGTCGACCAGGGCCTGCCGGCTGGTGAAGAACTCGCGCAGCGCATTTTCGACCTCGGCCGCGAGGGCGGCGGGGCGCGTTCCAACGGACAGTGTGGCCTCCAGGATCGAAATTTCGCGTTCGCGCCGAGACCGGCGACGGGCGACGGGCGTCGACACCACCATAGTGGGCACTCGTCCGGGCGGCCGGTTGCCCGGATCCCAGGTGCTTGCGGACACGCAGTGGGTGCATTGCGCCGGGCACTACCTATGCTGGACGGGTGACATTCGATTCCGTCAGGGGGCGGGCCAGCGAAGGCTGGGTGACCCGCACCCCGTCCATCGTCGACCGGATCCGGTCGTCCGGCGACGGTCGGGTGCCCTTTTCCGTCGAGTTCTCGCCGCCGCGGGACGAGGCCGCCGAGGCTCGTCTGTGGCGCGCCGTCCGCGAGTTCGAGCGGATGGGTCCGGCCTTCGTCTCCATGACCTACGGTGCGGGCGGGTCGACGCGCGACCGCACGGTCCGCGTCACCGGCCAGCTCGCCGAGGAGACCACACTCCTGCCGGTCGCGCACCTCACCGCCGTATCCCACAGTGTCGACGAACTGCGGTCGATGGTCGGTGCCTACGCCGACCGCGGAATCAGCAACATCCTGGTCCTGCGCGGCGACCCGCCCGGTGACCCGCTGGGCGAATGGGAGAAGCACCCCCAGGGCGTCGAGTACGCCGAGGAACTGGTCCGGCTCGTCCGCGACCTCGGCGACTTCCACGTCGGGGTGGCCTCGTTCCCGGAAGGCCACTACCGCGCGCCCGATCTCGCGCACGACACCCGGTACCTGGTGTCGAAGCTGCGGGCAGGCGCCGAGTACTCGATCACCCAGATGTTCTTCGACGTCGACGACTACCTGCGTCTGCGCGACCGGGTGACGGCGTACGACCCCGAGCAGGGCGCGAAGCCGATCATCCCCGAGATCATGCCGATCACGTCGCTGGGGTCGGTCCGCCGCATGCTCGAACTGTCGGGGTCGAGTCTCCCGGCGCACCTCGAGAAGCGGCTGGCCGCGGCCGCGGGCGACGGTCCCGAGGAGAACCGCGCCGCCGTGCGCGAGATCGGCATCGACCTCGCCACCGAGATGAGTGAACGCCTCATCGCGGAGGGTGCGCCCGGCCTGCACTTCATCACCCTCAACTTCGCTCGCGCCACCAGCGAGGTGCTCGCCCGGCTCGGCGACAAGGTCGGTTCGGGTGTTGCGGACCCGGCCCCGGTCACCCCGGCGCCGGTCAGCTGAGCGTCCGGCCCTTCCACCGGGTGCGCCCGCGCCGATGACTGCGGTGTGACGACACCGTCAGCGCAACCGCCGCGGCGACGGACAGCGGGTGCGCGAGCGCGCCGGCCGCGTCCGCGGCGGTGAGGCGATCGCCGCGTTCGAGTGCCCGGGCGCACAGCCGGGACGCCGTGGCCGTGAGGTACCCCACCGCGCCCCACCGGCGGACACGTCCCCGTCCCGCCGCGAGGGCCACCGGCGGCACCAGGTACGCCACGGTCGCGACACCGAGGACCGCCGCCGCGCCGAGGCGGGGGCCGAATGCCGTCCACAGCCAGCGGTCGTAGCCGCGGCGCAGCGCTTCGGCGTCCTCGTACATCCGGCACGACGCCGACCGGCCGGCCACGACCAGCGTGGTCGTCCGCCCGCACCGGCGAAGCAGGCGTGCGAAGTCGAGATCCTCGGTCACGCTGCCCGCGACGGCCAGGTGGCCCCCGACGTCGCGGTATGCGGTGACGTCGAAGACCATGAACTGTCCGCAGGCCACGGCGGCGGACGGGCGCCGCGACCGGTTGGCCACGCGGACGGGCAGCGTCGCCGCCCACGACCACCCGAGCAGCGGCTGCACCAGGGCTTCGCCGGCCGACCCCGCCTGCTGGAACGGCCACGCGCACACCAGTGCCGCATCGGACGTGCGCAGGGCGGTGCACGCGGCGTTCAGGGCGTCCGGACGCAACCGCACGTCGGCGTCGAGGAACACGAGAATCCCGCTGCCCGACCGGCCCTGCGCGAAGGCGTGCTCACTCACCCAGTGGCAGGCCGCGGGTTTACCCACCCATCCCGGCGGCGGTTCCGCGGTTCCCCGCACCACCGAGAAGCGGGGGTCGCCGCCGGCCGCCGCCTCCGCGGCCTCGGCGGTCCCGTCGGAGGAGGCGTCGTCGTAGACGAGCACCCGGAGATCGTCGACTCCGCGCTGTTCCCGCAGGTCGCCGATCAGGCCCGGCAACCGGTCACGTTCGTCCCGGGCCGGGATGCAGACCGTGACGGGTTCGGTGACCCGGCGGGCCGGAGTGGGGAGCCGCGGTGCCGAGCACAGGTTGGCGACCGAGCCGGCGAGACCGAGCACCGAGACCAGGGAGCCGAACCGGACCACCCGCTCGATCGGCGCGGCGGTCACACCTCCGAGTGGTCCCGTGCGCGGCGGCTGCCGAGCACCGGCTCCTTGTTGCGGGCCATCCAGGCCAGCGCACCGACGATGACGGCGACACCGAGCGTCACACCGGCCATGATGCCCGCCCAGCCGGCGAAACTGCGGGTGCTCGGGTCCGAGTAGCGGACCTCGGCCCGGATCGTCGAGGTGTCGCCGGCCGGCAACTTCCACGACACGATCGAATCGCCCTCGCGGGTGCCGTTGGTGGTGGCGACGCGGGCCGGGAACGCGATCGTGAACTGCACGTCGGTGCCCTGGGCGGGCACCGAACTGAGATCGGCCTTCCCGTCGAGGGTCACGAGGTCGCCGGTCCGCTGGAGCGAGATCTGGAAACTGCCCGTGGCCTGCTCCGACATGGTGCCGAGCTGCTGCACGTCGCCGAACGTGAGGTCGCTGAAGAACGCCTGGCTGCCCACGTAGCCGTCCTTCTTGTACTCCTGGATGCGCACTTTGTCCGACAGCGAGCCTGGGGGAGTGAGCTGGGGGCCCTTGTCCTGATCGTTCGCAGGCACGGCGGCGGCCACGATCTGGCCGGAGACCCGGTCGTCGGCGGACACCCCCATCGACACCTGAACCCGCAGGCATCCCGCGAGGAACGGTACGAGGAGAAGTCCGAGGACGGCGAGGGACGCGGCCCTGCGCGAGCGGGTCGAGGTCGGAACCGAAGGCAGCTGCACAGTCGTATCGTGCCAGGGGACCGGTTCGGTGTCAGGCGTGAGGGTGCGTGTCGCGGGCCCCGGGGCGCCGGGCGGCCGGCCGTAGCAGCGAGACGAGCAGGGGAACTCCCAGGATTCCCATCGCGCACCACCCGTAGACCGCCGAATACCGCAACTCGGGGGCGTCCAGGAAGACGGTGTGGGCGAGCGCCGAACCCAGCCACGTCCACAGGAACAACCCGATCGGGACGCCGTCGCGGTGCCGGGTTCCCGTGCCGAAGCGGCGGTCGAGCCGGTCGACCGCGACCGCCATCACCGTCGCGACGGCGAACCACCCCGCGTAGTTCGTCAGCGGAATGTGCTCGAGCCCGGGCAGGCCGGCGTCCGTGACGCACCAGCGCCACTGACCGTCCGCGACCATCTGCGGGTCGAGGTAGAGGTCCCAGCCGACGACGCCGACGGTCGTCAGCGCGACCCGGACCGCCCGCCGGTGCGGGCCGCGGGCGAGCGCCGACGCCACACACCACACCGGGTAGAAGCCGGCGGTCCAGGCGAACGGCACCACCAGGGGCACCCTGGCGAGCGCGGGGCCGAGCCGGTCGACGCTGTAGTCGTAGCAGCCGTAGGGGAAACCGGTGGCGGTCCCCGCGACCTCGGAGGCCAGGCCCAGCCCGGCCGTCGCGACCACGAGTCCCACCGCCCAGCGTCCACCCCGGGTGGCGGCCGCGTGGGTGACGGACGCGGCGGCGAGCAGGACGACCACTGTCGCGGTGACGACGTCGCGGACCCCGCCGTGCACCAGCGGGTAGAGGATCTGCGCCGCGATCGCCGCCGCCGCGAGAACGACGGGAACGCGGGAGGTCATCGCCGGCGCCACACGCGGGCCAGGCCCTTCCGGTCGTCGCGGAGCGCGACGCGGGCGGCGCTCCGGCCGCTCGCACCGGACACCCCGCCGCCCGGATGGGTCGAGGCCCCCGTCAGGTACAGACGCTCGGCCCCCGGAACCCGGTGCCCCGACAACTCGGGGAGGGGACGCCACATCATCATCTGGTCCAGCGACATCTCCACGTGCATGACGTTGCCGCCGAGCAAGCCCATCTCGTCTTCGAGGTCCTGCGGCGACTGCACGTGCCGATCGAGGACGGACCCGCCGAAACCGGGTGCCAGTGCATCCATCTCCGCCACGATCCGATCCGCCTCCGCCGCGGCGAGGTCGGTCCACCGCCTGCCGCCGGTCAGCCGGTACGGCTGCCACTGCGACCACAACGTCACCTGGTGCCTGCCCTCGGGCGCGATGGTCGGGTCGAGTCCGCTGAAGCTCATCCCCAGCACCGCGGGCCGCGGCGGGAGCTCCCCGGCGAGCGCCGCGCCGTGCGCGAGCCGCAGGTGCGCGCGATCCGAGACCAGCAGCTGGAGCCCGTGGGTGACGGTGTCGTCGGGCGCACTCGGATAGGCGGGGAGATCGCCGGTCGCCAGCCGCACCACCATCCCGATCCCCGGGCCGACGCGGATCCGGCGACGCCAGCGGGCGAGGGTCTGCGGGTCGTACCCGCCGCGTTCGAGCAGGCCGAGGGTGGTCAGCACGTGGCAGCCCGCGACCACCGTGCGGGAGCGGATCTCCCGGCCGGACGACGTCCGGGTCGTCCAGGTGCCGCCGTCCCGGCTCAGCGAGACCACCGACTCGCCGAGCGTGACCGTTCCGGCATCCGACCCCAGTCGCGAGGCGAGCGCCGCGGTCAGGGCTCCGCTGCCGCCGACGGCCCGACCGGGTGGAACGGTGTGCATCAGGGCCGCGAACCCGACCATCGGCGCGGTACCCGGCTCGGACATCGGCGGACCGGACTGGGCTCCGAACCACGCGAGGGCCGCCTTGAGCCGCTCGTCGTCGAAATACTCGTCGAGCAGTGCGTCGCCGGAACCGAGGAACTGCCGGGAGAGGTCGCTACCGCCGCCGCCCGTGTCAAGCCCCCAGAACGACGAGAGCAGCGCCGGCGCGGTCGGCGGGTTCGAGAACGCGCGCATGACGCGGGCACTGCGCGGACCCCACACGTCCACGAACCGGCGGTACGCGTCGGCGTCCGCGGCCCCGCAGGACTCCTCGATGGACCGGCAGGTTCCCTCGAGGCTGCGGCGGAACACGATCCCGGGCCGGTCCGTCCCCGCGGGGGCCGGGGCGAACGCCCACGGATCGCAGTCGAGGTACCGCAGGCCGTGCGCGCCGAGGTCGAGTTCCTCGACGATTCCCGTGTGCCGGACCATGATGTGCGCGGACGACCCGCGGTCGACCTGGTACCCGGGGAAGCGTTCCACCGTGGAGACCGCGCCGCCGACCACGGTGTCGCGTTCGATCACCTCGACCGACCACCCGGACCGCGCGAGGTAACACGCCGACACCAGGGCGTTGTGTCCCGACCCGACGACCACCGCATCGATCACAGGGGAAGCCCGCGTCCCAGCACCGCGAACGGGCGGTTGTCCCCCGCGAACCGGAAGTGGCGCAGGACGTCTCGGAAGCCGAGGCGGCGGTACAGCCGCCACGCGCGATTGTCCTCGTCCGCCACTTCCGGGGTGGAGAGCAGCACCCCGCGTTCGGGTCTGCGTTCGAGGAGGCGCAGAAGCAGGGTCTCGCCGAGTCGGTGTCCCTGGGCGTCCGGGTGGACGTGGAGTTCGGTGAGTTCGAAGTAGTTGCCGAGGATCACGTCGATCTGGTCGCGGGTCCACCCCGTGTGCCGCAGGCCGGAACGGACCTGCTGGTGCCACCACTGCTCGGGGGCCCCGCGGTAGCCGTAGGCGACGGCGACGAGGCGGGCGTCCGCGCCGTCGGTGGTTCCGTCACCGGCCGGGAGGAGCGCGCCGACGCCACGCCACCCCGACCGCTGGAGGTGCTCGTTCCACATCGGCGCCCGGTGGTATTCGGTGCCGTGGGGATAGCCCATGGCGGCGACGTAGATCGACAGCGCCTCGTGCAGGCGGTCGCGGAACTCGGCGGCCGAGAGTTCGACCACGAGCGGAGTCTGGTCAGCGTTCGGTTCGACCGGTCTCACCTTTCTCTTGACGACGTGTCGGTGGGTCCAGCTATATTGAATAGGTCGAACAGATGTTCGATGGCGGGGATCCGGCGATGCTCGAGGGAAGCGAGCATCGCCGGCCCCCGAACTCACGACCTGACTACGCCCGGCGGGGTGGTTGCACCGGGGTTTTGGAGGTGTTCGAAGTGATGACGAACCCGGTCACGGGACCGACCTCTGGGAACTCGGGCAAACGGGGTGACGTACGCAACCCGGCCTCGCGACGCGGCTCGGTGCTGCTCGATCGCGCCGACGCGCTCCTCGCTCAATCGGTGGGGGCAGGCGGCCCGGCGGATCGATTCCACAGCGCGTATCTGGCCGCGTTGCGCGGCGCGGGCGCGGTGCTGGCCGCGGAGGGGCCGGCGGCGGGGAGTAAAAGGACACGAACACGTAACGCCTGGGTGCTCATGGCCGGCGCGGCGCCGGAATTCGCGAACTGGGCCGACTACTTCGCCGGTCACTCGGGCACCCGCGCCGCGATCGAGGCAGGAATGTCGCGAACCCTCACCGATCTCGAGGCGGACGAGTTCTTCGTCGAGGTCGGGCGCTTTCTCCAGGCCGTCGAAGATCACATCGGACGTGGCGCAGGTCTCGATCTGCGGGCGTCGTAGACGGCAGACGGCCGGAAACGGCGGGAAAACGGTGAGGCGTCCGCGACATTGCGGTGCCCCGAAAGTCGTTCGGTGCGGGAGTCCGTAAGGTTGGTGGGGAACTCGTACGTGGAGTAGGTGGTACGGGGATCGAACTGCTCGTATTATTAAATCTAGGTAGCCGCCAAAGTCGGTTACCCACCGTCTCGCACCGTGAGGCGGTGGCCAACACTCCAGTGCCGGGGGAGGTACCGTGCCACTCTCCGAGCACGAGCAGCGCATGCTCGACCAGATCGAGAGCGCTCTCTACGCCGAGGATCCCAAGTTCGCCTCCACTGTGCGAGGCGGTCGCATGCGTGCGGCATCGAGTCGTCGTCGATTGCAGGCGGTGGCCCTGTTCGTTCTGGGGCTGGTCCTGCTCATCGCCGGCGTCGCCCTTCCGATCAAGCCGGGCGGTTTTCCCGTCATCAGCCTGATCGGCTTCATCGTCATGTTCGGTGCCGGAGTCCTCCTCCTGTGGGGTGGAGGAAAGAGCAAGTCCGGACAGTCCTCACGTGGTGGCTCGACCACGCAAGGTGAGACCGGCCGTGCCGAACGCGGTAAGCCCCGAAGCGGGCGCAAGAGTGGCGGATTCTCGTCGCGAATGGAAGACCGCTTCAAGAAGAGATTCGAGCAGGAGTAGTACGACCCGCTCGGCAGTCCGGTGGCGGCGTGGCATGTGATGCCACGCCGCCACCGCTGTCTCCGGGACCGGTGCCCGGCCGCACGGCGCCCGTTCGGCCCGGTCGGGCCCGCCAGGTGGGACCAGTGAACGCTCCCGCCCGCGAATCCCCACCTCCACCCACCCCGTTTCCCCACTTTCCCCCCTCAGGTCTGCGACGAGTCGTGGGGCAGGGGTAACGCACCCTCTCGGTGCGCTCTCGCCTGGGCTTTTCCAGCGCTCCGTGTTGCTGTGTGCGGGGGTGCGATCGACGGTGCCCGTGGCGGTGATCACGTCGGGAATTTTCCCCCACCTCCTTCAATCTGCGTTGACCAGCAAGTATTGGGCAAATTGGAAGACAACACGCCGTTATCTACCTTGTGGGTGGGGGAAAGTGGGGTACTGTGGTGCGCAGCGGGGAGCGAAGGTGAACCGCCCGGCCGAGCGGCGTTCGATCTGAACGCGGTGGGAGGTGTCGAGTGTTTCTCGGTACCTACACGCCGAAGCTCGACGACAAGGGGCGGCTCACGTTGCCCGCAAAGTTCCGGGATGCGCTGGCGGGAGGGTTGATGGTCACCAAGGGTCAGGATCACAGCCTCGCGGTGTATCCCCGGGAAGAATTCACCGCTCTCGCACGCAAG
The DNA here is from genome assembly GCF_000010805.1 of Rhodococcus opacus B4. Classification (NCBI taxonomy): domain Bacteria; kingdom Bacillati; phylum Actinomycetota; class Actinomycetes; order Mycobacteriales; family Nocardiaceae; genus Rhodococcus; species Rhodococcus opacus. The sequence continues at coordinate 865,078 of NC_012522.1, read as the reverse complement.
GCCGCGGCCGCGTCGAGAAGCGATCCGGAGGCGCGAGCCTTCGTTCGCGGACTGGCGGCAGGTACCGACGAGCAGCACGCAGATGCCCAGGGGCGCATCACCCTCTCGGCAGATCACCGGCGTTACGCGGGTCTCTCCAAGGACTGCGTAGTGATCGGTTCGGTCGATTTCCTCGAAATCTGGGATGCGCAAGCCTGGCAGACCTACGTGGAGGCGAACGAGGAGAACTACTCGCAGGCAACAGGAATCGCGCTCGGCGAGATCGTCTGAGCGTGAACATGTCCCCGCGAATGCCGCGAGGCCTCTGTCCGACGGAACCCTGACGCACTTCCCCAGCGCCAGGTTTTCATTTCGGGCAGGGACCTCGAAGCATTCGCCACGGCAACGGCCGACCCGAGAAGTTCGACCAGTGAACCCCGGCACCGGGCACGTTCACCCGCACCACAGAGCAGGAGCCGGAGGGATCATGGTGGATCACGAGGGGGAAGATTCCTCGCCCGCCGATGGTTTCGGTCACATCCCGGTACTGCTTCACCGCGCAGACGAACTGCTGGGCCCTGCCCTCACCGCGAACGACCCGCACGGCGGTGGCGCCGTCATGATCGACGCGACCCTCGGCCTCGGCGGGCATTCCGAGCACTTCCTGCGGACCTACCCACAGCTGAGGCTCGTTGCCCTCGACCGTGATCCGCACGCACTGGAGATCGCCGGCGGCCGGCTCGCCCCGTTCGCCGACCGGATCACGTTCGTGCACACCCGTTACGACGGCATCGAGGACGCGCTGACCCAGGCGGGCCTGTCCCCGCGGGAATCGGTGCACGGCATCCTCTTCGACCTGGGTGTCTCCTCGATGCAGCTCGACGAATCGGATCGGGGGTTCGCGTATTCGATCGACGCACCCCTGGACATGCGGATGGACCCGACCACCGGCATCACCGCGGCCGAGGTCCTCAACACGTACAGCCACGGAGATCTCGCTCGCATCCTCAGCACGTACGGCGAGGAGCGCTTCGCGGGCAAGATCGCGTCGGAGGTTGTCCGGCAACGCGCGAAGGAGCCGTTCACGACCAGCGCAGCACTGGTCGAACTGCTGTACCGCACCATTCCTGCGGCGACCCGCCGTACCGGGGGACATCCCGCGAAGCGGACGTTCCAGGCCCTTCGAGTGGAGGTCAACGGCGAGCTCGATTCACTGCGCGCCGCGGTACCGGCTGCACTCGACGCGTTGACCGTCGGGGGACGCGTCGTGTTCATGTCGTACCAATCCCTGGAAGACCGGGTCGTCAAGCAGGAAATCACTCCCAGGTCCAAGTCGAAGAGCCCGGAGGGGCTTCCCGTCGAACTACCGGGGATGGGACCTGAGTTCCGGATCCTCACACGAGGGGCGGAGCGCGCGTCCGAACAGGAAATCGAAGAGAACCCACGATCAGCCCCGGTGCGTTTGCGCGCTGCAGAAAGAATTGCCAGGAGGTCGGCGGCATGACGGTTCAGGTGAGTTCCACCGAGATGCGGCCCGCGCGGGCGGACAACCGGTCGGGCGCGGCTGAGCGGGCGTACAAGAAGCGCACCCAGCGCGCGGCCGTGCACAACGGATCCGCGATCGCCGTCTCCGGCAAGAACCGCACCGGCACACTCACCGCCCGCATCCCGTTCGTGGCGACGATCCTCGTTCTGCTCGCCACGGGCCTGGCCGTCACACTGCTGCTCACCACCCGGTCCGCGGAGGACTCATACCAGCTGAGCGCCGCCCGCGCGCACAACCAGTCGCTCGCGGAGGAGAAGGCAGCGCTGCAGCGTGACGTCGAGACCGCCAACTCCGCCCCGAAACTGGCGGAGGAAGCGGCCAAGCTCGGCATGGTCCCGGCGAACGACCCGGCCCGGCTCGTCGTCCACCCCGACGGCAGCGTCGAGGTCGTCGGCACGCCCGCCCCGGCGTCGGGTGCGCCGGTGCCCCCGCTGGACGCAGCCGCCCCGTCCACCCAGCGTGGCAACTCCGTGGCTACCGCCCCGAACCGGGGGAGCACCACGCAGTCCCCGCGCGCCACGCCGCAGCCCGGCAATGGCACGGAGATCCAGGCGCAGGGTGAACAATTGGTTCCCGTGATCCCTTCGGCCGCCGCACCGACGACTGCTCCACCCTCCGGTGGTCGCCGGTGAGTCGGAGCGCACCGAGAAATCGTCCCCGGCGCCCCACGGGCGCCGGGACCGCGTCTTTTCCGTTCAGGCAACGGATCGGGCGCGCACTGATGTTCTTGGCGCTCGGCCTCGCCGCAGTGCAGCTTCTGTGGATCCAGGTCATCGACGCACCGCAACTGTCCGCGGAGGCGGCGAACCAGCGCACGACCACCGAGGTGGATCCGGCGCTGCGCGGGTCGATCACCGACCGCAACTCCAATCCCATCGCGTTCACGATGGAAGCGAAGGCGCTGACGTTTCAGCCCACACGGGTGCGGAAGGAACTCGAGGAGGCGAAGGCCAAGAGCGATACCGCCCCCGACGTCGACTCGCGCCTCGACGCCATCGCGAAGGAGATCCACGACCGGCTCGGCGACGCCGCACCGGAGAAGGACCTCAAAGAGAAACTGCACGGCGACGAGACGTTCGTCTATCTGGCGCGCAGCGTCGACCCGAACATCGCCGCGCAGATCAGCGACAAGTTCCCGGAGGTCGGACTCGAACGCCAGGACATCCGCGAGTACCCGGGCGGGTCGCTCGCCGCCAACCTCGTCGGCGCCACCGGCTGGGACGGCCACGGACTGCTCGGCCTCGAGGATTCGCTCGACTCCACCCTCGCGGGAACCGACGGCTCCCAGACGTACGACCGGGGCTCCGACGGCGCGGTGATTCCCGGCAGCTGGCGTGACAAGCAACCGGCGGTCGACGGATCGAGCGTCGAGCTCACCATCGACTCCGACCTGCAGTACTACGTCCAGCAGCAGGTGCAGATGGCCAAGGACAAGTCCGGCGCGAAGGATGCGTCGGCGGTCGTGCTCGACTCCCACACCGGTGAGGTGCTCGCGATGTCGAACGACAGCACGTTCAATCCGGCGATCGGGGTGGGCAACAATCCGCGAACGGTGGAGATGGGCAACCTGCCGGTGAGCACGCCGTTCGAGCCGGGATCCGTGAACAAGATCGTCACCGCGGCGGCCGCGATCGAGTACGGGCTGACCTCACCCGACGAGGTTCTCGAGGTTCCCGGCAGCATTCAGATGTCGGGCGTGTCGGTGAAGGACGCCTGGGATCACGGGGTCGCGCCGTACACGGCCACGGGGGTGTTCGGTAAGTCCTCGAACGTGGGCACCCTGATGCTCGCCCAGCGGGTGGGGGAGGACCGTTACGCGGACATGCTGTCCAGGTTCGGTCTCGGCCAGCGTACCGACGTCGGGCTTCCCGGTGAGAGCGCGGGCAGCGTCCCCAGCCGGGACCAGTGGTCGGGGGGCACGTTCGCGAACCTGCCGATCGGACAGGGCCTGTCGATGACACTGCTGCAGATGACCGGCATGTACCAGGCGATCGCCAACGACGGTGTCCGCATCCCGCCGCGCATCGTCAAGGCGACGGTCGACGCGTCCGGCAATCGGACGGAGACCGAGGCGCCCGAGGAGGTGACGGTCGTCAGCCCGCAGACCGCTGCCACCGTCCGCGACATGTTCCGGTCCGTCACCCAGAACGACACGGGCAACCAGCGCGGCACCGGGGTGCAGGCCGCCGTCGACGGCTATCAGATCAGCGGCAAGACGGGCACCGCACAGCAGGTCGATCCCGCGTGCAAGTGCTATTCGAACTCGAACTACTGGATCACGTTCGCCGGGATCGCTCCGGCCGACAACCCGCGGTACGTCGTAGGAATCATGCTCAACGCGCCGACACGCAGCGCGGACGGCTCCGGCGGGCAGTCCGCCGCCCCGCTGTTCCACAACATCGCGTCCTGGATGTTGCAGCGCGACAGCGTGCCGATGTCCCCGGACCCCGGACGCAGGCTGGTGCTGCAGGCCGATTGAGCGAAGGTCGGCCGAATCGGGTTCCGGGAGCGCTCGCGGTAATCTGACACGTCGGCCGTTCAGTGGACACGCGCATTTGCCGTGGATGCAGGGAACTGCCGAGGTAGCACGCTGTATCGATCCGTGCACTACGCCGTTGTCAGTGAGAGTCGACATCCGAGAGGAGCCCGGTGCCTGTTCCGTCCCGCCCGCAGTCGGCGTCAGTGGAGGTGAAGGTCACAGACGGTCTTCGCCCCGCCCAGCCGGTCCGTACCACGGTGAGCGCTCTGGCGGCGCTCGCCGGAGCGAGGGTCGAGGCACCCAGCGGAACCGCCGAGCACGTCATCGTCACCGGAGTGGATCTGCGCGCCCAAGGGATCGTCGAGGGTGATCTGTTCGCGGCCCTTCCCGGGGCGCGCGCGCACGGCGCGGAGTTCGCCGCCGACGCTCTCGACCGCGGAGCGACCGCGATCCTCACCGACGAGGCCGGCCTCGCACTGGTATCCGCGCTGGGCACCGACGCACCGGTGCTCGTCCACGACGACCCGCGCGGCGTGCTCGGTGAGCTGTCGGCCACCATCTACGGTCGGCCCTCGGAGAAGATGCAGGTCATCGGTATCACGGGAACGTCGGGCAAGACCACCACCTCGTATCTCGTCGAAGGCGCCCTCAACGCGGCCGGCCGGACGACCGGTCTCGTGGGCACCATCGAGACCCGGATGAGTGGCCGCCGGGTGCCGAGCGCCCTGACCACCCCCGAGGCGCCGCAACTCCACGCGCTGTTCGCCGTGATGCTCGAGCAGGGGATCGACACCGTCGTCATGGAGGTGTCCAGCCACGCGCTGTCCCTCGGCCGGGTCGACGGAGTCCGCTTCGACGTCGGCGCGTTCACGAACCTGTCCCAGGACCACCTGGACTTCCACCGCGACTTCGAGGACTACTTCGCCGCCAAGGCGCGGCTCTTCGCGGCCGAGTCGTCCGTGCACGCGCAGCACGCCGTCATCTGCGTCGACGACGTGTGGGGCCGGCGGATGGCCGAGGTCGCGCGAGGCGCGCATTCGATCGTGACGACGGTCGCGACCACACCGGAGACCGGCGGCGCGGTGTGGACGGCGGGCCCGGCGACGGTGTCGGCATCCGGCTCGCAGAAGTTCGCGCTCACCACCGCCGAAGGAACGACCCTCGACGTGGAACTCCGGCTGCCGGGGCAGTACAACGTCGCGAACGCGTCGCTCGCCGTCGCGCTGTGCGCCGTGCTGGGCGTCGATCCGCGCGACGCCGTCGCGGGCATCGCCGGCGTCGACGTGCCGGGCCGGGTGCAGCGGATCGACCGCGGGCAGGACTTCCTCGCCGTCGTCGACTACGCGCACAAGCCCGCGGCGGTCGAGGCCGTGATCGCGACATTGCGCGAGCAGGCACGCGGACGCGTCGCCGTCGTCGTGGGAGCCGGGGGCGATCGTGACGCGGGTAAGCGGCCCCTGATGGGCGCCGCGGCCGCACGGGGAGCCGACCTGCTCATCATCACGGACGACAACCCGCGTACCGAGGATCCGGCGACGATCAGGGCCGCGATCCGCGAGGGCGCCCTCGGGGTGCCCGAATCCGAGCGGGGACAGGTGTGGGAAGTAGCGGACCGAGCGAAGGCGATCGCCGACGCCGTCGGCTGGGCGCAGGCAGGCGACGTGGTTCTGGTCGCAGGCAAGGGACACGAGATCGGTCAGGAGATACACGGGGTGAAGTACCCATTTGACGACCGCGCCGTACTGGGCGACGCGATCGAGCGACAGGTCGGAGGAACGCGATGATCCCGATGACACTCGCTCGGATCGCCGAGATCGTGGGCGGCGAACTGCACGACGTCGCCGACCCGTCGGCCGAGGTGACGGGAACGGTCGAGTTCGACTCGCGCAAGGTCACCGCGGGCGGACTGTTCCTCGCGCTGCCCGGCGCCCGCGTCGACGGTCACGATCACGCGGCCTCGGCGGTCGAAGCCGGCGCGGTCGCTGTCCTGGCCGCGCGCCCGGTCGGGGTTCCCGCCGTCGTCGTCTCCCCGGCCCCGGGCACTGGCCCGAGCAAGGCGATGGCGCTCGAACACGACACCGACGGATCGGGCGCCGCCGTGCTCGCGGCCCTCGCGAAGCTCGCGCGCGCCTCCGTCGACGACCTCACCGCGAAGGGGCTCACGGTCGTGGGCGTCACCGGCTCGGCAGGCAAGACGTCGACGAAGGATCTGCTCGCCGCCGTCCTGCGGCCTCTCGGTCCCGTCGTCGCTCCGCCCGGATCGTTCAACAACGAACTCGGCCACCCGTGGACCGCGCTGCGCGCGGACGCGGGCACGGGATTCCTGGTCCTGGAGATGTCGGCCCGCGACCGCGGCCACATCGCCTCCCTCGCCGCGATCGCGCCCCCGAAGATCGGCGTGGTCCTCAACGTGGGAACGGCGCACCTCGGCGAGTTCGGTTCGCGGGACGCGATCGCCGCCGCCAAGGGTGAACTCCCGGAGTCGCTGCCGTCGGCGGACGACGGCGGTGTCGCGATCCTCAACGCGGACGATCCGCTGGTGGTGGCGATGGCCCCTCGGACGTCGGCGCGGGTGGTGCTCGTCGGCCGGTCGGAGTCCGCGCACGTGCGGGCCACCGACATCGTGCTCGACGAGAGGGCAAGGGCGCGTTTCACTCTCACGACCGCGGCGGGCAGCGTCCCCGTCGAACTCGCCGTGCACGGTGAGCACCAGGTCGGCAACGCACTCGCCGCAGCCGCGGTGGCGCTCGAATGCGGTGCGGACCTCGACCAGATCGCGCGAGCGCTCTCCGCCGCCGCCGCCGTCTCGGGGCGCCGGATGGATGTGCGCGACCGGCCGGACGGTGTGACCGTCGTCAACGATTCGTACAACGCGAACCCCGACTCGATGCGGGCTGCCCTCAAAGCGTTGGTCTCGATGGCCCGGTCGGGCCGGGAAGCGGCGCGCCGGAGCTGGGCGGTGCTCGGAGAAATGGCCGAGCTGGGTCCAGAATCAGTGGTCGAACACGACGCCATCGGCAGATTCGCGGTCCGGCTGGATGTCAGCAGGCTGATCATCGTCGGAACCGGCAGGCCCGCCCGCGCCATGCACCAGGGTGCGGTCATGGAGGGGTCGTGGGGTGAGGAGTCGATCCTCGTCCCCGACATCGCCGGTGCGGTCGCACTGCTCGAGAAGGAACTGGCGCCGGGAGATCTGGTGCTCGTCAAGGCGTCGCAGTCCATCGGATTGTGGGAGGTCGCGGACACGGTGTTGGCGGGAAGCACGGGACAGCAGGGTTCGGAGGCCACGCGGTGAGACAGATCCTCTTCGCGGCGGGCATCGCGCTCGCCGTCTCGATTCTGCTGACCCCCGTTCTCATCAAGGCCTTCTCCCGCCAGGGGTTCGGCCAGGAGATCCGCGTCGAAGGTCCGGCGAGTCACCAGTCGAAGCGCGGCACCCCCACGATGGGCGGCGTCGCCATCCTCGCCGGACTGTGGGCCGGCTACTGGGGTTCGCACCTGATCGGCATCGGGTACGACGCGGACGGGCCGTCGGCGTCCGGACTTCTCGTGCTCGGTCTCACGACGGCGCTGGGCGGTGTCGGGTTCCTCGACGACTTCATCAAGATCCGCAAGCAGCGCAACCTCGGACTGAACAAGACGGCGAAACTCGTCGGGCAGCTCATCGCGGCGGTGGCGTTCGGCATTCTCGCGTTGCAGTTCCGGGGCGCGAACGACCTCACCCCCGGGAGCGAGCACCTGTCCTATGTGCGGGACATCGCGACGGTCACGATGGGCTCCGTCGTGTTCGTCGCCTTCTGTTACCTGCTGGTGAGCGCGTGGTCGAACGCGGTCAACCTCACCGACGGTCTCGACGGCCTCGCCGCCGGTTCCATGAGCCTGGTGCTCGGCGCGTACGTGATCATCACGTTCTGGCAGTACCGCAACGCGTGTGAGACGAGCCCCGGCAAGGGCTGCTACGACGTCCGCGATCCGCTCGACCTGGCCCTGATCTGCGCGGCCGGCGCCGGTGCGTGCATCGGATTCCTGTGGTGGAACGCGGCGCCCGCCAAGATCTTCATGGGCGACACCGGTTCGCTGGCACTCGGCGGCATGCTCGCCGGACTGTCGATCACGACGCGCACCGAACTGCTGATGGTCGTGATCGGCGCGCTGTTCGTCGCCGAGGCCGCGTCGGTGGTGATCCAGGTCGCGGTGTTCCGGTCGAGCCGGAGACGCGTGTTCCGGATGGCCCCGTTCCACCACCACTTCGAACTCGCCGGGTGGGCGGAAACGACGGTGATCATCCGCTTCTGGTTGCTGGCCGCCATCGCCTCCGCGATCGGGCTCGCGCTGTTCTACAGCGAGTACCTGGCAGCGATCGGGGGCTGACGCCATGACAGAGGAACACGGCGGGCTCGACTGGTTGCGGGGCCGCAGTGTCCTCGTCGCCGGTGCGGGTGTCTCCGGCCGCGCCACCATCGAGCCTCTCCGCGACCTCGGGGCCCACGTCACCGTCACCGACTCGAACGTCGACGCCCTCGCCGAGTGCGCGCGGCGGGGGGCGGCGACGGTCCCGATCGACGATCTGCTCGCCGAACGGGAGAAGGTCGCCGAGTTCGCGCTGGTCGTGACGAGCCCCGGGTTCCGCCCGGACGCGCCGCTGCTCTCGGCCGCCGCCGGGGACGGGGTCCCGATCTGGGGCGACATCGAGTTCTCCTGGCACGTGGACCGGGCCGGGCTCTACGGTCCGCCGCGGCGGTGGCTGGTGGTCACCGGCACCAACGGCAAGACGACGACCACCTCGATGCTGCAGTCCATTCTCGAGGCGGCCGGGCTGCCGAGCCTGGCCTGCGGCAACATCGGACTTCCGGTGCTCGACGCACTGCGGCCGACCGGACCGCGGGCTGAGGTGCTGGCCGTCGAACTGTCGTCGTTCCAGCTGCACTGGGCGCCGTCGGTCCGGCCGACCGCGGGTGCGATCCTCAACATCGCCGAGGATCACCTGGACTGGCACGGCGGCATGCAGCCGTACATCGACGCGAAGGCCCGCGCCCTGACCGGGGAGGTCGCGGTGCTCGGCCTCGACGACGAGGTCGCGTCGTCTCTCTTCTCCTCGTCTCTCGCAGTGCGCACTCTGGGGTTCCGGCTGGGTGTGCCTGCGGCGGGCGAACTGGGCGTCGAGGACGGGTACCTCGTCGACCGCGCGTTCGCGGACGGCGAGCGGCTGGCCCCGGCCGACGGGATCACCCCACCCGGGCCCGCCGGACTGATGGATGCGCTGGCAGCGGCGGCTCTCGCCCGGGCGATCGGCGTTCCACCGGATGCGGTCGCCGCGGGCCTGGCCGCCCACGTGGTGGGCCCGCACCGAGCGGCGCGCGTCGCCGAGGTCGGGGGAGTGACGTTCGTCGACGACTCCAAGGCGACCAACCCGCACGCCGCCCGCCCGTCGATCCTCGCCCACGACCGGGTGGTGTGGATCGCCGGTGGTCTACTCAAGGGTGCGCGGGTCGACGACCTGGTCCGGGAGGTGGCCGGCCGCCTCGCGGGCGCCGTCCTGCTGGGCCGCGATGCGAGGCAGATCGCAGAGTCGCTTGCGCGACACGCCCCCGAGGTTCCCGTGGTCACCGTCGAAACGGGAGACGATGCAGGGGTGAGTGCAGTCCCGCAGACCGCGACGCACCGGGTGGTGCTGGCGGCGGACACCGACAGCGACGCCGTGATGGGTGTCGTCGTGCGCGAGGCTGCTGCGCTGGCATCGGCAGGCGATGCCGTCGTCCTGGCGCCCGCGGCGGCGTCGCTCGACATGTTCGACAGTTACGGTCACCGGGGGCGCAGCTTCGCGGTCGCCGTCGGCAGGCTCGACGAGTCGGACATCTCCAGGACCCTGCGATGACCTCCGCCGGAGCCCGCACCCGCCGCGTCCCCGAAGGACAGCGGTCCCCGGCCCGCACCGCCGCCGCACCCGGGGTCGCCAAGCGTGCCCCGTCGAGTCCGCGCACACGGACCGCCCCGCCCCGCAGCCCGCGCACCCGGATCGGGGCGTGGCTCTCTCGGCCGCTGGCGTCGTTCCACCTTGTGGTCACCATCGCGTTTCTGCTGACGGTCCTCGGTCTGGTGATGGTGTTGTCGTCCTCGAGCGTCGAGGCCTACGCCTCCGACGGTTCGGCGTACACCCTCTTCACCCGGCAGACACTGTTCGCTGCTCTCGGGCTCTGCCTGTTCTACGCCGCGCTGCAGATCCCGGTCCGGGTGATGCGCGCCCTGTCCTTTCCGGCGTTCGCGATCACGATCATCCTGCTGGTCCTGGTCCTCATCCCCGGCATCGGCACCGTATCCCAGGGCACCCGTGGCTGGTTCGTCGTCGCGGGATTCTCATTGCAGCCCGCCGAGCTCACCAAGATCGCGCTGGCGGTATGGGGCGCGCACATCCTGGCGTCGCGCCGCAGCGACATCTCCAGCGTCCGGGACATGCTGGTTCCGCTGGTTCCGGCCGCTCTCGTCGCGTTCGTCCTGATCATCCTGCAGCCCGACCTCGGTACGACGGTCTCGCTGGCCATCATCCTGATGGCGCTGCTGTGGTTCGCGGGACTGCCGCTGAAGCTGTTCGTCGCCATCGTCGGCACCGGCGTCGCCGGAATCGTGATCCTCGCGCTCACCGCCGGCTACCGGTCCGCTCGCGTCCGCGAGTTCCTCAACCCCGGTTCCGACCCGCAGGGCATCGGATACCAGTCGCGGCAGGCGATGTATTCGCTCGCGGACGGCGGGATCCTCGGACGGGGGCTGGGGCAGAGCCGCGCGAAGTGGAGCTACCTGCCGAACGCGCACAACGACTTCATCTTCGCGATCATCGGCGAGGAACTCGGATACCTCGGCGGCGCCGCCGTCCTCGGCCTGTTCGGGCTGTTCGTGTACACGGGCCTGCGCATCGCGGCCCGATCCGCCGACCCGTTCCTCCGGTTGCTCACCGGAACGGCAACGGTGTGGATCACCGGTCAGGCGTTCATCAACGTGGGCTACGTGATCGGGCTGCTCCCCGTCACCGGCCTGCAGTTGCCGCTGGTGTCGGCGGGCGGAACGTCGACGGCCACCACACTGTTCATGTTCGGTCTCGTCGCCAACGCGGCCCGGCACGAACCGGAGGCGGTCGCGGCGCTGCACTCGGGGCAGGACGGCCCGTTCGGTCGTCTGCTGCGGCTCCGCAAACCGGAGGCGTATTCACCGGTGCGGGCGGACGCGGCGCGCGCGGAGGCGGTGCGCCGGGCCGAGGCGCGTCGCCGGGCCGGTCGCGAGATGGCCCCGCGGACCCGCAGCATCACATACGAGAAGGGCCGCCCCGAACGCGGCACGGGCCGCACCCCCGAACGCGGTGCACGTCAACAGCGAAGCTCGGGTGGCCGAGCAGGAGAGCGAGGATTTCGTAGGTGAACGGCGACAAGTCCACCCTGTCGGTGATCGTGGCCGGCGGTGGTACCGCCGGGCACATCGAACCGGCCCTGGCCGTGGCCGACGCGATCAAGGCGATCGACGACACCGCGGTGGTGACCGCTCTCGGCACGGCCCGTGGCCTCGAGACCACCCTGGTTCCCGAGCGGGGCTATCCGCTCGAACTCGTTCCGCCGGTGCCGCTGCCCCGTAAACCCACCCTCGACCTGCTGCGGCTGCCCGGGCGCGTGCGCGCGTCGGTGCGCCGCACCCGCGAGGTGCTCGACGCGACCGGCGCCGACGTCGTCGTCGGTTTCGGCGGGTATGTCGCGCTGCCTGCGTACCTCGCGGCAGGCCCCGGCCTGCTCCGCCGCAGGCGCCGCATTCCGATCGTCGTGCACGAGGCGAACGCCAGCGCCGGGATCGCGAACAAGATCGGCGCCCGCCGCGCCGCCCGCGTCCTGGCGGCCGTCGCCGGTTCGGGCGTCTCGGCGCGGGGGCGGTCGGACGCCGAAATCCTCGGTATCCCGGTGCGGGCGTCGATCACCGGTCTCGACCGGTCGGCGCTGCGGGCGGAGGCGCGTGCGCACTTCGGCCTCCCCGCCGACGGCCCGGTGCTGCTGGTGTTCGGCGGCTCCCAGGGCGCGAGGTCGCTGAACGAGGCCGTGTCGGGTGCGGCCGAGTCGCTCGCGGCGGCCGGGGTGGCCGTCCTGCACGCGCACGGACCGAAGAACACCCTCGACGTTCCCGCGGCCCCGGGCGGCCCGCCGTACGTCGCCGTTCCCTACCTGTCGCGGATGGACCTCGCCTATTCGGCGGCGGACGCCGTGATCTGCCGGTCGGGCGCGATGACGGTGGCCGAGGTGTCGGCGGTCGGCCTTCCCGCGGTGTACGTGCCGCTGCCACACGGCAACGGCGAGCAGGAACTGAACGCGCGGCCTGTCGTCGCCGCCGGAGGTGGAATGATTGTGGCCGACGGAGACCTGTCCGCCGGATTCGTCGCGGAGACCGTGATCCCTCTGCTGCGCGACCCCGCGCAGCTCGAGGACATGGGGCGACGCGCGGCCGGCGCGGGTCACCGCAGCGCAGCCGCCGAGGTTGCGCGCATCGTGATCGACGTGGCCGCGCAGACGAGGGGAACCCGATGACCGACCTGCCCGCGCAGTTGGAACGTGTCCACATGGTCGGGATCGGCGGCGCCGGAATGTCCGGAATCGCGAGGATCCTGCTGGCCAGGGGTGGCCAGGTGTCCGGTTCGGACGCCAAGGAGAGTCGCGGCGTCCTCGCGTTGCGCGCCCGCGGCGCCCAGGTCCGCATCGGCCACGACGCCGGCGCACTCGATCTGCTGCCCGGCGGCCCGACCGTCGTGGTCACCACCCACGCGGCCATCCCCAAGGACAACCCGGAACTCGTGGAGGCGGCCCGGCGCGGGATTCCCGTGATCCTGCGGCCCGCAGTGCTGGCCTCGCTGATGCAGGGGCACCGCACCCTGCTGGTGTCGGGCACTCACGGCAAGACGTCGACGACGTCGATGCTGGTGGTGGCGCTGCAGCATTGCGGGTTCGATCCGTCGTTCGCGGTCGGCGGCGAACTCAACGAGGCCGGGACCAACGCCCACCACGGCAGTGGCGACGTGTTCGTCGCCGAGGCCGACGAGAGCGACGGTTCGCTGCTCCAGTACGACCCGAACGTCGTCGTCGTCACCAACGTCGAGGCCGATCACCTCGACTACTTCGGCAGCCCCGAGGCGTACATCCAGGTATTCGACGATTTCGCGGCCCGGCTGTCGCACGGCGGGCTGCTCGTCGCCTGTCTCGACGATCCGGGGTCGGCGGCGCTCGCGCAGCGGGTGGCGGCCCGGGGACTGCCGGGGGTGCGGGTGCTCGGCTACGGCAGCGCCGAGGACGCGGACGGGGCCTTCGCTCCGATCGACGGCGTCGAGGTCGGCGCGCGCCTGCTGAGTTTCGAGGCCCGGGACGTCGGCGGGGTACTGCAGTTCCAGCTGGCCGGGGAGCAGGCGCCGAGGACGATCCGGATGAACGTGCCCGGCAGGCACATGGCGCTCAATGCGCTGGCCGCGCTCCTCGCCGCCCGGGAGGCAGGTGCCGACGTGGACGAGATCCTCGAGGGCATCGCCGGTTTCGGGGGAGTGCACCGGCGGTTCCAGTTCACCGGCCGCGAGCACGGGGTCCGCGTGTTCGACGACTACGCGCACCACCCGACCGAGGTGCGGGCCGTGCTCGGCGCCGCCGCGGATCTGGTGAGCCAGCCCCACGAGGCCGACCGCCGCGAATCCGAGGAGCCGGTGCGCAGCGGCAAGGTGATCGTGGTCTTCCAGCCGCACCTGTATTCCCGCACAGCAACATTCGCCGAGGAATTCGGGCACGCACTCGACCTCGCCGACGAGGTCATGGTCCTCGATGTGTACGGCGCTCGGGAAGAACCGCTCCCGGGCGTCAGCGGCGCCCTGGTCGCGCTGTCGGTGTCCAAGCCGGTGCACTACCAGCCGGACCTGTCGCAGGCGCCGCGTCAGGTCGCTGCCCTCGCGTCCCCTGGTGACGTAGTGATCACCATGGGCGCCGGCGACGTGACGATGCTCGGGAACCAGATCCTCGACGCTCTGCGTGCGGCTCCGCACCACCACCCGTCGCGATGACGCGGGAGCGCCGGGGCCGGTCCGAGCGGCCGGACCGCCCTGTCCGCCGCGACGCCCAGCGCAGTCCGCGACCGGGTGCGTCCGCCGCACGCGCGACGGCGGGCGACCGCACGTCCTCGCGTCGGCGAAGCTCCACCGCCACCGACCCCGGCACACGGCACACCCGCGAAACAGCCTCGGCGGCACGGAGGTCCGCGGCGGCGGAGGTGCAACGTCGCTCGTGGTACCGGCGTCCGGCGGTGATGGGCGTCGTCGGCGTCGTCGTGGTCGTGGCGCTCGGTCTCGTTGCGTGGTTCACCCCGCTGCTGTCGGTGCGTCAGACGGACGTCGCGGGGGCGACGTCGATTTCCGAGGAGCAGATTCGCCAGGTGCTGGCCGTGCCGCAGGGGCAGCCGCTGCTCCGCGTCGACACCGAGGGCGCGGCGCTGCGCGTCGCCGCGATCCCGAAGGTGGCGTCCGCCCGCGTGCAACGGGTGTACCCGTCCACCATCCGCGTCACGGTAACCGAGCGGGTGCCCGTCGTGTTCGTCGACAGCCCCGGTGGCACCCACCTCCTCGACGCGGAGGCGGTGGATTACGAGATCGCCCCGCCGCCGCCCGGGGTGCCGCGACTGGTGACGGAGAAGCCGGGGTGGGGCGACCCGTCCACCGAGGCGGCGATCGAGGTGCTGGAATCGATGCCGCCCCAGCTGCGCGGACAGGTGGGACAGGTTGCCGCGAAGTCGATTTCGGATATCGCGGTGACGCTGCTCGACGGACGGATCGTCGTGTGGGGCGGCACGGAGAAGTCCGAGCGCAAGGCCGCGGTCACCCTGCCGCTGCTCACCCAGCCGGGGCAGACGTACGACGTGTCGAGTCCCGACCTGCCGACGGTGCGGTGAGGGGTCGTGACCCGGATGCGAAAGAGTTGCGGGCGAGTTCGTCAAATAACTCGGCGCGTCTCGGCGCGCCTAATGGCGTATCCGTATGCCGGTGCATAGCGTTTCGCTCTAGTCGAGCAGCACTTGACATAACCGTAACCCTATGGTTGAGGTTGAGGGTTCAGGCTGGGCTGATCTGTACGAAAGCGTGATACACACTCATGGAAGGCGAGAGCCGATGACGCCCCCGCACAACTACCTCGCCGTAATAAAGGTCGTCGGCATCGGCGGCGGCGGCGTGAACGCAGTCAACCGGATGATCGAGCAGGGACTCAAGGGAGTCGAGTTCATTGCCGTCAACACCGACGCGCAAGCGCTGCTGATGAGTGACGCCGACGTCAAGCTCGACGTCGGCCGGGAACTCACCCGCGGGCTCGGCGCCGGCGCGGATCCCGAAGTCGGCCGCAAGGCCGCAGAAGACCACAAGGACGAGATCGAGGAAGTCCTCAAGGGCGCCGACATGGTGTTCGTGACCGCAGGCGAGGGCGGCGGCACCGGCACCGGCGGCGCACCGGTCGTCGCGAGTATCGCGCGCAAGCTCGGCGCCCTCACCGTCGGCGTCGTCACGCGGCCCTTCTCCTTCGAGGGCAAGCGCCGCGGCGGCCAGGCCGACACCGGCATCCAGTCGCTGCGCGAATCGTGCGACACCCTCATCGTGATCCCCAACGACCGCCTCCTGCAGCTCGGCGACGCCGCGGTCAGCCTCATGGACGCGTTCCGCAGCGCCGACGAGGTCCTGCTCAACGGTGTTCAGGGCATCACCGACCTCATCACCACCCCCGGACTGATCAACGTCGACTTCGCCGACGTCAAGGGCGTCATGTCCGGCGCGGGTAGCGCCCTGATGGGCATCGGATCCTCCCGTGGCGAGGGCCGGGCCATCAAGGCCGCGGAATCGGCGATCAACTCCCCGCTGCTCGAGGCGTCGATGGAGGGTGCGCGCGGCGTGCTGCTCTCGATCGCCGGTGGCAGCGACCTCGGTCTGTTCGAGATCAACGAGGCTGCGTCGCTGGTGCAGGAAGCCGCCCACATCGACGCCAACATCATCTTCGGCACCGTCATCGACGATTCGCTCGGCGACGAGGTGCGGGTCACCGTCATCGCCGCCGGGTTCGACGGCGGGACCCCCACCCGCAGGCCGGTCGAGTCGGGTGCCGCCGGTCGCAGCGCCATCGGCGCCGGACGGGCGGGCGAGGTCGGGCAGTCGGCCGAGCAGCAGAACAGCGAGCCGATGTCGGTGACCCGCGAGACGATCAGCTCGCACCAGAGCCCGAGCAGTCTGCCGCCGCTTCCCGGAAACGGTCAGTCCCGTGCGGTACCGGTGTCCGACGAGGAGGGTGAAGACGAAGTCGACGTGCCCTCCTTCATGCGTCGTTGAGTTCGCCGCCCGCCCCCGAGTTCAGGGTTCGCCGGGTTGTGACTACCCGTGCCGGCGGACGCTCCGTCGCACCGTACGACACGTTCAACCTGGGTGATCACGTCGGCGACGATCCGGCCGCGGTGGAGGCGAACCGGCGCCGGCTCGCGGGGGAGATCGGGGTGCCGTTCGACCACCTGGTGTGGATGGAGCAGATCCACAGTCGCAACGTGACCGTCGTCGACGGGCCCACCGATACGCCGGTTCCCGCGACGGACGCTCTCGTGACGACTGTTCGGGGACTCGCGCTCGCGACCCTCAGCGCCGACTGCGTCCCGGTGCTGCTGTCCGACGACGAGGCCGGGGTGATCGCCGCCGTCCACGCCGGGCGGATCGGCGCCCGCATCGGCATCGTTCCGCGGGTGCTCGACGTCATGGTCGAGCAGGGAGCGCGGATCGACCGGATCGGCGCGTTCCTGGGTCCGGCGGCGAGCGGCAGGCAGTACGAGGTGCCCGCGGCGATGCAGGCGGACGTGGAGAAGTTCCTTCCCGGCAGCGCCGTCCGCACCGTCAAGGGGACCCCGGGTCTGGACCTGCGGGCGGGTCTGCGCAAGCAACTGCTCGACGCGGGTGTCGCCGGAGTGGCGGAGGATCCGCGCTGCACCATCGAGGACCAGACACTCTTCAGTCATCGCCGCCAGGCCCCGACCGGTCGGCTCGCGGCGGTGATCTGGATGGATACTGGGCAGGACAGCGTATGACGACTGCCGGCGAGCCGGCGAGGTGACTGCCGTGGGCGGCGGTGAGGGATTCGGTGTGGGAGTGGAAACGATGAGCAGGACCGGGGACATCGAGGCCGCACTCGGAGCCGTGCGCGCACGGCTCGACGCGGCGTGCCTGCAGGCCGGTCGCGACCCCGCGGAGGTGTCGCTCCTGCCCGTCACGAAATTCTTCCCCGAATCGGACGCGCGGATCCTGTACGACCTCGGCTGCCGTGAATTCGGGGAGTCGCGAGAGCAGGAGGCCACGGCCAAGATCGCGGAGTTCCGCACCGCGGTGACGGACCCGTCGGTGCGGTGGCACATGATCGGGCACCTCCAGCGCAACAAGGCGAAGGCCGTCGCGCACTGGGCGTATGCCATCCACTCGGTGGACAGCGAACGACTCGTCGGCGCCCTCGGCCGCGCGGCGGCCGCGGCCCTGGAGGCGGGGGAGCGGCCCGCGCCGCTGCGGGTGCTGCTGCAGGTCAGCCTGGACGGCGACCCGCAGCGCGGCGGCGCCGCGATCGCCGACCTCGATCGCCTTGCCGCGCAGGTGCAGTCGTCGCCGGGGCTCGAGTACCGCGGACTGATGGCGGTTCCGCCGATCGACGCCGACCCGGACGCGGCGTTCGAGGAACTGCACAAGATACACGCGCGGCTACGGCGCGACCATCCGGATGCGACGGAACTCTCGGCGGGGATGACGAATGATCTCGAGCACGCCGTCCGACACGGGTCCACCTGCGTGCGTGTCGGAACCGCGCTGTTGGGTGCGAGGCCTATAACCTCGAAATAGATCGCCCAGGTGATCGCCAACCCGTCCACCGCTGCGACCGGTCGCAGTTGGATCCTGTCCGCCGCGCCAAGGAAGGTCGATCAATGAGCAGTCTGCACAAGTTCAAGGCTTACTTCGGCATGGTTCCCCTCGACGACTACGAGGACGAGTACCTGGACGAGCCGGAACCCACGCGCAGGCCCGCTCGACCGGCGCGCGACAGTGGACGCGATCCCTACCACGACCGCGACGACCGTGACTTCGCCGAACCGGCCTTCAGCAAGGCCGCCTACGCACCCGGTCGGCGGGACGACCTCGACGACGACTTCGACCGGTACGAGAGCCCGCGGCACTCGTCCCGGGTCGAACCCGTGGCCGTCCGGTCGGCCCGTCCCAGCGCGAGCGGCGCTGTGCGCGGCAGCACTCGTGGCGCGCTCGCCGTCGACACGCGATCGGACCGGGTCGAGAGCCGTCGCGGTCCCCTCTTCGACGAAGGTGGCCCCCTGTCCAAGATCACCACGCTCCGCCCCCGCGACTACGGGGAGGCCCGCACCATCGGCGAGCGGTTCCGGGACGGCACCCCCGTCATCATGGACCTGGTCGAGATGAGCAACGCCGACGCCAAGCGCCTCGTGGATTTCGCCGCCGGGCTGGCGTTCGCACTGCGCGGCTCGTTCGACAAGGTGGCCACGAAGGTGTTCTTGCTCTCACCCGCCGACATCGACGTGTCCGCCGAGGAGCGTCGCCGCATCGCCGAAACGGGCTTCTACAGCCAGAAGTAAGCCGGGGAGCGGGGGAAACGACCATCGGGATCCGAACGTCCGACACGACGCGAGCCGCGACGGCTGTGGCGCAGAACGCCCTGGCCACGCGGCTCGTTTTGATCGGCCGGGCATTCTCAGGCAAAGTGAAGGTGTGGCCTTGTTCTCGGTGATCTACTTGATACTGTTTGTCTTTTGGCTGCTACTCATCGGCAGAATCATTGTCGAGTTCGTACGGACCTTCGCACGAGACTGGCGGCCAACCGGCGTCGTGGTCGTCATTCTCGAAGCGATTTTTACGGTCACCGATCCACCGGTCAAACTGCTTCGGCGGTTGATCCCCCCGATCAATCTCGGTGGGGTGCGGTTGGATCTATCCATCATGGTCTTGCTGTTCATCGTCTTCATCCTGATGTCGATCGTTCAGGGACAAGCGCGTGCCACGGGAGTGGTGTGACAGAATGGACCCCATTGATCCAGTCTTGTTTCACCGTTACGTAGACTGCGCTGTAACTGAATGCTTGCTAGACCGCCAAATGACGCGTGAAGGGATCCTTCCATGCCGCTGACTCCCGCTGATGTGCACAATGTCGCGTTCAGCAAGCCACCGATCGGTAAGCGGGGCTACAACGAAGACGAAGTCGATGCGTTTCTCGACCTCGTCGAGCAAGAGTTGTCGCGCCTGATCGAGGAGAACGCCGACCTTCGGCAGCGAGTTGGAGAGCTCGACAAGGAACTCGCCGATGCGAAGAAGGCTCCCCGCTCCACGTCCGCAGCACCCACTCCGGCCCCCAAGGCGGAACCCGCTCGCGTCGCCGAGCAGCCCAAGGCTCCGGTTCCCGCGCCCGCTCCGGCCCCCGCCGCCGCGGCTGCCGCGGCCCCCGCTCAGGGCGCCGACGCTCACATGCAGGCCGCCAAGGTCCTGGGTCTCGCCCAGGAGATGGCAGACCGTCTCACGAGCGACGCGAAGACCGAGTCCGAGCAGCTGCTCGGCAATGCGCGCACCAACTCGGAGCAGCTGGTCAGTGACGCGCGGACCCGTTCCGAGACGATGATCTCGGACGCCCGCCAGAAGTCGGAAGCACTGATCACCGACGCTCAGACCCGTTCCGAGACCCAGCTGCGCCAGGCCAAGGAGAAGGCTGACGCGCTGCAGGCGGACGCGGAGAAGAAGCACACCGAGATCATGGCGACGATCAACCAGCAGCGTTCGGTGCTGGAAGGCCGGATCGAGCAGCTGAAGACGTTCGAGCGCGAATACCGTGTGCGCCTGAAGTCGTACCTGGAGTCGCAGCTCGAGGAACTGGAGCAGCGGGGATCCGCGGTTCCGGTGGACGGCGGTCAGGATTCGTTCGCACAGGGTGGATCGCAGTCCAATTACAGCCAGTCCTACGCCAAGGGCAATAGCTGACTGAGCGCGCGGTAGTTGCCCAGCCAGCGGCCCGGATAGAGGTTGAGCCGTGCTGGTCGTGACACTCGCTCTTGCAGCGGTGGGGTTCGCTCTCCTGGTGGTGGCTCTCATGACCGGTTCGGTCGTGTGGGCCTGGGGATGCATCGTGGTATGCGTCGCCGGGGCGGTCCTGCTGCTCGTCAGCGCCCTCGCGGGCAAGAAGGCCGCGGTCGTGCCGGGGCAACCCGCGAGCGGCGTCCCCGGTGAACGCGGTCCCGCAGCGGATCCGGACACGACATCCGGATCCGACGAGACCGACTGAGCCGCCCGGCGGTGCCGACTGAGCCGCCTCGCGGCGGTGGCGGCTAGACTGCATTCAGCGAATAATTCAGTACAGTTTGCGGCGACGATCCGGCCATCACCGGGGAGCCTTCGGAAGAACGGCCGGCACGCCGGCTCAGTAGAACCGAACGGGTGGGCCCGTCACAGCCCGGCACCGAGAGGCGCCCTCCGGGGTGCAAGCGGGGTGGTACCGCGGTGGTGACGCAGGAGGCGTCGCCGTCGTCCCCGTGCCGAGTACGTCAGGCACGAGGAGATCGCGGTGACCGACACCAGCAACGTGACCAGCAGCAACGAGTCGTACCCCAAGGTCGACTACGGCGTCGCCCAGGACGCCGGCGTCCGGTTCCCCCAGATCGAGCAGCGGGTGCTGGCCGGCTGGGACGAGGACGACACCTTCCGCGCCTCGGTCGCCCAGCGTGGCGACGCCCCCGAGTTCGTGTTCTACGACGGTCCGCCGTTCGCGAACGGTCTCCCGCACTACGGCCACCTCCTCACCGGGTACGTCAAGGACCTGGTCCCGCGGTTCCAGACCATGCGGGGCAAGAAGGTCGAGCGCCGATTCGGCTGGGACTGTCACGGGCTGCCCGCCGAACTCGAGGCGGAGAAGCAACTCGGCATCAAGGACAAGTCCGAGATCGACGTCATGGGTCTCGAGAAGTTCAACGAGTACTGCAAGTCGTCGGTGCTGCGCTACACGGACGAGTGGCGCGACTACGTGACCCGTCAGGCCCGGTGGGTCGACTTCGACAACGACTACAAGACCCTGGACCTCGACTTCATGGAGTCGGTCATGTGGGCGTTCAAGGAACTGTTCGACAAGGGCCTGATCTACCAGGGCTTCCGGGTGCTGCCGTACAGCTGGTACGAGCAGACGCCGCTGTCGAACCAGGAGACGCGGCTCGACGACGCGTACAAGATGCGCCAGGATCCCGCCGTCACGGTCGACATGGTGCTGCACGGTGAGGGCCCGCTCGACGGCGCCAACGCGATCATCTGGACCACCACGCCGTGGACGCTGCCGTCCAACCTCGCCGTCGCGGTGCACCCCGACATCGATTACGTGCAGGTCGCGGGTGGCGACGGGAAGCGGTACGTGCTCGCGAAGGACCGGCTGGGTCATTATGCCCGCGAACTGGGCGAGGCGCCCGAGGTGCTGTCCGAGCACAAGGGTTCCGAGCTCGTCGGGCTCAGCTACGACCCGCCGTTCGACTTCTTCGCCGGCCACGACAACGCGCACCGCGTGCTGTCCGCCGACTACGTGACCACCGAGTCCGGTACCGGAATCGTGCACATGGCACCGGCTTTCGGTGAGGAGGACTACGACTACTGCGTCCGCAACGGGATCGAACTGGTGCAGCCGCTCGACCCGGGCGGCAAGTTCACGGCGATGGTGCCGCCGTACGAGGGTCTCCTGGTGTTCGACGCGAACCCGGTGATCATCAAGGACCTCAAGGCTGCTGGTAAGTTGCTGCGGCACGAGACGATCGAGCACTCGTACCCGCACAGCTGGCGCAGCGGGCAGCCGCTGATCTACATGGCGGTCCCGTCGTGGTTCGTCGCGGTGACCAAGTTCCGCGACCGCATGGTGGAGCTGAACCAGGACATCACGTGGGTGCCGGAGCACATCCGCGACGGGCAGTTCGGCAAGTGGCTCGAGGGTGCCCGCGACTGGAACATCAGCCGTAACCGGTACTGGGGCAGCCCGATCCCGGTGTGGGTGTCCGACGACCCGGCGTACCCGCGCACGGACGTGTACGGCTCCCTCGACGAACTCGAGCGTGACTTCGGCGTGCGGCCGACGGATCTGCACCGCCCGATGATCGACGACCTGGTGCGCCCCAACCCGGACGACCCGACCGGGAAGTCGATGATGCGGCGGGTGCCGGAGGTCCTGGACTGCTGGTTCGAGTCCGGGTCGATGCCGTACGCGCAGGTGCACTACCCGTTCGAGAACCGGGAGTGGTTCGACTCGCACTTCCCGGGCGATTTCATCGTCGAGTACAACGGGCAGACCCGCGGCTGGTTCTACACGCTGCACGTGCTGGCGACGGCGCTGTTCGATCGCCCCGCGTTCAAGACCGTTGCGGCGCACGGCATCGTCCTGGGCGAGGACGGCCTGAAGATGAGCAAGTCCAAGGGCAACTACCCGGACGTGAAGGAGGTGTTCGAGCGCGACGGCTCCGACGCCATGCGGTGGTTCCTCATGTCGTCGCCGATCCTGCGCGGCGGGAACCTGGTCGTCACCGAGCAGGGCATCCGCGAGGGTGTCCGGCAGGCGCTGCTGCCGCTGTGGAACGCGTGGAGCTTCCTGCAGTTGTACGCGCCGACTTCGGGTGTGTGGCGCACGGATTCGACGAACGTCCTGGACCGGTACATCCTCGCGAAGCTGGCAGGCACCCGGGACGTCATCACCGACGCGCTCGAGGCGAACGACATCGCCGGGGCGTGCGACGAACTGCGCACGTTCTGCGATGCGTTGACGAACTGGTATGTGCGGCGGTCGCGTTCGCGTTTCTGGGACGAGGACGCCGAGGCCGTCGACACCCTGCACACGGTGCTCGAGGTGGTCACCCGGCTCGCCGCTCCGCTGCTTCCGCTGATCAGTGAGGTGATCTGGCGGGGGCTGACCGGCGGACGGTCGGTCCACCTCGCGGACTGGCCTGCCCACGGTGATCTGCCTGCGGATCCGGAGCTGGTGTCGGCGATGGACGAGGTCCGATCGGTGTGCTCGACGGTGCTGGGCCTGCGCAAGGCACAGAACCTGCGGGTGCGGCTGCCCCTGCCCGAGGTGACCGTCGCGTCCGAGGACGCGGAGCGGCTGCGCCCGTACCTCGGTCTCATCGCCGACGAGGTCAACGTCAAGAAGGTCGACCTCACCACGGACGTGGACGTGCACGGACGGTTCGAACTCGTCGTCAACGCGCGCGCCGCCGGACCGCGGCTCGGTAAGGACGTGCAGACCGTCATCAAGGCCGTCAAGGCCGGGGACTGGTCGGAGAATGCGGACGGCGTCGTCGTCGCGGCGGGGATCGCGTTGCTGCCGGAGGAGTACACCCAGCGGCTGGTCGCCGCCGAACCGGAGTCGACGGCGGCCCTGCCCGACGGCGCCGGTCTGGTCGTCCTCGACTCGGCGGTCACCGAGGAACTGGAAGCCGAGGGCTGGGCGAAGGACCGGATCCGCGAGTTGCAGGACGCGCGCCGCGCGGCCGGGCTCGAGGTGTCCGATCGGATCACCGTCGTCCTCGACGTGCCCGCGGAACGGCGGGACTGGGCGCTCGCGCACCGGGAACTGATCGCGGGCGAGATCCTCGCCGTCGAGCTGGAACTGGCCGAGGCGCCGGGCGATGCCGTCGAACTCGGCGAGGGTGTGCGGGCGGCGATCTCGAAGGCGTGACCTGTCGGACCGGGCGGGTATTTTGCACCAGGTGAGTCGTCGGTGGGTGTTGCACCTCGACATGGACGCGTTCTTCGCGTCGGTCGAGCAGCTCACCCGGCCGACGCTCCGCGGCCGGCCGGTTCTCGTCGGTGGTCTCGGCGGCCGCGGCGTCGTCGCCGGGGCCAGCTACGAGGCTCGGGTGTTCGGCGCGCGGTCGGCCATGCCGATGCATCAGGCCCGGAGGCTGGTCGGTCCGGGCGCGGTGGTGCTGCCGCCGCGGGGCCGGCTGTACGGCATGTTGAGCAAGTCCGTGTTCGACGCGCTCCGCGGGCCGATGCCGGTGCTCGAGCAACTGTCGATGGACGAGGCGTTCGGTGAACCCACCGAGCTGGCCGGAGCGGATGCGGCGGCGGTGCAACGCTATTGCGAGGGACTGCGGGCCCTGGTCCTCGAGGAGACGGGGCTCGTCGCGTCCATCGGGGCCGGGTCGGGCAAACAGGTGGCCAAGATCGCGTCCGGCCTCGCCAAACCCGACGGGATCACGGTGATTTCGCCGGACGAGCAGCACGCGGTGCTGGACGAACTTCCGGTGCGGAAGCTGTGGGGCATCGGCCCGGTCGCGGAGGAGAAACTGAAGCGGCTCGGCATCGAGACCATCGGCGGTTTCGCGCGGACCCCGGAATCGGAGGTCGCGTCGATTCTGGGCACCACGATCGGACCGGGCCTGCACCGGTTGGCGCAGGGCGTCGACAACCGGCCCGTCGCCGAACGCGCCGAGTCCAAACAGGTCAGTGCGGAGACGACTTTCGCCACCGACATCGTCACGATGGCGGAGTTGCGGGGTGCCGTCGAGGCGAGCGCGGCGTCCGCGTTCGTGCGCCTGCAGAAGGACGGCCGGGCCGCGCGGACGGTGGTGCTGAAGCTGAAGAAGGCGGACATGAGCATCGTGACGCGCTCGGTCACACTGCCCTACGCAACACTCGACCGTCAGATTCTGGTCGCGGCCGCGCAGCGTCAGGTGATCGACCCGATCGAACTCGGCCCGGTGCGTCTGGTCGGGGTGGGGTTCGCGGGACTGTCGACGGTGCGCCAGGGCTCGCTGTTCCCCGAACTGGACCTGGACGTCCCGGGCTACCAGGAGTCGAAGATCACGGAGGCGGGTGGTGACGACGGCCTCGCCGTGCCCGTCCCCGCGCCCGCCCGGGCGATCGACACCCGGTGGCATCCCGGTCTGGACGTGACGCACCCGGACTTCGGGCACGGCTGGGTACAGGGTGCCGGGCACGGTGTCGTGACCGTCCGATTCGAAACGCGCACAACGGGTCCGGGAAAGGCCCGCACCTTCAAGGAGGACGACGGGCAACTCGACACCGCCGATGTGGAAGGCTCGCTCGCGTGACCGGACCCCTCGCCCGGACGAGGGAGTGGAGACCGGCTCCGCGAGAAGGTAGCCTCGGGCGCTGATGCCTACCCTTGGGTAATGTCGCCGGGGTAGCGAAAGTGCTCAGATCGTCAGAGAACGAACACCGAGAATGAAGAGGTTATTGAGTTGAAGCTTCGTAAGATCACGGTTGCCGGAGTAGCAATCGCCGCAGCCCTCACGATGTCCGCGTGTGGCTCCGACGAGGGCGACACGGCGGCCAAGACCACGACGACGACTTCCGCAGCAGCCGAGACCTCGGAAGCCATCGAGGTGCCCACCGCGGCCGATCTCAACGCCCTCCTGGTGCAGGGCCTCGATCCGGCCACCCCGCTCGAGGTCAAGTCCGCGATGGTCGAGGGCTCGGAGCAGGATCCGGAGCTCATCAACCAGGTCGCTGCCGCCGCCAAGGCCAACAACGCCGAGGTCACCGTTCTCGACCCAGTCATCGACAACGGTGACGGCACCGCCAGTGGCCAGCTGCAGCTGACCGTCAACGGCCAGGTCCAGCAGGGTGGCGTTCCGGCCATCTTCGTTCCCGGCGAGAACGGAACGTGGAAGCTGTCGAAGATCACCGCATGCCAGATCGTGTCGCTCGCGCAGCTGACCTCGCCTGCATGCCCTGCCTGATTCCAGGCCGAACAGTGCGGTCCTGACGGATCGCGACGTTCTCGCACCGATGCCGGTGTCCCCTCGGGGACACCGGCATCGGTCGTCTGCGGGGTCGGTTCAGCCGGCGGGTGCGGGTGCGAACTTCGCCACGGCGGTGCTCGTCAGGTCGCCGAAGACGCCGGCGTCGATCGGGTCCTGACCCGTCGCGACCAGTTGGGTGACGGTGCTGCCCACGACGACCACCACCACGTCCGAGACGAGACTGACGCCCTCGCTCGTGGTGACGAGCCGGAACGCCGTCGACGCGTCGCCCGCGGGCTGCTGGTCGCGGCCGCCGATCAGGTACTGCACCTGCACCCCGTCGGCGTCCGTGCCGCTGTACCGGGTGCATCCCGCCAGCCGCTCCTGCACCGCGGCGAAGGCCTGGGACGCGTCCGTGCCGGTGGGGTAGCTCGCCGCGTCCTGGTCGATGGTCGCGAAGCCCGGGCCGGTGAACCAGCCGGACGCCGACGCCGCCGCTCCCGCGCGCTGGTCCGCGACCGGTGACAGCACCGCGCCGCACGCGGCGGGATCCGTGCTCGACTTGTCGGATTCCGCCGACTCCGATGCCGGCGGCAACCCCAGATCGTCCTCGGGATCGGGCACCGGGGTGAATCCGACGGGAAGGTCGCCGACGTCGAGGAGGGCCGCCTTCAGCGCGGCCCGATCGGTGAACGGTGTACCCGCCGCGTCCGGCGCGGCGGTCACCACCGGACCGAGCGGCTCCATCGAGGGGGCGTCGTCTGCGTCGCCGGACGCGTTCGACGAGCACGCCGACAGCGCGAGCACGGCCAGGAGGGAACAGGACGCGGCGGCGGGCCCGCGGCGCATCAGGAACCCCACCGGACCGAGTTCGACGTGGTCTGGTGCAGGCGGGTGGCGCCGTCGGGGTCGCTGTACTGCTGGTCACCGCCCACGGTCACGGTCCCGGACACCGGCAGCGGCAGGCCGAGGTCGACGGTCATGGTGCCCGAGCCCTGCATCACGTACTGGTCGACGTTCAGCGTGCCTGCCTCTCCGGGCAGTTCCCACACGGGGGACTTCGGCTTCTGGTCGATCGTGTAGTCGACGGTGAGGCGGTTGCCGTCCCGCGCGGTCAGAGTGGCCACCGTCGTCTGGTCGAGGGCGATGCCGCTCATCACCTGCTGGCGGATCGTCCACTGGGCGCCTACGCCGACCGGTTCCGCCGGAAACGGGACCGTGCGGTAGACGGCCTGGTAGAAGGCCTGCTCGATCGCGGAGCGGGCGATGTCCTGGGCATCGGCGTCCGGTCGCAGCCGCAGTGCGGTGATCGCACCCGTGGGATCGACGGTGAACCCGGCGCCGGAACCGGCACTCGCTTCGAGTGCGCTGCCGAGGCGGTCGTCGGGGCTGGTGACGTCGCCGAGCGTGAGGTCGACGGTGGTGCCGCCGTCCGCGTCCTCGGTCGCCCGGCCGACGGCGGCGGTGAGGGGGAGCGTCACCTCGGGGGAGGAGAAGTCCTGGGCGGGCTGGTCGTCGATCTGCTGGAACACCTGCGCGTCCGTGGTCAGCTGGACGTCCTGCGTGACCCCCGCCGGTGGTCTGCGCGAGATCACCTCCCGCGGTTCCTCGCCGGGCTGGATCAGTTCGACGGTGGTGGCGGAGATCGGGACGGTCACTTCGGCGGGAGTGGACGTGGACCCTGCGGGGGTCGACTCCGAGGAGTCGCCGTCACCTCCGCACCCGGCGGTCAGAGCGACCAGGGAGAGGGTTGCGGCGAGTAGGCAGAATCCGGGTCGCAGAGCTTTCGAGAACAGTGGCACGCCCCCAGGCTAGTGCGCGCGGGAGCGCGTGAACGGAGGCTTGCCTCCGTAGTGGATGATGAACGGGTGAGTCAAGACCCCACGGCAGAGAACGAGACCGACGCCGAAGACCGGAACGACGGTGACACATCCGGCGCCGTAGCCCCCCGGCCGGCGAAGCATCAGCGCAGGCTGCTGCTGTTCGCGATCGCGGGGGCGATCCTGGCGACCGACCTGCTGACGAAGATCCTCGCCGTCGCCAACATCGAGCCCGGACGCCCGGTCTGGCTGATCGGGGACGTCGTCTCGCTGCGGCTCGTGCGTAACCCGGGCGCGGCGTTCTCCATGGCCACCGGCATGACGTGGCTGCTGACCCTCGTCGCCGTGGGTGTGGTGATCGGCGTCGTCCGCATCGGCCGGACGCTGCGGTCGCCGTGGTGGGCGCTCGGTCTCGGGCTGGTGCTCGGGGGCGCCCTCGGCAATCTCGTCGACCGGTTCTTCCGGGCCCCCGGAGTGATGCAGGGGCACGTCGTCGATTTCGTCTCCGTCGGCTGGTGGCCGGTGTTCAACGTGGCGGACTCCGCGATCGTGTGCGGTGCGATCCTGCTCGTCGTGCTCACCCTGGTGGGACTGGAACCGGACGGAACACGCAAGGGGGTAGAGAAGTGAGGGAAACACGGTCGATGCCGGTCCCGGACGGGCTCGAAGCGATGCGGGTCGACGCAGGCCTCGCTCGACTGCTCGGTCTGTCGCGCACCGCGGTCGCGCAGCTCACCGAGGAAGGCTCGGTGCTCGTCGACGGCGCGCCCGTCGGCAAGTCCGACCGGCTGTCCGCGGGCACCTGGCTCGAGGTGGAACTGCCCGAACCGCCGCGGCCGCTGACCATCGAGGCGGAGCCCGTCGAGGGCATGGAGATCCTGTACGCCGACGACGACGTGGTCGCCGTCGACAAACCCGTCGGGGTCGCGGCCCACGCCAGCGTGGGGTGGACCGGTCCGACGGTGATCGGCGGCCTCGCCGCCGCCGGTTTCCGGATCTCGACGTCCGGCGCGCACGAGCGCCAGGGCATCGTGCACCGGCTGGACGTCGGCACGTCCGGAGTGATGGTGGTGGCCACGTCGGAGCGCGCCTACACACTGCTCAAGCGCGCGTTCAAGCAGCGGACCATCGACAAGCGGTACCACGCGCTGGTGCAGGGCCACCCGGATCCGAGCAGCGGAACCATCGACGCGCCGATCGGCAGGCACCGCAGCAACGACTGGAAGTTCGCCGTCACCGCGGACGGTAAACCCAGCATCACCCATTACGACACGGTCGAGGCGTTCCAGGCGGCGAGCCTGCTGGACATCCACCTGGAAACGGGCCGGACCCATCAGATCCGCGTCCACTTCGCCGCGCTGCGGCACCCGTGCTGCGGTGACCTCACGTACGGGGCCGATCCGCGGCTGGCGGAACGCCTCGGGCTGGAGCGTCAGTGGCTGCACGCCCGGTCGCTCGGTTTCGCGCATCCCGCGGACGGGCGGTGGGTCGAGATCACGTCCAAGTACCCGAAGGATCTCGAGGACGCTCTCGGGGTTCTGCGGGCGAGCTGAGGTGCGGCTCCCGCGCCCCAGCGGTCCCGCGGTGCCGGCGGTGCTCACCGCCGTCGTCCTGATCGCGGTGACGGTCGTGCTCGGGGCACTGAACCCCGTTCGGCGCGCGCCCGTGTCGACGGACACGCTGGGCCCGGACAGCGGGGAAGTGGTGGCCGACTACCTCGCCCGGGCGGACCGGTCGCTCGACGGCGCGGACGGTCGCGACGCGCACTGGGCGCTGGTCTCGTTCACGCGTCCGGTGACCACCGAGGCCGTCCGGGACGCCGCGTCCGGCACCCGGGTGTCGCAGGTGCTCTTCCGCGTGTCCCTCGACCGGGTGCAGACCCCTCTCGTGCCCGTGTCGGTCGCGGCGGGCGACGCGGCCCTCGCCCGGGCGAGCGTCCTGGCCGCCGGCCGCGCCCAGGCGATGACGGGCGAAACGGAGCGCCAGGCGCAGATTGCGGCCGCCACGTCGGCGGAACTCGCCCGGAACTGCGCGTGCGTGATCGGCGTCGTCGTCCGCGGAGATCACGACGCCCTGGTCGCGCTGCGGTCTGCACCGGATGTCCGGGCGGTCGAGGCGCTCGGCGCCGACGCCGTGGCCGGACGGTTCGCGGTGCGCCCGCTGCTGCCTGAGCAGACCCTGACCGTCGCGCCCGGCCCCGACGACGGGGTCGTCCCGGGGAGCGGTTCGTGAAGGCGCGGCAGGCGGAGACCGTGGGCGCCGCCTGCGGAGTCGGCGCTTACGTGCTGTGGGGCGCGTTCCCGGCGTTCTTCGGTCTGCTCGGTCCGGCCGGATCGGTGGAGATCCTCGCGCATCGGGTGGTGTGGACGCTCGGGCTCATGTTCGTCGTGCTCGCGGTCTCGGGCCGGCTCCGCTCGCTGCGCGGGCTGAGCGCGCGGACGTGGTTGCTGGTCGCGGCCGCCTCGACGGCCATCGCCGTGAACTGGGGAACCTACATCTACGGGGTCACCTCGGACCGGGTGGTCGAGACGGCGCTCGGGTATTTCATCAACCCGCTGGTGAGCGTGCTCCTGGGCGTCGTGATCTTCCGGGAGCGGCTCGTCCCCGCGCAGATCGTGGCGCTCGCCCTCGCGGCGGTCGCGGTGATCGTGATCACCGTCGACTACGGGCATCCGCCGTACATCGCGCTCACTCTGGCCGCCTCGTTCGCGCTGTACGGGCTGTGCAAGAAGGTGATGCCGCTCGACCCGCGGACGAGCCTCACCGCCGAGGGCATCGTGGCCGCACCCGTCGCGGTCGGCTACCTCGTATTCCTCGCCGTCACCGGAGCAGGCACGTTCCTGGGGTTCGGACTCGGGCACACCCTGCTGCTGATGGCCGCAGGCCCGGTGACCGCACTGCCGCTGCTGCTGTTCGGCGCGGCGGCGCAACGGGTGCCGCTGCGCACACTCGGCATGCTGCAGTACCTGACACCGGCGCTGCAGATGGCGTGGGGCGTCGCCGTTCTCCACGAGGACATGCCCGCGTCGCGGTGGATCGGCTTCGCCCTGATCTGGGTGGCGCTCGCGATCTTCAGTACCGATGCGCTGGTACGGGTCCGGCGCGAGCGCCGCAATCCCGACCCGTCCCAGGCGCCCGTCCCGTAACTCGCGTCACGACTTCGCCGACACCCGCCGTCGGCGACCGGAGCTGTCGGTCCGAGGGCCTACACTCGTGAGGCTCCCAGACCTTCAGAGAGGCGCACGTGGCTGACTCGTTCGTACATCTGCACAATCACACCGAGTACTCGATGCTCGACGGTGCGGCCAAGGTCGGCCCCCTGTTCGAAGAGGCCGAGCGGCTGGAGATGTCGGCGGTGGGCATGACCGACCACGGCAACATGTACGGCGCCAGCGAGTTCTACAACGTGGCGAAGAAGCAGGGCATCAAGCCGATCATCGGCATCGAGGCGTACGTCGCGCCCGAGTCCCGCTTCAACACCAAGCGTGTGCTGTGGGGCGACCGCAGCCAGAAGTCCGACGACGTCTCCGGTAGCGGTGCGTACACCCACATGACGATGGTGGCGGAGAACGCGACCGGTCTGCGGAACCTGTTCAAGCTGTCCTCGCTCGCGTCGATCGAGGGTCAGCTCGGCAAGTGGGCGCGCATGGACGAAGAACTCATCGCCACCCACCACGAGGGCATCATCGCGACCACGGGCTGCCCGTCCGGCGAGATCCAGACCCGGCTCCGACTCGGCCACGACCGCGAGGCGCTCGAGGCGGCCGCCAAGTGGCAGGAGATCTGGGGCAAGGACAACTTCTTCCTCGAGCTGATGGACCACGGCCTGTCGATCGAGCGACGCGTGCGGGAGGGCCTCCTCGAGATCAGCAAGACGCTCGGAATCCCGCCGCTCGCCACCAACGACTGCCACTACGTCACGAAGGACGCCGCCGAGAACCACGAGGCGCTCCTCTGCATCCAGACCGGCAAGACGCTGTCCGACCCCACCCGGTTCAAGTTCGACGGTGACGGCTACTTCCTCAAGTCCGCCGCGGAGATGCGGGCCCTGTGGGACGACCAGGTCCCCGGAGCGTGCGACAACACCCTCCTCATCGCCGAGCGCGTCCAGTCGTACGACGACGTGTGGGCGCACCACGACCGGATGCCGATCTTCCCGGTCCCCGAGGGCGAAACCCAGGGCACCTGGTTGCGCAAGGAGGTCATGCGCGGGCTGGACCGCCGGTTCCCGAGCGGACCGCCCGAGGAGTACCTGGCCCGCGCCGACTACGAGATCGGCGTCATCCTCGAAATGGGTTTCCCCGCCTACTTCCTCGTCGTCGGTGACCTCATCAACCATGCGCGTGAGGTCGGCATCCGGGTCGGCCCCGGCCGAGGCTCGGCCGCCGGTTCGCTCGTCGCCTACGCGATGGGCATCACCAACATCGACCCCATTCCGCACGGCCTGCTGTTCGAGCGGTTCCTGAACCCCGAGCGCGTGTCCATGCCCGATATCGATATCGACTTCGACGACCGCCGTCGCGGCGAGATGGTGCGCTACGCGACGGACAAGTGGGGCAGCGACCGCGTCGCGCAGGTCATCACGTTCGGCACCATCAAGACGAAGGCGGCCATCAAGGACTCCGCCCGAGTCCAGTTCGGTCAGCCCGGTTTCGCGATCGCCGACCAGATCACCAAGGCGCTGCCGCCGCCGATCATGGCCAAGGACATCTCGGTGTCCGGTATCACGGACCCGAACCACGAGCGCTACAAGGAAGCGGTGGAGGTTCGCGCCCTCATCGACTCCAACCCGGACGTCGCGAAGATCTACCAGACGGCCAAGGGGCTCGAGGGCCTGATCCGCAACGCCGGCGTCCACGCCTGCGCGGTGATCATGTCGTCCGAACCGCTGATGGACGCGATTCCCGTGTGGAAGCGGGCCCAGGACGGCGCCATCATCACCGGCTGGGACTACCCGTCGTGCGAGGCCATCGGCCTGCTGAAGATGGACTTCCTCGGACTGCGGAACCTCACCGTCATCGGTGACGCCATCGACAACATCAAGGCGAACCGGGGAATCGAACTCGATCTCGACACCCTCGAGCTCGACGACACGGCCACGTACGAACTCCTTTCGCGCGGCGACACTCTCGGCGTGTTCCAGCTCGACGGCAGCGCGATGCGCGACCTGCTGCGCCGCATGCAGCCCACCGGCTTCGAGGACATCGTCGCGGTGCTCGCGCTGTACCGGCCCGGTCCGATGGGCATGAACGCGCACAACGACTACGCCGACCGCAAGAACGGGCGGCAAGAGGTCAAACCCATCCACCCGGAACTCGAGGAGCCCCTGAAGGAGATCCTGGCCGACACGTACGGCCTGATCGTCTATCAGGAGCAGATCATGCAGATCGCGCAGAAGGTGGCCGGGTACTCGCTCGGACAGGCCGACATCCTCCGCCGCGCCATGGGTAAGAAGAAGCTCTCGGTGCTGGAGGAGGCGTACGCCGGTTTCCGCGAGGGCATGCTCGCCAACGAATTCTCCGAGCCCGCCATCAAGGCGTTGTGGGACACCATCCTCCCGTTCGCCGGATACGCGTTCAACAAGTCGCACGCCGCCGGATACGGCCTGGTGTCGTTCTGGACCGGGTATCTCAAGGCCAACTATCCGGCCGAGTACATGGCCGGTCTGCTCACCTCGGTCGGTGACGACAAGGACAAGGCGGCCGTCTACCTCGCGGACTGCCGCAAGATGGGCATCACGGTGCTGCCGCCGGACGTCAACGAATCGGAGGTCAACTTCGCCTCCGTCGGCGAGGACATCCGGTTCGGCATGGGCGCCGTCCGCAACGTCGGTGCCAACGTGGTCGGCTCGATCATCAAGGCGCGCAAGGAGAAGTCCAAGTTCGTCGACTTCTCCGACTACCTCAACAAGATCGATGCCGCCGCCTGCTCCAAGAAGGTCACCGAATCGCTGATCAAGGCAGGCGGATTCGACTCACTGGGCCACCCGCGCAAGGGGCTCATGCTCGTCCACGCCGACGCCATCGACGCGGTGATGGGCACCAAGAAGGCGGAGGCGATCGGTCAGTTCGACCTGTTCGGCGGCGACGACGCCGACGAGTCGATCGCCTCGGTGTTCAACGTGAAGATCCCCGAGGAGGAGTGGGACTCCAAGCACCGGTTGGCGCTGGAACGGGAGATGCTGGGGCTGTACGTGTCCGGGCACCCGCTCAACGGGGTCGAGCACGTGCTGTCGGCGCAGTCCGACACCGCGATCCCGACGATCCTCGAAGGCGACATCAAGGACGGCACCCAGGTCACCGTCGGCGGCATCCTCGCGTCGGTGAACCGGCGGATCAACAAGAACGGCCTCACCTGGGCGTCCGCTCAGCTCGAGGACCTGACCGGTGGTATCGAGGTGCTGTTCTTCCCGCAGGCCTACTCGGTGTACGGGATGGACGTCACCGAAGACTCCGTGGTGCTCGTCAAGGCGCGCGTGTCGATCCGCGACGACCGGATCTCGCTGATCGCGAACGACCTTGCGGTGCCGGACCTCTCGGCGGTGGGGGTCGCGAAGCCGCTGGCGGTCAGTCTGCCGCTGCGTCAGTGCACCAAGGACAAGCTCGGCGCGCTGCGCCAGGTGCTCACCCGCCATCCGGGCACCTCGGACGTGCACGTGCGGTTGATCGGCGGCACCGAGGTCACGTTGTGGAAGGTGGACGACGTGCTCCGGGTGGAACCGTCGTCGGCGTTGATGGGCGACCTCAAGGCGCTGCTCGGCCCGAGTTGCCTGTCCGTGTGACGGTCAGGGGCGCGGTTGGAAGAGCCGCCGCGCCCACCACACCACGACGGCGGCCGCGGCGGCGGTGAGAACGGCCGCCTGCAGCGTCTGGGTGACGACGAGGATCGTGACGAAGACCAGCAGGGCGACTGCCAGGGCCTCCAGCTTGTACAGGGGCCACTCGGTGCCGGCGAGATCGACGGTCCGGGCGGGGCTGCGGTGCACATCGCGGCGCATCCCAGCGTCGTGTGTCGTCATCGCAGGTCACCTCGCTGGAGCAGGTCGGGGACGCGGACGTCCCCGCGTGCGATCAGGGTACTCGGAACCCGGAGTTCGGCGCAACGAACAAACGGATGTGGTTTCTCGCATGTCCGCTCGTTCGCCGGAATCGGTGGCGCGTCCTCGCGGATCAGGTGTTGACTGGACGCATGCCACTCACAGGTGAATACGAGCCCAGTCCGTCCAAATGGGCAGCAGATCAGGCCGAATTGATGGAATCCACCGACGGGGCCGAGGGCACGACGCTGGGCGGCAGGCCCGTCGTCCTGCTGACCACGCGCGGCGCGAAATCCGGCAAACTCCGCAAGACGCCGTTGATGCGCGTCGAACACGACGGGACGTACGCGATCGTCGCTTCGCTCGGCGGCGCCCCCAAGAACCCGGTCTGGTACTACAACGTGAAGGCCGAACCGCACGTCGAACTCCGCGACGGCTCGACCACACAGGACATGGTGGCCCGTGAGGTCACGGGCGACGAGAAGGCCACGTGGTGGGACCGCGCCGTCGCCGCATTCCCGGACTACGCCGAGTACCAGAAGAAGACCGATCGGGAGATCCCGGTGTTCGTGCTCGAATCCGCCTGACCGCCGCACCGCCGCTGTCGTTCGCCGCTCGACCGTCCCGACCGGAGGCCCGATGAGAGCGAAAACCGTTGCCGATCAGCTTGTACGTCAACTCCAGGATGCCGGCGTCCGGCGGATCTACGGAATCGTGGGCGACAGCCTCAATCCCGTCGTCGACGCGGTCCGGCGGTCGGGCGGAGCGGAGAACGGCGGCATCGACTGGATCCACGTCCGGCACGAGGAGGCCGCCGCCTTCGCCGCCGCCGCGGAGGCGCAGGTCACCGGAAAGCTGGCGGTCTGCGCCGGCTCGTGTGGCCCCGGCAATCTGCACCTGATCAACGGTCTCTACGACGCGGACCGTTCGGGTGCGCCGGTGCTTGCGATCGCGGCGCAGATTCCGAGCGAGCAGATCGGTCTGGGCTACTTCCAGGAGACCCACCCGGACCGGCTGTTCGTCGAGTGCTCCCGGTACGCGGAGCTGATCGGCACTCCCGCCCAGGCCCCGCGCGTCATGGCGTCGGCCATCGCGCACGCGACCGCGCTGTCCGGTGTCGCGGTGATCACCCTGCCGGGCGACATCGCGGACCGCCCCGCCGAGGGGCGGGCGCCGTCGGTGCCGCGCACCGGTGCGCCGGCGATCGTGCCCGACCAGTCCGACGTGCAGGCGCTCGCGGACGCCGTGAACGCGGCGGGGAAGGTTGCGATCTTCGCCGGTGAAGGGGTGCGCGAGGCACGCGAGGAGTTGCTGGGTCTGGCCGACACGATCGGCGCGCCGATCGGTCACACCCTCCGCGGCAAGGAATGGATCCAGTACGACAACCCGTTCGACGTCGGGATGACGGGACTGCTGGGGTACGGGGCGGCGCACGACGGGATGCACGGCGCCGACCTCCTGCTGCTCGTCGGAACGGACTTCCCGTACAACCAGTTCCTGCCCGACGGTGTCCGCACCGCGCAGATCGATTGGGCTGCACAGCGAATCGGCCGGCGAACGAACGTCGACCTGGCCGTGCACGGAGACGTGGCGAGCACGTTGCGTGCGCTCGCCCCGCTGGTCCGCCGGAAGGACGACCGCCGATTCCTGGGCGACATGCTCGAGAAGCACCGGACGTTGATGAACAAGGTGGTCGGCGCGTACACCAAACCGGCCGGGCAGCGCGTCCCGATCCATCCCGAATACGCGGCGTCGATACTCGACGACGTCGCCGCCGAGGACGCGATCTTCACCACGGACACGGGAATGTCGAACGTGTGGACCGCGCGCTACCTGACGCCGAACGGCGCACGACGGTTCCTGTCCTCGGCCCTGCACGGATCGATGGCGAACGCCCTGCCCCACGCGATCGGCGCCCAGGTGTGCGCGCCCGGCAGGCAGGTGGTGTCCGTGTCGGGCGACGGCGGGCTGTCGATGCTGCTCGGGGAACTGGTGACGGTCGCGATGTACCGGCTCCCGATCAAGATCGTGGTGTTCGACAATTCCACGCTCGGCATGGTCAAGCTGGAGATGCTGGTGGACGGGCTGCCGGATTTCGGGGTCGACGTCGCGCCCGTCGACTATTCGGCGGTGGCGTCCGCGCTGGGCATCTTCGCCCGCCGGATCGAGGATCCGGCCGACATCGAATCGGGTCTGCGGCAGGCGTTCGATCACGACGGACCGGCGCTCGTCGATCTCGTCACCGACCCGCTGGCGTTGTCGCTGCCACCGACCATCACGGGTGGGCAGCTCACCGGTTTCGCGTTGGCGTTGTCGAAGATGGTGATGAACGGGGGCGTCGGTGAGGCCGTGAAAATGGCGAAGTCGAACGTCCGGAACGTGCCGCGACCGTCCCAGTTCGATCCGCGCGGCTGAACCCGGCTGGTATCCCATGGCTCGAGAGTGGGAACATATCCGGGTGTCCACATCGCCCGATACCGCAGCCCAGAACCTCACCTCGCCCCTGACAGTGGGCGACATCGACGCGGCCATCGAGCGAATTTCCCACGTGATCGACGCGACTCCACTGCAGTGGAGCGAACGCCTGTCCGCGTTGACCGGCGCGAACGTCTACCTCAAGCGAGAAGACCTGCAGGTCGTCCGCTCCTACAAACTCCGCGGCGCCTACAACCTCATGGCCCAGCTCGACGCGGACGAGCGTGCCGCCGGCGTCGTGACGGCCAGCGCCGGTAACCATGCGCAGGGCGTCGCGTTCGCCTGCCGGACAATGGAAATCACCGGCCGCATCTACGTCCCGTCGAACACCCCCAAGCAGAAGCGTGATCGCATCCGTGCGCACGGCGGCGAGTTCGTCGAGCTGATCCTGACGGGGGAGACGTACGACGCCGCCGCCGCTGCCGCCGCCGCCGACGTGCGGCGGACGGGCGCGACGATGGTGGCACCGTTCGACGACGCGCGGACCGCGGCCGGTCAGGGCACCATCGCCGCCGAGATCCTCGCCCAGCTGGGCGTGGCCCCCGATTCCGTCCTGGTCCCGGTCGGCGGCGGCGGGTGCATCGCCGGGATCGCGACCTATCTGCACGCGCACGCACCGCGCGCGGCCATCGTCGGCGTGGAGCCGACAGGGGCGGCGTCGATGACGGCGGCCCTGGTGGCCGGTGGTCCCGTGACGTTGACGGAGATCGACCCGTTCGTCGACGGCGCGTCGGTGAAGCGGGTCGGCGACCTGCCGTACGCCGTGGTCTCCGCCCTGGGCGCCGAGGTGGTGACGCACACGTCGCTGGGCCAGGCCGATCGGTCGTCCACGATCCGGCTCGATCCGGAGACGTTCGTGATGACCAACCTCGACGAGGGTGCGCTGTGCACCGCGATGCTCGAGCTGTACCAGAACGAGGGCATCATCGCCGAGCCGGCGGGCGCGCTGTCGGTGGCGGCGCTCGCGAACATCACGTTCGAGCCGGGGTCCACGGTGGTGTGCCTGATCTCGGGCGGTAACAACGACGTCTCGCGGTACGGGGAGATCCTGGAACGCTCGCTGGTGAATCTCGGTCTCAAGCACTACTTCCTCGTGGACTTCCCGCAGGAGCCGGGCGCGCTGCGCCGATTCCTGGACGAGGTGCTCGGCCCCGAGGACGACATCACCCTGTTCGAGTACGTGAAGCGGAACAACCGGGAGACCGGCGCCGCCCTGGTGGGTATCGAACTCGGCAAGGCGGAGGGGCTCGGCGAGCTGCTCGAGCGGATGGAGCAGTCCCGGATGCAGGTGGAACGCCTGGAGCCGGGA
Organism: Rhodococcus opacus B4; assembly: GCF_000010805.1. NCBI lineage: Bacteria > Bacillati > Actinomycetota > Actinomycetes > Mycobacteriales > Nocardiaceae > Rhodococcus > Rhodococcus opacus. Next base: position 826,639 of record NC_012522.1, on the reverse strand, counting down.
AGCCCTGCGTACCGCTACCTCACCTGAGCCGCTACTTCTGCAGCAGCCGCGCGACGACCTTCTTGTACAGCTCGGGCTCGGGCATGGGAAGCCTGAGCAGCGCGGCCAGGTAGATGCCGTCGCCGACGAGGCGCACGATCTCGGCCTGCACGGGGTCGTCGATCTCGTCCTGCAGGCCCTCGTCCCAGCTGCGCATGACGTCGGTGACGGCCTTCTGGATCTCGTCGTGCTGACCGTCGACGCTTCGTAGAGCGGCGATGGTCGAACGGTAGAGGGCGAGTTCCTCCGCGGTGCTCGCGTCGGGGACCTGCAGATACCACTCGGACATCGGGGTGCCCCCGGACACGGCGTCGGCGAGTTGGGCGTCGGCCCGCTCGCCGAGCCGGCGCACCATGGCGGCGAGGAGCGCTTCCTTGCTGGGGAAGTGATAGAGCAGTCCGCCTTTGGACACCCCGGCCTCCGCCGCGACGGCTTCGAGGGTCACCTGGGCTATCCCCACGTCGAGCAGCAGCTTCTCGAGGGCGTCGAGTATTCGATCGCGCGTACCGGCAGCCATGGAGAGGGACTGTACCCGGGAAATAACTTTACCGTCCGGACGGTTCACGGTAATGTAACGAAACTGTACCGGCCGGACGGTTCATCACGGTGCCGGCCCCGAATCGGAAAGTCGCAGGAAGATAAATGTCTGTCTCCACGGATCGCGGGATCAACGACGCCTACGGCGCGCCAGGTCATTCCTCCGCATCACGCCGAGACTGGCTCGGATTGGTCGTCCTGGCCTTCGCCGTCCTCCTGATCGCCGTCGACGGCACGGTGCTCGACCTCGCACTGCCGTTCATCAGCGCCGACCTCGAGCCCAGCAGCACGCAACTGCTGTGGATCATCGACGTCTACTCCTTCGTCCTCGCCGGACTGCTCATCACCATGGGCACGCTCGGCGACCGGATCGGGCGGCGCCGGCTACTGCTGATCGGCGCCGCCGGATTCGGTATCGCCTCGCTCATCGCGGCGTGGGCGCCGACACCCGAGATGCTCATCGCGGCCCGTGTGCTGCAGGGAATCTCGGGTGCCACGCTGATGCCCGCGACCCTCGGCCTGATCCGCACGATCTTCGTCGACCCGCGCCAGCGGACCCTCGCCATCGGTGTGTGGGGCGCGATGGCCGGTGGCGGCACCGCGGCGGGCCCGCTGATCGGCGGCTGGCTGCTCGAGCACTTCTGGTGGGGCTCGGTGTTCCTGATCAACATCCCGGTGATGCTGGTGCTGATCGCCGTGGGACCACTCGTGATCCCCGAGTCGAAGGACCCTGCGCCGGGACGGTTCGACCTGCTCAGTGCGGCGCTGTCGATGACCACGATGCTGCCGCTGGTGTACGCGGTCAAGGAGACCGTGGTGCACGGCGTCGACCCGGTGCTCCTCGTCGTCGGTCTCGTCGGCGTCGTGTCGGGTGTGGTGTTCGTGCGCAGGCAGAAGTCGATGCAGGACCCGATGATCGACATCGGCCTGTTCGCGAAGCCGGCGTTCTCGACCGCCGTCCTCACCAACCTGCTGTCCATCTTCGCGCTCGCCGGTGTGCTGTTCTTCGGGTCGCAGTACCTGCAGTTGGTGCTCGGCAACACCGCGTTCGAATCGGGTGTGCTGATGCTGCCCGGCATGCTGATGAGCGCGGTCACCGCGCTCGCGGCGGCCTGGATGGTGCGCCGGTGGGCCACGTCGCACGTGCTCGGCGGCGGCCTCGCCGTCGCGGGTGTGGGTGCGGCACTGATGCTCACGCTCGGCGTGGACGGCGCCCCGACGATGTTCGTGGTCGGCTTCGGTCTCGCCGGAGCCGGCGTCGGTATCGCGCTGACGCTGACGTCCGACCTCGTGGTGAGCGCCGTCGAACCCGAACGGGCCGGCGCCGCCTCCGCGGTGTCCGAGACCGCCTACGAACTCGGCATCGCGCTCGGCGTCGCCGTGCTCGGCAGCGTCGTCATGGCGATCTTCCGGAACGGCCTGGACACGTCGATGCTGCCACCGGAACAGGTCGAGCCCGCCCAGGGCACGCTCGGTGCCGCGGTCGCGGAGGCCCAGCAACTCCCCGAGGCGGCGCGGGCGGTCTTCCTCGAATCCGCGCAGTCGGCGTTCGTCGACGGCATGCACGTCGCCGCGGGCGCGACCGCCGTGATCCTGTTCGCGACCGCGATCCTCGTGCTGCGGATGCTGCGCGACCGTCAGGGCGAGCTGTCGAGCACCACGAACGAATGACCCGGTAGCTCCGTCGCCGAGGCGGTCCGGTCCTGCGTCGGCGGCTCCCACCACAGCACGGGGGAGCCGCCGACCGGGACGGTCACCGGTTCGGCACCCAGGTTGCAGGCGAGACGAAGTGCGCCGCGGTGCACCACGATCCACTGCTCTTCCTCGTCGTAGTCGACGGACAGATTCGCGAGCCACGGGTCCGTCAGCTCGGCGCGCTCCCGGCGAAGCCGCAGCAGCGAGCGGTAGCAGTCCAGCAGCCGGGCATGCGGTTCGCGGGCCAGTTCGTCCCAGTCGAGCTTGGACCGCTCGAACGTCTCCGGGTCCTGTGGGTCGGGAACGTCGTCCGTGCTCCAGCCGTGCTCCGCGAACTCGGCCTTGCGCCCCTCCGCCGTGGCCTTCGCGAGTTCCGGCTCCGGGTGCGAGGTGAAGAACTGGAACGGGGTGCTCGCGCCCCACTCCTCGCCCATGAACAGCATCGGCGTGAACGGCGAGCAGAGCACGAGCGCCGCCTTCACGGCGAGCTGCCCGTCGTCGAGATACGTGCCGGGGCGGTCGCCGGTCGCCCGGTTGCCGATCTGATCGTGGGTGCACGTGTACGTGACCAGGGAACTGGCCGGGATCCGCCGGGTGTCCAGCGGTCTGCCGTGGGTGCGACCCCGGAACGTCGAGAACGTGCCCGCGTGGAACCACCCCTGGCGCAATGTGTCCGCGAGGCAGGCCATCGAACCGAAATCTCCGTAATAGCCCTGCCTCTCGCCCGAGACCGCCGCGTGGATGGCGTGATGCACGTCGTCGTCCCACTGGGCGTCGAGGCCGTAGCCGCCCGCCGACCGCGACGTGATCAGCCGCGGATCGTTGAGGTCGCTCTCGGCGATGAGCGTCAGCGGCCGCCTCAGGTGCGCGGACAGCCGGCGGGTCTCGATGGCCAGATCCTCGAGAAGGTGGGTGGCGGTGTGGTCGACGAGCGCGTGGACGGCGTCGAGGCGCAGCGCGTCGATGTGGAACTCGCGGAACCACCGCAGCGCGTTGCCGATGATGTAGCGGCGCACCTCGCCGCTGTCCGGTCCGTCGAGGTTGATGCTGCGGCCCCAGGTGTTGGCGCCCTGCGCCAGGTACGGGCCGTATCGGTCGAGGTAGTTCCCCGAGGGTCCGAGGTGGTTGTAGACGGCGTCGAGGACCACGCCGAGACCGCGGGCGTGGCACGCGTCGACGAGGGCCTGCAGCCCGTCCGGTCCGCCGTAGCCCTCGTGCACCGTGTACCAGAGAACGCCGTCATACCCCCAGTTGTGGGTTCCGTTGAACCCGTTGACGGGCATCAGTTCCACGAAATCGACGCCGAGTTCGACGAGATGGTCGAGCCTGCCGACCGCAGCGGCGAACGTGCCCTCCGGGGTGAACGTGCCGACGTGCAATTCGTAGACGACGGAACCGGCGAGCTGCCGCCCGGTCCACTGCGAGTCGGTCCAGAGGCTCTCGTCGAGGGTGTGGAGCTGGGACGCGCCGTGCACTCCGTCGGGCTGGCGCGGCGACCGGGGGTCGGGGAGCGGGGTGTCGCTGTCGTCGAGGAGGAACGCGTACCGGGAGTCCTGAGAGGCCGGGGCGTCGGCCCGCCACCAGCCGTCCGGTGACGGGGTCATGTCGTGTCGGCGGCCGTCGACCTCCACGGAAACCGACGTCGGGATCGGGGCCCATACCTCGAATGTGTGCACCCGATCAGCATGCCTGGACCGGGCGGGCCGCGCAGGACAGTCAGCTCTCGGGCGTGCCGGCGTCCTCGACCTCCTCGATGATCTCGGCGCCGAGAACCGACAACCGGTGTTCCTCGGCGTCCTGCACGGTGCCGAAGTCCTGCTCCTCGAGCACGTTACGGTCTTTGTCGAGGTATCGATAGGTAGCCATGTCCCCACGATGGCACACCGCGGCGGAGATGGCGGCGAGTCGGCCCTTTCGCCCCGCATCCGGAAGTAGCAAGCTGAGAGTACGGACTCGAACGTCGCGAGGAGCAGTCATGCACGTAGCAGTGGGAGACCGGTTGCACGTTCAGGGGCGGGTGGTCGGAGTGCACGAGACGACCGCCGAGGTCGTGGAGGTACACGGCGAGAACGGCGAACCGCCCTATCTCGTCCGGTACGACGACGGTCACGAGGCCCTCGTGTTTCCCGGATCCGATGCCTGGGTGGAGCACCCGAAGTCGTAGGAATCGGGCGTTTCGCCTGGCCGCGGCGTGGCGGATCGCCGTGCCGCATTGGTTGCACGATTGATGAATCGAATGCGTCTATCGTGAGACCGTGCCCGACTCCGCCAAGAGGCCGTACTCTTCGCCGCTCCGCGCGGAATCGGCCCGCCGGACCCGGATCCTCGTCCGGGATGCCGCGGCCCGGTTGTTCGCCGACCGCGGATACGTCAGCACGACGGTGCGGAACGTGGCCGAGGCCGCCGGCGTGTCCACTCGCACGGTGTTCACCGCGTACCCGGGCGGCAAGGCGGAACTGTTCCACGAGGCACTGCACGCGGCGATCCAGGGCGAGACCGACGCCGCGCCTGCTGCCCGCACACCCCGGGACGGCGACCCGGTGGAGCGGATCCTCGAACAGATGGTCGCGTACAGCACCGACGTCCTGGAGCGGGCCGGAACCCTGATGGCGACATCGATCGAATCCTCGGGCGCGGACGAGGACATGCGGCGGTTCGCCGACGAGGCGGCGCGGGCCTCCGCCGAGAACGCGATGACCCTTGCCGAGGGACTCGCCGCGCACGAACTGCTGCGCCCCGAGATCTCTGTCCAGCGGGCCGCCGACGTGCTGTTCACGGTCGTGTCGCCACAGGTGTATTCGCTGCTGCGCAGGCAGTGCGGGTGGGATGTCGACGACTACCGGAACTGGGTGAAAGCGACCATCCGGGCGAGTCTGCTCCACTGACGGCCGAAATCCCCGCCTAGGGCAGCAGGATGAATTTGCCCGCCGCGTGCGGCTTTCGGAGATCGGCGTGAGCGCGCGCGACCTCCGACAGCGCGTAGGTGCGCGCGACCCGCACCCGCACGTCGCCGTTGCCCGCGAGGTCGACGAGGAACGCGCGGGCCCGCTTCCGCGGTTCCATGCCTTCCGGACCCAGCGCCCCCACGATCCGGAACCCGGCCTCGACCGGCCGTGGTCCGGGGACGGTCGTCACCAACCGCGACCGGTCCCGCACCAGGTCCACGGACACGTCGATGGCCTCGTCGCTGCCCGCGGTGTCGACGACGGCGTCCACCCCGTCCGGTGCCAGAACGCGGATGCGGTCGGCGAGTCCGTCGCCGTACGACACAGGGGTGGCACCCAGCGACCGGACGTAGTCGTGGTTCTCCGGGCGCGCCGTGCCGATGATCGTCGAGCCGCGGGCCCGCCCCAACTGCACGACGAACGACCCGACGCCGCCTGACGCTCCGTGCACGAGCAGGAGGTCGCCGGCGCCGACGTTCGCCGTGTCGAGAGTGTCGACCGCCGTGGCGCCCACCGCGAGAAGTCCGGCAGCCTCGTTCCACGGCAACGAGGCCGGTTTCGGGACCACCGAATCACCGGACACCACGAGCCGGTCCGCATACGCCTCCGACAACGGGTACGCGATCACCTCGTCGCCCACCGCGATCGGGCCCCGCGGTCCCGTGGCGGCGTCACCCACCTCCGCGACGACGCCCGCCGCTTCGCTGCCCAGCCGCATCGGCAAGACGGCGGGATCGGCGCCGAACGCGCCGCTGTACAGCTTGTAGTCGATCGGGTTGACCCCGATCGCGCGGACGTCGATCACCACCTCACCCGGCGCGGGGTCCGCCGGCTCGGCGTCGACCACCGCGAGGACCTCGGGCCCTCCGTACGCGCGGGCAACTACACGTCGCATACAACAGCCAGTACCCCCGTGAGTACTTCTCAACCGCGGGCGGTTGAGAAGTACTCACGGGTCAGGAGGACAACGGGGTAGCGGGCGAACAGGGTGGCGGCGTCGACGGGGCCGCCGGGGTACACCTGGGAGGTGAGCAGGTCGGTCCAGGTGCCGCCACGGAGGGTGACGGTGGTGTCGTCCCAGCCGCGTTGCTCCACACCCACGCTGTGCCGGGTGGCCAGGGCCACGACGTCCGGCGCCGACCCCTGGGATCCGCGGGCGAATCCGATCAGGTGTTCGGCCGCGGTCCCCGATGCGAAGACCGGCGCATAGGTGCCGCCCACGAAGCTGTCCGGACGGTCCCGGCGCAGGCGCAGGGCTGTTCGCACTACGTGCATCTTCGCCGCGCCCGTCGGGTCGACCGGAGGGGTGCCCAGTCCCGCGAGCACGGTCCGCCGCACGTCGTAATCGACGGGGCGGCGATTGTCGGGGTCGACGAGCGAGTCCTCCCACAGCTCCGTGCCCTGGTACACGTCCGGGATCCCGGGCCCGCACAGCTGGAGGAGCTTCTGGCCGAGCGCATCGGACCAGGCGTGCGGCGCCAGTTGTGTGCACAGTGATCCGAGCGCCTTGCCGACGGTGCCGTCGATCACCGTGTCCAGCCAGCGGTGGAGATCTGTTTCGAAGTCCTCGTTCACGGCGTGCCACGACGTCCGGGTCCCGGCTTCCCGGACGGCCTTCTCCGCGTACGCGTGGACGCGGTCACGGAAGTCGGGCACGTCGCCCGCGGCGCGGCCGTCGACCGGCCACACGCCGAACAGGTTCTGCCACAGGAACAGTCCGGTGGCGGGATCGGGGCTGGGGGCGATGCGCTCCCACTGGTCGACGCATTCGGCCCACAGATCCGGCACCTGCGACAGGATGCCGATCCGGGCGCGGACGTCCTCGCCGCGTTTGGTGTCGTGCGTCGAGAGCGTCGTCATCGCCCGCGGCCACCGGTGTGCGCGCTCGGCCGCGGCGAGATGGAACTCGGCGGGGAAGACGCCGACGTTCGCGGGGTTGCCGCCCACCTCCTGCAACGACACCAGCCGGGCCGTGCGGTAGAACAGGCAGTCCTCCACGGATTTCGCCATCACCGCGCCGCAGACCTGCTGGAAGCGGGTGGCCGCCTCACCGCCGGCGATCAGGGCGGCGGCGAGGGCGGACAGCGCCGCGGCTCGTTGCGGTTCGCGCCGCGCGGCGTCACCGATCACGCGGGTCGCGAGCCCGGCGAGCGGGCTGTAGTCGGACCGGTACACGGGCATCGCCGCGACGACGTCCACGACGGCGTCGCGCAGGTCGGGATCGGCGCAGTCGGTGCCGGTCTCCGCCCGGATCGCGCGGACGAGGCGCCGGACCTCCGGGGCGAGGCCGGTGCCGGCGACGTCCTTCTTGATCGCGGTTTCGTGCTCGTGGATCCACGCTGCGTCGCCCCGGTCGCCGGTGCGGGACGCCGACAGGGCGGTGAGCGCGGGCGCACCCGACGGGTCGACGAACACGCCGCCGAGTTCGGCCAGCGCGTCGTAGCCGGTGGTGCCCTCGATCGGCAGGTGGTCGTCGAGCGGCTCGGAGTGACCGAGGATCTTCTCGATCACGAGCCAGCGGTCCGCGCCGATCACATTCCGCAGCCGGTCGAGGTATCCGGCGGGGTCGGACAACCCGTCGGGATGGTCGATGCGGACGCCGTCGACCAAGTCGTCCGTCACCCAGCTCCGCAGTTCGCGGTGCGAGGCCTCGAACACGCGGGGGTCTTCCTGACGGATCCCGGCCAGTTCGCTGACCGCGAAGAATCGGCGGTACCCGATGAGTCCGGAGTTCCACGGGACCAACCGGTACGACTGCGCGTCGTGCACCGCCATCGGCTCGGTCGCGTCCGTGCCGGGGGCAATCGGGAACCGGTGCTCGTAGAACGCGAGCAGCGGCTCGGGTCCCGAGCGGTCGACGGTCAGCGACTCGAGGTCGGCGTCCGACCCGAGGACGGGCAGCGCGAGCCGTCCGCCCGCGCCGTTGTCCTCACTCCAGTCGATGTCGAAGAAGTCGGCGTACTCGGAGCCACGACCGTGCGTGAGAACGTCCCACCACCAGGCGTTCTCACGCGGCTGTGCGACGCCCACATGGTTGGGGACGAGGTCGACGACGATGCCCATCCCGCGTGCCCGCACCGCCCGCGCCAGTGCGACCAGCGCCTCCCGGCCACCGAGGGCAGGGGACACCCGGGTCGCGTCGGTGACGTCGTAACCGTGGGTCGACCCGGTGGTGGCCGTCAGGATCGGCGACAGGTAGACGTGCGAGATCCCCAAGTCGTCCAGGTAGTCGGCGGCGGCGGCGGCGTCCGCCAGGGTGAAGCAGTCACCGCGCAGTTGCAGCCGGTAGGTCGCCGTGATCGCCATCGTCGTCCCCGGCTCAGGCGGTCCGGCGCAGCACGACCAGCGACCGGGACTCGACCTGCAGCGAATTCCCCGCCTTGATCACCGCTTCCTTCGCGCCCGTCGGCACGGCGGTGTCGAGCACGACCGCCCACTCGTCGGCGTAATCGGAGTTCGGCGTGGAGAACTCGATCTCCTCGTCGTGCGCGTTGAAACACAGCAGGAAGGAGTCGCCGACCACCCGCTCCCCGCGATGGTTGGGTTCGGGGATGCCCTCGCCGTTGAGGAACACCGCGAGCGACTTCCCGAAACCGCTGTCCCAGTCTTCGGGGGTCATCTCCTCACCGGACGGGGTGAGCCAGGCGATGTCGCGGGTCTGGTCACCGCTGCGGATGGGGGTGCCCTCGAAGAACCGGCGGCGACGGAACACCGGATTCTTCATCCGCAGTGCGATCACCCGTTTGGTGAACTCGACGAGGTCGGCGTTGGAGTCGGCCAGCGACCAGTCCATCCACGACAGTTCCGAGTCCTGGCAGTACACGTTGTTGTTGCCCTGCTGGGTGCGGCCCATCTCGTCCCCGTGCGCCAGCATCGGCGTGCCCTGGCTGAGCAGAAGGGTGGCCAGGATGTTGCGGCTCTGCCGCCCGCGCAGATCGAGGATCTCCGGGTCGTCCGTCGGGCCCTCGACCCCGCAGTTCCAGGACCGGTTGTGGCTCTCGCCGTCGTTGTTGTCCTCGCCGTTGGCTTCGTTGTGCTTCTCGTTGTACGACACGAGGTCGTGCAGGGTGAACCCGTCGTGGGCGATGACGAAGTTGATGCTCGCGCCGGGGCGGCGTCCGGTGGCCTCGTAGAGGTCGGAGGAGCCGGTGAGCCGGGACGCGAACTCGCCGAGCGTCGCCGGTTCGCCGCGCCAGTAGTCGCGGACCGTGTCGCGGTACTTGCCGTTCCACTCCGTCCACAGTCCGGGGAAGTTGCCCACTTGGTAACCGCCCTCGCCGATGTCCCAGGGTTCGGCGATGAGCTTGACCTGGCTGACGATCGGATCCTGCTGGACGAGGTCGAAGAACGCGGAGAGCCGGTCGACGTCGTGCAGTTCGCGGGCGAGCGTCGACGCGAGATCGAACCGGAATCCGTCGACGTGCATCTCGGTGACCCAGTACCGCAGCGAGTCCATGATCAGCTGCAGCGTGTGCGGGTGCCGGGCGTTGAGGCTGTTCCCCGTGCCCGTGTAGTCCATGTAGTGCTCGGCGTCGCCGTCGACGAGCCGGTAGTAGGCGGCGTTGTCGATGCCGCGGAACGAGATGGTCGGACCGAGATGGTTGCCCTCGGCGGTGTGGTTGTAGACCACGTCGAGGATCACCTCGATGCCCGCCTCGTGGAACGAGCGGACCATAGCCTTGAACTCCGACACCGCGGCGCCCGGCTTCTCCGCCGACGAATACCCGGTGTGCGGGGCCAGGAAGCCGAACGTGTTGTAACCCCAGTAGTTCCGCAGCCCCTTGTCGAGCAGGGTCTGATCGTGCATGAACTGATGCACCGGCATCAGTTCGATCGCGGTGACGCCGAGGTCGACGAGGTGGTCGATGATCACCGGATGCGCGAGGCCCGCGTACGTGCCGCGAAGTTCTTCCGGCACACCGGGATGCGTCGCCGTCATGCCCTTGACGTGGGCCTCGTAGATCACCGTGTCGTGGTAGGGGTGTTTCGGTGCGCGGTCTGCGGCCCAGTCGAAGAACGGGTTGATCACGACCGTCGTCATCGTGTGGCCGAGCGAATCGTGTCCGGGCAGTCCCGGGGCCGAGTCTTCCTCGGCTTCCACTGTGAGTGCGTCCGCGGCGTCCTCCGCCTCGATGTCGTCGTCCGTGTCGACGATCAGGGCGTCGTCCCCGGATTCTTCGTCGCCGGATTCCTCCGGGGCGGACTCGGCGGACGCGTCGATGTCGTAGGAGAACAGGGACCGGTCGCCGTCGAACTCGCCGTCGAACGCCTTGCCGTAGGGGTCGAGGAGCAGCTTGCTGGGGTCGCAGCGGTGCCCGGCCGACGGATCCCACGGGCCGTGGATCCGGTACCCGTACCGCTGCCCGGGCACGACGGTCGGCAGGTACGCGTGCCACACGTAGCCGTCGACCTCGTCGAGGCGCACCCGCGTCTCCGTGCCGTCCTTCGCGATCAGGCACAGATCGACCGCCTCGGCGACCTCGGAAAACAAGGAGAAGTTCGTCCCTGCCCCGTCGTAGGTGGCGCCCAGTGGGTAGGCGCTGCCGGGCCACACGGGAATGGGCGTGGTGCCGGTCGACTCGCTCGCTTCCATATCGAGAACACTAGCCCGCGTTCGCGTCGCTCTCAGCCCGACGAGAGCGCACCGTCAGCCCGGTGTGGAGGTCCGTGCGGCAGCAAGCATTCCGGTTGTGATCTTCCGCACGTCCTCGCTGGTGCACACGTAGGGCGGCATCGCGTAGATCAGGTTGCGGAAGGGGCGCAACCAGGCCCCGGCCGCCACCGCGGCGTCGGTCGCGGCCCGCATGTCGACGGGCTCGGAGAGTTCGATCACGCCGATCGCGCCGAGCACCCGGACGTCCCGGACGCCGGGCAGTTCCCGGGCCGGTGCGAGACCCGATTCGAGCCCGCGGCGCACGTCCGCGACCTCGCCCTGCCAGTCGCGCGAGCGCAGCAGTTCGATCGACGCCACCGCGACGGCGCAGGCGAGCGGGTTCGCCATGAACGTGGGACCGTGCATGAGCCCGCCCGCGTCGCCGGCGCTGATGGTCTCGGCGACGTCGGTGGAACAGAGCGTCGCGGCGAGGGTCATATACCCGCCGGTGAGGGCCTTGCCGACGCACATGATGTCGGGGCGGACCCGGGCGTGGTCCGCGGCGAACAGTTCGCCGGTGCGGCCGAAACCGGTCGCGATCTCGTCGAACACCAGCAGGAGGCCGTGCTCGTCGCAGATCCGCCGCAGCTCCGCCAGGTACCGGGGGTCGTGGAAGCGCATCCCTCCGGCGCCCTGCACCACCGGCTCCACGATGACGGCCGCCAGTTCGTCGTTGTGCTCTGCCACCAGACGCTCGAACTCCGCGACGTACCGCGGGTCGAATTCGCGCGGCGGCGGTCCCGCGAAGACCTGCCGTGCCAGGACGTCCGTCCAGAGGGAATGCATGCCGCCGTCCGGGTCGCAGACGCTCATCGGGGCGAAGGTGTCGCCGTGATAGCCGCCCCGCCAGGTCAGCAGCCGGTGCCGCTCCGGCCTGCCGCGACTGCGCCAGTACTGCAGGCACATCTTGACCGCGACCTCGACGGACACCGAACCGGAATCGGCGAGGAACACCTTGTCGAGTCCGTCCGGGGTGATCTCCACGAGGAGCTGGGCGAGCCGTGCGGCCGGTTCGTGGGTCAGCCCGCCGAACATCACGTGGCTCATCCGGCCGAGTTGCGCGATCGCCGCCGCGTCGAGAACGGGATGCCGGTAGCCGTGGACCGCCGCCCACCACGAACTCATGCCGTCGACGAGTTCGCGTCCGTCCGCGAGAGTGAGGCGGGTGCCGCTCGCCTCGGCCACCACGAGCGGGGTGGTCGAGGCGGGGAAGGCGCCGTACGGATGCCAGAGCAGCGAGGCGTCGAGGGCGGTGATGTCGTCGGCGGACAGGCTCGGGGAGGTCACGATCTCGACCCTAGCCATCGGAGGGAAAGCGGGCTCACCCGGGTTGAACACCGTTCAAGTTCGGGTATGGTGCCGAATGTGAGTACCGACCGCACCTTCACCACCTGGCTCGACGACGTCGAGGAGCAGCGTCGCGCCGCGGGACTGCGCCGCGAACTGCGTCCCCGCACGCCGGGCAGCGCGCTCATCGACCTGGCGTCCAACGACTACCTCGGGCTCGTACGGCACCCCGAGGTGCTGCACGGCGCGATGGCCGCACTCCGTCGGTGGGGTGCCGGCGCCACCGGTTCGCGCCTGGTTACCGGATCGACCACCGAACACGAACTGCTCGAATCGGAACTCGCCGAGTTCGTCGGCGCCGGCGCCGGGCTGGTGTTCTCCTCCGGGTACACCGCGAATCTCGGTGCCGTCACCGCGCTGTCCGGCGCCGGGTCGCTGATCGTCTCCGACGCGGGCAGTCACGCGTCGCTCGTCGACGCGTGCCGGCTGTCCCGGGCCCGGGTGGCCGTCGCGCCGCACGCCGATCTCGACTTCGTCCGCAGTGCACTGGCCACTCGGCCGGAGGAACGGGCGCTGGTCGTCACCGATTCGGTGTTCAGCGCGGACGGTGACCTCGCGCCCCTCGTCGACCTGCACCGCGTGTGCCGCGAGTACGGCGCGTTTCTCGTGGTGGACGAGGCCCACGGAGTCGGAGTCCGCGGAGCAGGGGGCCGCGGACTCGTGCACGAGGTGGGGCTCGCGGGCGAACCCGACATCGTCGTCACGGCCACTCTGTCGAAGTCACTGGCCAGTCAGGGCGGTGTGGTGCTGGCGTCGGAGAAGGTCCGCGCGCATCTCGTCGACGCCGCGCGCACGTTCATCTTCGACACCGGACTGGCCCCGGCCGCCGTCGGTGCTGCCCGCGCCGCCCTCGCAGTGCTGCGGCGTGAACCGCACCGCGCCGAGGCCGTCCTGGATCGGGCCTGGGACCTCGCGCGGTTCACCGGCGCCGCGGCACCCGAGTCCGCCGTGGTCTCGGTGATCCTCGGCGACCCGCAACGCGCCTTCGACGCCGCGGCCGCCTGCCGCGAACAGGGTCTGCACGTCGGCTGCTTCCGGCCCCCGTCGGTACCCGAGGGCACGTCGCGGCTGCGGCTCACCGCCCGCGCCACGCTCGATCAGGACGAACTGGCGCGGATCGAGACCGTGCTGACCGACGTCCTGGCGGGAGCGTCGGCATGAGCATCCTGATGGTCACCGGAACGTCGACGGACGTCGGCAAGACCGTGGTCACGGCGGCGCTCGCGGCGGCCGCGCGCGAGGCCGGACTGTCCGTCGCGGTGTGCAAGCCCGCGCAGACCGGGGTCGGGCCGGGAGAGCCGGGCGATCTGGCGGAGGTGACCCGGCTGTCCGGTGTCACCGCGGTGGTGGAACTCGCCCGCTATCCCGAACCGCTGGCCCCCGACACCGCCGCCCGGCGCAGCGGCCTGCCGATGCTGCGGTGCGAAGACGTCGTCGAGACGGTCCGAGCCCTCGCCGACCGGCACGATCTGGTCCTGGTGGAGGGCGCGGGCGGGCTGCTGGTTCGGATGGGTGCCGAGGGTTTCACGCTGCTCGATCTCGCGCTCGCTCTCGGCGCACCGGCCGTGGTGGTCGCGGCGGCGGGACTCGGCACCCTCAATCACACCCAACTCACGACCCGGGCACTGGCGGCGGCCGGGGTCGCCTGTGCAGGCACGGTGATCGGGTCGTGGCCGGAAGAGCCCGGGCTTGCCGAGCGGTGCAATCTGGACGACCTGCCCGCCGTGACGGGCGTCGAGGTGACGGGCTCGGTGCCGGCGGGCAGCGGCCGCCTCGCCCCGGCGTCGTTCGCTGCGGCCGCGTCAACGTGGTTCGACGGCACCTGGCTGAAGACGACGATCACGGCCGCTGAGCCGGACGGTCAGGATTCCGCGAGCACCGACAGCACGTTGCCTGCCGGGTCGGTGAACCAGGCGATGTCCGGACCGTTGCCGCGCATGATTCCCTTGTCGTCCTGATCGAATCCGTCGTATTGCAGGAACCGAATTCCGCGCTCGGTGAGCGCGTCGACGGCCTTCTCGACGTCGCCGACCGCGAAGTTCAGGATCGTGAACGACGCCGGCGTGTGGTCGGGTTTCGGGTAGATCAGCACCACGGGACCCCGGGGGAGATGCAGGCCCAGCAGGCCCATGTCCTCCTCGGTGACCTCGAGCCCCAGGGTGTCGCTGTAGAAGGACTTGGCCGTCGCAATGTCGTCGACGGCGAATCCGCTGAATGCTCTCGCGTTGCTCAACATGTCGGTCTCTCTTCCTCTGCCGGTGGTCAGGACATCTCGGCCCGCGCCTGCGCGCTGAGCTGGATGATCTGGACGTAATTGCCGTCGGGGTCGACGGCGGTGCCGAACCAGCTGCCGTCGCGATCCTCCAGCGGGGACAGCCACGTGGCACCGAGTTCGTCGAGGCGGCCGGCGGCGGCGCGGGCGTCGGCGACCTCGACGTTGAGGAGGACGCGCCCGGGCTCGGGATTCGTGTCGCCGACGTCGTCGCGCCGGTCGAGCATGATGTAGAAACCGTCGAAATCGAGGACGTCGTAGCCCGGTTCGCCGGGGGTGCGGTCGACTTTCGGCGAGAACGCAGCCGTGTACCAGTCCCGCAATCGTTCGGGGTGTGTGCTGGCGAGCAGGATGCTTCCGATCGTGGCGTCGGCCATGATTTCCTCCCGGTGGAGTTCGGTTTCGGTTGTCCTACAGGTATCGACTCGGCCGCCCGCCGAAATTCATCGCCCCGGCTTTCCCGGGGGCCGAAAGCTGCCCCGGGTCCCCGGAATGTCGGTAGTGTGATTCAGGTCACGGCTACATCCGGCTGGGTTGGGAGGGGTCACATGTCGACCTCCGAAATGCTCGAATTGAACCGCACCATCGACCGCCTTCGGCGCGCTGTCGGTTCGTTGCGAACGATGTACGGCGACGCCGCATCCGTGCGGCGACTGAGCAACGATCTGGAGCGCCTCGAGATCGACGCGCGCGACCTCGACGCCTCGCCACCGAACGTCGTCCACCGCGAACCGGTGGAGCGAATCAAGGTGTCGGACACCCCGTACGACGCGTCGATGTGGCTCGGTATCGATGACGAGGGGCTGGGCGGGCTCCACTACGAGCGCGGATGAGCGCGCCGCCGAAGAATCCCGAAAGTGCCGGTGTGGGGGCGCCGACGCGTGCCCGGATCGCGGAACGCACGCTCCGCACCGACCGGTGGTGGCTGGCGCCGCTGCTGACGGTGCTCGGCCTGTCCGTGTTCGTGGTGTACGCATCGGTCCGGTCGTGGGTCCGCACCGCGTACTTCGTCGAGGAGTACCACTACCTGACCCCGTTCTACTCTCCGTGCCTGAGCGATTCGTGCGTGCCCGGTTCGAGTGACTTCGGGACACCCATCGGCGAGTTGCCGATGATCATCCCTCTCGGGTTCCTGGTGCTGCCGTTCCTGCTCGGCTTCCGCCTCACGTGCTACTACTACCGCAAGGCCTACTACCGGTCGGTGTGGTTCTCGCCGCCGGCGTGCGCGGTCGCGGAACCGCACGGTACGTACACGGGGGAGACGCGGCTGCCGCTGATCGTCCAGAACGCGCACCGCTATTTCTTCTACGTCGCACTCGTCGTCTCGCTGATCAACACGTACGACGCGATCCGCGCGTTCCACGGCGCCGACGGCGGATTCGGAATCGGGCTCGGCACCCTCGTCATGGTCGGGAACGTGATCCTGCTCTGGGCGTACACCGTCTCGTGTCACTCCTGCAGGCACGTCACGGGCGGAAGGCTCACCCACTTCTCCAGGCACCCGATCCGATACCGGCTCTGGACCGGGGTCAGCAAGCTGAACACGCGGCACATGCAGCTCGCCTGGACCACCCTCGCCACGCTGATCGTCACCGACTTCTACGTGATGCTCGTGGCCAGCGGCACCATCTCCGACCTGCGCCTGATCAACTGACTTCACCGAAGAGGGAGTGGAATGACGGAAGTCGAACGGCACCAGTACGACGTCGTGGTCATCGGTGCCGGGGGCGCCGGACTGCGAGCCGTCATCGAGGCCCGCGAGCAGGGCCTGTCCGTCGCAGTCGTCTGCAAGTCGCTGTTCGGCAAGGCGCACACCGTCATGGCCGAGGGCGGGTGCGCCGCCGCGATGGGAAACGCCAACGACAAGGACACGTGGCAGACCCATTTTCAGGACACGATGCGCGGCGGCAAATTCCTCAACAACTGGCGGATGGCCGAACTGCACGCCCGCGAGGCCCCCGACCGGGTGTGGGAACTCGAAACGTACGGCGCCCTGTTCGACCGGACCCCCGACGGCCGGATCAGCCAGCGCAACTTCGGCGGTCACACGTATCCGCGGCTCGCGCACGTCGGTGACCGCACCGGCCTCGAACTGATCCGCACCATGCAGCAGAAGATCGTGTCGCTGCAGCAGGAAGACTTCGCCGCCACCGGCGACTACGAGGCCCGCATCAAGATCTTCGCCGAGTGCACCATCTCCGAGCTCACCAAGGACGGCGACCGGATCTCGGGCGCCTTCGGATACTGGCGCGAGAGTGGACGTTTCGTCCTGTTCGAGGCGCCCGCCGTGGTGATGGCCACGGGCGGAATCGGCAAGTCGTTCAAGGTGACGTCGAACTCGTGGGAGTACACCGGCGACGGTCACGCCCTCGCCCTCCGCGCGGGCGCCAACCTCATCAACATGGAATTCGTGCAGTTCCACCCCACCGGCATGGTGTGGCCGCCCAGCGTCAAGGGGATCCTCGTGACCGAGGGTGTCCGCGGCGACGGCGGGGTACTGAAGAACTCCGAGGGCGAGCGGTTCATGTTCTCGTACATCCCGCCGGTCTTCAAAGGCCAGTACGCGGAGACCGAGGAGGAGGCCGACGGCTGGTACGAGGACTCCGACAACAACCGCCGCACCCCGGACCTGCTGCCCCGCGACGAGGTGGCCCGCGCCATCAACTCCGAGGTCAAGGCAGGCAGGCAGACCCCGCACGGCGGCGTGTACCTCGACATCGCCTCGCGGATGCCCGCCGACGAGATCGTGCGGCGCCTGCCGTCGATGTACCACCAGTTCAAGGAACTCGCGGACGTCGACATCACCAAGGAGCAGATGGAGGTCGGACCGACCTGTCACTACGTGATGGGCGGCATCGAGGTCGACCCCGACAGCGGATCGTCCAGCGTCGCCGGGTTGTTCGCCGCGGGGGAGTGCTCGGGCGGAATGCACGGTTCCAACCGGCTCGGCGGCAACTCGCTGTCCGACCTCCTCGTGTTCGGGCGTCGCGCGGGGCTCGGGGCCGCGGAATACGTGAAGTCGCTGCAGGAGCGGCCCGCCGTCTCGGCGGCCGCCGTGGACGCGGCGGCACGGATGTTGTTGTCGCCGTTCGATCCGTCGGTCGAGGAGGGCGGCACCACCGAGAACCCGTACACCCTCCACACCGAACTGCAGCAGACCATGAACGACCTCGTCGGCATCATCCGGAAGGAAGACGAGATCGCGCGCGCCCTGGAGAAACTCACCGAGATCAAGGGCCGGATCGGGGGCGTCGAGGTGGAGGGGCACCGACAGTTCAATCCCGGCTGGCACCTCGCCGTGGACCTGCGGAACATGGTGCTGGTCAGCGAATGCGTCGCGCAGGCGGCCCTGCTGCGCACGGAAAGTCGCGGCGGGCACACCCGCGACGACCACCCGAACATGGAGGCGGACTGGCGCAACACCCTGCTGGTGTGCAGCGTGGTCGGCGACATGTCCGCGCACCCCGATTCCGTGGTCCCGGACGTCACGGTCACCCGCGAGCCCCAGCTCCCGATGCGACCGGAACTGCTGGAGCTGTTCGACATCGACGAACTGGCCAAGTACTACACCGACGCCGAACTTGCGGAACATCCGGGAAGGAAGGCCTGAGATGGGTTACGACGCGCAGTTCCGGGTATGGCGCGGCGACGCCGACGGCGGCGCCCTCGAGGACTACACCATCCCCGTCAACGAAGGTGAGGTGGTGCTCGACATCATTCACCGGTTGCAGGCCACGCAGACCCCGGACCTCGCGGTGCGATGGAACTGCAAGGCGGGCAAGTGCGGGTCGTGCTCCGCGGAGATCAACGGTCAGCCGCGGCTGATGTGCATGACCCGGATGTCGACGTTCACCGAGGACGAGGTGGTCACGGTGACGCCACTGCGGGCGTTCCCCGTCATCCGGGACCTCGTCACCGATGTGTCGTTCAACTACGAGAAGGCCAGGGAGATCCCGTCGTTCACCCCGCCGCCGGGGCTCGGTCCGGGCGAGTACCGGATGCAGCAGATCGACGTCGAACGGTCGCAGGAGTTCCGCAAGTGCATCGAGTGCTTCCTCTGCCAGAACACCTGTCACGTCATCCGGGATCACGACGACAACAAGCCGGCATTTTCCGGTCCCCGCTTCTTCATCCGCGTCGCCGAACTGGAGATGCATCCACTCGACACGGCGGATCGTCGTGACGCGGCGCAGGAAGAGTTCGGCCTCGGCCTCTGCAACATCACCAAGTGCTGCACCGAGGTGTGCCCCGAAGGGATCAAGATCACCGACAACGCCATCATCCCGATGAAGGAGAGGGTGGTCGACCGGCGGTACGACCCGATCGTGTGGCTGGGCAACAAGCTGCGGCGTCGCCGCCCGTGAGTCCTTGTTAACCACGGGCGGTTAACAAGTACTCACGGGTGCGTCAGCGCACGGCGTGCAGGTTGCGGGCGGTGGGCGACTTCTCGACCGACTCGGGGTTCGGATCGGTGCCGAGGATCCGGTCGGCGGTTCCCGAGGTGGTGACGGTGAACCAGTAGTGCTCGTTCTTGTAGTGATGATGACGGTGGTTGCGCCAGATCGCGCGGTACAGGCGGGAGTTCGGCTTGTAGTCGCTGTGGATGAGGTAGTGCGTCCATTCGTAGAGGACGCCCAGAACGCTCAGCACCACGAGAAAGGTCAGCCCGAGTCCTGTGCGGGGGAACGCGAACAGCGCGAGCGCCACGAGAACCGGGATCAGCCACATCAGGGTCTGCCACGGAATGAAGACGAGCGGCACGTCGCGGGGATCGACGTGGTGCTCGCGATGCTTGCGGGCGAGAAGCGAATCGACGGTCAGACCCAGGACCTTCCGGGGCTTCCAGTGAAGGATGCAGACGTGGATGACCCATTCGGCGAACGGGAACACTACCAGCATCACCAGCGGGACGACGGCATCGGTGATCTGCCAGTCGCCGACGGCGAGGCGGGCGACCGCGGCGGCGGCCAGCATGCCGCCGATCATCCACGGGGAGGGGTGGCGGCGGAACTGGTCTGCGGCGTCGCGGAGGGTGGTCGACCTGCGCCGGCGGCGATCTGCGGGAGGTGTCGTGGTCATGTGTCCTTCTCCGAATCGTGGTGTTGCAGTGTGTCGATCACGGCGGTCACGGCCGCCGTCCCGAGGTCGAGCAGGGTGGCCGCGGTCTGAGCCGCGAGGTCTTCGTCGTGTGCGGAGATGGCCTCCGCAAGCTGGTGGTACAGGTCGGCGCGGCCGACCTCCGCGACCATGACGGCGGCCATCGCCGTCATGGTCGGTTCGTAGGCGTTGCGGAGGCTGTTGAAGATGAGCCGGAACGCGATGGAATCGGCCGTGTCGACGACCCGCTCCCAGAAGGCGAGCGCGCCGACCTGCTGCGCCACCGGATCGGTCTCGGAGGCAAGGTGATCCGCGGCCTCGCGCAGAGCGGTGCCCGACTTCTCGGTCGCCCGGTCCGCGGCGAGCCGGGCAACTTGCACGCCGATCATCCGCCGCGCCTCGAGGACGCTGCGGACCACCGCCCAGTCGGGTACGCCGCCACGGATCAGCAGCTGCGACAGCAGTTCGGGACCGCCGTGCTGCCGGAAATCGCGGACCGAGGTGGCGTCGCCTTGCCGGACCTCGACGAGTCCGGCCTGGGCGAGTTTCTGGATCGCTTCCCGGACCGCGGGGCGGGACACCCCGAATGCCTCGGCCAGGCGCCGCTCGCTGGGCAGGGCCTCGCCGGCGGCGAGGTCGCCGCCGAGCACGCGCGCGGTGATCTGGTCGAAGACTTCGGTGGAGGCGGACTTCCGCGCGATCGGTTCGAACATCATGATCCGACAGTAGAACGGCTACAGGTAAGAGGTCAAGTGGTCTTACCAGTGCGCTAGCCGAACAGGCTCCGGACGAACGCGCTGGTGTCGGGCAGGGATGCGGGCATGGTCGTGAGGTGGCCGGTCGGATACGTCCGGAACACGAAACTCTGACCGTTCGCAGTGAGGTCGGCGGTGAGCTTCCACGTGAGGGCGATGGGGACGACGTCGTCGAACAGTCCCTGCCCGATGAACAGCGGCCGGTCGTAGCCCCGGACGGGAACGCCGAGCGTGGTGCGCAGCGCCGCCAGGACAGCCGGGTCGTCGAGGGGGCGCGACATCAACTGTCCGATGGAAATCCCGGCGAGTTGCGGGGCCGCCTCCTCGTAGCAGAGCGACTCGACACGATTCAGGACGTCCACACCGAGCGGTGTGAGGTAGCTGTCGACGCCGAGGTCGGGCCGCGACGCGCGCAGTCCTGCGAGCGCGTACGCCACGAACACCGTGCTCCCGGTCAGGGGAATCCGGGGGAAGCCGGGGCCGACGAGGGGCGCGAGGTTCTCCAGATTGGACGGGGCGCCGGTGGCGACGGTGCCGCGGAAGTCGAGCTCGGGCGCGTACGTCGTGGCCATCGAGGCGGCGACGAGAGCGGCGTGGCCGCCCTGCGATTGGCCGAGCGCGACCCACCGGTCCGACAGGGACGGTGTGATCGCCCGCGCCGCCCGGACCATGTCGATCACACTGTGCGCCTCGGTCGGACCGTCCAGGTACGGGTGCACGCCGGGGGTGCCGAGGCCGACGTAATCCGTTGCGGCGACGGCGTATCCCTGGTCGAGCCAGGCCCGGACGTACGGTCCGACGAGCTTCCCCGTCACCGTCGGCGCGCACGCGTCCGCGATGCCGACGGTCCCGTGCGCCCAGGACACCACGGGCCACCCGCCGGGCGGCGCGTCACCGGGCGGCAGCAGGACCGCGCCGGTGCTGAGCGCGGGTTCGTTCATCGGCCCCGTCGTCCAGTACGTGACGTACGTGGCGTCGGCGACGCCCGGCGGGCGCGCGTCCGGCGCCACCGGCGTCGCGGCGACGACGGCGCCCGGGTCTCCCGCCGCGGTCTGCGCGGGCGCCGGGGCGGGCGCGCCGAGGAGCGACAGTGCGAGTGCCGCCGCGAGGACCGTTCCGGCGCGGCGGCCGAGCGAAGACGTCATCGCGTCCGTCCCTGGGCCGTCGGGGGCGCCGCGCGGTCCGCGAGTGGACGGCGCGGCGTCCACTCAATTGTGCCCGCTCAGGGGCGGTGGGCGGAGTCTTTCAGTCGCGCCCGGATGCCGTCCACGAACAGCGACAACCCGAAGTCGAACCGGACCGCCGGATCGCCGTCGAGCAGGTCCTCGTCGTACGCCGCGATCTGCGATTGCGGGGCGTCGGGGGAGAGCGCGGCGCGGGTGAGGGCGCCTGCGGATTCCATCTGCGCCCGCGACTGCTCGTCGACCGTATGTCCGAGGACGTAGTACAGCAGCGAGTAGGACGACAGTTCCGCGTGTTCGCGCGACAGTCCGGAACGCAGACCCGCCGCCGCGAAGCTTTCCCGGACCCGGGAGTTGGTCATGCGGGACGCGTAGGTGGCGGAAACCAGTTCGGCGCCATCGCGGTGGGCGAGCAGCGCGGTGCGGAGCCGGTGTGCGAGTTCGGTGAACTCGGCGTCCCAGCCGGGCGCCGTGACCGGGGCGTCGACGTCTTCGAGGATCTTGTCGGCGAGGGCCCCGAGCAGGGTCTGCTTGTTCGGAAAATGCCAGTACAGGGCGCCGGGCTGCACGCCGAGGGCTGTTGCGAGTCTGCGCATCGTGAGGTCGGCGAGGCCGAACTCGTCGAGGATGGCCATTGCGCCGTCGAGTACGTCGCCGCGTCGCAATTGCACGGTGTGATCTCCCAATCTCGTCGAGAAGCTTGCTTCGGCTTTGACAGTATTCCACCACGGATCTAACGTGAACACCGTTCAACTTGTACGGTGTTCAATTTTTCGGTTCCGTCGACTCACGGCACGTGATCGGCCCGTTTTCCAGGAGATGCGTGTGACCTCGGCCCCGGTACAGACAGACATCCTCGCCCTCGCGCGTGAGCAGGTTCTCGAGCGCGGTGACGCGCTGAACGAGGCTCAGGTGCTCGAAGTCCTCCAACTTCCCGACGACCGCCTCGAGGAACTGCTCGCCCTCGCCCACGACGTGCGGATGAAGTGGTGCGGCCCCGAGGTCGAGGTCGAGGGCATCATCAGCCTCAAGACCGGCGGCTGCCCCGAGGACTGCCACTTCTGCTCGCAGTCCGGGCTGTTCCAGTCGCCGGTGCGCGCGGCATGGCTCGACATCCCCTCGCTCGTCGAGGCCGCCAAGCAGACCGCCAAGTCCGGTGCCAGCGAATTCTGCATCGTCGCCGCCGTCCGCGGACCCGACGAGCGGCTGCTCGCCCAGGTCGCCGCCGGCATCGAGGCGATCCGCAACGAGGTCGACATCCAGATCGCGTGCTCGCTGGGCATGCTCACCCAGGAGCAGGTCGACCAGCTCGCCGCGATGGGGGTGCACCGCTACAACCACAACCTGGAGACGTCGAAGTCGCACTTCCCGAACGTCGTCACCACCCACACGTGGGACGAACGCTGGAACACCCTCCGCATGGTCCGCGAGGCCGGCATGGAGGTGTGCTGCGGCGGCATCCTCGGTATGGGTGAGAGCCTCGCGCAGCGCGCCGAGTTCGCCGCCAACCTGGCCGAGCTCGAACCGGACGAGGTTCCGCTGAACTTCCTCAACCCGCGTCCGGGAACCCCGTTCGGCGACCTCGAGGTGCTGCCGGCGAGCGAGGCCCTGAAGTCGGTGGCCGCCTTCCGGCTCGCGCTGCCCCGCACCATCCTCCGTTTCGCGGGCGGCCGCGAGATCACCCTCGGCGACCTCGGGGCCAAGCAGGGCATCCTCGGCGGCATCAACGCCGTCATCGTCGGCAACTACCTGACGACGCTCGGCCGCCCGGCCGAACAGGACCTGGACCTGCTCGTCGATCTGCAGATGCCGATCAAGGCCCTGAACGACACCCTGTGACGACCACGGAGACGACCGCGGGCGAACCCGACGGTCTGGAGGAGCGCTACAACCCGTACACCGGCCGCCGCGTGGTGGCCGGTGTGGACGACGCCGTTCCCACCGCCGCCCAGCTCGGGCTCGAACCGCCCCGCTTCTGCGAGGCGTGCGGTCGCCGGATGGTGGTGCAGATCAGCCCCGACGGCTGGTGGGCGAAATGTTCCCGCCACGGTGTGTTCGACTCGATCTGCCGCGGACGGCGGTAGCGTCGGACGCGTGACCACGCTCCCGCGCTTCAGGCTTCGATCTGCCGCCGGAATCTTCTGCGCGGCGGTGGTGGCGAGTGCACTCGCCGGGGTGCTGTGGGGACTCCTGGCACCACCCGAACATCTGCTGGTGGTCGCCCCCGACCGCGGGGTGTCGCTGACGGGGGAAAGCGTGCACCGGTTCGACGCGATCGGGATGTTCGCGTGTGCCGGCCTGGTGGTCGGCATCCTCACCGCGGTCGCCGCGTGGACGGCGCGGCGAAGTCGCGGCCCGGTGGCGCTCGGCGCCGTACTCGGTGGCAGCGTGGTCGGGGCCTGTGTGATGGCCCTCGGCGGCATCGGTGTGGCGGCCCTGCGTTTCCCCGACGCCGACACCTCGACGGCCGGTGCCGTCGTGGCGATCGCTCCGGGGATCGGGACCCCGCTGGTGCTGATCTTCCAGCCGCTCGTCGCGTGCGTCGTGACGTTGGTGCTCGCCGCGCTCAACCCGTACGACGATCTCGGTGTCGGTGACGCCTCGGTCGAACTCGACGAGCCGCAAGAGCGCGACACGACGGTTACCTCGTGACCGTGGCCCGCATCCGCACGTCGCCGAGCAGTCGCCCGCTGGCGAGAGCGCCGATCCGGCGCGTCGCGAACCGGGTGCTGACCGAGGACACCCAGTTCAGGAGCCCGGAGACGACGCTCGGCGGTGTGCTGCGGCGGTCCAGGGCCCGCAGCGCTGTCGCGACCACCTGGTCCGCGGTCTGCATGCGGCCGACGGCGGCGTCCTCGGAGCCGACGACGTCGAAGAACTCGGTGCGGGTTGGGCCCGGGCAGACGGCGAGGACGGTGAGGCCGGTGCCGCGCGCCTCCGCCCACAACGCCTCCGTGAAGTTGAGGACGAACGCCTTCGTCGCACCGTAGACGGCCATGCCCGGAGTCGGCTGGAACGCGGCGGTGCTCGCCACGTTCACGAGTGCGCCGCGTCCCCGGATCAGGTCGGGCAGGAACGTGTGCGACAGGTCGACGAGGGTGGTGACGTTGAGCTGGATCTCGGCGGTCAGCCGTTCCAGGTCGGCGGACGCGAAGTCTCCGTGCGTCCCGAATCCCGCGTTGTTGATCAGCGAGTCGATGCGGATGTCGCGCGCGGCGAGTTCGGCGCGCAACCGCGCGCCCGCGCCGGGGGTCGCGAGGTCGAACGGGAGCACGGTGACCGTCACGTGGTGCGCGGCGCGAAGTTCGGCGGCGAGTTGTTCGAGCTTCTCGCCGCGTCGCGCGACGAGGACGAGATCGGCGCCGCGGTCGGCCAGTCGGCGGGCGAATTCGGCACCGAGGCCCGCGCTTGCGCCGGTGACGAGGACGGTGGTTCCGGATGCGTCGAAAGGCATGTCTGCTCCTAGCGGTGGGGTGTCCTCGAATGTAGTCAGTGCCATCTATGTAGTCAATGACAACATTTTGCTACGCTTGCGCCGTGTCCACCGCCGAACAGCCCTATCACCACGGGAGCCTTCGTCAGGTGCTGCTCGCCCGCGCCGAGAGCACGCTCGAGAAGGACGGCGTCGACGGACTCTCCCTGCGGCAGCTCGCCCGGGAGGCCGGGGTCAGCCACGCCGCGCCCAGCAAGCACTTCCGCGACCGTCAGGCGCTGCTCGACGCTCTCGCCGAATCCGGATTCCGGCGCCTCACCGCCGCCCTCGAACGCGCGGTCGACCAGGCCGACCCCCACGCCCGCTCCCGCTTCGCGGCCCTCGCCGACGCGTACGTGACCTTCGCGCTCGCGCACCGGGAGTTGCTGGCCCTGATGTACGGCAGCAAGCACGCGCCCGGGGCCGCCGCCGAGTTGGTGGACGCGGGCCGCGCCGCCATGGATCTCACGGTCCGGATCGTCGCCGACGCCCAGGCCTCGGACGAGATCGGCCCCGGCGACGCATCGCGCATCGCCCTCGTCGCGTTCGCGACCTTCCACGGAATCGCGACGCTCGCCGCAGGCGGAATGCTCGAGGACGCCCCCGTCGACGAAGTCGTCACGGCCGCGTCGGACACGTTCTGGCGGGGCCTCGCCCGGGCCTGATACCCACTCACGGCGATCTCACAGCCCGTTTCCCTCGAACACTCGAGTGCCGGCGCTTACCTGGAATCGGAAATGTCGATCCCCAGGAGGCGAAGATGATGAATACCGACGAAGCAGGCACGGCCCGCGGTGTCGTGGTGGTGACCGCTGCCGGCAGTGAGCAGGGCAGCCGTACCGCGCAGGAGTTGCTCGATTCGGGCTGGTGCGTCGCGGTCACCGCACGCACCGTCGCGGAGCTGGCCCGGATCATGCCGGGCATGTCCGGACACCGGCTGCTCGCGGTCGCCGCCGATCCGGGCGACCCCCGGCAGGTCGAGCAGCTGCTCGATCGCGTTCTCGCCCGCTTCGGCGGCATCGATTCGGTACTCGGCGCGGAGTCCTCGGTCGCGTCCGCGTGGCGGCGGCGCACCTCGGGGGAGGGCGAAGCGGCGGCCGCCTGACGGTCGGATTCAGCTCGGCGGCCGAAGCGCCGCGAATTCGTCCGTCACCCGCAGGGTGGAGTCGGTGAACCGGTAGAGGGCGGCCGGGCGACCGCCGGTGCGGCCGGACGGTGCCGTGTTGCCGGTGGGGGTCAGTACCCCGCGGCGTCCGAGGACGCGCTGCAGGTTGGTCGCATCCACCTGGTAACCGAGTGCGGCGCAGTAGATCTCGCGCAGCGTCGACATGGAGAACTCGTCGGGCGCCAGACCGAAGGCGATGTTGGTGTAGGAGAGCTTGGCCGCGAGGCGGGTCCGGGCGTGCCGGACGACGGTGCCGTGGTCGAACGCCATCTCGGGCAGCGCGGACACCGGGTGCCACGCGGTGTCCGGCGGCAGTTGCGGGTCGGCGGGCAGGGGAACGAGCCCGAGGAACGTCGACGCGATGGTGCGCGGTCCGGGCACCCGCTTCGGATCGCTGAACACCGACAGCTGCTCGAGGTGCGAGACCTCCTGCACGTCCACCTTCTCGGCCAGCTGACGTCGCGCGGACGTCGTGAGGTCCTCGTTTTCGTGGAGGAGTCCGCCGGGCAGCGACCATGCGCCCGCCTGCGGATCGAGGGCTCGTTGCCACAGCAGCACGGCGAGCTCTCCGGTGCCCCCCGCGTGACGCGCATCACCGCTGTGACCTGCGTCGATATACCCGGGGAAGTGGCGAACCTGGAACACCGCGGTGAGCACTTCATGCGTGGTGTTACTATTGGGCATGTTTTCGATCCTAAGTCGAAAACCTCGATTGCGGAAATTCGGGCCAGCCCGCCCGAGTTCACGGTGAAGGAGCAAGCCATGACGACCACGACGTTGTGGGCGGGTACCAACCCGCAGATTCAGGACGGTCCCGGCGGTTACGCGGGCGTCGAGGCGAGCGAAGAGTGGGCTGCCGAGATCAAACGGCTGGCCCGCGAGCGGGGAGCGACCCTCCTCGCGCACAACTACCAGCTGCCCGCCATCCAGGACGTGGCCGACCACGTCGGCGACTCGCTCGCGCTCTCGCGCATCGCGGCCGAGGCCCCGGAGGACACCATCGTGTTCTGCGGTGTGCACTTCATGGCCGAGACCGCGAAGATCCTCAGCCCCGCCAAGACGGTGCTGATCCCGGACGAGCGCGCGGGCTGCTCGCTGGCCGACTCGATCACCGCCGATCAGCTGCGTGAGTGGAAGGCCGAATACCCCGACGCCGTCGTCGTGTCGTACGTCAACACCACCGCCGAGGTGAAGGGTCTGACGGACATCTGCTGCACGTCGTCCAACGCCGTCGACGTGGTCGCGTCGATCGACCCCGACCGCGAGGTCCTGTTCCTGCCCGACCAGTTCCTCGGCGCCCACGTCAAGCGCGTCACCGGTCGCAAGAACATGCAGATCTGGGCGGGCGAGTGCCACGTCCACGCGGGCATCAACGGCGACGAGCTCACGGCGCAGGCGAAGGCGCACCCCGGTGCCGAACTGTTCGTCCACCCCGAATGCGGTTGCGCCACCTCCGCGCTCTACCTGGCCGGTGAGGGATTCGTGCCCGAGGACAAGGTGAAGATCCTGTCGACGGGCGGCATGCTCGACGCGGCCCGCGCCACCGGGGCCAAGCAGGTTCTCGTGGCCACCGAGGTCGGGATGCTGCACCAGCTGCGCAAGGCCGCGCCGGACGTCGACTTCCAGGCCGTGAACGACCGCGCGTCCTGCCCGTACATGAAGATGATCACCCCCGCGGCCCTGCTCCGCTGCCTGCTCGAGGGCAAGGACGAGGTTCACGTCGATCTCGCGACCGCCGAGCGTGCCCGCAAATCGGTGCAGCGGATGATCGAAATCGGAAACCCGGGCGGCGGCGAGTGAGCAGCCCGGCCCGGGGGATTTCCTGGGAAGAGCGCGCCGACCTCGTCGTGGTGGGCGGTGGTGTGGCCGGACTGACGGCCGCACGCACCGCCTCGCTGCGCGGGCTCACCGTGCTCACCGTCAGCAAGGGCGGGGCGACGGACACCGCGACGCAGTACGCGCAGGGCGGCATCGCGGTGGTCGGTGACGCCGTCACCGATTCGGTGGATTCGCACGTCGCCGACACGTGTGAGGCCGGCGCCGGCCTGTGCGAGGAGGACGCCGTGCGGTCGATCGTGTCCGGTGGCCGCGACGCCGTGGCCGCGTTGACCGATCTGGGTGCGGTGTTCGACCGTGGCCGCGACGGCACCGTGTCCCGCACCCGCGAGGGCGGGCACAGCACCCGGCGGATCATCCACGCCGGCGGCGACGCCACCGGCGCGGAGGTGCAGCGCGCGCTGGGCGCGGCCGGTCTTCCGGTCCTGTTCGACAGTTCCGCGGTCCGCGTGCTCACCGACGCGCGCGGTGTCACCGGGGTGCTCGCCGACTCCCCGCGCGGACTCGGCGTGATCCACACACCCGCCGTTCTCCTGGCGACCGGCGGACTCGGGCAGTTGTACGCCTGCAGTACCAACCCGCCCGGCGCCACCGCCGACGGCATCGCCCTCGCACTCGACGCCGGCGCGGCCGTCGCCGACCTGGAGTTCGTGCAGTTCCACCCGACCGTGCTGTTCACTCCCGGAGGTCTCGGCCGGCGTCCGCTGATCAGCGAGGCCGTCCGCGGCGAGGGCGCGATCCTCGTCGACGCCAACGGCGATTCGGTGACCGCCGGTGTGCATCCGCGCGGCGACCTGGCGCCCCGCGACGTCGTGTCGCGGGCCATCGCGTCGCGGCTGCGGGAACTGGGACACGACCACGTGTACCTCGACGCCCGTCACCTGCCCGGGTTCGCGCAGCGGTTCCCGACTGTGACGGCGTCCTGCCTCGAAGCCGGGATCGACCCGCGCGAACAGCTGATACCGGTCGCGCCCGCCGCGCACTACTCGTGCGGCGGTGTGGTCACCGACGTCGACGGACGCACCGCGGTCCCCGGCCTCTACGCGGCGGGCGAGGTCGCCCGCACAGGGCTGCACGGCGCGAACCGGCTGGCCTCCAACAGTCTCCTCGAAGGCCTGGTGGTCGGCGAAAGGGCAGGCGCCGCGGCCGTCGAACGCGCGGATCTGCGCGTCGAGGCGGTCGACGCCGGCCGCCGCGCACTGCCGTCCGCGCCGCGGGAACTGGTGCAGCAGTTGATGACCGGCAACGCCTCCGTCGTCCGGGACGGCGCAGGCCTCGAGGCGGTCGCGGGCGCCCTGGACGCCGCGCCGCGCACGGTCCCCGAGGGGCAGACCGCGCTCGAAGACACCGCGCTGACCCTGACGGCGGCAGCGCTCGTGCTCGCCGCAGGCGCGCGCACCGAAAGTCGTGGATGCCACACCCGCAGCGACTACCCGGAGACGTCCGACGAGTGGCGCCGCAGCACGCACGTGCGCCTGCGCGACGGCGAACTCGAGCTTCTCCAACCCCAACTGACAGGAGTGCTGTGATGGCCGACCACGCCCTTCCCGACGGGCTGGACTCCGGCGAGGTGCGGGCGCTCGTGCGCCTCGCCCTGGACGAGGACCTGCGGTACGGACCCGACGTGACGTCCTCGTCGACGGTCCCGGCCGACGCGGTCGCCAAGGCGTCCGTGGTCTCCCGC
Organism: Rhodococcus opacus B4; assembly: GCF_000010805.1. Lineage (NCBI taxonomy): Bacteria > Bacillati > Actinomycetota > Actinomycetes > Mycobacteriales > Nocardiaceae > Rhodococcus > Rhodococcus opacus. The sequence goes on along the minus strand of NC_012522.1, from coordinate 796,961 downwards.
GCGCACGGCACCGTCGCCGGCCTCGACGTGGGACTGCTGGTGCTCGACGAGGTGATCGGGGCGGGCCGCTACGAGGTCCTCGACCGGGTGGCCGACGGCACCCGGATCACACCCGGCCGGGCGGTGCTGACGGTGTCGGCGCCCACGCAGGGCCTGCTCACCGCGGAGCGGACGATGCTCAACCTGGTCTGTCATCTGTCCGGCATCGCCACCGCGACGTCGGCGTGGGTGGATGCGGTCGAGGGCACCGGGGCGAAGATCCGCGACAGCCGCAAGACGCTGCCGGGGCTGCGTGCGCTGCAGAAGTACGCCGTCCGGGTGGGCGGCGGCGTCAACCACCGGATGGGTCTAGGCGACGCCGCGCTGATCAAGGACAACCACGTCGCCGCCGCAGGTTCGGTGGTCGCCGCGCTGCGGGCCGTCCGCGCCGCGGCGCCGGACATCGAATGCGAGGTGGAGGTCGACAGCCTCGCGCAACTCGACGAGGTGCTCGCCGAGAACGTGGAACTGGTGCTGCTCGACAACTTCCCGCTGTGGCAGACCCAGATCGCGGTGCAACGCCGCGACGCGAACGCCCCCGCCACCAAGCTGGAATCGTCGGGCGGTCTCACGCTGGACGTCGCGGCCGAGTACGCCGCGACCGGAGTCGACTACCTCGCGGTCGGTGCGCTCACCCATTCGGTGACCGTGCTGGATCTCGGCCTCGACATGTGATTCTCACCCGTGAGTACTTCTTAACCGCGGGCGGTTAAGAAGTACTCACGGGTCAGACGGCACGGCGAATCGTCGCCAGGAACGTGGCCGCGACGAAGAACAACCCCGAGAACGTGCGGTTGGTGGCCCGCTGCTGGCGCGGGGAGCGCATCAGCCGCAGGACCTTCGCCGCCAGCCCGGTGTAGCCGGTCATGACGGCGACGTCGACCGCGACCATGGTGGCGGCGATGATCAGGTACTGGGGGAGCAGCGGCGCCGACGGGGTGATGAACTGCGGGAGCACCGCCAGCATGAAGACGACGGCCTTCGGGTTGCTGGCGTTGACCAGGAAGCCGCGCAGCGTCATCGCGGGCCCACTGGTCTCGGCGACGTCGCCGTCGACGCCGGACACGTCGGTCGCGCTCGCCCGCCATTGCCGGACGCCGAGATACACCAGGTACGCGACGCCGAACCACTTGATCACCGTGAACGCGAGGGTCGAGTTCGCGAGCAGCGCCCCGAGCCCCGCGGCGACGACCGCGATCTGCAGCAGCAACCCCAGCTGGAGACCGGCGATGTTCCAGTAGCCGCGCCGCAGCCCGAACCGCATTCCGGTGGCCATCGACGCGATCGCGCCCGCCCCCGGCGACAGACTGATCACGCACGACGCTCCGAGCACTGCACACCACATCTGCCACGACACCACGTGATGGTACGCCCGGTTATGGAGGATTCGTGCAGCTGAGGGGCGGATCGACGAGAGAGCAGACCGCCGCGCTGCGGCCGGGTTCGTAGCCGGGCGGGAGCCCGTTCGCGACGAGGTCCCGGTAGGTCGCGACCGCATCGGTCGGGCGCCGGGTGAGGGTGGGATCGGTCAGCGCGTCGACGGTGAACAGGCCGAACCGGGGACGGAACGTGCCCCACTCGTAGTTGTCGGTGATCGACCAGTAGTTGTACCCGATCACCGGTGCGCCGTCCGCCCGCGCCCGCTCCATCCAGTAGAGGTGATCGCGGAGATGATCGGACCGGGTGTAGCCGTCCGCTCGCGGTGCGCCGTCGTCGGTGGGCATGCCGTTCTCCACGACGTACAGCGGCAGTCCCGGGAACGTGCGGGTGTACCGCATCAGGGCGTGGTAGATGCCGTCCGGCTGGGGACTGATGTCGTAGAAGGCGTCGGTGACCGCGTTCACCGCGGTGACGTTGTCGAGGGAGAGACCGTAGTAGTAGTCGATACCGAGGAAGTCGAGCTTGTCCCGGACGCGGTCGACGAACGTGGCGTCGAGCGCGTCCATGGCCGCCGGGACGTAGGCGAGGTTGCTGCTGACCCGGGCGCCCGGATCGATCTCGTGGATCAGGTCGTACGCGCGGCGGTGGACCTCGACGAGCCGGTCGAGCATCTGTGGCGCCCGGTCGGGGCCGATGCCGCCGAACGTCAGCTCCTTCTGCACGTACACGGTCGGCTCGTTAATCGTGATCCAGAGCGCCCCGGCACCGGCGTAGCGTTCGATCACTTTCTGCGCGTTCGCGAGCCAGTCGTCGACGGTCTCGGGGTTCGCCCACCCGCCCCGGTCGGCGACCCACCCCGGGTACACCCAGTGGTCGAGCGTGATCATCGGGGTCATCCCGCGGCTGGTGATCTCGCGGACGACGTCGTCGTAGTACCGCAGCTCGGTCTCGTCCCACACGCCCGGCGCCGGCTCCACCCGGGCCCACTCGACCCCGAAGCGGAACACGTCGACACCCAGGTCCGCGGCGCGCGCGATGTCCTCGGGGTACCGGTGCCGGAAGTCGACCGAGTCGCCGATCGCGTCGCGGGTGCGGCCGGAGCCGGAATACCGCCGCCAATTGCTGTCCGGGGAGGAACCCTCCGACTGGAACCCGGACGTGGCAACGCCCCACAGGAAGTCGTCCGGGAGAGGGGCGGCATGCACCCCGGCGGCGGGGCTCAGCAAGCACAGCAGGACCGCGCCGGCGCCCAGGAGTCGCGTGGGAGTCCGCACCGGCCGAAGAGTAGCGGAAACGCTGTCCCGAGTGCGCCGATTGGGGGATACTGGCGAGTAGGACTACCCGCCAGTAGGAGGCGCGTCATGGTCGACACCTCAGCTCCGAAGGTCACCGAAGAAGAAGCACGAGCGGTCGCAGAGGAGGCGAGGGAGTCCGGCTGGGACAAACCCTCCTTCGCGAAAGAACTGTTTCTGGGACGGTTCCGGCTGGATCTGGTTCATCCCTTCCCACGGCCGGCTGCCGAGGACGCCGCCAAGGCCGAGGAATTCCTCGTCCGCCTCCGCGCATACTGCGAGGAGATGGACGGCAGCGTCATCGAATCCCAGTCCCGCATTCCCGACGAATACGTCCGCGGCCTCGCCGACCTCGGATGCTTCGGCCTGAAGATCTCGGAGGAGTACGGCGGCCTCGGACTCTCGCAGGTCGCGTACAACCGGGCGCTGATGCTCGTCGCGTCGGTGCACCCGAGCCTCGGCGCGCTGCTGTCGGCCCATCAGTCGATCGGCGTCCCCGAACCACTCAAACTGGCCGGCACCCCCGAGCAGAAGCGCGAGTTCCTGCCGCGCTGCGCCCGCGGCGCCATCTCCGCCTTCCTCCTCACCGAACCCGACGTCGGTTCCGACCCGGCGCGGCTGGCGTCCTCCGCGATTCCCATCGAGGGCGGTGCCGCCTACGAACTGGACGGCGTGAAGCTGTGGACGACCAACGGCGTCGTCGCGGAACTGCTCGTCGTCATGGCGCGGGTACCGAAGAGCGAGGGTCATCGCGGCGGCATCTCCGCCTTCGTCGTCGAGGCGGATACCCCGGGCATCACCGTCGAACGGCGCAACGCGTTCATGGGTCTGCACGGGATCGAGAACGGTGTCACCCGCATGTACAAGGTGCGCGTTCCGCGGGAGAACCTGATCGGACGGGAAGGCGACGGACTCAAGATCGCACTCACCACGCTCAACGCCGGCCGGCTGGCGATCCCGGCGATGTGCGCGGGCGCAGGCAAGTGGTCGCTGAAGATCGCCCGCGAATGGTCCGGTGTGCGCGTCCAGTGGGGCAAAGCAATCGCCGAGCATGCGGCCGTCGCCAACAAGCTGTCGTTCATGGCCGCGACCACCTACGCGCTCGAGGCCGTGGTGGACCTGTCCGCGCAGATGAACGACGAGGGTCGCAACGACATCCGGATCGAGGCGGCGCTCGCCAAGCTGTGGTCGTCGGAGATGGCCTGCGTCATCTCCGACGAGCTGATCCAGGTCCGCGGCGGTCGCGGATACGAGACGGCGGCGTCGCTGGCCGCCCGGGGTGAACGTGCGGTGCCGGTCGAACAACTGGACCGCGACCTGCGCATCAACCGGATCTTCGAGGGGTCGAGCGAGATCATGCGACTGCTGGTCGCGCGCGAGGCGGTGGACGCGCACCTCACGGCGGCGGGCGATCTCGCCGACCCGCACGCCGACACCGGTGCGAAGGCCCGGGCGGCGGCCAAGGCGAGCGGCTTCTACGCGAAGTGGCTGCCGCAACTCGTGGCGGGCAAGGGGCAGGTGCCGACGTCGTTCGGCGAATTCGGCGTCCTGGCCAAGCACCTGCGTTTCGTCGAACGGCACTCCCGCAAGCTGGCCCGCTCCACGTTCTACGGGATGGCGCGGTGGCAGGCTGCCCTGGAGAAGCAGCAGGGCTTCCTCGGCCGGGTCGTCGACATCGGCGCCGAACTGTTCGCGATGTCCGCCACGTGCGTCAAGGCGGAGATGCAGCGGGAGGAGAACGAGGCCGAGGGCGCCGCGGCCTACGAACTCGCCGACGTGTTCTGCCGTCAGGCGGCGCTACGGGTCGAGAAGCTGTTCGACGGCCTGTGGCACAACACCGACGACGCAGACAAGCAGGTCGCGCACTCGATCCTCGAGGGACGGTACGCGTGGCTGGAGCGGGGGGTGGTCGACCCCAGCGAAGGCACCGGTCCGTGGATCACAGAGTGGACGCCCGGCGCCTCGACCGAGGAGAACCTGGCGAGGAGGTTCCTGGAGTCCACCCGCCTCTAGGCCGCCGGGTTTCCCGCGGCCGGGACGACGCGCAGTACAACGCGGCACCCGCCGGCGTCTCGGCGCCGGCGGGTGCCCGTATGTGCACGGTCGCCGGCCGAAACCCGGTCGGCCGGCGACCGGTGAAAATGGGGTGCGCCTATCCTGGATAATCGGTGTCGAGCCCTGTTCTCCGCAGAACAGGTCCGCTCGTCCGAGACACCGTGTCCCGACAGTCGCAGAGAGGACCTCTCATGCTCGCCCGCACCGACCTTCGTGGTCGTACCCCTTCCACGGCCGAACTTCGCGCCGCACTTCCTCGAGGTGGAGTGGATGTGGACGCGGTCCTGCATCAGGTTCGCCCCGTCGTCGAGGCGGTCCGTGAGCGCGGCGCCGACGCGGCCCTCGAATTCAGCGAGAAGTTCGACGGCGTCCGTCCCGCGCAGGTGCGGGTACCGCAGTCCGAGTTGGACCGCGCCCTCCACGAACTCGACCCGGCCGTCCGCGCCGCCCTCGAGGTCGCGATCGAACGCACCCGCAAGGTGCACGCCGACCAGCGCCGCACCGATACCACCACCGAGGTAGTCCCGGGCGGCACCGTCACCGAACGGTGGGTGCCGGTCGACCGCGTCGGGCTGTACGTCCCGGGCGGCAACGCCGTCTACCCGTCCAGCGTCGTGATGAACGTGGTGCCCGCGCAGGCCGCCGGTGTCCGCTCGCTCGTGGTGGCGTCGCCGCCGCAGTCCGGGTTCGGTGGTCTGCCGCACCCGACCATCCTCGCCGCGGCCGCCCTGCTGGGCGTCGATGAAGTGTGGGCCGTCGGCGGCGGTCAGGCCGTCGCCCTGCTCACCTACGGCGGCACGGACACGGACGGCGCCGAACTCGCCCCCGTCGACCTCATCACCGGCCCCGGCAACATCTACGTCACCGCCGCCAAGCGCCTCTGCCGCGGCCTCGTCGGCATCGATGCCGAGGCCGGCCCCACCGAGATCGCGATCCTCGCCGACCACACGGCCGACCCGGTGCACGTCGCCGCCGACATGATCAGCCAGGCCGAACACGACGTGATGGCCGCGAGCGTGCTCGTCACCAGCAGCGTCGAACTCGCGGACGCCGTCGACACGGCGCTGGCCGCGCAACTCCAGATCACCAAGCACCGGGAACGCGTCACCGCCGCGCTGTCCGGCACGCAGTCGGGCACCGTCCTGGTCTCCGACGTCGAGGCCGGACTGCGGGTTGTCAACGCGTACGCCGCCGAGCACCTCGAGATCCAGACCGAGAACGCCACCGCCGTCGCCGGGAAGGTGACCAGTGCGGGCGCGGTGTTCGTCGGCCCGTGGGCGCCGGTCAGCCTCGGCGACTACTGCGCAGGGTCCAACCACGTCCTGCCCACGGCGGGTTGCGCCCGGCACTCCTCGGGGCTGAGCGTGCAGACGTTCCTGCGCGGCATCCACGTGGTCGACTACTCCGAATCCGCGCTGAAGGAGGTCTCCGGCCACGTCATCACCCTCGCGAACGCCGAGGACCTGCCCGCACACGGTGAGGCCGTGCGGCTGCGGTTCGAGGCGCTGCGGTGACCGCGGCGAACGTGCCGGGCTCGTCGATCGGGGTCGACGCCCTGCCGATCCGGGAGAATCTGCGCGGCAAGTCGGCGTACGGGGCGCCGCAATTGACCGTCCCCGTTCAACTGAACACCAACGAGAACCCGCACCCGCCGACGAAGGCGCTCGTCGACGACGTCGCGGAGTCCGTGCGGGAGGCCGCGCGCGAACTGCACCGCTACCCGGACCGCGACGCGGTGGCCCTGCGCACCGACCTCGCTGCGTACCTCGTCCGCCAGACCGGGGTGCCTGTCACGGTCGACAACGTGTGGGCGGCCAACGGGTCCAACGAGATCCTGCAGCAGCTGCTGCAGGCGTTCGGCGGCCCCGGTCGCAGCGCGATGGGCTTCGTGCCGTCGTACTCGATGCACCCGATCATCGCGGACGGCACCGAGACCGAGTGGCTGCCGATCTTCCGGCGCGCCGACTTCGCGCTCGACGTGGACGCCGCGACCGCGGCGATCGCCGAGCGCAGACCGGACGTCGTGTTCGTCACCAGCCCCAACAACCCGACCGGGCACAGTGTCGGTATCGCGGAACTGCGCCGGGTCCTCGACTCCGCGCCGGGCATCGTGATCGTCGACGAGGCATACGCCGAATTCTCCGACGCGCCGAGCGCCCTGACGCTGATCGACGAATACCCGTCGAAGCTGGTGGTGTCGCGGACGATGAGCAAGGCGTTCGCGTTCGCGGGCGGCCGGCTCGGATACCTCGCGGCCGCACCGGCATTCATCGAGGCGCTGCTCCTGGTCCGGCTGCCGTACCACCTGTCGGTGGTCACCCAGGCCGCCGCCCGCGCTGCGCTGCGGCACGCGAACGAGACGCTCGGCAGCGTGCACGCCCTCGCCGCGGAGCGCGTGCGGGTGTCGAAGGCCTTGGAGGACACGGGTTTCCACGTCATCCCCAGTGACGCGAACTTCATTCTGTTCGGTGAGTTCACCGACAGTGCCCGCGCCTGGCAGGCCTACCTCGACCGCGGAGTCCTGATCCGGGACGTCGGCATCCCCGGATACCTGCGCGCCACCGTCGGGCTGGCTTCCGAGAACGACGCCTTCATCGTGGCGAGCGACGAGATCGCCGCCACCGAACTCACCAGCTCAGGAGACCGAGGATGACCGACCGCATCGCCCGCGTGGAGCGCACCACCAAGGAATCCAGCATCACCGTCGAACTGAACCTCGACGGCACCGGCATCGTCGACGTCTCCACCGGGGTTCCGTTCTTCGATCACATGCTGACCGCGCTCGGCTCCCACGCGAGTTTCGACCTCACCGTCCACGCGAAGGGCGACATCGAGATCGAGGCGCACCACACGGTGGAGGACACGTCGATCGTGCTCGGCCAGGCGCTCGGGCAGGCCCTCGGCGACAAGAAGGGCATCCGCCGGTTCGGTGACGCGTTCATTCCGATGGACGAGACGCTCGCCCACGCGTCGGTCGACGTGTCGGGGCGCCCGTACTGCGTCCACACCGGCGAACCGGAACACCTGCTGCACGCGGTCATCGGCGGGTACCCGGGGGTGCCGTACGCGACGGTGATCAACCGGCACGTGTTCGAGTCGATCGCGCTCAACGCACGCATCGCCCTGCACGTGCGCGTGCTCTACGGGCGCGATCAGCACCACATCACCGAGGCCGAGTTCAAGGCCGTGGCCCGCGCGCTGCGCGAGGCCGTCGAACCCGACCCCCGCGTCACGGGTGTGCCGTCCACCAAGGGCAGCCTGTGAACCGGACGCATTCGTGAGCGTCGTCCTCGTCTACGTCCTGTTCATCGCCGCGGGTATCGCGGCGGGCGGCGCGTACTCCATGTGGAAATTCAACAAACTGGCCTCCGGCGTGCTGCTGGCACTGGCGGTGCTGGCAGCCGTGGCGGGCGTCCTCAGGTTGATGTAGTGCCGGTCGCAGTCGAGGCTCGCCGCGGCCTGCTCCGCACCCGCGGCATGCCCGCCGCGATGGTGATGGGCGCCGCGGCGTTCGGCGGCTGGGCGCTGCTGCTGCCGGTGGTTCCGTTGATCGTCTCGCTGTCCGGCGGCTCGGACACGCTCGCCGGCAGCGTGACGGCCGTGTTCATGGCCGCGACCGTCGCGACCCAACTCGGTGTGCCCCGGCTCCTGCGCAGGTGGGGGCACCGGTGGGTGCTCGCCGCAGGCTGCACGCTGCTGGGGCCGCCGTCGCTTCTTTTGCTGCTCTCCACCGAGGCGATTCCGGTGCTCGCGGTGTCGGCCGTCCGCGGATCGGGTTTCGGCATGCTCACCGTCGCGAGCAGTGCGCTGGTCGCCGAACTCGTTCCGCGGCAGATGCTCGGCCGCGCGACGGGGGCGCAGGGAATCGCGGTGGCGGCCGCGCAGATGGTCGGGTTGCCGGCAGGCCTCGCGATCATGCAGCACTGGTCCGCGACCCCCGTCTTCGTGATCGGGGCCCTCATTCCCGCTCTCGCGGTCATCGCGATCACGCGGCTCCCCGCGATTCGCCCTCCCGCGGATCGCGGCTCGCGCGATCGCATCCCGCTCGCCGCCGTACTGACCCCCTGGCTGTCGATCGCGATCGCGGCGGCCGCGTTCGGCGGTCTGTCCAGCCTGCTGCCGATCGCGATCTCGGAGCGCGCGTCTCTCGCCGGAGTGATCCTCGCCGTGTCGAGCGGCGCGACGCTGATCGGGCGGTACGCCGCGGGATCGGTCTCCGACCGGCTCGGGGTGGGCCGTGCCCTGATTCCCGCCCTGACGTTCGTGTGCGCCGGCCTGGTCCTGTTCTCCGTCGCAGCGGCGACGGCGGCGCCCGTGCCGTTGCTCGTGTTCGCGGCGCTGGCATTCGGATTGGGGTTCGGCGCGGTGCAGAACGAGTCGCTCGTCATGATCTTCACCGCCGCGGGGCCGGCCCGATTCGGCTCCGCGAGCGCCGGATGGAACATCGGGTTCGACGCGGGCACCGGGTTCGGTTCCCTCGCCCTCGGAGCCGTCGCGTCGGCGGCCGGGTATTCCTGGGTGTTCGGGGTCGCGGCGACAGCGGTCGCGGTGGTCCCGGCCGCCGGAACGGTCGTCGGCCGTGCCCTCGGGCGTCGCCGGGCCGCCGGATAAGGTTGTGTCATGACCGTCTCCACGATTGCCGTCCTCGACTACGGCTCCGGCAACCTGCATTCGGCCACCCGCGCTCTGGCCCGGACCGGCGCGCGCGTCGAGGTCACGTCCGACCACAAGGTCGCGCTCGCCGCCGACGGTCTGGTCGTTCCCGGCGTCGGTGCCTTCGCGGCCTGCATGGAAGGGCTCCGCGCCGTCCGCGGCGAACGGATCATCGGACAGCGGCTGGCCGGCGGTCGGCCGGTCCTCGGGATCTGCGTCGGCATGCAGATCCTGTTCGAACGGGGAGTCGAGTTCGGCGTCGAGGCGGAAGGCTGCGGCGAATGGCCCGGCACCGTCGAACGGCTCCAGGCCGACGTGCTGCCGCACATGGGGTGGAACACCGTCGAGGCGCCGGCCGACAGCACGCTGTTCGCCGGCATCGATTCCGACACCCGGTTCTACTTCGTCCACTCGTATGCGGCCCAGACCTGGGAACTCCCGACGCCGGAGCGGCTGGCGCCGCCCGCACTGACCTGGGCCGACCACGGCGGCAAATTCCTCGCCGCCGTCGAGAACGGCGCGCTGTCCGCCACCCAGTTCCACCCCGAGAAGTCCGGGGACGCGGGCGCGGAACTGCTCCGCAACTGGGTCCGCAGCTTGTGACCGAACCCGGGGACGGGCGCGGCGACCTGTCGATCGGCAGGCTCGCCGTGTGCGCGATGGGCGCCGCCACCGCGGTCCTGGTCGTCGCGACCGCGATCATTCTGGTGCTGAAACCGGGCCCCGTCCTCGGGCTGATCGTCGGGCTGCTCGGTGTCGCCGGCGCGATCGCCGCCATGGGATACGTGTCGAAACGCATGACCCGCAACGCCTACGGCCGCGACCCCGAGGACCCGGAGCCGGGTTCCGGCCGCTGAGCGACTAGGGTTGTCGCACGTGAGCCTGGTCCTTTTGCCTGCTGTAGATGTCGTCAACGGTGAAGCTGTTCGCCTCGTCCAGGGGGAGGCGGGAAGCGAGACCGGATACGGCTCGCCTCGTGATGCCGCCCTCGCATGGCAGAACGACGGCGCCGAGTGGGTCCACATCGTCGACCTCGACGCCGCATTCGGTCGCGGCTCGAACCGCGAACTTCTCGCCGACGTGGTGGGGGAACTCGACGTCCAGGTGGAACTGTCCGGCGGAATCCGCGACGACGCATCGCTCGAGGCCGCCCTGGCCACGGGCTGCGGTCGCGTCAACCTCGGCACCGCCGCCATCGAGAACCCCGAATGGTGTGCCCGTGCCATCGCCAAGTACGGCGAGAAGATCGCCGTCGGTCTCGACGTGCGCCTCGTCGACGGGGAGTACCAGCTCCGCGGTCGCGGCTGGGTCACCGAGGGCGGAAACCTGTGGGAGACCCTCGCCCGGCTCGACAAGGACGGCTGCTCCCGGTACGTCGTCACCGACGTGAGCAAGGACGGCACCCTTACCGGCCCCAACCTCGAACTTCTCGCGCAGGTCTGCGCGGCCACCGACGCCCCCGTCGTGGCCTCGGGCGGCGTGTCCACCATCGACGACCTCCGGGCGATCGCCGGACTCGTCGACCGGGGTGTCGAGGGATCCATCGTCGGGAAGGCGCTGTACGCGGGCCGGTTCACCCTGCCCGAGGCGCTCGCCGCGGTCTCGGGCTGAGTTCGCGCCATGGCCCTGTCCCGTGATCCCCGGGAACTCCTCGCTGTCGCCAGTGAGCTGCTCGACGGAGTGCACGACCGGTTCGTGTCGGGGGTCGGTGCGCCCAGCGCCGTCCACAAGGGTCCCGACGACTTCGCGACCGCCGTCGACCTCGAACTCGAGAAGCGGCTGACCGGCGAACTGCGTGACCGGACCGGCATCGACGTCCACGGCGAGGAGTTCGGCGGACCCGAGCTCGACAGCGGACCCGTCTGGGTGCTCGACCCCATCGACGGCACGTTCAACTACTCGGCCGGTCTGCCGACCGCGGGCACGCTGCTCGCGCTCCTCGACGACGGCGTTCCCGTTCTCGGTCTCACGTGGCTGCCGCTCGTCGGGCGGCGCTATGCGGCCGTCGCGGACGGCCCGCTGCTCGAGGGCGGTCAGCCGCTGCCGCGGCTCGGCCGCACGTCGCTGGCGTCGTCGATCGTGGGCTTGGGGGCGCTGAACATCGACAGTCGCGGGCGGATCCCCGGCGCATACCGGCTGCAGGTCCTCGCGCAGCTCAGCCGGGTGTCCTCGCGGATTCGGATCCACGGATCCACCGGGGTCGACCTCGCGTTCACCGCCGCCGGAATACTCGGCGGCGCGGTGGTGTTCGGCCACAATGCGTGGGACAACGCGGCAGGTGTCGCGCTGGTGCGCGCCGCGGGCGGTGTGGTGACCGATCTGGGCGGCAAGCCCTGGACCGTGACGTCCGACTCGGTGCTCGCCGGAGCGCCCGGGGTTCACGGCGAAATTCTCGATATCCTCGGATCACTGGGTGATCCCCGTTCCGAGCCTTCAGGAGGGCGTACGCAATGACTCTGGCGGTTCGAGTGATCCCGTGTCTGGACGTCGATGCCGGACGCGTCGTCAAGGGCGTCAACTTCGAGAACCTGCGGGATGCGGGCGACCCCGTCGAACTGGCGGCGGCGTACGACGCGCAGGGCGCCGACGAGCTCACGTTCCTCGACGTCACCGCGTCCACCGCGGACCGGGGCACCATGCTCGACGTGGTGAGCCGGACGGCGGAGCAGGTGTTCATTCCGCTCACGGTCGGCGGCGGTGTCCGCACCGTCGAGGACGTCGACCGGTTGCTGCGTGCCGGCGCCGACAAGGTGAGCGTCAACACCGCCGCGATCGCGCGGCCCGAGTTGCTCCGCGAACTCAGCGAACGCTTCGGCTCCCAGTGCATCGTGCTGTCCGTGGACGCACGCACCGTGCCGCAGGGGCAGCCGGACACCCCGTCGGGGTGGGAGGTCACGACCCACGGCGGCAAGCGCGGCACCGGCATCGACGCGGTCGAGTGGGCGGTCCGCGGCGCCGAACTGGGCGTCGGGGAGATCCTGCTCAACTCGATGGACGCGGACGGCACGAAGGCCGGTTTCGACTTGCCGATGATCCGCGCGGTCCGCGCCGCCGTGCACGTGCCGGTGATCGCCAGCGGGGGAGCGGGCGCCGTCGAGCACTTCGCGCCCGCCGTCGGGGCCGGCGCGGACGCCGTTCTCGCCGCCAGCGTCTTCCACTTCGGCGACATGACCATCGGCGACGTCAAGAAGTCCATGCGCGCAGAGGGGATCACCGTCCGATGAGTCTCGACCCGGCCATCGCGTCACGGCTCAAGCGCAACGAGGCGGGACTGTTCAGCGCCGTCGCGCAGGAACGGTCCACGGGCGACGTCCTGATGGTCGCGTGGATGGACGACGAGGCCCTCGCACGCACCCTCGACACCCGCAAGGGCACGTACTACTCCCGCTCCCGTCAGCAGTACTGGGTGAAGGGCGAGACGTCCGGGCACACGCAGTACGTCCACGAGGTGCGACTCGACTGCGACGGCGACACCGTGCTGCTCGTCGTCGACCAGGAGGGTGCGGCGTGCCACACGGGCACGCACACCTGCTTCGACTCGGACGTGCTGCTCGCCGCCGACTAGCGGGCAGGACTCTCGGGCAGAATGTCCGCCATGCCACTCATTCAGATCAGTCAGACGCCGGGACTTTCGGCGGAGCAGAAGCGCGCCACGATCGAGGCGGTCACGAAGGCCTACGCCGATGCGACGGGTAAGGATCCCGCGGCGGTGTGGGTGACGATCACCGAGGTGCCGCGCGACAGCTGGGGTGTCGGCGGGACGCCGCTGGGGTGAAACTGTCGGGACGCCGCTGGGGTGAAACTGTCTTGACGCGCCTGGGGGGGAGGAGGGTCAGGCCCGGCCGGTTCCCGAGGCGATGCTCTTGTCGAGTTGGGTGAGCATGGCGCTGGACAGTTCGGACAGTTGACGGACCTGGTCGGCGGAGAGTCCGTCGAAGATCAGTGAGCGGACGGATTCGACGTGCGGCGGCGCGGCCTCGACGACCTTGGCCATGCCTTCGTCGGTGAGGACGGCGTCGGAGCCGCGGCTGCCGCGGATGCTTTCGCGGCGCACCCAGCCGGCCTTCTCCATTTTGGTGACGACGTGGGACAGCCGCGACAGTGATGCGTTGGCGCGCTGGGCGAGCAGGGACAGCTGCAGGCGCCGGTTCGCTTCGCCGGAGAGCGAGGCGAGGACGAAGTATTCGAAGTGGGTGAGTGCGGAGTCGCGCTGCAGCTGGGTGTCGAGTGCGGCGGGGAGCCGGGTGACCAGGGCGATGAGGGTGAGCCAGGCCTCCTGCTGCTCTGCGTCGAGCCATCGGGTGTCGGACTGGTCCGACTTGCCCTCGTCGTTACCACTCATCGGTGGTGTCCTCCGTCCGTACGTCGATCCGCTGTGCGGCGTGTCCACCATAGTTAGCACGTCGCGGGGCCGATTCGTGCCCAGGGAATAGTTGCCGCGCCCGCATGTTGACTCCTATACTAACTTGAAGGTTCAACATAGACGTCGGTGACGGGTTCGCTTCGCCGTCGATGCCGGACCTCGATCCGAAGGAGTCGCGATGACCAACGCCATGCCCGCCCTGTTCCTCAGCCACGGTGCGCCGCCGCTGGTGGACAGTGACCTGTGGGTGTCGCAGCTGGCGAAGTGGGCGGGCGACCTGCCACGGCCCACGGCCATTCTCATGGTGTCGGCGCACTGGGAATCGGCGCCGCTCACGATCGGATCCACCACCACCGGCACGCCCCTCGTCTACGACTTCGGGGGCTTCCCCGAGCGGTTCTACCGGACGACGTACGAGTCGCCCGGCGCCCCCGAGCTCGCCGCGCAGGTCGTGTCCTTGATGCCGGACGACGAGACGGTGTCGCACCAGCCGCACCGCGGGCTCGACCACGGCGCCTACGTGCCGTTGACGGTCATGTATCCCGACGCCGACATCCCGGTCCTCCAGATCTCGCTGCCGACCCTCGACCCGCAACGGCTGCTGCACCTCGGTGAGCGGCTGCGCCCCCTGCGCGAGCAGGGCGTGCTGATCGTCGGTTCCGGGTTCACCACCCACGGACTGCCGTTTCTGCGCGACCCCTCACCCGACGCGACGGCGCCGGGCTGGTCCTCCGAGTTCGACGCCTGGGCGGACGAGCGTCTCGCCGCGGGCGACGTGGACTCGCTGATCGATTTCCGCTCGCTCGCGCCGGGGATGCCGTACGCACACCCCACGATCGAGCACTTCGCGCCCCTCTTCGTCACGCTCGGCGCGTCGAGCGACCCCGAGCAGATTCCCCGGCAGGTGATCGACGGCTTCTGGATGGGACTGGCCAAGCGGTCGATTCAGGTGGCCTGACGCGTCCGGAGGAAGGCCAGCGCCTGATCGCCGTGCGTGTTCGCGCGGAACTCGCTCGAGATGACCTCGAGCACGGTGCGATCGGTGTCGATGACGAAGGTCGACCGCTTGACGGGGGCGAGTTTGCCGAGCAGTCCGCGCCGGACACCGAACTTCTCCGCGACGGCCCCGTCGGTGTCCGACAGCAGCGGGTAGTCGAACGACTGTGCCTGCGCGAACGACGCCTGCTTCGCCACCGCATCGGTGCTGATCCCGGCGCGCGACGCTCCCACCGCGGAGAATTCGATCCCGAGGTCCCGGAAATGGCAGGCCTCGGCGGTGCAGACCGGCGTCGACGCCGCGGGGTAGAAGAACAGCACCAGGGGGCCGTCCTCGAGAAGGCTCGACAGCGATCGTGCGATGCCGTCCTGATCGGGCAGGGTGAATTCCGGTGCGAGCTGACCTGGCTTCATGGGTGCCGAGGCTACCCGCGCACGCAGACAGTACGAGTGCGCCTGGGATGATGGTCGGCATGCACGGCGAGCCCACCACGATTCCCGCACCCGAGTCCGCCGCCACCCCGGCCGACGGCGGGTCCGACTCGACCACCACACGTGAGCAGTTCCACGCTCTCGCCGCCGAACACCGGGTCGTCCCGGTGACGCGCAAGGTGCTGGCAGACGCGGAAACACCGCTGTCCGCGTACACCAAGCTGGCGGCGAACCGGCCCGGCACCTTCCTGCTCGAGTCGGCGGAGAACGGCCGATCGTGGTCGCGATGGTCGTTCATCGGCGCGGGCAGCCCCGCCGCGCTGACCGTCGTCGACGGTGAAGCCGCCTGGTACGGCAACGTTCCCGCGGGCGCACCGTCCGGCGGCGATCCGATCGCCGCCCTCGGCCAGACCCTCGAACTTCTGCGCAGCGAGCGGCTTCCCGACCTCCCGCCGCTGACCGGCGGCATGGTCGGCTTCCTCGGATACGACGCGGTACGGCGCATCGAGCGCATCGGCGAGCACGCCACCGACGACCTGCAGATCCCCGAGATGGTGATGCTGCTGGCGACGGATCTCGCGGCCGTCGACCACCACGAGGGCGCCATCACCCTGATCGCCAACGCCGTCAACTGGGACGGCACGGACGAACGCGTCGACGAGGCCTACGACTCCGCGGTGGAGCGGCTGGACCGGATGACGCGCGCCCTGTCGGCCCCGGCGTCGTCGACCGTGTCCACGTTCGCGAAACCCGCCCCCGACTACCGCCGTCAGCGCACCACCGAAGGGTTCGGCGCCGACGTGCAGAAACTCGTCGGCGACATCGAGGCGGGCGAGGCCTTCCAGGTGGTGCTGTCGCAGCGTTTCGAGATCGACTGCACCGCCGACCCGATCGACGTCTACCGGATGCTGCGGGCCTCCAACCCCAGCCCGTACATGTACCTCCTCAACGTGCCGGACGGCGACGGCGAGACCGCGTTCTCGATCGTCGGCTCGAGCCCGGAGGCTCTGGTGACCGTGTCGGAGGGCGTCGCCACCACGCACCCGATCGCGGGCACCCGGTGGCGCGGGCACACCGAGGAGGAGGACATCCTGCTCGAGAAGGATCTGCTCGCCGACGAGAAGGAGAACGCGGAGCACCTGATGCTCGTGGATCTGGGCCGCAACGACCTCGGGCGCGTCTGCGAACCGGGCACGGTGAAGGTCCACGACTACCGCCACATCGAGCGGTACAGCCACGTGATGCATCTCGTCTCCACCGTCACCGGTCACCTCGCGGACGGCAAGCAGGCCCTCGACGCCGTCACCGCCTGCTTCCCGGCGGGCACCCTGTCGGGCGCGCCGAAGGTCCGGGCGATGCAGTTGATCGAGGAACTCGAACCCACCCGCCGGGGCATCTACGGCGGCATCATCGGGTACCTCGACTTCGCGGGCGACGCCGACACGGCGATCGCGATCCGCACCGCGCTGATCAAGGACGGCATCGGGTACGTCCAGGCAGGCGCGGGCGTCGTCGCCGACTCGAACCCCGAGTACGAGGACACCGAGGCGCGGAACAAGGCGATGGCGGTGCTCAGCGCGATCGCGGCGGCGCACACGCTGAAGACCCTGGGAGGCGGCACGCAGTGAGCGACGCGTCGGAGCCGGCCCGGGAACCCGCGCGGGCGGGGCGTCGCCGGTCGATGTTCGCGGTGCTGCTCCTCGCGGTCGCCGCAGTGTGCCTGTGGGGTGCCTCGCGGATGACGTGGGTGGAGGTCACCTCCTCCGACGGGCTGGGCGAGGAACGCACGTCCGTGCTCGTGGGCGGCACCTGGGCCGCGGCGCTCACGCCGCTGGCGCTGACCCTGGTCGCCGCGATCGCGGCGTCGTTCGCCGTGAAGGGCTGGGCCCTGCGCGTACTGGGTGTGCTCGTCGCGGTGGTGGCCGTCGCGGCCGCGGTCCCGGCGGTCGGACTGCTCGTCTCCGGCGCATCCGACGACGAGGCGGCGCGGCTGGCCGAGTTGCCGGGCAGGGCGGAGGTCCAGTCGGTGTCCGTGCACGCCGCACCCGCCGTTCTCGTGCTGGTGGGCGCCCTGGCGGCGCTCGCCGCCGCGGTGGAGCTGGTCCGCAGGCCGCGGGTGCGGGCGGGGCTGTCCTCCAAGTACGACAGCCCCGGTGCAAGGCGGGACGCGGCGAAGAAGACCGGTGCCGATTCGGCGGGCGAGCCCGTCACCCAGCGCATGCTCTGGGACGCCCTGGACGCGGGGGAGGACCCCACGGTGGACGACAAGAAAGCCGAACCTGTCGACCAAGTTGACGGTTCGGACGAAGACCCGGGTACCCGGACGTAAACACAATCAGAGTGCCATCTAGGCTGGCTTCACCCCTGATGATGTTCCTCACATCGGGTTTCTGCCCAGAAAGGACTCGGGCCACGATGACTGTTCTCGACTCGATTCTCGACGGGGTGCGCGCCGACGTCGCCGCCCGCGAAGCCGTCCTCGACTTCGCCGCAGTCAAGGCTGCTGCCGCCGCGGCGCCGCCGGCCCTCGATGCCGCGGCCGCCCTGCTCGAGCCGGGCATCGGAGTCATCGCCGAGGTCAAGCGCGCCAGCCCCTCGAAGGGTGCGCTCGCCGACATCGCCGATCCCGCCGAACTGGCCGCCGCCTACCAGGCCGGTGGCGCCCGCGTGATCAGCGTGCTCACCGAGGAACGCCGGTTCCAGGGGTCCCTCGCGGACCTCGACGCCGTCCGCCGCGCGGTGAGCATCCCGATCCTCCGCAAGGACTTCATCGTCGGGCCGTACCAGATCCACGAGGCCCGCGCGCACGGCGCCGACATGGTGCTGCTCATCGTCGCCGCCCTCGAGCAGGACGCGCTCGCGTCGCTGATCGACCGGACGGAGTCGCTGGGCATGACGGCCCTCGTCGAGGTCCACACCGAGGAAGAAGCGAACCGGGCGATCGAAGCGGGCGCCAAGGTCATCGGTGTCAATGCGCGCAACCTCAAGACGCTCGAGGTCGACAAGAACACGTTCGGCGAGATCGCTCCCGGACTGCCCACCGAGATCATCAAGATCGCGGAGTCCGGGGTGCGCGGCACGGCCGACCTGCTGGCGTACGCCGGTGCGGGAGCCGACGCGGTACTGGTCGGCGAAGGCCTCGTCACCAGCGGTGATCCGCGCAAGGCGGTGGCCGATCTGGTCAACGCCGGCGCGCACCCGTCCTGCCCCAAGCCGTCGCGCTGAGGCCACTCCGGCGGACCTGACCCCGACGGCGGCGGAACCCGGCCTCGAGGCAGACTGGACCTGTGACTTCACGTAATCAGGAAACCGTCTTCAAGGGTGGCAATCTGCCGACTGCCAGCGCCGGAATCGCCGAGCGCACGACGCACGACCCCGATGCCGGAGGACACTTCGGCGTGTACGGCGGACGGCACGTGCCGGAGGCCCTGATGGCGGTGATCGAGGAGGTCACCGCCGAGTACGAGAAGGCGCGCGGAGACGAGTCGTTCCTGAACGAACTCGACCGCCTCCAGCGCGACTACACCGGCCGTCCGTCCCCGATCTTCGAGGCGACGCGGATGAGCGAGTTCGCCGGTGGGGCGCGGCTGATCCTCAAGCGCGAAGACCTCAACCACACCGGCTCGCACAAGATCAACAACGTGCTCGGGCAGGTGCTGCTCGCCAAGCGCATGGGCAAGACGCGCATCATCGCGGAAACCGGTGCCGGCCAGCACGGTGTGGCCACCGCCACAGCCTGCGCGCTCCTCGGCCTGGAATGCATCATCTACATGGGCGCCGTCGACACCGAGCGGCAGGCACTGAACGTCGCCCGCATGCGGCTGCTCGGATCGGCGGTGGTGTCGGTCGAGTCGGGGTCGCGGACCCTGAAGGACGCGATCAACGAGGCGCTCCGCGACTGGGTCACCAACGCCCACAACACCTACTACTGCTTCGGCACCGCCGCCGGACCGCACCCGTTCCCGACCATCGTCCGCGACTTCCAGCGCGTCGTCGGTCTGGAGACGCGTGTGCAGGTGCAGGCGGCGACGGGCCGGCTGCCCGACGCCGTGACGGCGTGCGTCGGCGGCGGTTCCAACGCCATCGGCATCTTCCACGCCTTCCTCGACGACCCGTCCGTGCGGCTGGTCGGCTACGAGGCCGCCGGTGACGGCGTCGAAACCGGAAGGCACGCCGCCACGTTCGCGGGAGGCACCCCGGGCGCGTTCCAGGGCGCATACTCGTACCTGCTGCAGGACGAGGACGGCCAGACCATCGAGTCGCACTCGATCTCCGCGGGCCTCGACTACCCCGGGGTCGGCCCGGAACACGCGCTCCTCAAGGACATCGGCCGCGCCACCTACGAACCGGTCACCGACTCGGAGGCCATGGATGCGCTCCGACTGCTGTCCGAGCGCGAGGGCATCATCCCGGCCATCGAGTCCGCCCACGCCGTCGCCGGCGCACTGCGCCTGGGCCGCGAACTGGGCGAGGGCGCGATCATCGTCGTCAGCCTGTCCGGGCGCGGCGACAAGGACATGGACACGGCAGCCAAATGGTTCGGACTGTTCGATCCGGACGACTCGACCGAGACCACCACGACCGACAAGGAAGGTTCGGCCAAGTGAGCGAACGACTCTCGCGCCTCGCCCCGACGTTCGCGCAGTGCCGCGAGGAGAAGCGTGCCGCGCTCGTCGGGTACCTCCCGGCCGGGTTCCCCACCGTGCCGGAATCCATCGACGTGTTCAAGGCGATGGTCGAATCCGGTTGCGACATCGTCGAGGTCGGCATCGCGTATTCCGACCCGGTGATGGACGGACCCACCATTCAGGCGGCGGCCGAGACGGCGCTGCAGAACGGTGTCCGGGTGCGCGACGTGTTCACGGTCGTCGAGGCGATCGCCTCCGTCGGTGGGAAGGCCGTCGTGATGACGTACTGGAACCCCGTTCTGCAGTACGGCGTCGACAAGTTCGCCCGCGATCTGGCGAGCGCAGGCGGCCTCGGGCTGATCACCCCCAACCTCATCCCCGAGGAAGCCGGCGAGTGGATCGCCGCGTCGAAGGAACACGACCTCGACCGGATCTTCCTCGTCGCGCCGTCGTCGACCGAGGAGCGTCTCGCGATCACCCTCGACGCCAGCAGCGGGTTCGTCTACGCCGCGTCCACGATGGGCGTCACCGGCGCCCGTGACGCCGTGTCGTCGATGGCGCCCGAACTGACGGCCCGCATCCGCGCCCATTCGGACATTCCGGTGGGTGTCGGACTGGGTGTCCGCTCCGGCGCGCAGGCCGCCGAGATCGCCGCCTACGCCGACGCGGTCATCGTCGGATCCGCGTTGGTCACCGCGGCGGAGAGCGGTCTGGACGCGGTGCGTTCGCTGACGGAGGAACTCGCCGAGGGCGTTCGCTCGGCTACCGTGGCGTCGTGACTTCCACTGTGGACGTACTGGCTTACATTCCGAGTCCGCCCCAAGGCGTCTGGTATGTCGGACCGGTGGCCCTGCGCGCGTACGCGCTGTTCATCATCATCGGGATCGTCGTCGCGATCGTGTGGGGTGACCGCCGCTGGGTCGCCCGCGGCGGCGAGAAGGGCACCGTCCTCGACATCGCGATCTGGGCGGTGCCGTTCGGCCTGATCGGCGGCCGCCTCTACCACGTGATGACCGACTGGCCGACGTACTTCGGGGAGGGCGGCGATCCCGTCGACGCCCTGAAGGTGTGGCAGGGCGGCCTCGGCATCTGGGGCGCCGTGGCGCTCGGCGGTGTCGGCGCCTGGATCGGTTGCCGGCGCCGCGGCATCCCGCTGCCCGCGCTGGGCGATGCAGTCGCGCCGGCCATCCTGCTCGCGCAGGCGATCGGACGGCTCGGAAACTACTTCAACCAGGAACTCTACGGTCGCGAGACCGACGTTCCGTGGGGGCTCGAGATCTTCGAGCGCCGCAACGACCTCGGCCAGGTGTCTCCGCAGCTGATCGACGGGGTGTCCACCGGCGAGGTCGCGTTCGTCGTGCATCCGACGTTCCTGTACGAGGCGCTGTGGAACGTGCTGATCGTGATCCTGCTCGTGTGGGTCGATCGCCGATTCCGGATCGGGCACGGCCGCCTGTTCGCCCTGTACGTCGCCGGGTACTGCGCCGGGCGCTTCTGGATCGAACTGATGCGCAGCGACCACGCGAGCCTCATCGCCGGTGTCCGCGTGAACTCGTTCACCTCCGCTCTGGTGTTCGTCGCGGCCGCGGTGTATTTCTTCGCCGCCACCAAGGGGCGCGAGGATCCGGCGGATCTGCGGCCTGCCGGCGGCGAGCCGGTCGCGGACGCCTCGCGGGCGGAGCTGGTCTCCGACGACCCCGCGCCGGCGGAGCCGGTACCGGACGGCAAGGCCGCGAGTACTGCGAGTGCCGGCGGCGACGCGGGCACGAAGACCATCGACAGCAAGAAGGATGACGCGAATGACTGAACCGGGGAAAGCATCCGACGAGTCCGGCACGGGTGCATCCGACGACGCACCCAAGGTCGATCTGGGAAAGAGCAGCGACGGCACGGAGAACAGCAGCGACTCGAGCCTGCCGCCCGAGTTCGGCTCGCCCTTCGACTACGACGCCACCGCCGAGGCCTCGCTGTCGCAGCCTCCCGCCACGTCCGACGCGACGCCGTCACCGGGTGCGTCCGGAACGGGACCGGGCTGGGACACGTATTCGGGTGTCGGCAACGGCCCGGGCTGGGGGTCGACGCCCACCTACCCGCCGCCGGGCGGAACCGAGCCGACGGCCCCGTTCCCGAACGTGGGCGAGTCGACGTCGCCGACCGCGCCGTACTCCGGATACGACAAGCCCCAGCAGCCGGACGGTCCGACCTACGGCGCACCGGATCCCGCTTACGGCGCGCAGTACGGGGCGGCTCCGCAACCACCGCAGGACTACCAGCAGCCCGGATACCAGCAGCCGGCGTACGGACAGCAGCAGGGTTATCCCCAGCAGGGGTTCCCGCCGCCCGGGTACGCCCCCGGCTACAACGCGTACGCCGATCCGTCGGCGCCGTTCGGCAGGCACCCGCTGACGGGTGAGCCGTACTCCGACAAGTCCAAGCTGACCGCCGGTCTGCTGCAGATCTTCCTCGGCGCGTTCGGCGTCGGGCGGTTCTACCTGAACCAGCCCGGCATCGCCGTGGCGCAGATCGCCGTCACGTGGCTCACCTGTGGGATCGGCGGCATCTGGCCGCTGGTCGACGGCATCATGATGCTGACGGGGAGCGTGAAGGACCAGTACGGACGGCCGTTGCGGGATCAGTGACGATCCCCGGAGAACGTGTGGCCCGTGTTGCTGATGCGACACGGGCCACCGTCCGTTCCGGGGCCGATTCGGCATATCTTGCCGGGTATCGGTCCTGGTAAGCTGAGCGCGCCGGATGTATGTCCGGTAACAACCTTCACGGGCCGATGCTGTCCCGGTAGACCCCCGAAAAGCAGTTAGCGCCCGTCGTGGCGACCCCGCTAGCGGAGGCCGCCGACAGCACGTGCGGAGCGCACACACTGGTGGTCTTCCCGGCCGATGTGGAGGTATATCGGTGCTGTTCTCTCAGTTGCCCGGTCCTCAGGGCTTGTACGACCCGGACCAGGAAGTCGATTCCTGCGGTGTCGCCATGGTCGCGGACCTGCACGGCCGCCACTCCCATGCCATCGTCGCCGACGGGCTCCTCGCTCTCGAGAATCTCGAGCACCGGGGGGCGGCGGGATCAGAACCGAACAGCGGCGACGGCGCCGGCATCCTGCTCCAGCTCCCCACCGAATTCTTCGGGGCTCTCGCCCCGTTCGACCTTCCCGCGCCGCTGGACGACGGCAGCAGCACGTACGCGGCGGGCATCTGCTTCCTTCCGCAGGACCCGCAGGCGCGGGCGGCCGCGCAGCGACGCGTGTCCGACCTCGCGGACGAGGAGGGACTCCAGATCCTCGGCTGGCGTCCGGTGCCCGTCGATCCGGACGGCGCGGACGTCGGCTCGACGGCGCGCGCCTGCGCACCGCACATGAGCCAGTTGTTCGTCGCCGCACCCGCCGTGGGCGGGATCCGGCCCGGCGGGCTCGCCCTCGACCGCCTCGTCTACCCACTGCGCAAGCGGGCCGAACAGGTCACCCCGGACATCGAGTCGGAGGGCAGTGGCGTCTACTTCCCGTCGCTGTCGAGCCGGACGATCGTCTACAAGGGAATGCTCACCACGTCCCAGTTGGCGCGGTACTTCCCGGACCTGCGCGACCGGCGGATGGCGAGTGCGATCGCGATCGTGCACAGCCGGTTCTCGACCAACACGTTCCCGTCCTGGCCGCTCGCACACCCGTTCCGGTTCGTCGCGCACAACGGGGAGATCAACACGGTCCGCGGCAACCGCAACCGCATGCGGGCCCGCGAGGCGCTGCTGTCGAGTGCGGTGATCCCGGGCGACCTGAGCAGGTTGTACCCGATCTGTACTCCCGACGCGTCGGATTCGGCGTCATTCGACGAGGTCCTCGAACTGCTGCACCTCGCAGGCCGCAGCGTGCCGCACGTGGTGATGATGATGGTGCCGGAGGCGTGGGAGAACGACGCGTCGATGTGCCCGGACCGGCGGGCGTTCTACCAGTTCCACGCGTCGCTGATGGAGGCGTGGGACGGTCCCGCGTGTGTGACGTTCACCGACGGGACCGTGGTCGGCGCCGTGCTGGACCGCAACGGCCTGCGCCCGGGACGCTGGTGGCAGACCGTCGACGGGCGGGTGGTCCTCGCGAGCGAGAGCGGGGTCCTCGACGTCCCACAGGCGGAGGTCGTGGCCAAGGGCCGCCTCGAGCCGGGACAGATGTTCCTGGTGGACACGTCCGAGGGCCGCATCGTGCCGGACGAGGAGATCAAGATGCGGCTCGCGGCGGAGCGGCCGTACGCCGAGTGGCTGTACGCCGGGCTGCTCGAACTGAAGACGTTGCCGGACCGGCCGCACGCGCAGCACAACCACGAGTCGGTGGTGCGGCGGCAGGTGGCGTTCGGGTACACCGAGGAGGATCTGCGCATCCTGCTGGCCCCGATGGCCACGTCCGGCGGCGAGCCACTTGGTTCGATGGGGACGGACACGCCGATCGCTGTCATGTCGCAGCGGTCGCGGCTGCTCTACGACTATTTCGTCGAACTGTTCGCGCAGGTCACGAACCCGCCGCTCGACGCGATCCGCGAAGAGGTCGTGACGTCGCTGTCGCGGGTCATGGGCCCGGAGCAGAATCTGCTCGAGCCGACCGCGGCGTCGTGCAGGCAGATCGTGCTGCCGTGGCCGGTGCTCGACAACGAAGAGCTGAACAAGATCATCCACGTGAACGCGGACGGCAACCATCCCGGGCTGGCCGCGGCGGTGCTGCGCGCGCTGTACGACGTCGAGCGCGGCGGTGCGGGGATGGCCGAGGCGATCGAGGAGTTGCGGGCGCAGGCGAGCGCCGCGATCGCGGACGGCTACCGGACGCTGGTGATCTCGGACCGCGATTCCGACCACACGCGGGCGCCGATCCCGTCTCTGCTCGCGGTGGCCGCGGTGCACCATCACCTGGTGCGGACGAAGGAGCGCACCAAGGTGGCGCTGGTCGTCGAATCCGGGGACGCCCGCGAGGTCCACCACCTGGCGTTGCTCATCGGGTACGGCGCTGCCGCCGTCAACCCCTACCTCGCGATGGAGTCGATCGAAGACCTCGTGTCGGAGGGCGAGCTCACCGGAGTCGAGCACACGATCGCCGTCCGGAACTACCTCACCGCGCTCGGCAAGGGCGTGCTCAAGGTGATGTCGAAGATGGGCATCTCCACCGTCGGCTCGTACACCGCGGCGCAGGTGTTCGAGGCGATCGGCCTGGACCGCGACCTCGTCCACGAGTACTTCACGGGCACGGTCAGCAAACTGGGCGGCGCGGGTCTCGACGAGATCGCCCGCGAGGTCACCGTCCGACACCGGCAGGCGTACCCGGACAATCCGGCCGAGTTCGCCCACCGGCGGCTCGAGGACGGCGGCGAGTACCAGTTCCGCCGCGACGGCGAACTGCACCTGTTCACCCCGGAGACGGTGTTCCTGCTGCAGCACGCCACCCGCACCGGTCAGCACGAGGTGTTCGCCAAGTACAGCGAGGAGGTGAACCGGCTCGCCGAGGCCGGTGGCGCCCTGCGCGGACTGTTCACGTTCCGCGAGGGTGTGCGGCCGCCCGTGCCGCTGGACGAGGTGGAACCGGCCGAGCGGATCGTCACCCGGTTCAACACGGGTGCGATGAGCTACGGCTCCATCTCCGCCGAGGCCCACGAGACGATGGCCGTCGCGATGAACAATCTCGGCGGACGCTCCAACTCCGGAGAAGGCGGCGAGAACGTCGACCGGCTCTACGATCCGTCACGGCGCAGCGCCGTCAAACAGGTGGCGAGCGGGCGGTTCGGTGTCACCAGCGACTACCTGATCAACGCCAGCGACATCCAGATCAAGATGGCGCAGGGCGCCAAGCCCGGCGAGGGCGGGCAGCTGCCGGCCTACAAGGTGTACCCGTGGGTCGCGGAGACCCGGCACTCGACGCCGGGGGTCGGGCTGATCTCGCCGCCCCCGCACCACGACATCTACTCGATCGAGGATCTCGCCCAGCTGATCCACGACCTGAAGAACGCCAACGACCGGGCCCGGGTCCACGTGAAGCTGGTCAGCTCGGTGGGGGTGGGAACCGTCGCCGCCGGCGTCAGCAAGGCGCACGCCGACGTGGTCCTCATCTCCGGCAACGACGGCGGAACCGGCGCCACCCCGCTGACGTCGATGAAGCATGCCGGGGCGCCGTGGGAGATCGGGCTGGCCGACGCCCAGCAGACGCTCGTGCTCAACGGTCTCCGCGACCGCATCACCATCCAGTGCGACGGCGGGATGCGCACCGGACGGGACGTCGTGGTCGCGGCGCTGCTGGGTGCGGAGGAATTCGGGTTCTCCACGGCCCCGCTGATCGTGGCGGGCTGCATCATGATGCGGGTGTGCCACCTCGACACCTGCCCGGTCGGTGTCGCCACCCAGAACCCGGAGCTGCGCAAGCGGTACACCGGCAAGCCGGAGTTCGTGGAGGAGTTCTTCCGGTTCGTCGCCGAGGACGTGCGCCGGTATCTCGCGGAACTCGGGTTCCGCAGCATCGACGAGGCCGTGGGTCACGCCGACGTTCTCGAGACCGCGCAGGGGATCGCCCACTGGAAGAACCGCGGACTCGATCTCACCCCGATCTTCGCCGTGCCCGCCGGGCCGGACGGGGAGCCGTTGCCGCAGCGGCGCCGGGACCGCGACCAGGACCACGGACTGGACCGGGCACTGGACCGCACGCTGATCCAGCTGGCGGAGGGCGCCCTCGAGGATGCCCACGCCGTGGAGATCGAGATGCCGGTGCGCAACGTCAACCGGACCGTCGGCACGCTGCTCGGCGCGGAGGTCACCCGCCGCTACGGCGCCGCCGGGCTGCCGGACGACACGATCCGGCTCACGTTCACCGGTTCGGCGGGGCAGTCGCTGGGCGCGTTCCTGCCGCCGGGCATCACCGTCGACCTGACCGGGGACGCCAACGACTACGTCGGCAAGGGGTTGTCGGGTGGGCGGATCGTGGTCCGTCCCGCCGACGACGTCCTGTTCGTCCCGGAGACGCAGGTGATCGCGGGGAACACCCTGCTCTACGGCGCCACCTCGGGGGAGGTCTACCTCCGCGGACGCGTCGGGGAACGCTTCTCGGTGCGCAATTCCGGTGCGTCGGCCGTCGTGGAGGGTGTCGGCGACCACGCCTGCGAATACATGACGGGCGGGCGGGTCGTGATCCTCG
This sequence comes from Rhodococcus opacus B4, assembly GCF_000010805.1. NCBI lineage: Bacteria > Bacillati > Actinomycetota > Actinomycetes > Mycobacteriales > Nocardiaceae > Rhodococcus > Rhodococcus opacus. The sequence continues at coordinate 769,955 of NC_012522.1, read as the reverse complement.
GACCGACCGGACGGAACCTGGCGGCCGGCATGTCCGGTGGCATCGCGTACGTCCTCGACCTGGACCCGGACGACGTGAACCCGGCGATGGTGAAGCTGATGCAACCCGACCCGGACGATCTGGACTGGTTGTGCGGCGCCGTCACCCGGCACCACCGGTGGACCGGCTCCGCGGTGGCGGCGTCGGTGCTCGCCGACTGGCCCCGGCGGTCCGCGCTGTTCACCAAGGTGATGCCGGTGGACTACCAGCGGGTGCTGGACGCGACCCGGATGGCGAAGGCGGAGGGACTGGACGTCGACACTGCGATCATGGAGGCGGCACGTGGCTGATCCCCAGGGCTTTCTGCACATCGTGAAGAAGGAGGCGCCCAAGCGTCCGATCGCGGAGCGGATACACGACTGGAACGAGGTGTACGCGCCGCAGAGTTCCGCGGAGCGGGCCGCCGAGGTGTCCGAGCAGGCCGCGCGGTGCATGGACTGCGGAATCCCGTTCTGCCACTCGGGAAGTGCGGGCTGCCCGCTGGGCAATCTGATCCCGGAGTGGAACGATCTCGTGCGGCGCGGCCGCTGGTCGGCGGCCAGTGAGCGGCTGCACGCCACCAACAACTTCCCGGAGTTCACGGGCCGGGTGTGCCCGGCGCCGTGCGAGTCGGCGTGTGTGCTCTCACTCGCCGACACGCACACGACGGGCAGCGTCACGATCAAGCGGATCGAGCAGGCGATCGCGGACGTCGCGTGGGACTCGGGCACGGTGGTACCCAAGCCGCCGATGATCGCCACGGGCCGCAAGGTCGCGGTGGTCGGGTCCGGGCCTGCCGGCCTGGCCGCGGCTCAGCAGCTGACCCGGGCAGGGCACGACGTCACCGTCTACGAGCGCGACGACCGGCTCGGGGGACTGCTGCGGTACGGCATCCCGGAATTCAAGATGGAGAAAGCGATCCTCGATCAGCGCCTGATGCAGATGCGTGCCGAGGGAACCCACTTCGTCACCGACTGCGAGGTCGGCGTCGACCTCACCGTGGAGCAGATGCGCGAGAACTTCGACGCGGTGGTGCTCGCGATCGGCGCGCTGCGGGCCCGCGACAACACCACCGTCGAGGGCCGCGAGCTGAACGGGATCCACCTCGCGATGGAACACCTCGTCACCTCCAACAAGGAATGTGAGGGCGACGGTCCCGCGACGATCACCGCCAAGGGCAAGCACGTCGTCATCATCGGCGGCGGCGACACCGGCGCCGACTGCCTCGGGACGGCGCACCGCCAGGGCGCGCTGTCGGTGACCCAACTGGACTACAACCCGGAGTTGCCGACGGAGCGGGACGAGGCCGCGACGCCGTGGCCCGCGTGGCCGATGGTGCTGCGCACGTCGCCCGCGCACGCCGAGGGCGGTGTCCGCCGGTACCAGGTCGCGGTGCAGCGGTTCCTCGGCGACGCGAACGGGAATGTCCGGTCCATGGTGCTCGCCGAGGTCGAGGTCGCCCGCGAGGACGGCAAACGCATCATCACGCCGGTCGGCGAGGAGATCGAATTACCATGCGAGCTGGCGCTTTTCGCGATCGGGTTCGAGGGCGTCGATCTCGGTCCGCTGCTCGACGACTACGGGTTGTCGCCGACCCGTCGCGGGGCGCTCTCCTGCGGGCCGGACTGGCAGACCACCGCACCCGGGGTCTTCGTGTGCGGGGACGCGCACCGCGGCGCGTCGCTCGTGGTGTGGGCGATCGCGGAGGGCCGGTCGGCCGCGCACGCCGTCGACGTGTACCTGACCGGGGCGTCGGACCTCCCGTCGCCGGTGCATCCGACGGCGCTTCCGCTGGCAGTCGTCTAAATGGAGAAGGGCGCGCGGGACGACTAGGCTCGAGCCGTGAACCGACGCACGAAGATCGTATGCACACTTGGACCTGCTACCGCCACCGGTGACCGTATTCGCGAGCTCGTCGAGAGCGGTATGGATGTGGCGCGGCTGAATTTCAGCCACGGCGAGCACGCCGATCACGAGGAGAACTACAAACGTGTGAGGGCGGCCTCGGACGCGACGGGTAAGGCGGTCGGTGTCCTGGCCGACCTGCAGGGGCCGAAGATCCGGTTGGGCCGGTTCGCGGAGGGGCGCACCACGTGGGCGAACGGTGAGGAGGTGCGGATCACCGTCGAGGAGTGTGAGGGCACCCACGACCGGGTCTCGACCACGTACAAGCAGCTGGCCGAGGACGCCAAGCCGGGGGACCGGTTGCTGGTGGACGACGGCAAGGTCGGTCTGGTGGTCTCCGGGGTGGAGGGCAATGACGTGATCTGCCGGGTCACCGAGGGCGGCCCGGTGTCGAACAACAAGGGTGTGTCGCTGCCGGGGATGAATGTGTCGGTTCCGGCGCTGTCGGAGAAGGACATCGCGGATCTGGAGTTCGCGCTCGGGTTGGGTGTCGATTTCATCGCGTTGTCGTTCGTGCGGTCGCCGGCGGATGTGGAGTTGGTGCATGCGGTGATGGACCGGGTGGGTCGGCGGATTCCGGTGATCGCGAAGTTGGAGAAGCCGGAGGCGATCGACAATCTCGAGGCGATCGTGCTGGCGTTCGATGCGGTGATGGTGGCGCGGGGTGATCTGGGTGTGGAGTTGCCGCTCGAGCAGGTGCCGTTGGTGCAGAAGCGGGCGATTCAGATTGCGCGGGAGAACGCGAAGCCGGTGATCGTGGCGACGCAGATGCTGGAGTCGATGATCGAGAACTCGCGGCCGACCCGGGCGGAGGCCTCGGATGTGGCGAACGCGGTCCTCGACGGGGCGGATGCGGTGATGCTGTCCGGGGAGACGTCGGTGGGTAAGTACGTGATGGAGACGGTGCGCACGATGGCGCGGATCGTGGAGGCGGTGGAGAACGAGTCCACGCAGGTGCCGCCGCTGACGCATGTGCCGCGGACCAAGCGGGGGGTGATCTCGTACGCGGCCCGCGACATCGGGGAGCGCCTGGATGCGAAGGCGTTGGTGGCGTTCACGCAGTCGGGGGACACGGTGCGCCGGTTGGCGCGGTTGCATACGCCGTTGCCGTTGCTGGCGTTCACGCCGTTGCCGGAGGTGCGCAGCCAGTTGTCGTTGACGTGGGGGACGGAGACGTTCATCGTCGACCCGGTCGACAGCACGGATGCGATGGTGCGGCAGGTCGACAACGCGCTGCTCGGGTTGGGCCGGTACCAGAAGGGTGAACTCGTGGTGATCGTGGCGGGGTCGCCGCCGGGCACCGTAGGCTCGACCAACCTGATCCACGTCCACAGAATCGGCGAAGAGGACCACTAGGTGAGCGAAGTCGCGGCGAAGACCGATCTCCAGACCCTGCTCGAACTTCTCGATCTCGAGAAGACCGGCGAGGACACATACCGAGGTCGGCATCCCGCGCAGGTGGGTAGCCGGACGTTCGGCGGCCAGTTGATCTCCCAGGCACTGGTCGCCGCCGGCCGCACCGTCAGCGGCGAACGCGCCGTGCACGCCGTCAACGCCCACTTCATCCGCGGCGGCGACGTCAAGGAACCCATCGAATACCGCGTCGAGCGGCACCGCGACGGCCGGGCGTTCGCGAATCGCCAGGTCACCGCGCTGCAGAACGGTCAGGAACTGTTCGTCATGCTGGCGGCGTTCCAGGACTGGGGCAAGGGTCTCGAGCATGCGGTCGAGGTACCCGACGTCCCGTTCCCGGACACGCTGCCGCCGCTCGGCGACCACTTCCAGGGTTACGAAGACCGGTTGAAGATGTTCGTCGACGCGCTCAAGCCGATCGACATGCGGTACGCGAACGACCCGTCGTGGATCATGAAGGGCACCGGGGAGAAACTCACCCACAACCGGGTCTGGATGAAATCGGACGGCGACCTTCCGGACGACCCGCTCATCCACGTGGCCGTCATGGGCTACTCGTCGGACACCACGGTCCTGGACTCCATCATCACCACCCACGGTCTGTCGTGGGGACTGGACCGGATCGTCGCGGCCACCGTGAACCATTCCATCTGGTTCCACCGGCCGTTCCGCTTCGACGACTGGACGTTGTACGCCACCGAATCGCCGGTCGCGGCAGGATCCCGCGGTCTCGCGACGGGGCGATTCTTCTCCCTCGAGGGGGAGTTGCTGGCCACCGTGGTCCAGGAGGGGCTCATCCGGCACTTCCCGCCGCGGCAATAGCGCGCTGACATTCCGTTGCCACCGAACGGCTTTGAATGGTAGTTCAACTGGTGGCCGCGGCGTATGGTCGGTCTGGAATCTCCGAGACGGAACGGACGTGCACCATGAGCGCAGACGAACCCGAGCAGAAGAAGACCGGCCGGCCGGCCGAGAGCGAAGTTCCCGTGCCCGACGACGAGGCGCTCGCCGAAGCCAGGAAGAAGGTGGAGGAGATCGACGCCCGCTACGAGCCCGGTGCCCGCGAGACGGTCGTCCTGCCCGGCTCCGACGGCACGGTGTCGGGGACCGCCTTCGACGATTACGTCGACGACGACGGCAACCTGAAAGAGCCTGAACCGGAGAAGGGCTCGTAGACACTGCGCGGATCTCTCGCCCATCACCGACGTCCGGGGTTAGACTTCGCCATCTTTTCTGGTGAGTTTCACCTCGTGATCGGGGATATGGGTCGTGGACTGGAACAACGTCGTATGGGACAGCTCGATGTGGCTGCTCAAGGCCTACGTCATGACTGTCGTAGCGTTCGTCGTCGTGGTGATACTGCTCGCGCGTTTCACCAAATGGGGTAGGCAGTTCTGGCGCTTCGCCGCGCCGTACTTCAATCCGCGGCGCAGCCTCAAGCCGTTGACCATCCTGGCGGTGCTGCTGCTCTCGACGGTCTTCGCGGTGCGCATGACGGTGCTGTTCTCCTACTGGTACAACGACTTCTACGATTCGATCCAGAACCTGGACGAGTCGGCGTTCTGGCACTTCCTCCGCGTGTTCGCCATCCTGGCGACGGTCCACGTGGTGCGGGCCCTCGTCGAATACCTGATCGGGCAGACCCTCGACATCGACTGGCGGACCTGGCTCAACCACCATCTCGTCGACGATTGGCTCGACAGCCGCGCCTACTACCGCGACCGGTTCCTCGGCGACGCGATCGACAACCCGGATCAGCGCATCCAGGCCGACATCACCAACTTCGTGACCACGTCCCGCTCGCTGTCGATGGGCGCGGTGACCGCGGTGCTGTCGATCGTGTCGTTCACCGGAATCCTGTGGGACCTGTCCGGACCGATGACGGTGTTCGGCGTCGAGATCTCCCGGGCGATGATCTTCCTCGTCTACATCTACGTGCTGGTGACCACGGTGGTGGCGTTCTGGATCGGCAAGCCCCTCATCAAGCTGAACTTCCTCAACGAGAAACTCGGCGCCAACTTCCGTTACGCGCTGATCCGGGTGCGGGAGTACGGCGAGAGCATCGCGTTCTACCGCGGCGAGAACGTCGAGCGCCGCACCCTCGCCCGGCGGTTCGCGGACGTCATCCGGAACATGTGGCAGATCGTCTTCCGGACGTTGAAGTTCAGCGGCTGGAACCTCACCGTCAACCAGACGGCCGTGATCTTCCCGTTCCTCGTGCAGGGTCCGCGACTGTTCACCGGCCAGGTATCCCTCGGCGACGTGATGCAGACGTCGCAGGCCTTCGGTCAGGTCCACGATTCGCTGTCCTTCTTCCGTGAGTCGTATGCCGACTTCGCCAGCTTTCGCGCGACCCTCATCCGACTCAACGGTCTGGCCAACGACAACCAGCACGCCGCGGAACTTCCGGTCCTGAAGACCGGCAAGTCGGGCGACGATCTGCAGGTCGAGAAGCTGGACGTGCGCATCCCGACGGGGGAGACCCTCATCGAGGGCCTCGCGCTCACCGTGACCCCCGGGCAGTCGCTGCTGGTCAAGGGGCCGTCCGGCTCGGGCAAGACCACGTTGCTCCGGACCCTCGCGGACCTGTGGCCGTACGCCGACGGCACAGTGTCGCGGCCCTCGGGGGAGGCCATCTTCCTGTCCCAGCGGCCGTATCTGCCGCTGGGGTCGCTGCGCACCGCACTGGCCTACCCGAAGGAGCCGACGGCGTCCGACGACGTCGTGCGTGGTGCGCTGTCGAGGGTGTCGCTCGGCAACCTGGGCGATCGGCTCGACGAGACCGCCGATTGGACGCGGATCCTGTCACCGGGCGAGCAGCAGCGTCTCGCGTTCGCGCGGGTGCTGATCGCCCGTCCCGCAGTGATCTTCCTCGACGAGGCCACGTCGGCGATCGACGAGGGCCTCGAGCACACGCTCTACACCCTGCTCCGGACCGAACTCCCCGACAGCATCGTGGTGAGCGTGGGGCACCGCAGCACCCTCAACCAATTCCATTCCCGCGGTGTGGAACTCGAAGGGGAAGGGCGGTGGTCGGAGTCGGAGCTCGTGGGGTGACGGGCGGGTCCAGCGGGGTGGTGAACTGCAGCACGCGGTAGGGATCCCCGGTGGTCGTGTTCCATTGCGACACAAGCAGATGCAGTTCGTCCCGCGTGGACGCCGGGTGGATGTAGCCGCCGTAGATCTGCGCCCACGTGCCGTCCGCGGCTCCCCAGCCGCCGCCGGCGACCTGCACCGTCGGTTCCGACCACGGTCCGTCGATGCGGCGCGCCGTGCGGGTGACAATCGCGTACGCCGTGGGGTCGAAGTAGGCCAGGACCCAGGTGCCGTCGATCTGCCGCAGGCACATCTCCCCGACGGGGCCCGGCAGGATCGGGGTCGCGGGCTGTCCCCAGGCCCAGCCCGTGCCGCGGTCCCAGCCCCAGTCTTCGTAGGCCCCGGGTTCGAGGATGCGCGCCTCGGGGACCCGGCGCAGGATCATCCCGCCCGGATTGATGCGGTCGAATGCGCTGGAGACGACGTAGACGTAGCCGTCGTGCCGTTCCATGGTCCACAGTTGGTCGAGCGACCCGCCGTGGTTGTCCCAGCGTGCGCGGGTCCGGTGCCAGTGCTCGCCGCCGTCGTCGGACCAGGCGAGATACGTGAAGTTCGTCGGCCATGCCTGTGCCGCCCACGAGTGCACGCTGACGACGGACAGATAGGTCCGGTCGCCGATCGTGACGGCGTCCGCGGGAACGACGGTGAACTCGGTGCCCGCCGATTCCCGGTCGGGTGATTCGCGGACGTCGTGCGCGTTCGGGAGGATCTCCCTCGCCGTCCGGCCACCTGCCGCGGAGTCGAATTCGATGCCGCCGCGGAGATCGGTTGTGGTGGAGCGCAACATGACGGGACTGCGCCACCCTGTGCCGCTCCGGCCGCGGGACGTGAACGTGTCACCGAAGAAGAACGCGACCCGGCCGTCGGCCAGGCGCACCGGACAGCCGAGGTCGGTGCCGTGCACACCCCATCGCCGCGTCGCCTCGCCGGTGACCTCCTTGACGAAGGTCGCTGCCGGTGTGGTGGTGCTGTCCGGGATACGCACTCCTCCCAGTCGCTGTGGTCAGGACGTCTTGCGGTACGACGAGGCGAGTTCGTCGGCCCGGTCCCACAGTGACCAGTCGACTTCGCGGCCGTCCAGTTGCGCTTCGACGACCTCGAGCCCCGCGTGCCAGCCGGCGGCGTGTGCGTAGGCGGATTCTTCTTCCTCTACGGTGTGGGTGAGCGTCAGCCAGCAGCCGCCGCTGCCGTCGGGAACGAGTTCCCAGTGCAGCGTCTCGGCGTCCCACAGGTATTCGAGGATGTGCGCGGGATGCACCGAGATGACCGTTCCGGTGGTGGTCTGATCTGCGGGCAGCCCGAATCGGCGCACCTGCTCCGGTGTCACCCGGAAGACGAGGTCGGCCCCCGGGGTGAGGTCGAAGTCGACGTCGGCGGGAAACCAGGCCTTCAGGTACTGCGGGTCGGTGAGAACACGCCACACCTTCTCCGGCGAGTGCGAGAGCGCTTGCTGGAATCGAAGGGCTACCCGCCCGTCGTAGGTGAAAGTGACGGTGCCGAGCTCCATGGGTGACCTCCGTGCTCGAGGGCGTACCTGTCCCACCATGGTACTGGCAGGACCGCGCAGATCCCCAGGATCGGGCACAAAAAACCGCCGCTACCTGCGGGGTCGTCAGGTGTCGCCGGGGGAGATGCGCAGACGCTGCAGACGGACCGGGTCGGCCAGGATGTCGATCCGCACGATCCGCCCGCCCGCGACGGTGAACGCCATGACCGAGAACGTCTTTCCGTCGGGTGCCGTCACGACCCCGGGCGCGCCGTTCACCAGGGCGAGCCGGCCGAACGGAGCGAAGCGGGAGAACGTGAGGGCCTGCTCGCCGACTGCGCGGGCTCCGCGCACCACGTCGGATCCGTCGGCGCCGCGGTCGGCCCGCAGGACGATGTCCGGGTCGAGCAGGGCGAGGAGGTCGTCGAACCTGCCGCCCCGCGAGGCGGTCATGAATGCCTCGACCACCTCACGCTGCCGGTTCGGGTCGGTGTCCGGGGTGGGCCCCGACCCCTGGACTCGCCGCCGCGCCCGGCTCGCGAGTTGCCGGGTCGCGGCGGGCGTGCGGTCGGCGATCGGGGCGATCTCGTCGAAGGACAGCGCGAACATGTCGTGCAGCACGAACGCGAGCCGCTCGGCGGGCGTCAGCGTGTCGAGAACGACCTGCAGCGCGAGACCGACGGAGTCGCCCAGCACCGCCTCGTACTCGGGATCGGTCCCGTCCACCTCGCGCACGATCGGGTCCGGAACGTGGGCTTCCAGGGGATCCTCGCGCCGTGCCTTGCGGGATCGGAGTATGTCGAGGCAGACGCGGCCGACGACCGTCGTCAGCCAGCCGCGAAGGTTCTGCACCTCGGACGTCCCGGTGCGGCTGAGCCGCAGCCAGCCCTCCTGCACGGCGTCCTCCGCTTCGCTGATCGAGCCGAGCATCCGGTAGGCGACAGCCGACAGATGCGTTCGGTTCTCCTCGAAGCGGTGCGCCAGAAATTCGTTGTCGTCCATCTGTCACATTCCCTCGTCGCGGTCCGTCATGACAGTGACGAACGAAAACAGGCCGAGGTGACATCACATCACCCGAATATCCCACCACCCGAATATCCCTGGAGGCAGACAACCATGAAAGCCCGGATGACCAACCCCGCGATGCTCGTTCCCGACGCCATGAAGTCCCTACTCGCGCTGGGGAAGGCCACCGCGAAGGCGAATGTGCCGCCCGTGACCCACGCCCTCGTGCACCTGCGGTCGAGTCAGATCAACGGCTGCAGCGTGTGCGTGGACATGCACGCGCGTGAACTGGAGAAGGAAGGGGAGACCAATCAGCGGATCTTCGCGGTGGCGGCCTGGCGGGAGGCGCCGTTCTTCAGCGACGCCGAACGCGCGGCTCTCGCGCTGGCCGAGGCGATGACCCGGTTGAGCGATCGTCCGGACCCGGTGCCGGACGAGGTGTGGGACGAGGCCGCCCGGCACTACGACGAGGAGCAACTCGCGTCGCTCGTGCTGTCGATCGCCGGCGTGAACCTGTGGAACCGCCTCAACGCCGCCACCCGGCAGGTCGCGGGCCAGTGGTGACACAGGCGCAGTAGGGGAGACGAGACGCGAATCGCAGGTCAGAGAATGCATCTGACCTGCGATTGCGGGGATGATCCCGGCGGTGCCCTCGGTGAGACTCGAACTCACACTGGACGGGTTTTGAATCCGTTTCCTCTGCCAATTGGGATACGAGGGCGTGTTGCGCTGTATCACTGTAGAAGATCGCTGCCGGGAGTCAACCACCGGTACCCTTCTAACGTTCGCTCCCCGCGCCGGGGTCGTCCGAGCAGAGGAGAATGGTGGCCATGAACGCTCCCCAGCAGCAAGGTGTGCCGTCGCAGGCGCGACGGGTCGTGGTGGCCGAGGACGAGGCGCTGATCAGGCTCGATCTGGTCGAGATGCTGCGGGAGGAGGGCTACGACGTGGTCGGTGAGGCGGGGGACGGGCAGGCCGCCGTCGACCTGGCGGTGGAGCTGAAGCCCGACCTGGTGATCATGGACGTGAAGATGCCCCGCCGCGACGGCATCGATGCGGCCTCGGAGATCGCGGCGAAACGTATTGCGCCCGTGGTCATTCTCACAGCGTTCAGTCAGCGCGAGCTGGTGGAGCGGGCTCGCGACGCCGGCGCGATGGCCTATCTCGTCAAGCCGTTCTCCGTGGCCGACCTGGTGCCGGCGGTCGAGTTGGCAGCCAGCCGGTTCAAGGAGGTGACGGCGCTCGAGCGGGAGATCTCAGATCTTTCGGAGCGGCTGGAGACCCGCAAGATCGTCGAGCGGGCCAAGGGCGTGTTGATGGACAAGCAGTCCTTGACCGAGCCCGAGGCGTTCAAGTGGATCCAGCGGGCCGCGATGGACCGCCGGTCGACGATGAAGGCGGTCGCGCAGGTGGTACTCGAGACCCTCGGCGGCGAAGCCCCGTCGAGCTGACGGACGAGTTCGGCGACAGCCGACGCATTTTCGCCGGACGACTTCCCCGGGCGAACGGTACATCCGACGCTTCCGAGGCGCCGAAAGTGCCATTCGCCCGAGTTGTCCCGGCGCCGCCCGACCCTCGTCACGCTACGTCCGCGTAAACACTCGTCGAATTCAGATCACAGTAAGGTCACGAGCCTTTCCGGACGGATCGCGAAAGCCGCCGGACCGCTAGCGTCTGATCCCACAGCGGACGCCGACTCGGGTGGCGCCCGTACACAGGTGATCTAAGGAGAGTTTGGATGGCTAAACGGACCCTCGTGCGGGCGGCCGCGGTTCTCGGCGCGGCATCCCTCGCACTGGCAGGTTGTAGTTCGGACAGTGGCGACGACTCCGCGAGCGGGAGTGACAGCTCTGCCTCGGCCACCACTGTTTCCACCGACTGCACCCCCGAAGAAGCGGCGGCGGCCGGTGCCCCGTCCACGGCGCCGCTGAAGATCGGTACCCTGCTCCCCGACACGGGAAGCCTCTCCTTCCTCGGACCGCCGATGGTCGCGGGCACCCAGCTCGGCGTCAACGACGTCAACGCGGCAGGTGGGGTGCTCGGCCAGCCCGTCCAGCTGATTCCCGGCGACTCGGGCGACACCACCACCGACACGGCGAACACCACCGTGGACCGGGAACTGGCCGCGGGCACGCAGGTGATCATCGGTGCGGCTTCGTCGTCGGTGTCGCTGAAGGTCATCGACAAGGTGTCCAGCGCCGGCGTCGTGATGTTCTCCCCGGCCAACACGTCCGACCAGTTCGTCTGCTACCCGGACAAGGGGCAGTACTTCCGCACCGCCCCCACCGACGTGCTGCAGGCTCAGGCTGTGTCGCAACTCATCTCGGACGACGGCGGTCAGCGCGTGTCCATCCTGGCGCTCAACGACCCGTACGGCACCGGGCTCGCCGACAACATCCAGAAGAACCTCGTCGACGCGGGCATCCCCGAGGACCAGATCCAGAAGATCATCTACGACCCCAACGCGCAGTCGTTCAACTCCGAGGTCGATCAGGTCAAGGACTTCGCCCCGGACGCCGTCGCGGTGGTCGGATTCGAGGAGTCGGCCAAGATCATCACGCGGATGCACGAGGTCGGCATCGGCCCGTCCGACGGCATGAAGGTGTACGGCGTGGACGGCAACATGGGTAACGCGCTCGGCGAGTCGGTGGCCGCACCGCTGCTCGACGGCATGCAGGGCACCACACCGCTCACCGACGTCGGCCCGGCCTTCCAGGATCGCCTCAAGGCCATCAACCCGGGGTTGATCGACTTCAACTATGCCGGTGAGTCCTACGACGCCGTAGTCATTTCCGCGCTCGCGGCGGAAGCGGGGAAGTCGACGGCGGGTCGCGACATCGCCGCGAACATCAACAACGTGACCGAGGGCGGCACGCCGTGCACGTCGTACCAGGAATGCCTGCCGCTCGTGCAGGCCGGTACGGACATCGACTACAACGGCATCACCGGCAAGCTCGACTTCGCCGCCGCCGGCGAGCCGTCCATCGGTTCGTACGGCAAGCTGAAGTTCGGTGCCGACAACAAGCTGACGACGGACGGGTACATCGTCGTCGGCGGGTGATCACACTCGCCTGAAACGGACTGTGGGCCAGGGAAACCTGGCCCACAGTCGTGTCCGGAGCCGCCGGGACTACTTCTTCTCCTGGCTGCCCGCGAGCGTGCCGAGGTACAACTCGATCACCTTCGGGTCGTGCATCAGGTTGGGCCCAGAGTCGGTGTAGGCGTTGCGGCCCTGGTCGAGGACGTAGCCGCGGTCGCAGATCTGCAGACACCGGCGGGCGTTCTGTTCCACCATGATCACCGAGACGCCCGCCGCGTTGATCCGCTTGCAGCGGATGAACACCTCGTCCTGGAACATCGGGGAGAGTCCGGCGGACGGCTCGTCGAGCAGCAGCACGGACGGATCCATCATCAGCGCCCGGCCCATCGCAACCATCTGCCGCTCACCGCCGGACAGGGCCCCCGCTTTCACCTTCTTCCGCTCGACGAGCAGCGGGAACAGATCGCCGACGAATGCGAACCTCTCCGCGAACAGCTTGGGGCGCAGATACACCCCCATCTCGAGGTTCTCCTCGATGGTGAGCGAGGGAAAGACGTTCTGCGTCTGCGGGACGTAGCCGACGCCCATCTGCACGAGCACGTGGGCGGGTTTGGACGTGATGTCCTCGCCGCGCAGGGTCACCGAGCCCTCACGGACCGGGATCAACCCGAACAACGACTTCAGGAGCGTGGACTTCCCGGCGCCGTTCGGGCCGATGATGCCGACGATCTCACCCTCGCGCAGGAAGAAATTGCATTCGCGGAGGATGTTGACGCCGGGGATGTAGCCGGCCACCACACCGTCCGCGCGGACGAGGGCGCCCTCGGCGAGCCGGGCGTGTTCCTCGGGTGTGGCCGCGAATTCCGCTGGGGTCGGTTCGGTCATGGGTTCTCACGCCTCAGCTCGGTGATGTCGGGTTCGGAGAGGTCGCCGCCGGTCTCGAGGGTTTCGGCCTCGGCGCTCTCGAGCGCCTCGGCCAGAACGGCGGTCGCGCCCACCGGATTCCCCTCGTCGTCGAATTCGAGTGCCTGATCGTGGTGGCTGCCGAGATACGCGTCGACGACCGCGCTGTTCGACGAGAGGTGTTCCGGGGTGGACTCGGCGATCACACTGCCCTGCGCCATCACCACCACCCAGTCGCTGATGTCGCGGATGACGTCCATGTCGTGTTCGACGAACACGACCGTCATGCCCTCGTCCCGAAGCGATTTGATGTGGCCCAGCAAACTCTGGGTGAGCGCCGGGTTCACTCCGGCCATCGGCTCGTCGAGCATCACCACGGTCGGCTCGGTCATCAGCGCCCGCGCCATCTCGAGCAGCTTGCGCTGACCGCCGGACAGCGAGCCCGCGAGGTCGTCGGACTTGGTGTCGAGTTTGAACCGCGCGAGCAGTTCGTTGGCCCGTTCGGTGACGGCGCGTTCCTGCGCCTTCCACGTCCACGGCAGCAGGGTGTTGAAGATCCGCTCGCCGCGTTGCCCGGTGGCGCCGAGCCGCACGTTGTCGAGCACCGTCAGCTTCGACAGCGCCTTGGTGAGCTGGAACGTCCGGACGACGCCGCGGCGGGCCACCTGGTGCGGATACATCCGGCCGAGGGACTGGCCGTCCATCGACCACGTGCCGCTGTCCGGCCGGTCGAAACCGGTGAGCAGGTTGAACAGGGTCGTCTTGCCCGCGCCGTTCGGACCGATCAGTCCGGTGATGCAGCCGCGCTGGATCTCCAGATGCGCCACGTCGACGGCCCTGAGCCCGCCGAACGTCCGGGACACGTTGTCGACGAGGAGGATCGGGTCGGGCTTGGCCGCGCCGGGGGAGTGCGGGACGTCGGTGAAGATCGAGGCCCGTTCCTCGGCGGTGAGCACGGTGTCGGTCTGCAGATGATCCGGCAGTCTGTGGTCAGGCATTGAGCTGCACCTCCCGCTTGTTGCCCAGTATGCCCTGCGGCCGGAAGATCATCAGCACCGCGATCATGATGCCGAGCAGGACGAACCGCATCGCGCCGACCTGCTGTTCCGTCAGCGGCAGCAGCGGTTCCGGCCCGGAAATGGCCTGTCGCAGCAACGCGTCCGGGATGGCCAGCAGGAACCAGAACAGCATCGCGCCGACCACCGGTCCGAAGACGGTGGCCGCGCCGCCGAGGATGAGGGCGCCGAACGCGAAGAACGTCTGGGCGGTGGAGTAGAAGTCGGGGTTGATCGACTTGGTCTGCAATGCGTTGAACACGCCGCCGAGCCCGCCGATCATGCCGCCGAGGACCAGCGCCTGCATCTTGTAGACGAAGACGTTCTTGCCGAGGGCGCGGGCGGCGTCCTCGTCTTCGCGCACCGCCTTGAGGACGCGGCCCCACGGGCTGTGCGTGAGGAGGTAGACGAACCCGCACAGCACCAGGACGAGAGTCCAGCCGACGACCATCGACCACAGGTCGTCGCCGTAGAACTTCACGCCGAGGAAGTTGTACTGCTTACCCGAGTCGAACGGGCTGAGCGTGGTGAACGGATCGGCGAAGCCGAACAGGCCGTTGGTGGATCCGGTGATGGAATCCGAAGCGGTGGAGCGGAAGATCAGCCGCAGGATCTCGGACGCGGCGATCGTGACGATGGCGAGGTAGTCGGCCCGCAATCGCAGCGTCGGGATGCCGAGGACGACGGCGAGCAACCCGGCGGCGGCGAGACCGACGAGGATGCCGACCCACAGCGGCTGCTGGTAGGTGACGGTCATGATCCCGACGCCGTAGCCACCGAGGAGTGCGAAACCGATCTGGCCGAAGTTCAGCAGCCCGGCGTAGCCGAAGTGCAGGTTGAGGCCGATCGCCAGCAGCGCGTAGAAGATCGCGGACGGGCCGATCAGCTGGGCGAGCGAGACCTGGAGTGCTCCTGTGATGTCCATGCCCTCACCCGATCCTTTGCCGGCTGCCGAGAATGCCCTGAGGCCGGACCACCAGGATGACGATCAAGATGAGCAGTCCTCCGATGTACTTGAGGTCGGGGTTGATCACCAGCGTCGACAGCTGGACGAGCAGACCGACGATCACACAGCCGAGCAGCGCGCCGTAGGCGGTGCCGAGTCCGCCGAGCGTGATGCCGGCGAACATCAGCAGCAGAAGTTTGAAACCCATCTCCCACTGGACGCGGCCGCCGAGTTCGGAGATGCCGAACAGGACGCCGCCGAGTGCGGCCAGGCCGCCGCCGAGCCCCCACACGAAGCGGATCACCCGTTCGACGTCGATGCCGGAGGACGCGGCCAGGTCGCGGTTGTCGGACACGGCGCGCATGGCCTTGCCGATGCGCGTCTTCTGCAGCAGCAGGGCCACTCCGACGAGGACGACGAGGCTGATGCCGATGCACACGAGGTTGGCGTCGGTGATCGCGATCGGACCCCAGTGCCGCTCCACCTGCGCCTGGTAGTCGACGAACGGTTCCGCGCGATCGGAGAAGAAGATCAGGATCAGGTAGCGCAGGGAGATCGCGAGTCCGATCGACACCACCAGCTGGGCGATCAGACCGGTCTTGCGTTTGCGCAGCGGTTTCCAGATCGCGGCGTTGTTCAGCAGGCCGATCAGGATCCCCACGAACACGGCGAGGACGGTCGCCGGGATCAGCTGCACGCCGAACGTCACGTTGATCACCCACGCCGCGACCGCGCCGAGGGTGACGAGTTCGCCGTGCGCGAAGTTCGTCAGGCCGGTGGTGCCATAGATCAAGCTCAGCCCGACACCGGCGATGGCGATGACGAGTCCGAACCGGAGTCCGTCGATGGTCTGGCGAATCAGCTTCTCGTAGAACGGGACCGCGGAACCGGTCCGAGCCTCGCCGAACGAGAAGATCACCGTGTTGGCGCGACCGGCCACCACCTCACGCTCCACCGTGCCCTGCACGCTGACGTCGTCGGGCAGGGAGTCCGCGACGATCTCGAACGTGTACGTGCCGGGCGCGACCTGGAGTTCCCAGCGACCGTTCGACTCCGACGTCGCCTTCGCGACCTCGGTGCCCGACGAGTCGAGGGCGCGCACCTCGACGTCCGCGAGCCGTTCGCCGGCGTTGTTGAGATTGCCGCTGACCCGCACCGCGTTCGCGGGCGGCGCCGGTTGCACACTGGTCGAGGGCGGGGGCGGCGGCGTGGGCTCCTGCGCCGCCGCGGGACCGCCGAAGGCGATCGCCGCGACGAGGCCGAGCAGGACGAGGACGAACGCACGGCCGAGTTGCCGGGTGACCGGACCTCGCCTCGTGTGTTTCCTCGCGGATGTCGGTCGCGTCCTCACTGCTGGGAGTCGCTTCCTCACGGTTGGGGCCACGCAGGTCCTCCGGGGACGTGTAGTCGGTCAGGAACGTGCGGCGACGGACCCGACTACCGAGCCCGTACCGCGATTTCCGGACTCTAACGGCTCCGGTCGCACGAAATGGGGTTCTCGGATTTCCGGCACGTTTCGGTTGGGTATCGCATCCGGCTGATCGGTGTCGGATCCGCTCCCTAGACTGGGCAACCGTGAGCCCTGCAACCACCCCCCGGTCCACCACGTCCCCCGCGTCCGGCGCAGCCGCGCCGTCCGACGATCGCCCCACCCTGATGCTGCTCGACGGCCATTCTCTGGCCTTCCGGGCGTTCTACGCCCTGCCCGCCGAGAACTTCAAGACGCACAGCGGTCAGGTCACCAACGCCGTCTACGGGTTCACGTCGATGTTGATCAACCTCCTGCGCGACGAACAGCCCACCCATGTGGCGGCGGCGTTCGACGTGTCGCGGCAGACGTTCCGGGCCGAGAAGTTCCCCGAGTACAAGGCCAATCGCAGCAAGGCCCCGGACGAGTTCAAGGGGCAGGTCGAGATCACCAAGGACGTCCTCGGGGCCCTCGGCATCCCGGTGATGGCCGAGGAAGGCTTCGAGGCCGACGACATCATCGCCACGCTCACCACCCAGGCCGAGGCGCTCGGCTACCGCGTCCTCGTGGTGACCGGCGACCGGGACTCGCTCCAACTGGTCACCGACGGGGTGACGGTGCTCTACCCGAAGAAGGGCGTCTCGGACCTCACCCGGTTCACGCCGGCGGCGGTCGAGGAGAAGTACGGGCTCACACCTGCGCAGTACCCCGACTTCGCGGCGCTGCGCGGCGACCCGAGCGACAACCTGCCGGGTATCCCCGGGGTGGGGGAGAAGACCGCCACCAAGTGGATCAAGGAGTACGGCGATCTCGTCGGCCTGGTCGACAACGTCGACAAGGTTCGCGGCAAGGTCGGAGACGCGTTGCGGGAGAACCTGCCGAACGTCCTGCTCAACCGTGAGCTGACCGAGATGGTGCGCGACGTCCCCCTGCCGTACACCCCGGACCAGCTGATGCTGGCGCAGTGGGACCGGGAGAAGATCCACGCGCTGTTCGACGACCTCGAGTTCAAGGTGCTGCGCGACCGGCTGTTCGCCACGCTCGCCCCCGTCGAAGCCGAGGCGGAGGAGGGTTTCGAGGTGCGCGGCAGTGCGCTCGAACCGGGTGCCGTCGCGGACTGGCTGTCGTTGCACGCGTCGACGGGCGAGCGTTCCGGTGTGTCGGTGGTCGGCACTCGCACCCCGTACGGCGGCGACGTGACGGCGATCGCCGTCGCGGCCGCCGACGGCGAGGGCGCGTACATCGCCACCGCGTCCGCCACCCCGGAGGACGAGAAGGCACTCGGCGACTGGCTCGCGGACGCGGAGCAGCCGAAGGCGCTGCACGAGGCCAAGTGGGCGATGCACGCGCTCCGCGGCCGCGGCTGGGTGCTCGGCGGTCTCACCAGCGACACCGCGCTGGCCGCCTACCTGGTGCGCCCCGGGCAGCGGACGTTCAACCTCGACGACCTGTCGTTGCGGTACCTGCGCAGGGAGCTGCGGGTGGAGGAGACCGGCCAGGAGCAGCTGTCGCTGCTCGACGACGCCGACCAGGTCGACGCGGAAGCCGCCGAGACCGAAATTCTCAGCGCCCGCGCCGTCCTCGACCTCGCGGCCGCGCTCGACACCGAACTCGACAACATCGAATCGACGGCTCTGCTGTCGGAGATGGAGCTGCCGCTGCTGGAGGTGCTGGCCGTCATCGAGGCGTCCGGTATCGCCGTCGACGGCACCCACCTGCACGACCTGCAGAGCCGGTTCGCGGCCGAGGTGTCCGAGGCGGCGGAGGCGGCCTACGGGGTCATCGGCAAGCAGATCAACCTCGGGTCACCCAAGCAGTTGCAGGTCGTGCTGTTCGACGAGCTGGAGATGCCCAAGACGAAGAAGACGAAGACCGGGTACACCACGGACGCCGAGGCGTTGCAGAATCTGTTCGAGAAGACGTCGCACCCGTTCCTCGAGCACCTGCTCGCGCACCGCGACGCGACGAGGCTGAAGGTGACGGTCGACGGCCTGCTGAAGACGGTCGCCGAGGACGGCCGCATTCACACGACGTTCAACCAGACCGTCGCGGCCACCGGCCGGCTGTCGTCCACCGAGCCCAACCTGCAGAACATCCCGGTGCGCACGGATGCGGGCCGGCAGATCCGGGACGGTTTCGTCGTCGGCGAGGGCTACGACTCCCTGCTCACCGCCGACTACAGCCAGATCGAGATGCGGATCATGGCCCACGTGTCCGGCGACGCGGGGCTGATCGAGGCGTTCAACACCGGCGAAGACCTGCACAGTTTCGTCGGTGCCCGCGCGTTCGGCGTGCCGATCGAGGAGGTCACACCCGAACTGCGCCGCCGCGTGAAGGCGATGTCCTACGGGCTGGCGTACGGGCTGAGCGCGTTCGGTCTGGCTGCGCAGCTCAAGATCTCGACCGAAGAGGCCAAATCGCAGATGGAGGCGTACTTCGCCCGGTTCGGCGGGGTTCGCGACTACCTGCACGAGGTCGTGGAACAGGCCCGCAAGGACGGCTACACGTCGACGCTGTACGGGCGCCGCCGCTACCTTCCCGACCTCACCAGCGACAACCGTCAGCGTCGCGAGGTCGCCGAGCGCGCCGCGCTCAACGCCCCGATCCAGGGCACGGCCGCCGACATCATCAAGGTCGCGATGATCAACGTGCAGCGCTCACTGCGCGAGGCGGGTCTGAAGTCGCGGATGCTGCTCCAGGTCCACGACGAACTCGTGCTCGAGGTCGTCGATTCGGAGCGGGAACAGGTCGAACAGCTGGTCCGCGACAAGATGTCCTCGGCCATCGAGCTGTCGGTGCCGCTGGACGTGTCCGTCGGCACCGGCCGCAGTTGGGACGCCGCCGCACACTAGGCGGCGGCGGCCGGTCGCCCTATTCGGCCGGCGCCTGCTCGGCGATCTGCTTGCGCACCTCGTCCATGTCGAGGGCCTTGACCTGCGTGACCAGATCCTCGAGCGCCGCAGGCGGCAACGCGCCCGGCTGGCTGAACACCAGCACACCCTCCCGGAACGCCATGATGGTCGGGATCGAGCGGATGTTCGCGGCAGCGGCGATGCCCTGCTCCGCCTCGGTGTCGACCTTGGCGTGCACGACGTCGGGGTGCTGCTCCGACGAGGCCTCGAAGGTGGGGGCGAAGGAGCGGCACGGCCCGCACCACGATGCCCAGAAGTCGACCAGAACGACGTCGTTGCCGGTCACGGTCTCGTCGAAGTTCTGCTGAGTCAGAGTCTTGGTGGCCACGTGGGTCCTTTCGGTCGGTGACGGTCTGCCTGTGCAACGCCGCGTCGCCGTCGATTCTTCCCTGCGTGTTTCTCAGCCGGTGCGCTCCGTGTTGCGGAACGTGCGGCGGTATGCCTGCGGGGTGGTGTGGCGTAGCCGCAGGAAATGCTGCCGCAGCACCGCGCCGCCGCCGAAGCCGACCCGTTCGGCGATCACGTCGACCGAGAGGTCCGAGTTCTCGAGCAGGTGCTGCGCGGCCAGAACTCGCTGGTCGCTGAGCCAGCGGGCCGGGGTGGTCCCGGTCTCGGCCTGGAACCGTCGCGCGAACGTCCGCGGCGACATATTCGCCTTGGCCGCCACCGCGGTGACCGTGAGGTCGAGGGCGAGATGTTCGGTCATCCAGTCGAGCAGCGGCCCGAGGGTGTCGATCGTCGTCGACGGCAGCGGCATCGCCACGTACTGGGCCTGGCCGCCGTCCCGGTGCGGCGGGACGACCATGCGCCGGGCGATCACGTTCGCCACCTTGCTGCCCTGTTCCTTGCGCACGATGTGCAGGCACAGGTCGATGCCGGCGGCGGTGCCCGCGCTGGTCAGGACGGGATCGTCGTCGACGTACAGGACGTTCGGGTCGACGGTGGCCGCCGGATGGAGTTCGGCGAGCCGCCGGGCGTGCCGCCAGTGGGTGGTGCACTTGCGTCGGTCCAGCAGTCCCGCCGCCCCGAGCACGAACGCACCGCTGCACAGGCTGGCGACCTTGGCGCCGCGGTCCACCGCGGCCCGGAGTTTGTCGAGGAGAGGATCCAGGTGCGGGGCGGGCTCCCTCGCGCACAGGTAGGAGCCGTCCTCCTCGGCGTAGGTGCCGCCCGCGGGAACGACGATGAGATCGGCGTCGTCGAGGCGGTCGAGGTCGTACGGGACGTCGATGCCGTACCCGAATCGGGTGCGGATGGGTTCCGGTGAGCCGGCGACGAGGGAGAAGTCGTAGGTGGGCAGGCCGTCGTCGGATCGGTCGAACCCGAACACCTCGCAGGCGACGCCGAGCTCGAACGCTTCGGTGAGCGGCATGAGGGGCACGACGACCTTGTTCAGCACGAATCCAGTATGGCAGGAAAACGATCAACTATGTCGTTTCTGCCACTTTTGCTCGGAGGCCGAGGGAACCAGGCTGGAGGCATGACAATCCTGGTCGTGGTACTCCTCGTGTTCCTGGCGCTCGACGCGCTGGCGCTCGCCGGCCGCACGCCCGACACCCACAACGAAGTCATCCAGCACGGAGACTTTCGGTTTTGAGGGGTAATCCGGCGGTCCAGTACGCGGGCACGGCGCTCGCCTGGGGCGCGAGTTTCCTGTTCATCAAGGTCGGCCTCGAGGGCCTGTCCTTCACCCAGGTCGTGCTGTGGCGACTGGTGTTCGGGGCGGTGACCCTCGGCGCCGTCCTCGGAATCACCCGGACGCGGCTGCCGCGCGCAGCGGCGACCTGGGCGCACCTGTCGGTGCTGGCCGTCGCGCAGTGCCTGCTTCCGTGGCTGCTGTTCAGCTGGGCCGAGCAGAGCATCAGTTCGGGCCTGGCCAGCATCTACAACGCCACCACACCGCTGATGACGATGTCGGTGGCCCTGGCGTTCCTGCCGGGGGAGAAGCTCACGGACGCAAAGCTGTTCGGTCTCCTGCTCGGATTCGGCGGTGTGGTCGTCGTGCTGGCGCCGTGGCAGTCGGGGATTCTCGGCAGCGTGCCCGCCCAACTCGCGTGCCTCGGCGCCACCGCGTCCTACGGCGTGGCACTGGTCTACCTGAGGCGGTTCGTCCTCCCGCGCGGGGTGAGTACGCCGACCATCGCGTTCATGCAGGTGTCGATCGCCGCGGCTGCCATGGTGCTCGCCACACCGTGGGCCGCGAGCACGCCGATGCACCTGACCCCCGCGATCGTCGCGTCGATGATCGGGCTCGGGGCGTTCGGCACGGGACTGGCGTTCGTGTGGAACACGAACGTGGTGCGAGGCTGGGGGCCCACCGCGGCGTCCACCGTTACCTACCTGACCCCGGTGGTCGGCGTCGCACTCGGCGCGGTCGCACTCGACGAGCGCATCTCGTGGAACCAGCCGGTCGGGGCGCTCGCGGTGATCGCGGGAATCGTCGTCACCCAACGGTCCTCGCGCAAGGCCGCCGCGACGACCGCCGCGCACACACCGTGATCACGGAGGTGCCGTGACCACCCACTCGCGTTTGGCGTCCCCGTCCCATCGCCGCACCACCGAGGCCCGGCCGACGATGTCGCCGCCGTCGAGCAACCGCGCGGCCTCCGGGATCTGATCCGCGGGCAGTCGCCGCGCGAGGGTCACGTGGGGCGTCCACTCGCCCGGGCGGATGTGCGGAGTGACCTCCGTGGCGTGCTCGGCGAGATCGAACACGCTGCGGTGCAGAGACAGCAGGGCCTTCGACGGCACCACCAGCCGGGACAGCGTGACGTGCCTGCCGCCGAACATCACGAGCCCGCCCAGCCGGACGTGGAACGAGGGCGTCGCGATCCGGCGGCCCAGCAGTTCGTCGATCTCGGGAGGGATGTGGCGTGCCACGAACAGGGTGATGTGGGGCCGATTCGATTCGGCGCGAACCCGGGTGCGGCTGGGCATCCCCGCATCCCACAGGCGTTGCCACTCGGCGCGCACGGCAACGTCGGTCGCTTCGTCGAACAGCAGTTCCACCGACTGGACCATGGTAGGCAATGATGGCCTCATGAGCGGTGCTACGGCAAACATTTCCGGTACCCGGATCGGGGTGCTCCTCGGCGACGGCATCGGTCACGAGATCGTTCCGGCGACCCGGCGGGTGGTCTCGGCCGCGGTGGCCGCGGCCGGGGGCGGCGACGTCGACTGGGTGGAACTGCCGCTCGGCCTGGGTGCCATCGAGTCGCACGGAACGCCGATCCCCGATTCCACGCTCGCCGCGCTGGACGAACTCGACGCCTGGATCCTCGGTCCGCACGACAGCGCTGCCTACCCGGAGCCGTTCCGCGGCAGGCTGACCCCGGGCGGGGTGGTGCGCAAACGTTTCGGCCTCTTCGCCAACCTCCGCCCCGCGCGCTCGCTCGAGGGCGTCGCCGCGACGGTGCCGGACATGGATCTCGTGATCGTCCGGGAGAACACCGAAGGCCTGTACGCGGACCGCAACATGTTCGCCGGCAGCGGCGAGTTCATGCCCACTCCCGACGTGGCGCTGGCCGTCGGCGTCGTGACGAGGCAGGCGTGTGAGCGCATCGCGCACACCGCATTCGCGCTGGCACGCACGCGGAGTCGCCACGTCACGATCGTGCACAAGGCCAACGTGCTGTCGATGACCACCGGACTGTTCCGCGACGTGTGCCGGGAGGTGGGGGAGCGCGACTACCCGGACGTCCGGATCGACGACGAGCACGTCGACGCCATGACGGCGCACCTCGTCCGCCGGGGGCGCGACTTCGACGTCGTCGTGACGGAGAACATGTTCGGCGACATCCTGTCGGACCTGACGGGCGAGCTGTCCGGATCGCTCGGCACGGCCCCGTCGATCAACACTTCCGAGACCCAGGTGATGGCGCAGGCGGCGCACGGAGCGGCCCCCGGCCTCGCGGGCCGCAACCGGGCCAATCCGACGGCCCTGATGCTGTCGGCCGCGATGATGCTCGAGTGGCTGGGGGACCGCCGCGCCGACCGGCAACTCGGCGGCGCGGCCCACCGTATCCGCGACGCGGTCCGTGCGACGATCGCCTCCGGAGTCGCCACGGCTGACCTGGGTGGACTCGCGTCGACCAGCGAGTTCGCCGAGACCGTCCTCGCCCGGACACTGCGTCGCTGAAACCGCCGCCACGGGCCGGGTCAGGCCGTTAATGTTCGGTAACGACGTCCGCAGTTGCGGGTGTCGTGACCTACCGTTCGACTATTCGGAGTTCGAGAGTTCTCCGTCGCCGTAGCTCGCTCGGTGCACCACGATTCTTGGAGGACATGCCAGTGTCTGGTCGATCCGTCTTCGCGCGAGGCCGAGTGGCCCGCACCATCTGTGCGCTGGCGGGTGGCAGTGCTCTGCTGCTCGCCGGCTGTGCCAGCAACACCGAGGGCGGCGGCTCGCCGTCCGGAGAAGACACCGTCGCCGTGGAAGTCGACAAGGTGGATGCCATCGCGGCGACACTGCCGGAGAAGATCGCCTCGTCCGGCAAGATCATCGTCGGCGTGAACATTCCCTACTCGCCCAACGAGTTCAAGGACCCGAGCGGCAAGATCGTCGGCTTCGACGTCGACCTCGTGGACGCCGTGGGCAAGGTCCTCGGCGTGACACCGGAGTACACGGAAGCGGACTTCGACAAGATCATCCCGTCGATCCAGGCCGGCAGCTACGACATGGGTATGTCGTCGTTCACCGACACCAAGGAACGCGAGCAGTCGGTCGACTTCACCACATACTTCAGCGCCGGAGTGCAGTGGGCGCAGCCCGCCGGGAAGTCCGTCGACCCCACCAACGCGTGCGGCCTGCGGGTGGGCGTGCAGACCACCACCATCGAGGACCTCGAGGAGGTGCCCGCCAAGAGTGCGGCGTGCGTCGCCGCCGGTAAGCCGCCCATCGAGATCGTGAAGTTCGACAGCCAGGACGACGCCGCCAACGCCGTCGCCCTCGGCAAGGTCGACGCGATGTCCGCCGACTCGCCCGTCACCGCGTACGCGATCAAGCAGAGTGACGGCAAGATCGAGGCCGCGGGCGAGGTCTTCGACGCCGCGCCGTACGGCTGGCCCGTCGCGAAGGGCTCGCCGCTCGCGCAGACCCTCCAGCAGGCGCTGCAACACCTCATCGACGACGGCACCTACCGGACGATCGCGGAGAACTGGGGAGTCGAGGCGGGCGTCATCACCACGTCCCAGATCAACGGCGCCACGAGCTGAGCGGTTGACGAGTGTCTGACGTGGAGAAGGCTCCGGACCGGCCGGGCACCGAGACGGGGCAGGAACCGGAACCCATCAAGGCGATCCCGCTGCGGCGGCCGGGCCGGTGGATCGCCGCGATCGTCGTCGGCCTGCTGCTGGCGCTGTTCGTCAACGGTGCGCGCACCAACGAGGCGTACCGGTGGGACGTCTACGCCCAGTATCTGTTCGACGCCCGGATTTCGGCCGCCGCATGGAACACCATCCAGCTGACGATCCTGTCGATGGCCATCGCCATCGTGCTCGGCGTCGTGCTCGCCGTCATGCGGCTGTCGCCGAACCCGGTGCTGAAGGCGGCGTCGTGGGGGTACCTGTGGATCTTCCGCGGCACCCCGGTCTACGTGCAGTTGGTGTTCTGGGGACTGTTCCCGTCGATCTACAAGCAACTGGATCTGGGAATCCCCTTCGTCCACCAGTTCGTGCACATCGACCTGCAGGGAATCAACGCGGCATTCCTGTTCGCGGTGATCGGCCTGGGACTCAACGAGGCCGCGTACATGGCCGAGATCGTCCGCGCCGGCGTGAACTCGGTCGCCGAGGGGCAGTCCGAGGCGTCGGTGGCGCTCGGCATGACGTGGTCGCAGACCATGCGTCGCACGGTTCTGCCGCAGGCCATGCGGGTGATCATCCCGCCCACCGGCAACGAGCTGATCAGCATGCTGAAGACGACGTCGCTGGTCACGGCGGTGCCGTACAGCCTGGAGTTGTACGGACGTGCCAGAGACATCTCGGGCGCGAACTTCCAGCCCATCCCGCTGCTGATGGTGGCCGCCACCTGGTACCTCGCCATCACCAGTCTGCTCATGATCGGCCAGTTCTACCTGGAGCGGTATTACTCGAAGGGGGCGTCCCGCAAGCTCACGCCGCGGCAACTGCAGGCGCTCGCCGACGCGCAGGGCAAGCCGCTGGTGATCGAACCCGGCCCCGAGACCCTGCCCGACACACCCGGAGGGGAACGACGATGACGCCGATGGTCAAGGCGGACCGGGTCTGCAAGAACTTCGGGGCGCTGAAAGTACTCAAAGGTGTCTCCCTGGAGATCGGCGCCGGCCAGGTCCTGTGCCTGGTCGGTCCGTCCGGCTCCGGGAAGTCGACGTTCCTGCGGTGCATCAATCACCTCGAGCAGGTCAACGCCGGCCGGCTGTACGTCGACGGCGAGATCGTCGGGTACTCCGAGCGGGGCGGCAAGCTCTACGAACTCCACCCCCGGGCGGCGGCGAAACAGCGCCGCGACATCGGGATGGTCTTCCAGCACTTCAACCTCTTCCCGCACCGGACGGCCCTCGAGAACATCATCGAGGCACCCATCCAGGTGAAGAAGCTGAGCAAGAAGAAGGCGCTCGAACGGGCCCGGGATCTCCTCGACCAGGTGGGCCTGAGCGAGAAGGCGGACGCGTATCCCGCGCAACTGTCGGGCGGACAGCAGCAGCGCGTCGCCATCGCCCGCGCGCTGGCGATGGATCCCAAGCTGATGCTGTTCGACGAGCCGACGTCCGCCCTCGACCCGGAGTTGGTGGGGGAGGTGCTCACCGTGATGAAGGATCTCGCGGCAGGCGGCATGACCATGGTCGTCGTCACCCACGAGATGGGCTTTGCCCGCGAGGTGGCCGACCAGTTGGTGTTCATGGACGCGGGCGTCGTCGTCGAGTCCGGTAATCCCCGGGAATTGCTGGCCAATCCCCAGCACGACCGCACCAAGGCGTTCCTGTCGAAGCTGCTGTAGTGGCCTTCGGCCCCGTGAGTACTTGTCAACCGCGGGCGGTTAACAAGTACTTACGGGTTTGCGGCAGCTGAAGATGGCGGTGCCGGGGAAGATCTGCCCGCGCAGCGGGCTCCACTGCCCCCATTCGCGGTCGAGCCATTCGGGCCACTCCGGCTCGATGATGTCGCGCACCTCCAGCCCGGCCGCGACGATCTCGCGGACCCGGTCGCCGATGGTCCGGTGGTGCTCGACGTAGGTGGGGACGCCGTCGCCGTCGACCTCCACGTACGGCGTGCGGTCGAAGTAGGGGAGCGAGGCGGTCAGCCCGCGCGGTCCCGGGTCGTCCGGGAAGATCCATCGGATCGGGTGGTTGACGGCGAACACCCACAGCCCGCCGGGCCGAAGGACCCGGGCGACCTCACTCATGACCTGTTGTGAGTCCGCCACGAACGGAACTGCGCCGAAAGCCGAACACGCGAGGTCGAAGCTCGCGTCGGCGAAGGGGAGGTGCTCGGCCCCCGCATGTACGAGCGGCACCGCCGGGCCGCCCGCCCGCATGGCCTCGACGCCGCGGGTCAGCATCGACATGGACAGATCGAGCCCGACGACGCGGGCGCCCTGGCCGGCGAGCCACCGAGCACAGGGTGCGGAGCCGCAGCCGACCTCGAGGACGTCCTTGCCCGCGACGTCCCCGAGGAGGTGGTAGTCACCCTCGTGGAGCCCCTCCGGGCACCACACGAACTCACCCCGGGTCGAGTCGACGCCGAGGAACTCGCCGTGCGTGCGGTGGTAGTCGTCCGCGTCGGCGTCCCACCAAGCCCGGCTCGCGCGTTCGCTGGACTCGGAATCGACGCGGACGCGGCTCACTCCCGACGTTCCGAGGACGCTGTTGGCGGTGCCGTGGCGGTCGTCTTCGGGGGAGAGGGGAGAATCGGGCGGGCGCGGATCGGACATGGGCAACAGACTAGAACGTGGGACGGTGCCCGGGTTTGCCCAGCTTGCCCAGGGGCGCGTAGCCTATTCCACGCGAGTGTCTATGTGTGCGGCATCGGATCGGTTCAGTTCGAGTTCGTTCGGTTCCAGTCGGGTGTCGTTCATTGCGCTTGCGGTGATCTGATGTCGGCGGGAATGTTCCGTCGGTTCAGGTTGCTTGTCCGACAGAACACCATCAACCGACCACAACCCGTCCGGAGCAACTCAACACATGCCCTCCACCACCGTGACCTCGCCGCAGGTAGCCGTCAACGACATCGGCTCCGCCGAGGACTTCCTCGCCGCCATCGACGCAACGATCAAGTACTTCAACGATGGCGACATCGTCGAAGGCACCATCGTCAAGGTCGATCGCGACGAGGTCCTGCTCGACATCGGTTACAAGACCGAAGGCGTCATCCCTTCCCGTGAGCTCTCCATCAAGCACGACGTCGACCCCAACGAGGTCGTCTCCGTGGGCGATGAGGTCGAAGCTCTCGTCCTCACCAAGGAGGACAAGGAAGGCCGACTGATCCTGTCGAAGAAGCGCGCTCAGTACGAGCGTGCCTGGGGCACCATCGAGGAGCTCAAGGAGAAGGACGAGGCCGTCAAGGGCACCGTCATCGAGGTCGTCAAGGGCGGCCTGATCCTCGACATCGGCCTGCGTGGCTTCCTTCCCGCTTCGCTCGTCGAGATGCGCCGTGTCCGCGACCTCCAGCCGTACGTCGGCAAGGAGATCGAGGCCAAGATCATCGAGCTCGACAAGAACCGCAACAACGTCGTCCTCTCGCGCCGCGCATGGCTCGAGCAGACGCAGTCCGAGGTTCGCAGCGAGTTCCTGCACCAGCTGCAGAAGGGCCAGGTCCGCAAGGGCGTCGTGTCCTCCATCGTCAACTTCGGTGCCTTCGTGGACCTGGGCGGCGTCGACGGCCTGGTGCACGTGTCCGAGCTGTCCTGGAAGCACATCGACCACCCGTCCGAGGTTGTCGAGGTCGGCACCGAGGTCACGGTCGAGGTTCTCGACGTCGACCTGGACCGCGAGCGCGTCTCCCTCTCGCTCAAGGCCACGCAGGAAGACCCGTGGCGTCAGTTCGCCCGCACGCACGCCATCGGCCAGATCGTGCCCGGCAAGGTCACGAAGCTGGTTCCGTTCGGTGCCTTCGTGCGCGTCGAAGAGGGAATCGAAGGCCTCGTCCACATCTCCGAGCTGGCCGAGCGCCACGTGGAGGTCCCGGACCAGGTCGTCGGTGTCAACGACGACGCACTCGTCAAGGTCATCGACATCGACCTCGAACGTCGTCGCATCTCGCTGTCGCTGAAGCAGGCCAACGAGGACTACAACGCCGAGTTCGATCCGTCCAAGTACGGCATGGCGGACAGCTACGACGAGCAGGGCAACTACATCTTCCCCGAGGGCTTCGATCCCGAGACCAACGAATGGCTCGAGGGCTTCGACAAGCAGCGGGAAGAGTGGGAGAACCGCTACGCCGAGGCTGAGCGTCGTCACAAGATGCACACCGCTCAGATGGAGAAGACCGCTGCAGACGAGGCCGCCGAGGCTGCCACTGCTGCTGCCGGCTACTCCTCCGAGTCGGGTGCCGGCGACGCCGACGCCGCTTCGTCCTCCAGCTCCTCGTCGTCCGAGTCGGCCGGTGGATCGCTGGCCAGCGACGCACAGCTCGCCGCTCTGCGCGAGAAGCTGTCGGGCAACGCCTAGCAAGTCCGCCTGACTCGTCAGGCACAGTCGACAACCCCGCTCCTGCACTGCAGGGGCGGGGTTTCGTCGTGTCAGGACCCGTGTTGTTTCAAGGATCTGAATACGACTGTGGCCCAACCTCTTCGGAGGTCGGGCCACAGTGCGGGGGTGCGTCAGTTCGCGGTTGCGGGAATCCAGTAGCCGGACGAGGACTGCACCTCGGTGCGCTTGCGCATCGTCGCGAAGCTGTGCCTGCCCTGGCTGATGAGGGCGGTGAGCCAGGTCCGGCGATGCTCGGCGAGCGCGGAGGCTACCTCGGGAATCTCGATGCAATGCACCCCGCCTGCCATGCCGAGGCGGTGCCGACCGAACTGGTTGCGGTGATCGCGCATGGCGTTCCTCTTCTTCGAGAAGGTGCAGGTCGGTGCGTTCGCTCGAACATAACCGAACGTGTCGGCCTTCTGTGGTATTTGGGGCAGGTGAGTCTGCTGAGCGGGAAGTGAGTGGAGATCGGCGAGGGACGTGGGTCGTCGCTCCGGGGCAGGTGCGACACTGGGGGCGTGTTGAGAATCGGCCTCACTGGAGGCATAGGAGCCGGTAAGTCCACCGTGTCGAAGGTCCTCGCCGAACTCGGGGCGGTGATCGTCGACGCCGATCTGATCGCGCGGGAGGTCGTCGAACCCGGAACGCAAGGCCTCGCTGCTCTCGTCGACCGGTTCGGCGAGGAGATCCTGACGGCGGACGGCGCGCTCGACCGGCCCGCCCTGGCAGCGCGCGCCTTCGCCGACGAAGAATCGCGGCTGGCGCTGAATTCAATCGTCCACCCGCTGGTCGGGGCGCGTACCACCGAGACGATCGAGTCGGCGCCGGAGGACGCGGTGCTCGTTCAGGACATTCCGTTGCTGGTCGAGGGTGGAATGGGGGCCGCGTTCCATCTGGTCGTCGTCGTGTTCGTCGATGCCGAGGACCGGGTGCGGCGGCTCGTCGGATCGCGGGGAATGTCCGAGTCCGACGCGCGTGCACGGATCGCCGCTCAGGCGGACGACGATCAGCGGCGGGCGGCGGCCGACGTTCGGCTCGACAACAGCGGCGCCCCGGGCGCGCTCGAGCCGGAGGTCCGGGCGTTGTGGGCCGAGCGTCTGGTGCCGTTCGAGTCCAACATCCGCACGCGGACCGTCGTGCGGGTGCTGCCCGAACTCGCCTCGCCGAATCCGCAGTGGCCGGCCCAGGCCGACCGGCTGATCGCCCGGTTGCGGCTGGTGTGCGGCGACCGTGCCGTCCGGATCGACCACATCGGGTCGACGGCCGTGGAGGGGCTGCCTGCCAAGGACGTCATCGACGTCCAGGTGACGGTGGCGAACCTCGAGGTCGCGGACGAACTCGCGGAATCACTCGCCGCCGCCGGGTTCCCCCGTATCGAGCACATCACCGCCGACGACCCGAAGCCCGCATACCAGGGCGGCGAGACCGATCCGGCGCTGTGGGGCAAACGAATCCACGGCGGCGCCGATCCGGGGCGGCCCGTGAACATCCACCTCCGGGTCGACGGGTGGCCCGGGCAGCAGTTCGCGCTCGTGTTCCGGGACTGGCTCCGCGCGGACACCGATGCGCGCGCCGAGTATCTCGCGGTCAAGGAGGCCGCGGCGGAGAAGGCGGCCGGTCACGCCGACTACCAGGACGCGATCACCGCCTACGTCGACGCGAAGACGCCGTGGTTCGACCGCGCGTATCACCGGGCGTGGCAGTGGGCCGAGCAGACCGGCTGGAGCGCATAGGTCACCGCCAGTCGATCGGCATGCCGATCGAGGCCAGCCATCCGCCGAGGTCGTGGCCGTGTGCGGCGATTCCGTCGATCGCCGTGGTGGCGGTGAGGATCGCCTGCTCGGCCGTCGCGGCGTCGAGCAGGCCGGTGCGGTGCGCCTCCATCAGTTCGTCGACGTCGAGGAGTTCGGTGTCCCGGCCGGTGCGGATGACCAGATCCAGGTAGTGATCCTCCGACTTCCACACGTTCTCGCCCCGGGTGAAGGTGCCGACGTCGACGTAGTGGTCCTGATCGCGCTGGTGGTACGGGTGGTAGTGGAAGATCGACGCGCGCAGCCCCAGGTCGGGAAGCAACCACGACTCCAGGTAGTGGAACTGCCGGTGGTCCGCGGTGCGTGCCATGTACAGCCCCCACGGCTCGACGCGGTAGTGGTCGACGTGACGGACGAAACCCTTGGGGTCGGTGTTGGTGTGATCGCGGAGGTCGAAGTATTCGACCTTCGGTGGGTGGATGTCGGTGCTCGCGCCTGCCATGGCACGGAACCTACCGCGTTTTTCAGCCGGTGGAGATCGCGCGGGAAGTTTGTCGGCACCTCGGCCTACCCTGGTTGCATGGCGTTTGCATCCGAGCACCCCGTGGTGGCACATTCCGAGTTCCGTCCCATCGGGGAGATCGAGCGGTCGGAGGCGCGTTTCGAGGTCGTCAGCGACCACAAACCGGCCGGCGACCAGCCGACTGCGATCGCGGATCTGGAACGGCGCATCAACGCGGGTGAGAAAGACGTGGTCCTGCTCGGCGCCACCGGTACGGGTAAGTCGGCGACCACGGCGTGGCTGATCGAGAAGGTGCAGCGACCCACGCTGGTGATGGCGCCCAACAAGACGCTCGCCGCGCAGTTGGCCAACGAGTTGCGCGACATGCTGCCGAACAACTCCGTCGAGTATTTCGTCTCGTACTACGACTACTACCAGCCCGAGGCGTACATCGCGCAGACCGACACCTACATCGAGAAGGACTCGTCGATCAACGACGACGTCGAGCGTTTGCGGCACTCCGCGACGTCGAGCCTGCTCTCGCGGCGGGACGTGGTCGTGGTGGCGTCCGTGTCGTGCATCTACGGCCTCGGCACTCCGCAGTCCTACCTCGACCGCTCGGTGCAGCTCGAGGTCGGTGTGGAGGTGCCGCGCGACGCCCTCCTGAGGTTGCTGGTCGACGTGCAGTACACCCGCAACGACCTGGCGTTCACCCGCGGGTCCTTCCGGGTGCGCGGCGACACGGTCGAGATCATTCCCTCGTACGAGGAACTGGCGGTGCGAATCGAGTTCTTCGGCGACGAGATCGAGGCTCTCTACTACCTGCACCCACTCACCGGGGACGTCGTGCGGAAGGTCGACTCGGTGCGCATCTTCCCGGCCACGCACTACGTCGCCGGTCCGGAGCGGATGGAACGTGCCGTCAAAGACATCGAAGCCGAACTCGAGGAGCGGCTCGCCGACCTCGAGAACAAGGGCAAGCTGCTCGAGGCGCAGCGGCTCCGGATGCGCACCCAGTACGACCTCGAGATGATCAAACAGGTCGGGTTCTGCTCCGGCATCGAGAACTACTCGCGGCACATCGACGGTCGTGGACCGGGCACGGCGCCCGCAACGCTGATCGACTACTTCCCGGAGGATTTCCTCCTCGTCATCGACGAGTCGCACGTGACGGTCCCGCAGATCGGTGCGATGTACGAGGGCGACATGTCGCGCAAGCGGAACCTGGTCGAGTTCGGTTTCCGGTTGCCGTCCGCCACCGACAACCGCCCGCTGACGTGGGAGGAGTTCACCCAGCGCATCGGGCAGACGGTGTATCTGTCGGCCACACCCGGCAAGTACGAGCTGGGGCAGGCCGGCGGCGAGTTCGTCGAGCAGGTCATCCGCCCGACCGGGCTCGTCGATCCCGAGGTGGTCGTCAAACCGACCAAGGGACAGATCGACGACCTGGTGCACGAGATCCGTGAACGCGCGGACCGCGACGAGCGTGTTCTCGTCACCACGTTGACGAAGAAGATGGCGGAAGACCTCACCGACTACCTCCTCGAGCTCGGTATCCGGGTGCGATACCTGCACTCGGACATCGACACGTTGCGGCGCGTCGAGCTGCTCCGGCAGCTGCGGCTGGGGGAGTACGACGTTCTGGTGGGTATCAACCTGCTGCGGGAGGGCCTCGACCTACCCGAGGTCTCGCTGGTGGCCATCCTCGACGCCGACAAGGAGGGCTTCCTCCGGAGTTCGACGAGCCTCATCCAGACGATCGGCCGTGCGGCTCGAAACGTCTCCGGTCAGGTGCACATGTACGCCGACAAGATCACCGACTCGATGCAGCACGCGATCGAGGAGACCGAGCGGCGTCGTGAGAAGCAGATCGCCTACAACGAGAAGATGGGTGTCGATCCGCAGCCGCTGCGGAAGAAGATCGCCGACATCCTCGACCAGGTCTACGAGGAAGCCGAGGACACCGCCAGTGGAGTCGACGTCGGCGGTTCCGGCCGCAACGCCACCCGTGGGCGTCGTGCGCAGGGCGAGGCGGGGCGGTCGGTCAGCGCCGGTGTGTACGAGGGCCGCGACACGAAGTCGATGCCGAGGGCGGAATTGGCCGACCTGGTCAAGGAATTGACCGATCAGATGATGAACGCCGCCCGTGATCTGCAGTTCGAACTCGCCGGGCGGCTGCGCGACGAGATCGCCGATCTGAAGAAGGAGTTGCGCGGCATGGATGCCGCGGGCCTGAAATAGCGAGGGCGCCGAGGCAGTACGGTCGCACATATGGATGCACACAACGCAGGTCGCACCGCCCGGTCCCTGGAATTGCTTCATTCGCTCAGCTACTTCGTTCCCGAGGTCGAGGATCGGCTGGTCGAGGCGGGGCTCGAACCGGGCCGGATGAGCTACTTCGCCGGACGTTCCGCGCCGATGGGTGCGGTCGGCGCGGGCGTTGTCACGGCAACGTTCTTCAACTTCAGTCCCGCCGCAGTCGCGTCGATCATTCCGCGTGCCTGGGGCCTGGCCACGCCCGCGGCGATCGTCGAGGCCCGGTACCGCGCGGTCGGCGAGGCGTACGTGCGACTGCTCGGTGAATCGGTGACGACGTCGCCGGAGATGGCCGAGGCGGCCGAACTGGCGTCGATCGCGGCGCGGGGGATTCCCGGTGTCGAAGGCAGGCCGCTCTGCGCGGGCTACACGGAAGTGGAGTGGCCGGACTCACCGCACCTCGCGTTCTGGCACGCCCTCACCGTGCTGCGGGAGTACCGCGGCGACGGTCACATCGCCGCCCTGCAGACGGCGGGCCTCAGCGGACTCGAATCGCTGATCACCCACACCGCGACCGGGTACGGGTTCCAGAAGAAGTTCGCGATCACCCGCCGCGCCTGGACGCAGGATCAGTGGGACTCCGCATGCGACAGTCTGCGCGACCGGGAGATCCTGGACGCCCGGGGTGAACTCACCGCCGAAGGCAAGGAACTGCGGGAACTGGTCGAGGATCTCACCGACGATCTCGCGCTGGCGCCGTGGGCGGCACTGGGGGAGGACGGTGCGGCCCGGCTCGTCGAACTCGCGACCCCGTGGCGCGACGCGGTCGTCGCGGCGGGCGTGTTCCCGGCCGGCGTCTTCGGTCCCAAAGTCCCCGTGTCCCGCTGACACCGATCACAGCCCGGGCCCACGGAAAATGTGATCCGTCATGCACTGGGGATATCCCCTGTGGCATGTGTTGCAAATGCACCTATGAGGGCATCGAGGCGGCTAGGGTCAGCGCAGTGGCTGCTGGGTCCAGGCATACGTGTGTCCGGACCCCGGCCGATCGACCACCGCAGACATGGAGGAATGAATGAGCGCCTACCGGACCGTTGTCGTCGGAACCGATGGCTCCGAGTCGTCGTTTCTGGCCGTCGAGAAGGCTGCCGCCATCGCGGGGGACGCCGGTGCCAAGCTGATCATCGCCTGCGCGTACTACCCGGCCGATCCCAAGGACGTCGGATCGGCGGCCGACGCGCTCGGTGACGAGGCCTACCAGATCACCGGTTCGGCGCCGACGTATGAGATCCTGCGCACCGCGAAGGAGCGTGCCCACGCCGCCGGCGCCAAGGAGGTCGTCGAACGCGCTGTCGTCGGCGCCCCCGTCGAGTCGCTGCTGAACCTGGTCGACGAGGTCGAGGCCGGTCTCCTCGTGATCGGCAACCGTGGACTCAACACCCTCACTGGGCGGCTCCTGGGCTCCGTTCCGTCCGATGCTGCGCGCAAGTCCACGTCCGACGTCCTCATCGTTCACACGGTGCGCTGACCCCGGACCGATCAGCAGTAATTCGCCTCGGCGACGTCGGATTCCGGCCTCACCACCGAACAGGTGGCGCAGGGGTATCTCGATGCCGCCGAGGCGAACTGCGTCATCGGGTCAGGACAGGATCCCGACCTCTGCCGGGCCGAGTTCGGACAGCACTGCGGGCAACGTCTTCGTGTGCACCACACCGAGGCGTTGCGTCGCACGGGTCAGGGCGACGTAGAGGTCGTTCATTCCCCGCGGCGATTCGTCGAGAACGTCCTGGGGCTCGGCGATGAGCACCGAGTCGAATTCCAATCCCTTGACGTCTCGCACCGTGAGGACGCTGACGGTGTCCGACCGCAGGTCGGCGAGTGCCGCGACGAGATCGTGGCCGCCGATCACGACGGTGGTGCCCGGTCCGGTTTCCCGGGACACGCAGGTGCGCACGGTGTCTGCCAGTTCGGCCTCCGACACCTGCAGGGCCCACGGCGCGAAGCCGGATTCGCGCACCGACCGCGGCACGGTCTGCTCCGGATCGATCTCGGCGAGAACCTGCCGGGCCGACGTCATGATCTCCGCCGGTGTGCGGTAGTTGACGGTCAGTTCCGTCAGCTTCCACCGGTTGGCGACATACGGTTCGAGGATCCGCTGCCACGACGACGTTCCCGCCGGGTCGCCGGTCTGCGCGGTGTCGCCGACCAGCGTCATCCAGCGATTCGGTATGCGCCGCATCAGCATTCGCCAGGCCATCTCGGAGAGTTCCTGCGCCTCGTCGACGATCACGTGACCGTAGGTCCACGTTCGGTCGCCGGCGGCGCGTTCCGCGGTGGTCTGGTGCTGCCCGACGTCGTGGCGTTCGGCGAGCTGGCTGGCGTCGATCAGGTCGTAGGCCATCAGGATTTCCGGGTCCAGTTCGTCCTCGAGGTCCTGCGGTGCCGAACCGGTCAGGATGTCCAGGGCGCCCTGGGCGTCCGCGATCTGTGCCCGCCACTGGCGACGGGCGCGCTCCCGTTCGGCGGCGTCGTCGACGCCGAGGAGTTCGGCCAGTTCGTCGAGGAGTGGGGCGTCGGCGGCGCTGAAGCCGCGCATTCCGGGGCGGCGCAGCGAGTCACGTTGCGCTTCGGTCAGATTCGGGGCGGAATCGGCAAGCCGCTTCGGTGAGGCGTACAGATCGGCGAGGACCTGCTGCGGCGACAATTCCGGCCACAGCGCGCTGATCGCCGTCATGATCGCCGGGTCCTCACGCATCTCGTCGCGCATGTCGGCGATGTCGTCCCGGCTCAGCAGGTTCCCGCCGTCGACGACGTTGGCGCCGAGGGTGTCCGCGAGTTGCTGCGCGAGCGCCTCGATGACCGAGGAGACGAAGATCGGACGGGCCAGGTTGTGCGGGCGCCTGGACGACCTCGCCCGGCCGCGAGCGCGGGTGACGACCTTGCGGTCGAGGGTGATCCGGTAGGTGTCGAACGTGAGCTCGACGGGCCGCGACGGCACTTCCTGCCGGTCCCGGACCGCCTTCTTGAGAACGTCCAGCATGTCGAGCGAGCCCTTGATCTCGCCTGCGTCGAGGCTGTCCTCGACGGTGGCCCGGACGCCGGGGTAGAGGTCACCGATGGTGGAGAGCAGCACACCGGTCTCGCCGAGCGACGGCAGCACCTGGCCGATGTAGTCGAGGAACGTGGCGTTGGGGCCGATGATGAGGACGCCGGCCTTCGCAAGCTGCTGGCGATACGTGTACAGCAGGTAGGCGGCGCGGTGCAGGGCGACCGCGGTCTTCCCGGTTCCGGGACCGCCCTGCACCACGAGCACGCTCTTGTGCTCCGACCGGATGATGGCGTCCTGCTCGCCCTGGATCGTCTCGACGATGTCGTTCATCTGACCGGTGCGGGCCGCGTTCAACGCGGAGAGCAGCGCGCTCTCACCCGCGACGCCGTCCGAACCGGTGACCGTGCCCGCGGCCTCCGCGGCCGCCAGGTCCAGGTATTCGTCGTTGACGGCGGTCACCCGGCGGCTCCGCGTACGGATGTGCCGCCGGCGGGTGACGCCGTCGGGGGCGGCGGGGGTGGCGAGATAGAACGGGCGGGCAAGGGGCGCACGCCAATCGAGGAGCATCGTCTCGTAGTCGTTCTCCTCGTCGAGGATGCCGAGCCGGCCGACGTAGCGGTGCTCGCCGTCGAGGTCGATCCGGCCGAAGCACAGTCCGTTCTCGGCGGCGTCGTACTTGGCGAGGTCCTCGGTGTAGAGCTGGTTGAAGGACTCGCGCTCGCTCCGCGCCTGCGGGGTGCCGCCGGTTTCGAGCAGTACACGGCTCAGCCGGTTCGCCGCGTACTGGCGAAGGCCGTCCAGTCGGGTGTAGAGCATCGTCACGTACTGCTGCTCGAGCTCGCGCTCGTCGCGTGACGTGTCCTCGTCGGGCAAGAGGTCTCCTTGACTGGTTCGGCTGCAACCGGATCGGCTGCAAAAGTGCCTGGACAGTCTAGTCGGCCCCGGAGGGGCGTCGCTGACATCGCAGGTCAGCGGCGTTCTCCGGGGCCGATCAGATCGAATATCCGGCGGGAGCCGGGTCAGTGGGACAGTTCGTCCCGCTTCGCCCGCGCCTTCTCGAGCGCGGTTTCCGCCTGCTTGCGGGCCCGCTTACCGAGCACCTCACCGCGTTCTGCTGCGGTGCCTGCCCATTCCCCGCCCTTCTCGCGGGCGACCTCGGCCAGTTCCGGGCCGTGCTCCTTCGCCGCCTCGACGAGTTCCGCGCCGCGTTCGCGGGCGACGTCCGCCCATTCGGCGCCGTGTTCTTTCGCGACCTCCGCCCATTCGGCGCCGTGCTCCTTCGCGACCTCCGCCCATTCGGCGCCGCGGTCCGCCGCGACCTTCGCGAGTTCGGTGCCACGGTCTTTCGCGACCTCGAGGAGGCCGGTCCCGCGCTCGGCGGCCTCCCCGGACAGGATGCGGGCCCGCTCGGACGCCGCGGCCAGGGCCTCTGCGATCTCGGGGCCGTGGTGATCGTGACCGGAGCCGAGGGGCAGGGCGGCGGCCACGGTCTCCTGTGCGTGCCGGGCGGCGCGGCGTCCACGCCAGCCCAGCGACGGCTTGCCCTCGGTGTCGACGGCGGCGATGAGCAGTCCGCCGAGCAGGCTGACGTTCTTGAGGAACTGAGTGCGCTGCGCCGCCTTCTTCGCGGGGTCGGTCTCATTCCAGAAGTCGTGCCCCACAACGGTAGTGGGCACGAGGCTGCCTGCGAGCGCGAGCGACGCGAGGCGCGGTGCCTTACCGGTGGCGAGAAGTACGCCGCCGCCGATCTGCACGGCGGCGTTGATCTTGATCAACGTCTCCGGGTCGGACGGGATCTTCTGCGTGACGGACCCGGGAAGCGCCTCGGTGGACTTGTCGATCAGTGGTGCGGCGGCCTGTGCTTTCTGCGCCGGATTTCGAAGTGCATCGATCCCTCCGCTGATGAAGATCGCGGACAGCAGTGGGCGAGCGATACGACGGACGAGCATTCCTGGCCTCCCAATCTCGAGTTCTCCCGTCTCACACTAACGAGAGTTCTGGGCAGTCGTCGGCGTACGCGGTGTTGCCGCGCCGACGGTCTGCCCATTCACCAGTACCCAGGGAGACCGATCGCCAATCGCGGACCGTTCCGTGCGCGATCGGCGTCGGATGCCGTCACCAGCCGCGTTCGCGCCACTCCCCGAGGTGGGGGCGTTCGGCGCCGAGGGTGGTGTCGTCACCGTGGCCTGGGTAGACCACGGTGTCGTCGCCGTAGCGGTCGAAGAGCTTCGTTTCGACGTCGGTGAGCAGTGATGCGAACTTGTCCGCGTCGGCGGTCTTGCCGACGCCGCCGGGGAAGAGGGAGTCGCCGGTGAAGAGGTGGGTGCGGCCGCCGCCTGCCTCGGTGAGCGCGAGCGCGACGGAGCCGGGGGTGTGGCCGGCGAGGTGGATCACGTCGAGGGTGACCTCGCCGACGGTGACGGTGTCGCCGTCGTCGAGGAGGCGGTCGGGCCGGACGGGCAGTGCGTCGGCGTCGAGTGGATGGGCGGCCGTGTCCACGCGGGTGGCCGCCGCGACGTCCTCGAGCGCCAGCCAGTGGTCGCCGTGCTGATGTGTGGTGACGATCAGGTCGAGGGACGGTGCGTGTTCACCGATCAGTTGGTTGACGCGGTCCGCCTCGTTGGCGGCGTCGATGAGTACGGATTTTCCGGTTGCGGAACAGACGACCAGGTACACGTTGTTGTCCATGGGGCCGACGGACATCTTCGTGATCGTGGCTCCCGGAACCGTGCGGCGCTGCGGCGCCGAACCAGGGGAGACGTGGCCGGTGTACGAGTCTTCTATCACCATGGGCTGCTCGGTCATGATGGGGAGGCTACCGTCGAATACAGGCAGGTGAGTGGCAGGGCGGCCATCCGTCGCGCAGAACGTGTCGGTGCCCCGGCTTACCATGGCACGGCCGGAGGGCTGAGCGTCCACGTGCGTCCTCGGCTGTCGAACAATGAAGGGACTTGGAGTGGCGGATCGCCTTATCGTGCGGGGTGCCCGTGAGCACAATCTGCGAGGGGTCGATCTCGATCTGCCCCGGGACAGCCTGATCGTGTTCACCGGACTGTCGGGCTCGGGCAAGTCGAGTCTGGCATTCGACACGATCTTCGCCGAGGGCCAGCGACGCTACGTCGAGTCGCTGTCGGCGTACGCGCGACAGTTCCTCGGTCAGATGGACAAGCCCGACGTCGACTTCATCGAAGGTCTGTCGCCCGCGGTGTCCATCGACCAGAAGTCGACCAACCGGAACCCGCGGTCGACGGTCGGCACCATCACGGAGGTCTACGACTACCTGCGTCTGCTGTACGCGCGCGCCGGCACCGCACACTGCCCGGTGTGCGGGGAGCAGATCGCGCGGCAGACGCCGCAGCAGATCGTCGACCAGGTTCTCGAGATGGAGGAAGGCACCCGCTTCCAGGTGCTCGCTCCCGTCGTGCGCACCCGCAAGGGTGAATTCGTCGACCTGTTCGACCAGCTCAACATGCAGGGTTACTCGCGTGTGCGGGTCGACGGCGTGGTGTATCCGCTGTCCGAGCCGCCCAAGCTCAAGAAGCAGGAGAAGCACGACATCGAGGTGGTCGTCGACCGTCTCACCGTCAAGGCCGGTTCCAAGCAGCGGCTCACCGATTCCGTCGAGACGGCGCTGCGACTGGCAGAGGGCATCGTCGTCCTCGACTTCGTCGACCGCGAGGAGAACGCCGCCGACCGGGAACGACGGTTCTCGGAGAAGCTGGCGTGCCCCAACGGCCACGCACTGTCCATCGACGACCTCGAACCCCGGTCGTTCTCGTTCAACTCCCCGTACGGCGCCTGCCCCGAGTGCACCGGCCTCGGCATCCGCAAGGAGGTCGACCCGGACCTCGTCGTCCCCGACCCCGAGCTGTCACTCGGGGACGGGGCCATCGCGCCGTGGTCGATGGGGCAGAGTTCCGAATACTTCGGCCGCCTGCTGTCCGGTCTCGGCGACATTCTCGGCTTCGACATGAAGACGCCGTGGAACAAGCTTCCGGCGAAGGCGCGCCGGGCGATCCTCGAGGGCAGCGAGGAGCAGGTCCACGTCCGCTACAAAAACCGGTACGGGCGTACCCGTTCCTACTACGCCGAGTTCGAGGGCGTCATGCCGTTCCTGCACCGCCGGCTCGAGCAGACCGAGTCCGACCAGATGAAGGAACGCTACGACGGCTACATGCGGGACACCCCGTGTCCCGCGTGCGGTGGTGCGCGCCTGCGCCCCGAGATCCTGTCGGTCACGATCGCGAACGAGAAGTTCGGGATGAAATCGATCGCCGAGGTCTGTGAACTGTCGATCTCCGATTGCGCCGACTTCCTGAACAGCCTCACGCTGGGCAGCCGCGAGGAGGCCATCGCCGGTCAGGTGCTCAAAGAGGTCCAGGCCCGACTCGGCTTCCTCCTCGACGTCGGCCTCGAGTACCTCTCCCTCGCCCGCGCCGCAGGCACCCTGTCCGGTGGTGAGGCGCAGCGCATCCGTCTCGCCACCCAGATCGGCTCGGGTCTGGTGGGCGTCCTGTACGTGCTCGACGAGCCGTCGATCGGTCTGCACCAGCGCGACAACCGGCGTCTCATCGAGACCCTGACGCGCCTGCGCGACCTCGGGAACACGCTCATCGTGGTCGAGCACGACGAAGACACCATCCGCACGTCCGACTGGGTGGTCGACATCGGGCCGCTCGCCGGCGAGCACGGCGGCAAGGTCGTCCACAGTGGGCCGTACCAGGAACTGCTCGACTGCGAGGAATCCCTCACCGGCGCCTATCTGTCGGGACGCAGTCACATCGAGATTCCCGCCATCCGCCGTCCGGTGGATCGCAAGCGCCAGGTCACGGTCGTCGGCGCGCGCGAACACAACCTCGGCGGCATCGACGTCAGCTTCCCGCTGGGCGTGCTCACGTCGGTCACCGGCGTGTCCGGGTCCGGCAAGTCGACGCTCGTCAACGACATCCTCGCGACGGTGATGGCGAACAAGCTCAACGGCGCCCGTCAGGTGCCGGGCCGGCACACCCGCATCAACGGGCTCGACCAGCTGGACAAGCTCGTGCAGGTCGACCAGTCACCCATCGGCCGCACCCCGCGGTCCAACGCGGCCACCTACACCGGGGTGTTCGACAAGATCCGCACCCTGTTCGCCGCCACCACCGAGTCGAAGGTGCGCGGGTACCAGCCGGGCCGGTTCTCGTTCAACGTCAAGGGTGGTCGCTGCGAGGCCTGCTCCGGCGACGGCACGCTGAAGATCGAGATGAACTTCCTCCCCGACGTGTACGTGCCGTGCGAGGTCTGCCACGGTGCCCGATACAACCGCGAGACGCTCGAGGTCCACTACAAGGGCAAGACCATCGCCGAGGTCCTGGACATGCCGATCGAGGAGGCCGCGGAATTCTTCGAGCCCATCACCTCGATCCACCGCTACCTCAAGACTCTGGTCGAGGTCGGTCTCGGGTATGTGCGGCTCGGTCAGCCCGCGCCCACGCTGTCCGGTGGTGAGGCGCAACGCGTGAAGCTCGCCGCCGAACTGCAGAAACGCTCGACGGGCCGCACGGTGTACATCCTCGACGAGCCCACGACGGGTCTGCACTTCGAGGACATCCGCAAGCTGCTGGGGGTCGTCAACGGCCTGGTCGACAAGGGCAACACGGTGATCGTGATCGAGCACAACCTCGACGTGATCAAGACGTCCGACTGGGTGGTCGACATGGGGCCTGAGGGTGGGTCCGGCGGCGGAACCGTCGTCGCGCAAGGCACCCCGGAGGATGTGGCGCAGGTTCCGGAGAGTTACACGGGACGGTTCCTCGAGAACGTCCTGGCGGTGCCGGCGCCTGTTGCGGCGAAGCCGAAGGCAGCCAAGTCCTCGCCGACGCGGAAGTCCGCGTCGGCGAAGAAGACTGCCGCGGCCACCGCGGCGACACCGCGTAAGCGCGCGCCGAAGAAGGCCGCAGCCGTCAGCTGAATCCGGTCAGTCCCTCGCGGCCGCGTCGATCGCGGTCGCGAGGTCTGCGGGCCGCGACCACATCGGCCAGTGGCCCGTCGGCAGATCGACGTAGTCGACCTTCGCGATCTGCGCGAGTTCGGCCGCCATCGGATGGCCCGCCGCGGCCATCTGCTGGATGACCTCCGACGGAAAACTCGTGCAGATCACCGTGGTCGGCACGTCCAGCCGCCTGCTGTCGGTGAGTTCGGTCGTGTCCCTCGCAGGTCCGGCGGGCATGGGAACCGCCCGGTTGCGGAACGTCTCGAGCGCGGCGTCGTCGAGGCCGGCGAGACTGCTGCCCTCGGCTTCGAGTTCGGACCAGGACGGCAGCGGAATCTCGACGACCGCCGGGTCGAGATCGTCGCGCAGTGCGGTGCCGCTCTGCAGTGGTCCCGAGTCGACGTACACGATGCGGGCGAGTCGGCCGGGCAGACGATCGCTCGCCGCGTACGCCACCGGCCCCGCGCCGCTGTGCGCGACGAGCACCACCCGCTCCGACGACGGTGTGTTCGCGATGGCCTCCGTGATCGCGGTGACGTGGTGGTCCAGACGGACGCCGGCGCGGTCGCTGCCGGTGGCGTCGAGTCCGGGCAACGTCACCGCGGTGACGTGATGGCCCTGCCCGATCAGGTCGGATTCCACTGCCTCCCAGGCCCATGCGCCGAGCCAGAATCCGGGGACCAGAATGATGTGAGTGCCTGTGCTGCCGTGTGCTTCGCTTGTCCGAGTCATGAGACAAGAGTGAACCCGCAACGGTGACATCAGCGTGTCACCGTATTCGTCACGGTCGCATAACGGAATCGGCCCGGCGAGAATCGGGACTTTGCCGCGGACGTTCGGCAGACTGCCCTCATGGACCGTCCAGCCCGCCTCCACGCCCTGACGGAAGAACTGCGCCGCGCGGGTGACCGCGGCCGGACCGCGGAGCAGTTGGCGGCGCAGTTCGAGGTAACGCCCCGCACGATCAAGCGGGACATCGCCGTACTGCAGGCGTCGGGCGCCGCGATCCGGGCCACTGCCGGACCGGGTGGGGGATACGGGATCATCGGGAACGGCACGCTGCCGCCGGTGAATTTCACTCCCGCTCAGGCGGTCTCGGTGGCGCTCGCCCTCACGGCCTTCCGCGACGCGCCGTTCGCGACGGACGGCCGGGCCGCGCTCGCGAAGCTCCTCGACGTGATGGACGCGGAGTCGAGGGAGCGGGTGGAGCAACTCGGTGCGAAGGTGTGGATCCGGCGGGACTCCCACGGCGCACGTGCGGAGCCCCGCATCCGCCGCGTCGTCGAAGACGGCTTGCAGCGCGAACTGATGGTGTCCCTGCGGTACGTCGACCGGGACGGCGGCCGTACCGAGCGGGTCGTCGAACCGCACCTTCTCGCGCACACGCGGGGGTCGTGGTTCCTGGTCGCGTGGTGCCTGAGCCGGGCGGGTGTGCGCTGGTTCCGGTTGGACCGGGTCTCCGACGCCACCCTCACCGGCCGGTCGTTCGTCCCGCGCGACCCGGACCTCTTCGGCGAACCGCCCGCCGACGCGCGGACCGTGTTCGACCGGTGAGGGACGATCAGAGCGCGCGGGCGGCCGCCACGGATCGGTCCATCAGCGAGACGAGAACCGACTCGTCGACGTCGGCGAGTTTCTTGACGTAGAGGCAGCCCTTGCCGACCTTGTGCTTGCCGAGGGCCGCGAGTTCGGTCTCGTGCTCGGTGAAGTCGAGAGAGAGGTACAGCGTGAGCGCCGCCGCGCGCGGCGAGAATCCGATCAGGGCGGTGTCGCCCTCGTGGCCGCTGGCATACCGGTAGTGGCGGGTGCCGAATCCGACGATGCTCGTTCCCCACATCGCGGCCGGCTCTCCCGTCGCGGCGGTGAGCAGTTCCACCAGCCGTGCGCTGTCGGCGCGCTTCACCGGGTCGGTGACCGCTGCGAGGAACTCGTCGACATCTGCCTGCGTCTGCTCGGTCTTGTTACGGCCCGCCATCTCAGTACCCCGCCATCTCAGTACCCCGCTGCCTCGGTGCCCGCGGTCTCTCAGTACACCGGTCCGGTGTACTTCTCACCCGGGCCCTTGCCGGGCTCGTCCGGGTGCGAAGACGCTTCGCGGAACGCGCGCTGCAACGCCTGCAGGCCTTCGCGGATCGGCCCGGCGTGCGGTCCGAGGTATTCGATGGACGCGGTCACCAGGCCGGCGAGTGCCGTGATGACCCGTCGGGCCTCGTCGAGGTCGCGGTGGGGGCTGGAGTCGGGGTCGGCGTCGGACAGGCCGAGTTTCTCGGCTGCCGAACTCATGAGCATGACCGCGGCGCGGCTGATGACCTCGACCGAGGGCACGTCGGCCAGTTCCCGGACATCGGTATTCTGGTCACCGCCGCTCACGGTGCCGTCGTTCGGGATGTCATCGATGTTGTCCGTCATGCCCTAGAGGATTCCACCAGTGGCCGGGAACATGGCGGCCAGGTGGCGGTGGGACGCAACGTCCCGGTATCGATTAGCTCCCGACGTGCGCA
Source organism: Rhodococcus opacus B4 (assembly GCF_000010805.1). Classification (NCBI taxonomy): domain Bacteria; kingdom Bacillati; phylum Actinomycetota; class Actinomycetes; order Mycobacteriales; family Nocardiaceae; genus Rhodococcus; species Rhodococcus opacus. Next base: position 725,013 of record NC_012522.1, on the reverse strand, counting down.
AATGTTACCCTTGGTGCAACGACCGCCTTCGGATTTGTCGGGGGCAGCAAGTGGAGTCCGACTCCCACCTCTGCGCGGCAGGTAAAACTGCAGCTCAGTGGTCCGGTCGCTCGGTCCGAGAGTTCTCGGTTCGAGTTCCTCGAGTGTGAGGAGACGAGGGATCGGCGTGAGCCGTGAGTTCGTCTGATCGGTCGACATCGGGCCCCGCATGGTGAGAGTCATTCACCGCAGCGGGGCTTTTTTGTTGGGAATCCGGGCGTACGGGCTGCTGGCGGTCTCGAGACAAGACCGTTCAACCTAGGAGGCCCCATCAGCACTGAGACCCGCATCAACGATCGCATCCGAGTTCCCGAGGTCCGCCTCGTCGGACCCGGAGGTGAACAGGTTGGCATCGTGCGTGTTGAAGATGCACTCCGCTTGGCCCTCGAGGCCGATCTCGACCTGGTCGAGGTGGCCCCCGACGCTCGCCCGCCGGTCTGCAAGATCATGGACTACGGCAAGTTCAAGTACGAGGCCGCGCAGAAGGCTCGTGAGTCGCGCAAGAACCAGCAGCTCACGGTCATCAAGGAGCAGAAGCTCCGCCCCAAGATCGACGATCACGACTACGAGACCAAGAAGCGCAACGTCGTGCGCTTCCTCGAGGCCGGATCCAAGGTCAAGGTCACGATCATGTTCCGCGGACGTGAGCAGTCGCGTCCGGAGCTCGGGTTCCGGCTGCTGCAGCGTCTCGGTGCGGACGTCGCGGATCTCGGGTTCGTGGAGACGTCCGCCAAGCAGGACGGTCGAAACATGACGATGGTGCTCGCTCCGCACAAGGGCGCGAAGACCCGTGTCAAGGCGCAGGAAAGCGCCGCCGCGCCGCCGGCGCAGCGGGCGACACCGGCACCGGCACAGGCTCCGGCGACACCTGCGGAGCAGGCGGGCGGCAGTACGCCCGGCGAAGCGCCGACCAGCTAGTCCGACTACACCAGCACGACCCGGATCACGGTCCGGATACAGAGAACTGAGGACTCCATGCCCAAGTCGAAGACCCACAGCGGCACCGCGAAGCGATTCAAGGTGTCCGGCAGCGGAAAGATCCTGCGCCAGAAGGCCGGTCGCCGCCACCTGCTCGAGCACAAGGCCACCAAGGTGACCCGTCGCCTCGATGGCGTGGCTGTCGTCAGCAAGGCTGACACTCCTCGCATCAAGCGCCTGCTCGACATCTGAGTCGACTCCCCTTTTACTGACCACCCGGGGCAGCTCACTGCCCCAAGATTGACAGGATTTTTCAGTGGCACGCGTAAAGAGGGCGGTAAACGCCCAGAAGAAGCGTCGTTCGATTCTCGAAGCCTCCAGCGGCTACCGCGGACAGCGCTCGCGCCTGTACCGCAAGGCCAAGGAACAGCAGCTCCACTCGCTGACCTACGCCTACCGTGACCGCCGTGCGCGCAAGGGCGACTTCCGCAAGCTGTGGATCACGCGTATCAACGCCGCTGCACGGGCGAACGACATCACGTACAACCGCCTGATCCAGGGTCTGCGTCTGGCCGAGATCGAGGTCGACCGCAAGAACCTCGCCGAGCTGGCCGTGTCCGACGCGGCGGCATTCGCCGGCCTCGTGGCCCTCGCCAAGGCGGCCCTTCCGGCTGACGTGAACGCTCCTGCCGGAGAAGCGGCCTGAGTCTCGCACCCCGGCCTCTGACGCCCCGGAAACGACCCGTGGACCCGCTCACCGAGCGAACCCCGCGGGTCGTTTCTGCTGTCAAGCTGCTGCGCACCGCGGAACGCCGCAAGGTCGGACGGTTCCTGGTGGAGGGCGAGAACTCCGTCGGTGAGGCACTTGCCACCCACCCGGTGCACGACCTCTTCTACACCGCGGACGCGGAGCAGCGGTACTCGGCGCTGATCGAGCGGGCGCACGCCGCGGGTGTCCGCACGTCGCTGGTGACGGACCGGGCGGTCCGTGCGCTCAGCGACACGGTGACCCCGCCGGGTCTGGTCGCGGTGTGCGAACTCCTCGACGTTCCGCTGGCCGAGGCGCTGGGTCCCGGAACCCGCCTGCTGGCGGTTCCGGTCGCGGTCGCGGAGCCGGGCAACGCGGGCACCGTGATCCGGGTCGCGGACGCGGTGGGCGCGGACGCGGCGATTCTCGCGGGCGACAGTGTCGACCCACACAACGGCAAGTGTGTCCGCGCATCCGCAGGAAGTCTCTTCCACCTTCCGGTGGTGCGTGAGCGGGACACGGCCGCCGTCCTCGACACCATCAGCGCGGCGGGCATCCAGTTGCTCGCCACGGCGGCGGACGGCGAAGTCGATCTGGACGACGCCGACGAACTCCTGGCCCGCCCGACGGCGTGGTTGTTCGGGAACGAAGCCCATGGCCTCGACGCGGCCACCGCGGCGCGAGCGGACCACCGGGTGCGGATACCCATCCACGGTCGAGCCGAGAGTCTCAACCTGGCGACGGCGGCGTCGATCTGCCTGTATTCGAGCGCGCGGGTCCAGAACCGCAAGCGGACCGACAGCTGAAACGGCGAAAATCGGATCGCATAGGATTTGACGGCGAGCTGTTTCGGTTTCGTCGAGAGTGTTGACTGAAAGAACTTAAGGAGTGGCACCGGTCGTGGCTAAAAAAGAGGGCGCTGCCTCCGCGGGGGTCGAAGGCGGCGCGGTCGATGCGAGTGCGCTCACCGAGGACGCTCTGACTGCGGCGGCGGAGAGCGCCGAGAAGGCGTTCGCGTCGGTGGCGGATCTCGACGATCTGGCGAAGGCCAAGGTCGAGCACATGGGTGACAAGTCGCCGATCGCCCTCGCCCGCCGCGGACTGGGAGCCCTACCGGGCAAGGAGAAGGCCGACGCGGGCAAGCGTGTGAACGTCGCCCGCACCCGGATCAGCGCGGCTTTCGACGAGCGCCGCGCCGTGCTGCTCGCCGAGCGTGACGCCGCCGTTCTCGTGGCCGAGGCCATCGACGTGACGCTGCCGTCGCAGCGTCAGCCGGTGGGCGCCCGCCACCCGATCAGCATCATTTCCGAGCAGGTCGAGGACGTGTTCGTGGCCATGGGCTGGGAGGTCGCCGAGGGTCCGGAGGTGGAGACCGAGCACTTCAACTTCGATGCCCTGAACTTCCTGCCCGATCACCCCGCCCGGACGATGCAGGACACGTTCCACATCGCGCCCGAGGGCTCGCGGCAGGTGCTCCGCACGCACACGTCGCCGGTGCAGGTGCGCACGATGCTCTCGCGCGAGGTGCCGATCTACGTGGTGTGCCCCGGACGGACGTTCCGCACCGACGAACTCGACGCGACACACACCCCCGTCTTCTCCCAGGTGGAGGGGCTCGCGGTCGACAAGGGCCTCACCATGGCACACCTGCGTGGCACGCTCGACGCGTTCGCGCGCGCGCTGTTCGGTCCCGAGACCCGCACCCGCATGCGTCCGAACTACTTCCCGTTCACGGAACCGTCCGCCGAGGTGGACGTGTGGTTCCCGAACAAGAAGGGCGGCGCGGGCTGGGTCGAGTGGGGCGGCTGCGGAATGGTCAATCCGAATGTGCTGCGCGCCTCCGGAATCGACCCCGACGTGTACACCGGGTTCGCGTTCGGGATGGGGCTCGAGCGCACACTCCAGTTCCGGAACGGGATCCCGGACATGCGCGACATCGTCGAGGGCGACGTGCGTTTCACGCTGCCCTTCGGTGTCCAGGGCTGACCCTGCGTCACCCGGAACCCGTCCACCACAGTCACGACATTTTCACGAACGAGAGAGCTGAGCAGACGTGCGAGTAGCGCAATCCTGGCTGACCGAGATCCTGCAGCGTGCCACCCCGGACTGGGACGTCACCGCCGAGGAACTCGACGCAGGTTTCGTCCGGGTCGGGCTCGAGGTCGAGGAAGTCGACCGGCTCGAGCCCGTTGACGGCCCCCTCGTGGTCGGCAAGGTTCTCGAGATCACCGAGCTCACCGAGTTCAAGAAGCCGATCCGCTTCTGCAAGGTGGATGTGGGGGCGGCCGAGCCGCAGGGCATCGTGTGCGGCGCCCGGAACTTCGCCGAGGGCGACCTCGTGGTGGTCGCGCTGCCGGGCGCGGTCCTCCCCGGTGGTTTCGCCATCGCGTCCCGCAAGACCTACGGGCAGGTGTCCGACGGGATGATCTGCTCGGTGGCCGAACTGGGCATCGGCAAGGACCATTCGGGCATCCTCGTCCTCGAGCCGGGCACCGCGCTTCCGGGCGCGGACGCCAACGAGTTGATGGGTCTGCACGACACGGTCATCGAACTCAACATCACCCCGGACCGCGGCTACTGCTTCTCCGTCCGCGGGCTCACCCGCGAACTGGCCTGCGGGTTCGACCTGGACTTCGCCGACCCCGCAGCGGTGGCGCCGTCTCCGGCGGACGGGGAGGCGTGGCCGATTCGCGTCGAACCCGAGTCGAAGGCGACGCGTTTCGCCGCGCGCCGGGTGACCGGTATCGATCCGAATGCGGTCAGTCCGTGGTGGCTGCAGCGGCGGTTGCTGCTGTCCGGTGTCCGCCCGATCTCGCCGGCCGTCGACGTCACCAACTACGTTCTGCTCGAACTCGGCCAGCCGCTGCACGCGTTCGACGCCGCCAAGATCAGAGGCGAACTCGTCGTGCGCCGCGCGGTGGCGGGGGAGAAGCTGACGACTCTCGACGAGACCGAGCGCGTCCTGGACCCCGAGGACGTCGTGATCGCCGACGATTCGGGAGTCCTGTCGCTGGCAGGCATCATGGGCGGCGCGTCCACCGAGGTCGGACCCGGAACCACCGACATCCTGCTCGAGGCGGCCACGTGGGATCCGCTCGCGGTGTTCAAGACCGCGCGCAGGCACAAGTTGTCGAGCGAGGCGGGCAAGCGTTTCGAGCGCGTCGTCGATCCCGAGATCCCCGTCGCGGCCCTGGACCGGGCTGCCGCGCTGCTCGTCGACATCGCCGGCGGGCGGGTCGAGTCGGCGCTCACCGACATCGGTGAGGTCACCCCGCACCGGCCCATCCACATGGACATCGACCTCCCCGACCGGGTGGCGGGCGTCGACTACCCCACCGGCACCTCGGCGCGCCGCCTGACGCAGATCGGCTGCAGCGTCGAGGTCGGGGTCAGCGACAGCGGTCACGGTCAGCTCGTCGCGGCCCCGCCGTCGTGGCGGCCCGACCTGGTGCAGCCGGCCGACCTGGTGGAGGAAGTGCTCCGTCTCGAGGGCCTCGAGAAGATCCCGTCGGTGCTGCCCGCGGCCCCCGCGGGTCGGGGGTTGACGCCGACGCAGCGCCGCAAGCGGGCCGTCGGCCGCGCCCTGGCGTTCTCGGGGTACGTCGAGATCCTTCCCCCCGTCTTCCTGCCCACCGCCGTCTTCGACACGTGGGGGCTGGATCCGGAGGATCCGCGCCGGAACACCGGCCGGGTACTCAATCCGCTCGAATCGGATCGGCCCGAACTGGCGACCACGCTGCTGCCGGGACTGCTCGAGGTCCTCGCCCGCAACGTCTCCCGCGGCCAGCGCGACCTGTCGCTCTTCGGTATCGCGCAGGTCGTGCTGCCCGGTGCGGACACGAAGCCGGTCGCCGCGCTGCCGGTGGACCGGCGTCCGACCGACGAGCAGATCACGGCGCTGCTGCAGTCGCTTCCGGACCAGCCCGTGCACGTGGCGGTGGTGCTCACCGGACAGCGTGAGCCGAGTGGTCCGTGGGGCGCGGGACGTGCTGCCGACGCCACCGACGCGTTCGCCGCGGCCCGGACGGTTGCCGCCGCGGCCGGTGTCGAGTTCGAGTTCCGCGCGGCTCAGTACCTGCCGTGGCATCCGGGCCGGGGCGCGGAGCTTCTCGTGGACGGCGTCGTGGTCGGGCACGCGGGCGAGTTGCACCCCGCAGTGCTCGAGCGCGCCGGACTTCCCCCGCGGACGAGTGCCGTGGAGATCGATTTGAGTGCTCTGCCGCTGGTGGAGAATCTGCCCGCGCCGAAGGTGTCGCCCTTCCCGGCGGTCCTCCAGGACGTGGCGGTCGTCGTCGACACCGCGGTTCCCGCCGCCGAGGTCCAGGCCGCCCTGCGCTCGGGTGGCGGGGAACTCCTCGAGGACATCCGGTTGTTCGACGTGTTCGAGGGCGAGCAGGTCGGGGAGGGCCGGAAGTCGCTGGCGTTCGCGCTGCGATTCCGGGGTGCCGACCGCACTCTGACCGAGGACGAGGCGAGCGCCGCCCGCGACGCTGCGGTCGCCGCGGCGTCCGCAGCGGTGGGTGCCGAACTGCGCAGCTGACCCGTAGCCTGGGTGGAGGGCCCGGGACGGTGAGGAGCGGTGATGACCGAGGTGCGCGACGTCGTGGCGGCGGCGAGCCAGTTGACCGACGCCGAGTTCCTCCAGGTGGTACGCGCGGTGGCCGCCGGACGTCCGGGTCTCGGTGCGCTGCTCGCGGCCGTGGACGTGGGTGCGGCGATTCCGACGGAGGATCCGGTGACCGCGGAGGTCGTGCCGCACGTCGTACCGGGTGCGCCGGCGCCGGACTACACCCCGGGGGGTGTCCCGACGTTCGACCGCGTGCGTGAGCGGATCGAAGGACGGTTCGGGACGGCGACGGGCTCCTCGGAACTCGCGCACGACAGCCCGTCGGGGCAGTCGCTCGAGGAGGCGTGGGAGAAGCGGGAGAAGGCGGGTAAGGCCAAGCTCGACGAGATCCGGCGGTCGCTCGGCAAGCAGTGACCGCGGTTTCCGTCCCGCCGGAAGACCACGGTGTGTATTAGCTTGCATGATGATGCATAATCAATCGTATGACTGAGCACGCGGGAAAACCGATCAGGATTGCCGTCGCCGGCGCGAGCGGATACGCCGGTGGCGAAGTGCTGCGTCTGCTGCTGGGGCACCCGTCGTATGCGGACGGTTCGCTCGTCATCGGCGCGCTCACCGCCGGCGGCAACGCCGGTTCGACTCTGGGCTCGCACCATCCGCACCTGCTTCCCCTCGCCGACCGAGTGCTGGAAGACACCACCGTCGACACACTCTCCGGTCACGATGTGGTGTTCCTCGGTCTGCCGCACGGCAATTCGGCGCAGTACGCGAAGGACCTGCCCGAGTCCACGGTCATCATCGACTGCGGCGCCGACTTCCGGCTGACGAACGCCGAGGACTGGGAGCGGTACTACAAGAGTCCGCACGCGGGTAGCTGGCCGTACGGTCTCCCGGAACTCCCCGGCGCCCGCGAGAAATTGGCGGGTGCCACCCGCATCGCGGTCCCGGGATGCTTCCCGACGGTGTCGAGCCTGGCGATGGCCCCCGCGGTCGCGGCGGGCGTCGTCGAACCGCGGGTGACGATCGTCGCGGTCACCGGCGCTTCCGGCGCGGGACGCGCTCCCAAGGCCGACCTGCTCGGCTCCGAGGTGATGGGTTCGGTCCGCGCGTACGGCGTCGGCGGCGTGCACCGCCACACGCCGGAGATCATCCAGAACCTCTCCGAACTCGCCGGCGAGCGCGTCACCGTATCGTTCACGCCCGTGCTCGCGCCGATGCCGCGTGGCATCCTCGCCACCTGCACCGCGGTCACCACGGCAACCGAGGACGAGGTGCGCGCGATCTACGAAAAGGCTTACGCGGACGAGCCGTTCGTGCACGTGCTGCCCCGGGGCGTGCTGCCGCAGACCGGGGCGGTCGTCGGATCGAACGCCGTCCAGATCGCCGTGGCGGTCGACGCCGACGCCGGCCAGATCGTCGTGGTCGCGGTGATCGACAACCTCGCGAAGGGCACCGCCGGGGGAGCGGTGCAATCGATGAATCTTGCGCTTGGACTACCCGAGACCGCCGGTCTCTCGACAGTGGGAGTTGCCCCGTGAGCAGTGACAGCACGATCGATCCGCACCCGGCCCGGGAAGTCGCCGGCGGCACCCTCGTCCGCAGCCAGGGAGTGTCGGGGCCCGCGGGCTTCCGCGCGTCCGGGATCAAGGCGGGAATCAAGGCGAGCGGCAACGCCGACCTGGCCCTCGTCGTCAACGAGGGCCCGGAACTCGCGGCGGCGGGTGTCTTCACCGCGAACAAGGTGAAGGCAGCCCCGGTGCTGTGGTCGCAGCAGGTGCTGACCACGGGCAGACTGCGCGCCGTCGTGCTCAACTCGGGTGGTGCCAACGCGTGCACAGGGGCGGGAGGATTCCAGGACGCGCACAAGACGGCCGAGGAAGTGGCGTCGGCGCTGAGCAACTGGGGCACCGAGACCGGTGCCGTCGAGGTCGCGGTGTGTTCCACCGGTCTGATCGGCGACCGCCTGCCGATGGACAAGGTTCTGACCGGCGTCACGGAGGCCGTCCACGAACTCGCAGGCGGAATCTCGGGTGGCACCGACGCGGCGTACGCGATCATGACCACCGACACGGTGCCGAAGCAGGCGGCCCTGCACCACGCGGGCAAGTGGAACGTGGGCGGGATGGCGAAGGGCGCCGGCATGCTGGCGCCGGCGCTGGCGACGATGCTGTGCGTCGTGACCACCGACGCCGTCGCGACGGCGTCGCAACTCGACGCGGCCCTGCGGGCGGCCACCCGGGTGACGTTCGACCGGCTCGACGTCGACGGCGCCACCTCGACCAACGACACCGTGTTGCTGCTCGCGTCCGGTGCGAGCAACGTGACCCCCACCCAGGAAGAATTGAACGCGGCCGTGACGGCCGTCTGCGACGACCTGGCCGATCAGATGATGGCGGACGCAGAGGGCGTCACCAAGCGGGTGCGAGTCACCGTCAGCGGCGCGGTCAGCGAGCACGACGCGCTGATCGGGGCCCGGACGGTGGCGCGTGACAGCCTCGTCAAGACTGCGCTGTTCGGTTCCGACCCCAACTGGGGCCGGGTCCTCGCCGCGATCGGCATCGCGCCGATCGAACTCGACCCCGACAAGATCTCGGTGTCGTTCAACGGCGCCCCGGTCTGCATCGACGGCGTCGGCGCCCCGGGCGCGCGGGACGTGGACCTGAGCGAAGTCGACATCGCCCTCGACATCGATCTGGGTCTGGGCGAGCACGCGGTGACCATCCGGACCACCGACCTTTCGCACGCGTATGTCGAAGAGAACTCGGCGTATTCGTCATGACAGCGGCCAGCGAAGCGCTCACCGGCATCACCGATCACCAGAAGGCTCATGTCCTGGCGGAGGCACTGCCGTGGCTGCAGCAGTTCCGCGACAAGGTCGTCGTCGTGAAGTACGGCGGCAACGCCATGGTCGACGACGCGCTGAAGACGGCGTTCGCTGCCGACATGGCGTTCCTGCGGACCGTCGGAATTCAGCCGGTCGTCGTGCACGGCGGCGGTCCCCAGATCAACGCCATGCTCGGAAAGCTCGGCATGACAGGTGAATTCAAGGGCGGATTCCGCGTCACCACCCCCGAGGTGATGGACGTCGTCCGGATGGTGCTGTTCGGTCAGGTCGGCCGCGAACTCGTCGGGCTGATCAACGCCCACGGGCCGTACGCCGTCGGGATCTCCGGTGAGGATGCACACCTGTTCACCGCCACCAAGCGCACCGTGATGGTCGAGGGCACGCCGACGGACATCGGACTCGTCGGCGACGTCACGACCGTGAACCCGGAGGCCGTTCTCGACCTCATCCGCGCGGGCCGAATTCCCGTGGTGTCCACCATCGCCCCCGACTCGGACGGTGTGGTGCACAACATCAACGCGGACACCGCCGCCGCGGCGCTCGCCGAGGCCATCGGTGCCGAGAAGCTCGTGGTCCTCACGGATGTCGAAGGGCTGTACACGAACTGGCCGGACCGCGATTCGCTGGCCACCGAGATCGACGTCGACGCGCTCGCGCAACTGCTGCCGAGTCTCGATGCCGGCATGGTGCCCAAGATGGAGGCCTGCCTGCGCGCGGTCCGCGGCGGGGTACCCACCGCGCACGTCATCGACGGCCGCCTCGCGCATTCCGTTCTGCTCGAACTGTTCACCGGCGAGGGCATCGGCACGATGGTCACGCCCGCCCCGACTTCACCTACCGAGGGAGTTGCCCCATGACCGGAACCCCGGAACTCCAGCAGCGCTGGTCCGGCGCCCTGATGAACACGTACGGCGTCCCCCGGGTGGCTCTCACACGCGGTCAGGGCGCGGTGCTCACCGATGCCGACGGCAAGGAATACGTCGACTTCCTCGCCGGCATCGCCGTCAACATCCTCGGGCACGCACATCCCGCGCTCATCGAGGCCGTCACGGCGCAGTTGTCGACCCTCGGTCACGTGTCGAACCTGTACGCCAGCGAACCGGCCATCGAACTGGCCGAGAAGCTGCTCTCCCACCTGGGTGCCCCCGGACGGGTCTTCTTCTGCAATTCCGGCACGGAAGCCAACGAGGCGGCGTTCAAGCTCGCGCGGGCGACCGGCCGCTCGAAGATCATCGCGGCGGAGAACTCGTTCCACGGCCGGACGATGGGCGCTCTCGCGCTCACCGGGCAGGCCGCCAAGCGTGCGCCGTTCGAGCCGATGCCTCCGGGTGTCGTGCACGTGCCGTACGGCGACCTCGACGCACTCGACCGCGCCGTCGACGCCGACACCGCAGCCGTGTTCCTGGAGCCGATGATGGGCGAAGGCGGGGTCGTCGTGCCGCCCGAGGGATACCTCGCAGGCGCGCGGCAGATCACCGCCGATCGCGGCGCCCTGCTCGTGCTCGACGAAGTGCAGACCGGGATCGGCCGCACCGGATGGTTCTACGCACACCAGGCGGTCGGGATCGTGCCCGACGTCATGACTCTCGCGAAGGGTCTCGGTGGCGGGATGCCGATCGGCGCATGCGTCGCCACCGGCGCAGCCGCGGACCTGTTCGGGCCGGGCAAGCACGGCACGACTTTCGGCGGGAACCCCGTCTGCGCGTCCGCCGCGCTCGCCGTGCTGCGGACCATCGCCGAAGACGACCTGATCTCCCGCGCCGACACGCTCGGCAAGGCGCTGTCGGCCGGTATCGAAGGTCTCGGTCACCCGTTGATCGACCACGTCCGCGGCGCCGGACTGTTGCTCGGCATCGTCCTCACCCAGGACGTGGCACCCGCGGTCGAGAACTCCGCCCGCGAGGCCGGGTACCTGATCAACGCCGCCCAGCCGGGCGTCGTCCGGCTCGCTCCGCCCCTCGTCCTCACGGACGAACAGGCCGAAGGTTTCGTCGCGGCGCTGCCTGCGATCCTCGACAACGCGCAATCGGCCGCTCAGCCGGGAAAGCAGTGACGACTGTGGTGAAACACTTTCTCCGGGACGACGACCTCACCCCCGAACAGCAGGCGGAGGTCCTCGAGCTCGCTGCCAGGCTGAAGAAGGCCCCGTTCGCCGAACGTCCGCTCGAGGGGCCCCGCGGAGTCGGCGTGATCTTCGAGAAGAACTCGACGCGCACCCGGTTCTCGTTCGAGATGGGCATCGCGCAGCTCGGCGGTCACGCGATCGTCGTCGACGGGCGCAGCACCCAGCTCGGCCGCGAGGAAACGTTGCAGGACACCGGCCGCGTTCTGTCGCGGTACGTCGACGCCGTGGTGTGGCGGACGTTCGGGCAGAAGCGGCTCGAGGCGATGGCGTCGGGCGCCGACGTCCCGATCGTCAACGCGCTGTCCGACGAGTTCCACCCGTGCCAGGTTCTGGCCGACCTCCAGACCCTCGCGGAGCGGAAGGGCTCACTGAAAGGTCTGAAGCTCACCTACCTCGGCGACGGCGCCAACAACATGGCGCACTCGCTGATGCTGGGCGGTGTCACGGCAGGCGTCGACGTCACCATCGCCAGCCCCGAGGGATTCGCACCCCTGCCCTGGGTGGTCGAGGCAGCCCGCGCGCGGGCCGCCGACACCGGCGCGACCATCACCCTCACCGAGGATCCGCAGGCCGCGGTCGTCGGAGCGGACGCACTCGTCACAGACACCTGGACGTCCATGGGTCAGGAGAACGACGGACTGGACCGGGTCGGGCCGTTCCGCCCGTTCCAGATCAACGAGGCGCTGCTCGCGAAGGCGGCCGCAGATGCGGTGGTCCTGCACTGCCTGCCCGCCCACCGCGGCGAGGAGATCACCGACGAGGTCCTCGACGGACCGCAGAGCGTCGTCTGGGACGAGGCGGAGAACCGCCTCCACGCGCAGAAGGCACTGTTGGTGTGGCTGCTCGCGCAACGAACCGGGAACCGTCCGTGAATGCGGCACCGCCGCAGCGCACAGGTGCGGCACCGCCGCAGCGCACAGCGAACGCGGCGACGGCACCGACCCGGGCGGGCCGGCAGGCGCGGATCGTCGCGATCCTGTCGAACAACCCGGTCCGCAGCCAGACCGAACTCGCGGCGCTGCTCGCGGCCGAAGGCATCGACGCCACCCAGGCGACGCTGTCGCGCGACCTCGAAGAACTCGGCGCCGTGAAACTCCGCGCCGCGGACGGCGGCGCCGGGGTGTACGTGGTGCCCGAGGACGGAAATCCCGTCCGCGGCGTGTCCGGCGGAACCGACCGGCTGTCGCGGTTGCTGGGGGAGCTACTGGTGTCGACCGATGCCAGTGGCAACATGGCGGTGCTGAGAACCCCCCCGGGGGCAGCGCACTATCTGGCGAGTGCACTCGATCGGGCATCATTACCTGACGTCGTGGGAACCATCGCGGGGGATGACACCATTCTCGTGGTGGCACGTGAGCCGCTGAGCGGGGCGGAACTCGCGGCCAAGATCGAATCCCTCGCCTGACAACTGAATCATCTCTACAGATCTTCAACCTAAGGAGCACAAGGACCATGGCCGATCGCGTCGTACTCGCCTACTCGGGCGGGCTGGACACCTCAGTCGCCATCAGCTGGATCGGCAAGGAGACCGGCAAGGAAGTTGTTGCTGTCGCCATCGATCTCGGCCAGGGCGGCGAGGACATGGAGGTCGTGCGCCAGCGTGCACTCGACTGCGGTGCGGTCGAATCGGTCGTGGTGGACGCGCGCGACGAATTCGCCGACGAATACTGCCTGCCGACCATCCAGGCCAACGCCCTGTACATGGACCGCTACCCGCTCGTGTCGGCCATCAGCCGCCCGCTGATCGTCAAGCACCTCGTCGAGGCCGCACGTGCCCACGGCGGCACCACGGTCGCGCACGGCTGCACCGGCAAGGGCAACGACCAGGTCCGGTTCGAGGTGGGCTTCGGATCGCTCGCTCCCGACCTCGACGTGATCGCACCGGTCCGCGACTACGCGTGGACCCGGGAGAAGGCGATCGCATTCGCCGAGGAGAACGAGATCCCGATCAACGTCTCCAAGAAGTCGCCGTTCTCGATCGACCAGAACGTCTGGGGCCGCGCCGTCGAGACCGGGTTCCTCGAGGACCTGTGGAACGCGCCGACCAAGGACGTCTACGACTACACGCAGGATCCGACCGTCAACTGGCAGGCCCCGGACGAGCTGATCATCAGCTTCGAGGCCGGACGCCCCGTCGCGATCGACGGCAAGCCGGTCAGCGTCCTCGAAGCGATCCAGGAGCTCAACCGCCGTGCAGGCGCTCAGGGTGTCGGCCGCCTCGACGTCGTCGAGGACCGTCTCGTCGGCATCAAGAGCCGGGAGATCTACGAGGCGCCCGGCGCCATGGTGCTCATCAACGCGCACCAGGAACTCGAGCACGTCACGCAGGAACGCGAGCTCGGTCGGTACAAGCGTCAGACCGAGCAGCGCTGGAGCGAGCTGGTGTACGACGGCCTGTGGTTCTCCCCGCTGAAGGTCGCGCTGGACACGTTCATCGAGAAGACGCAGGAACGCGTCTCCGGCGACATCCGGCTGGTGCTGCACGGTGGGGCGATCATCGTCAACGGCCGCCGCAGCAACGAGTCGCTGTACGACTTCAACCTGGCCACCTACGACGAGGGCGACACGTTCGACCAGTCCTACGCCAAGGGGTTCGTGCAGATTCACGGACTGTCGTCGAAGGTCGCGGCGAAGCGCGACCTGGGCCTCTAGGTATGAGTGCTCACGGCACCAACGAAGGAGCGCTGTGGGGCGGACGGTTCGAGTCCGGACCGGCCGCCGCCATGGCGGCGCTGAGCAAGTCCACCCATTTCGACTGGGTGCTGGCCCCGTACGACGTGCGCGCATCCCAGGCGCACGCCCGGGTGCTGCACAAGGCCGGCCTGCTCGGTGACGAAGACCTGGCGACGATGCTCGACGGTCTCGGCAGGCTCGCGGCCGACGTCGCGAGCGGCGACTTCATCCCGAGCGAATCCGACGAGGACGTGCACGGGGCCCTCGAGCGTGGGCTCATCGATCGGGTCGGTCCCGACGTCGGGGGTCGCCTGCGCGCCGGGCGTTCGCGCAACGATCAGGTGGCGACGCTGTTCCGGATGTGGCTGCGGGACGCGGTCCGCCGCGTCGCCGAGGGGGTCCTCGACATCGTCGACGCCCTCGCGACGCAGGCCGCCGCGCACCCGTCCGCGGTGATGCCGGGCAAGACTCACCTGCAGGCCGCGCAGCCGGTTCTGCTCGCCCACCATTTGCTGGCACACACGCATCCGTTGCTCCGCGACGTTCAGCGGCTGCGGGACTTCGACGTGCGGGCGGCCGTGTCGCCGTACGGTTCCGGGGCGCTGGCCGGATCGTCACTCGGACTCGATCCGGAGGCGATCGCCGCGGAACTCGCGTTCGATTCGTCCGCGGAGAACTCGATCGACGCCACCTCGTCGCGGGATTTCGCGGCCGAGGCTGCGTTCGTGCTCGCGATGATCGGCGTCGACCTGTCGCGGATGGCCGAGGAGGTCATCCTGTGGAGCACTCCGGAATTCGGCTACATCACACTCGCCGACGCCTGGTCGACGGGCTCGTCGATCATGCCGCAGAAGAAGAACCCGGACGTGTCCGAGCTGACCCGCGGCAAGTCGGGCCGGTTGATCGGCAATCTGACCGGACTGCTGGCGACCCTGAAGGCGCAGCCGCTCGCGTACAACCGGGATCTGCAGGAGGACAAGGAGCCGGTCTTCGATTCGGTGGCGCAGCTCGAGTTGCTTCTGCCTGCGATCACCGGACTGGTCGCCACTCTCGAATTCCACACGGATCGAATGGCGGAACTGGCTCCGGCGGGTTTCACGCTGGCCACCGACATCGCCGAGTGGCTCGTCCGCCAGGGCGTCCCGTTCCGCGTCGCGCACGAGGCCGCGGGGGCCTGCGTCCGCGTCGCCGAGGCGCGGGGTGCCGGACTCGAGGATCTCACCGACGAGGAACTCGCCGGGGTCGATCCGGCTCTCACTCCGGACGTGCGGGAGGTGCTCACCGTCGAGGGCTCGATCGCCTCGCGTAACGCTCGCGGCGGTACGGCCGGTATCCGTGTGGCCGAACAGCTGGGCGGGGTCCGTCAGCTGTCGGAGTCGCTGCGCGAATGGTGTCGGTGACGCCGGCGTCGGACACCCGGATCAGGGCTGTGTGACTGTCGGGGCGCAGTAGGGTGAGGGCGGGCGGCAGCGAGGCGTGCGTCACGGTTCGAGAGTCTGGGAGAGTGTTCGTGGGACTGAATACCGAAACGGTGATGGGCCCGATCCGTCGCGTGGTGGCGACGGCGCAGAACGGGCTGGAGGTGGTCCGTCTCGGTGGGCTCGAGACGGACCTCACCACATCGCCGTTCGAGGTGGTCGAACGCGCACCGATGTATCGGCTGAGGCGGTATTTCCCCGACACGGATCCGGCCGAGGCCGGACCCCCGATCGTCCTGGTCCCGCCGATGATGATGTCGGCCGACGTCTACGACGTGACACGGGACCAGGGTGCGGTCGGCATCCTGCGCTCGATGGGAATCGACCCCTGGGTGGTCGACTTCGGATCGCCGGATTCCGAAGAGGGCGGCTGGGATCGGAATCTCGCCGACCACATCGTCGCGATCAGCGAGATCATCGATCAGGTGCGGTCGCACACCGGTCGGGACGTCTATCTCTCCGGATATTCGCAGGGCGGCATGTTCGCCTATCAGGCCGCCGCGTACCGCCGCAGCCGCAACATCGCCGGACTCGTGACGTTCGGCAGCCCGGTCGACACGCTCGCCGGGCTGCCGTTCGGGATCCCGGCGGGTTTCGCGACCGACGCTGCGGGCTTCCTCGCGGACCACGTCTTCAACCGGCTCGCGGTATCGGGATGGATGGCCCGCACCGGGTTTCAGCTCCTCGACCCCGTCAAGACACTGAAGTCGAGGTTGGATTTCCTCCGTCAGCTGCACGACAGGGAAGCGCTGTTGCCGCGGGAGCAGCAGCGGCGGTTCCTCGCGACCGAGGGCTGGGTTGCGTGGTCCGGTCCGGCTGTCGCCGAGTTGCTCAAGCAGTTCATCGTGCACAACCGCATGATGACCGGCGGGTTCGTGATCAAGGACCAGGTGGTGTCGCTCGCGGAGTTGACCTGCCCCGTCCTCGCGTTTGTGGGGGAGGTCGACGACATCGGTCAGCCGTTGGCCGTCCGCGGCATCCGCCGGGCCGCCCCACGCGCGAACGTGTACGAATCGACCTTGCGGGCAGGGCATTTCGGCCTCGTCGTCGGTTCGGCCGCAGCGACGCACACGTGGCCCACGACCGGCAAGTGGGTTCTGTGGAACGAGGGGCTGGGTCCGCGCCCCACCAACATCGAACTCATGCGCTACGACGAGCACTTCGGTAGCGAATCCGGGGTCTCGATCAGCGATCGCATCATCCACACCGTGGCGTCGGTCGCCGAGGTCGGCGTCGGTGTCGGCAAGGGGATCAGCGACTTCGCGTCCGGCGCGCTGCGCGGCACGATGGAACTGTCCGGCGAGGCCACACGGGCGCTGCCCCGGTTGGCCCGGCTCGGCCAGATCCAGCCACACACCCAGATCTCGCTCAGCCGGTTGCTGGCCGAGCAGCGCCGGAAGGCGCCGGGCGGCGAGTGCTTCCTCTTCGACAATCGCGTGCACACCTACGAGGCGGTCAATCAGCGGATCGACAACGTGGTGCGTGGCCTGATTCAGGCCAGTGTCCGTCCCGCCGCGCATGTCGGCGTCGTGATGCAGACGCGCCCGAGCGCGCTCGCCGCCATCGTCGCGCTGTCCCGTCTCGGTGCCGTGGCGGTCCTCCTGCCGCCCGGGCGGGAAGTGCACAGCGCCATCCGCATCGACGGTGTCGAGCGCATCGTCACCGATCCGGAGAATCTGGACGCCGCGATCGCCACCGGCATGCAGGTCCTGGTACTGGGCGGCGGCGCCCAGCGCGACCTCGACGTGGATCCGTCGGCGAACGTCGTCGACCTCGAGAAGATCGACCCCGGCGCCGTGACGCTGCCGGGCTGGTACCGGCCCGATCCCGGTCTGGCCCGCGAACTGGCGTTCATCATCTGCAGTGAGTCCAACGGGCACTGGGAGACCAAGCAGATCACGAACTATCGGTGGGCGCTGTCGGCGTTCGGAACGGCCTCGGCCGCCGATCTCGATCGTGGTGACACTGTGTACTGCCTTGCGCCTCTGCATCATTCGTCGAGTCTGCTCGCCGCGATCGGTGGCGCCGTGGCGGGTGGATCCCGGATCGCGCTCTCGCGCGGACTCGACGCCGAGCGGTTCGCCGAAGAAGTCCATCGCTACGGCGTGACGGTGGTCAGCTACACGTGGACGATGATGCGCGAGATCCTCGACGCCGAGAACCTCGCGCTCGACGGAAGTCACCCCGTCCGGCTGTTCATCGGGTCCGGCATGCCGCAGGGGTTGTGGCGCCGCACGACGGAACGGTTCGCACCGGCGAAGGTCCTCGAGTTCTACGCGTCCACCGAGGGCGACGTGGTTCTCGCGAACGTCGCAGGCGCGAAGGTCGGGGCGAAGGGGCGACCCCTGCCCGGGAGCGCCGAGGTGCGGCTGGCGGCCTACGACCCGATCTCCGGCCGGCTGCTGGAGGACGAGCAGGGATTCATCCGCGAATGCGAGGACGACGAGGTCGGTCTGCTCCTCGGCAGGGCGGGCGTGCACGCCGAGATGTCCGGCGGCGCGATGCGGGGAATATTCGCCGCGGGCGACGCGTGGATTCCGACGGAGAACCTCTTCTGCCGCGACGCCGACGGGGACTACTGGCTGGTCGATCACAGGAAGACCGTGATCGCGACTCCCCGGGGCGCGGTGTTCACCCAGCCGATCGTCGACGCGCTCGGGTCCGTCGATCGGGTCGACCTCGCGGTGGCCTACGGGGTGGAGGCCGGCGGCCGCACGCTCGCCGTTGCCGCGTTCACTCTCCGGGACGGGCGGCCGCCGAGACTGGCGGAGATCTCGGACGCGCTCGACGCGCTTGCTCCCGCGCTGCGACCCGACATCATCCAGGTGGTCGGGGACATCCCGCTGGGGTCCTCGTACCGACCGAATGCCGATGCCCTGAGCGCTGCCGGACTGCCCAAGCCGGGAACCCGTGTGTGGTATGTCGATCCGGAATCGCAGCAGTACCGGCGGCTGACCAAGGCGGTTGCCGCCGAGTTCCAGGACGGCTCCGCCGGAGTGCCCGCCGGTGCGCGGTAGCCTGACACTGCTCACCCGAACGGTTGGAGAGGACTTCCGTGGTTATTGATCCGACGTTGCTCGGCATTCTCGCGTGCCCACAGGACAAGGGTCCTCTGCTGTTGGTCGGAGACGAGTTGCTCTACAACCCGCGCCTTCGGCGGGCGTATCCCATCGAGAACGGGATCCCCGTCCTGCTGATCGACGAGGCCCGGGACGTCGATGCGGACGAGCATGAGACGCTGCTCGCCCGGGCGTCCGGCGCGGCCTGATCACACCGGAAGGTCGCCGGTGAGATAGCGCTGCAACGTCGGTGCGACGATCGCAACCAGGTCGTCGACGGGCAGCGACGCGAGTGGCTCGAATTCGAGGACGTACCGCGTCACCAGGACGCCCGCCATCTGCGATGCCACCAACTGCATGCGCAGCATCCCGGTTCCGGGTGGTTCGTCGACGCGCGGTCCGAGGTCTCGGAGCACGACCTCGAGGAGGAACGTGCGGATGAGGGTCGGTTCGTTTCCCGCCATCGCCGACCGGAACGCCGCGACCACGGCGGGCTTGTGCGGCGACTCCCAGACCGAGAACACGGCCAGGGCGAGGCGGCTGCCGATCTCGTCCCGCGGGGTGTCGAGCACCGGCGCGATCACCTTCGTCGGATCCACCGGAATGTCCACCGACGCGAGGAACAGTTGTCGCTTCGTTCCGAAGTAGTGGTGGACCAGCGCGGAGTCGACACCCGCCCCGGCGGCCACGGAACGCACGCTGGTCTTGTCGAAGCCGTTCTGCGCGAACAGTTTCCGTGCCGTCGTCAGGATCCGCGACCTCGTGTCCGGGTTGCCCCGGCGTCGTCCCGTCCGCAGCCCGGTGGTGGCGTCCGACCGTGTCGCGGGGTCGGTCATGGTGTGCGGCGTCTCAGTGTTGCGGCGCCCAGCGACAGCGCGAGCAGGGCGAAGGCGGCGACCACTGCGAGGTCGCGCCACATGAGTCCCGTGGCCCCGGGGTGTGTGGCGACCTGCTGCAACGCCTCGACGGCGTAGCTCAGGGGGAGGACGTTGCTGATCCACTCCAGCCAGGTGGGGAGCTGATCCCGGGGAACGAGGAGCCCGCACAGGAAGAGCTGGGGGACAACGACCACCGGCATGAACTGCACAGCCTGGAATTCGGTGCGCGCGAAGGCGCTGCACAGTAGACCGAGGGCCACGCCGAGGATCGCGTTCAGCACGGCGATCAGCAGCACCCACGTCACGCTGCCCTCCGTGGTGAGGCCGAGGAATCCGAATGCCACCGCACACGCCAGCCCCGCCTGCGCGGCAGCGGCTGTGGAGAATGCCGCCGCGTAGCCGCCGAGCAGGTCGAGCTTGCCCATCGGCGTCGTGAGCAGGCGTTCGAGGGTTCCCGACGTCCGTTCACGTTGCATCGCGATCGACGTGACGAGGAACATCACGACGAACGGCAGGATGCCCAGCATCGTGATCGCGACGCGCTCGAACAGAGATTGCTGACCGGGCGGCGCCGGGACGTTCTGGTAGAGGAAGTACAGCAGCACCATCAGCAGGCTGGGCACCACCAGAATCATGGCGACGGTGCGATGATCCGTTCGCAACTGCGCGAGGATCCGGCCCGCCGTGGCCGCGAAGATCGTGACGTTCATCAGTTTTCACTTCCGACGTGTGATGCCCGGATGAGGTTCAGGAAGGCGTCTTCGAGGCTCGTCTCGCCCGTCTGTTCGCGGAGCCCGCCGGGGGAAACCTGCGCGAGAACGTAGCCGTCGCGCATGAGCAGGAGCGACGCGCAGTGCTCGGCCTCGTCCATGACGTGGCTCGACACCAGCAGGGTGGTTCCCGCGGCGGCGAGTTCCTCGAATCGCTCCCAGAGTTCGACCCGCAGGAGGGGGTCCAGGCCGACGGTGGGTTCGTCGAGCACGAGGATCTCGGGGCGCGCCACCAGTGCGCATGCGAGGCTGACCCGGCCCAGCTGCCCGCCCGACAGATCGGCCGCCTTCTGGGTGGCGAAGCGTGTCAGCCCCACCGCATCGACGGCTTCGGTGACCGCGCTCGACGGCTGACCGTAGAGTGCGGCGAAATAGGCGACATTCTTCCGGACCGTGAGGTCGGCGTACACGCTGGGGGACTGGGTGACGTACCCGACGCGGCTTCGCAACGAGACCGAGCCTGCGGGGGACCCCAGCACGGTGACGGTCCCGGATTCCACGATCTGGGTGCCGACCACGCACCGCATCAGCGTGGTCTTTCCGCATCCGGAAGGTCCGAGGAGACCGGTGATGGATCCGCTCGCAACCTGGACGTCAATGCCGTGCAGCACTTCGTTCCTGCCTCTGCGCACGTGTAGATCTCGGATGTCGATCGCTGCGGCGTCGGTCATGGCGGACCTCAATTCATCACTGGGTGAATTCATTGTGTGATGAATTATGCGACCCACGGGGCGGCATCGTCAACGGTTGTGGAGAATCGGGGCGTGACCATCGATCGACTCGACCGGGCGGAACCCGTGGACGCCGCGCGCATCGTCCTCGGATCCACGCTCATCGTCGGCGACGTTCGCATCCGCATCGTGGAGGTGGAGGCGTACGGCGGGGAGAAGGACGGGCCGTGGCCCGACCCGGCATCGCACTCGTACCGGGGGAGGACCCCGCGCAACGAGGTGATGTTCGGCCCGGCCGGGCACCTGTACGTGTACCGCAGCTACGGGATGCACTTCTGCATGAACGTGTCCTACGGCCCGGTCGGCACGGCGGGTGGAGTGCTCCTCCGTGCGGGCGAAGTGCTCGACGGGTCCGCGACGGTCCAGGCCCGCAGACCCCGGGTCACGAGGCCTGCCGACTGGGCGCGCGGGCCCGGCAACCTGGGGTCCGCGACCGGCGTCACCCTCGCCGAGAACGGTGCGGGACTGTTCGAAGGCGATTCGCCCGTTCGGCTGGAGGTCGCGGACTCGGACGACTGGCTGAGCGGCCCCAGGGTGGGGGTCAGCACGGCTGCCGACCGCCCGTGGCGTTTCTGGATTCCGGAGTCGCCGGCCGTGTCCGCGTACCGCAGAAGCCCGCGTGCGATGCCCGCCGACGAGCGGATGGGATGATCGGAACCGTGACTGAGAACATCATCGATGAACTGACCTGGCGCGGGCTCATTGCCCAATCAACCGATCTGGACGCGCTGCGCCGTGATCTCGACGCCGGACCGGTCACGCTCTATGCCGGTTTCGATCCGACTGGACCGAGTCTGCACGCTGGCCATCTCGTGCCACTGCTCGCGCTGAAGCGATTCCAGCGCGCGGGCAACCGCCCCATCGTGTTGGCCGGTGGCGCGACCGGTCTGATCGGCGATCCCCGCGACGTCGGTGAACGCACGATGAACTCCGCCGACACCGTAGCGGAATGGGCCGACCGGATCCGGGGTCAGCTCGAACGGTTCGTCGACTTCGACGACTCGCCGAGCGGCGCTGTGATCGAGAACAACATGAACTGGACCGGCAAGCTGTCGGCCATCGACTTCCTCCGCGACGTGGGCAAGCACTTCTCCGTCAACGTGATGCTCGCGCGAGACACCGTGAAGCGGCGCCTCGAAACGGACGGCATGTCCTACACCGAGTTCAGCTACATGCTGCTCCAGGCCAACGACTACCTGCACCTGCGACGCAGCCACGGTTGTTCGCTGCAGGTCGGCGGATCCGATCAGTGGGGCAACATCATCGCCGGCGTCGAGCTGAACCGGCGCGTCGACGCAGCGTCGGTTCACGGTCTGACCGTCCCGCTCGTCACGTCGGCGGACGGCAAGAAGTTCGGCAAGTCGACCGGAGGCGGAAGCCTGTGGCTCGACCCCGAGATGACGAGCCCCTACGCGTGGTACCAGTACTTCGTGAACACCGGCGACGCCGACGTGATCAAGTACCTGCGGTGGTTCACGTTCCTTTCCGCGGAGGAACTGGCGGAACTGGAGACGGCGACCGCCGAGCGCCCGCATGCGCGCGAGGCCCAGCGCAGGCTCGCTGCGGAGATGACGACACTCGTGCACGGCGAAGCCAACACCCGCGCTGTGGAGCTCGCGAGCCAGGCACTGTTCGGGCGCGCGGAACTGCAGGACCTGGACGAGCCGACGCTCGGCGCCGCACTTCGGGAGGCGTCCGTCGCGGAACTCGCCCCGGGAGAGCCGTCCAGCATCGTCGACCTTCTCGTTCTCAGCGGACTGTGCGAGAGCAAGGGCGCGGCCCGTCGCGCCGTGAAGGAAGGCGGCGCCTCCGTCAACAACCAGAAGATCTCCAGTGAGGACTGGACGCCCGAATCGGGTGATCTGCTGCACGGGACGTGGCTCGTGGTTCGGCGCGGAAAGCGCAACTTCGCCGGCGTCAAAGTGCTGTCGAACTAGCGTGCGGCGGCTCACAGTGGCGTAATTCGGATCGATTGCGTTCGGTGGTCCGTGTGTAGCGCGGGCCACCAGCGGATTTCACATACCGGATGCCTGTGACCAGGGGATTTGACGCTCCGTTATCCGTCGCGTAACTTATTTCAGGTCAGAGCGACACGGACACCAACCCCGACCGAGCGGCCGGGGACACGAGGTTGGACGCAAGAGCCTGAACTTCCCGAGAATACCGAACAGGTTTCGATGCTCTCGAGATGTCCTGATCGCCCCGGTTTGCGCCGGAGCGCGACAGGAGATAAGTTGGAACGGTTGCCCCGGAGCGGTCGGCGAGTGAGCCGGAAGTGATGGTGTGCGCGTGTTCTTTGAGAACTCAACAGTGTGTCGATGAATGTCAGTGCCAAATGTTTTTGGTACTCCGCATCACGGATTGCTTTCGGGGCCTTCGGGTTTCGGGGTTTGTGTGGTGTGGGTATTTTTGCTGGCTTCCCTCCTTCTTCCGTCGGTGGGGGGTCAGTGTTTGATAGCTAGTTTGAGTTTTTGATCGCTAGTGATTTGGCTCGATGTCTATGACTGATTAGGTGCCTCTTCGGGGGTGTCGAAATCTAGAGTCTTCAACGGAGAGTTTGATCCTGGCTCAGGACGAACGCTGGCGGCGTGCTTAACACATGCAAGTCGAGCGGTAAGGCCCTTCGGGGTACACGAGCGGCGAACGGGTGAGTAACACGTGGGTGATCTGCCCTGCACTTCGGGATAAGCCTGGGAAACTGGGTCTAATACCGGATATGACCTTCGGCTGCATGGCCGTTGGTGGAAAGGTTTACTGGTGCAGGATGGGCCCGCGGCCTATCAGCTTGTTGGTGGGGTAATGGCCTACCAAGGCGACGACGGGTAGCCGACCTGAGAGGGTGACCGGCCACACTGGGACTGAGACACGGCCCAGACTCCTACGGGAGGCAGCAGTGGGGAATATTGCACAATGGGCGAAAGCCTGATGCAGCGACGCCGCGTGAGGGATGACGGCCTTCGGGTTGTAAACCTCTTTCAGCAGGGACGAAGCGAAAGTGACGGTACCTGCAGAAGAAGCACCGGCCAACTACGTGCCAGCAGCCGCGGTAATACGTAGGGTGCAAGCGTTGTCCGGAATTACTGGGCGTAAAGAGCTCGTAGGCGGTTTGTCGCGTCGTCTGTGAAAACTCGAGGCTCAACCTCGAGCTTGCAGGCGATACGGGCAGACTTGAGTACTGCAGGGGAGACTGGAATTCCTGGTGTAGCGGTGAAATGCGCAGATATCAGGAGGAACACCGGTGGCGAAGGCGGGTCTCTGGGCAGTAACTGACGCTGAGGAGCGAAAGCGTGGGTAGCGAACAGGATTAGATACCCTGGTAGTCCACGCCGTAAACGGTGGGCGCTAGGTGTGGGTTTCCTTCCACGGGATCCGTGCCGTAGCTAACGCATTAAGCGCCCCGCCTGGGGAGTACGGCCGCAAGGCTAAAACTCAAAGGAATTGACGGGGGCCCGCACAAGCGGCGGAGCATGTGGATTAATTCGATGCAACGCGAAGAACCTTACCTGGGTTTGACATATACCGGAAAGCTGCAGAGATGTGGCCCCCCTTGTGGTCGGTATACAGGTGGTGCATGGCTGTCGTCAGCTCGTGTCGTGAGATGTTGGGTTAAGTCCCGCAACGAGCGCAACCCTTGTCTTATGTTGCCAGCACGTAATGGTGGGGACTCGTAAGAGACTGCCGGGGTCAACTCGGAGGAAGGTGGGGACGACGTCAAGTCATCATGCCCCTTATGTCCAGGGCTTCACACATGCTACAATGGCCGGTACAGAGGGCTGCGATACCGTGAGGTGGAGCGAATCCCTTAAAGCCGGTCTCAGTTCGGATCGGGGTCTGCAACTCGACCCCGTGAAGTCGGAGTCGCTAGTAATCGCAGATCAGCAACGCTGCGGTGAATACGTTCCCGGGCCTTGTACACACCGCCCGTCACGTCATGAAAGTCGGTAACACCCGAAGCCGGTGGCCTAACCCCTCGTGGGAGGGAGCCGTCGAAGGTGGGATCGGCGATTGGGACGAAGTCGTAACAAGGTAGCCGTACCGGAAGGTGCGGCTGGATCACCTCCTTTCTAAGGAGCATTCTCCAGACGTGCACCACTGAACAGTCAGTGGATGATGTTCTGGCAGAGACTGTTTCGTTCCCACATGTGGAACGGCAGACGCTCATGGGTGGAACACTGACAAACATTCTTTTCACTGCTGCCGGCCCGAGTGCCGGTGGGAGAAGAGTTATATCGATGCACTGTTGGGTCCTGAGAGAACACGTGAGTGTTTCCTCTACAGGAAAGTGACGACAAACAATCGTGGTTGTCACATCGGTTCGGAGGCTTCGGTTTTCGGGTGCTGGTGGCGACGTGAGCATGGTTGGTTGTGTGTTGTTTGAGAACTGCACAGTGGACGCGAGCATCTTTGTTGTAAGTAATGAAGAGCGTACGGTGGATGCCTTGGCACCAGGAGCCGATGAAGGACGTAGGAGGCTGCGATAAGCCTCGGGGAGCTGTCAACCGAGCTGAGATCCGAGGATGTCCGAATGGGGAAACCCAGCACGAGTGATGTCGTGTTACCCGCACCTGAATATATAGGGTGTGTGGAGGGAACGTGGGGAAGTGAAACATCTCAGTACCCACAGGAAGAGAAAACAATAGTGATTCCGTGAGTAGTGGCGAGCGAAAGCGGAAGAGGCTAAACCATGGATGTGTGATAGCCGGCAGGTGTTGCATTCGTGGGGTTGTGGGGTTCATCTTGTCGATGCTGCCGTGTTGGCCGACAGTAAGAAATCGTTGTGTTAGTGGAAGTGGTCTGGAACGGCCTGTCGTAGAGGGTGAGAATCCCGTACACGAAAACATGACGACTGTCGTGATGGAAACCCAAGTAGCACCGGGCCCGTGAAATCTGGTGTGAATCTGTCGGGACCACCCGATAAGCCTGAATACTCCCTGGTGACCGATAGCGGACTAGTACCGTGAGGGAAAGGTGAAAAGTACCCCGGGAGGGGAGTGAAATAGTACCTGAAACCGTGCGCTTACAATCCGTCAAAGCCTTCGAGCCACTTGTGGCTGGGGGTGATGGCGTGCCTTTTGAAGAATGAGCCTGCGAGTTAGTGGCATGTCGCGAGGTTAACCCGTGTGGGGTAGCCGTAGCGAAAGCGAGTCCGAATAGGGCGTTCGTAGTGGCATGTTCTAGACCCGAAGCGGAGTGATCTACCCATGGCCAGGTTGAAGCGACGGTAAGACGTCGTGGAGGACCGAACCCACTTAGGTTGAAAACTGAGGGGATGAGCTGTGGGTAGGGGTGAAAGGCCAATCAAACTCCGTGATAGCTGGTTCTCCCCGAAATGCATTTAGGTGCAGCGTCGCGTGTTTCTCACCGGAGGTAGAGCTACTGGATGGTCTAGGGGGCCCACAAGCTTACCGAAATCAGCCAAACTCCGAATGCCGGTGAGTGAGAGCGCGGCAGTGAGACTGCGGGCGATAAGGTTCGTAGTCGAGAGGGAAACAGCCCAGATCGCCAGCTAAGGTCCCTAAGCGTGTACTAAGTGGAAAAGGATGTGGGGTCGCGAAGACAACCAGGAGGTTGGCTTAGAAGCAGCCACCCTTGAAAGAGTGCGTAATAGCTCACTGGTCAAGTGATCCTGCGCCGACAATGTAGCGGGGCTCAAGTACACCACCGAAGCTGCGGCACTCACACAATGCACCCCCTCGATTCTGCGGAGTCGTGGGCAGTGGTGTGGGTGGGTAGGGGAGCGTCGTGTGGCCATGGAAGCGGCGGGGTGACCCAGCCGTGGAGGCCACACGAGTGAGAATGCAGGCATGAGTAGCGAAAGACGAGTGAGAAACTCGTCCGCCGAATGACCAAGGGTTCCTGGGCCAGGTTAATCCGCCCAGGGTGAGTCGGGACCTAAGACGAGGCCGACAGGCGTAGCCGATGGACAACGGGTTGATATTCCCGTACCCGTGTGAACGCGCCCCTGGTGAATCAGTGATACTAACCATCCTGAAGCGTCCTTACGTCCCTTCGGGGGCCCTGGATGTGGATGCATGGGACCTGATCTGGTAGTAGCCAAGCGATGGGGTGACGCAGGAAGGTAGCTGAGCCAGTCAGTGGTAATACTGGTGTAAGCCTGTAGGGCGAACGGTAGGCAAATCCGCCGTTCATACAGCCTGAGAGGTGACGCATAGCCGAATGAGGCGAATTCAGTGATCCTATGCTGCCGAGAAAAGCCTCTAGCGAGCTTTCACACGGCCCGTACCCCAAACCGACACAGGTGGTCAGGTAGAGAATACTAAGGCGATCGAGATAACTATGGTTAAGGAACTCGGCAAAATGCCCCCGTAACTTCGGGAGAAGGGGGGCCTCGTCCGGTGATCACTCTTGCAGTGTGAGCTGGGTGGGGCCGCAGAGACCAGTGAGAAGCGACTGTTTACTAAAAACACAGGTCCGTGCGAAGTCGTAAGACGATGTATACGGACTGACGCCTGCCCGGTGCTGGAAGGTTAAGAGGACCGGTTAGCCACTTGTGGCGAAGCTGAGAATTTAAGCCCCAGTAAACGGCGGTGGTAACTATAACCATCCTAAGGTAGCGAAATTCCTTGTCGGGTAAGTTCCGACCTGCACGAATGGCGTAACGACTTCTCAGCTGTCTCAACCATAGACTCGGCGAAATTGCATTACGAGTAAAGATGCTCGTTACGCGCGGCAGGACGAAAAGACCCCGGGACCTTCACTACAGCTTGGTATTGGTGTTCGGTTCGGTTTGTGTAGGATAGGTGGGAGACTGTGAAGCGCTCACGCCAGTGAGTGTGGAGTCGTTGTTGAAATACCACTCTGATCGTATTGGACCTCTAACCTCGGACCATGATCTGGTTCAGGGACAGTGCCTGGTGGGTAGTTTAACTGGGGCGGTTGCCTCCCAAAATGTAACGGAGGCGCCCAAAGGTTCCCTCAGCCTGGTTGGCAATCAGGTGTCGAGTGCAAGTGCACAAGGGAGCTTGACTGTGAGACTGACAGGTCGAGCAGGGACGAAAGTCGGGACTAGTGATCCGGCACCGGCAAGTGGAAGCGGTGTCGCTCAACGGATAAAAGGTACCCCGGGGATAACAGGCTGATCTTCCCCAAGAGTCCATATCGACGGGATGGTTTGGCACCTCGATGTCGGCTCGTCGCATCCTGGGGCTGGAGTAGGTCCCAAGGGTTGGGCTGTTCGCCCATTAAAGCGGCACGCGAGCTGGGTTTAGAACGTCGTGAGACAGTTCGGTCTCTATCCGCCGCGCGCGTTAGAAACTTGAGGAAGGCTGTCCCTAGTACGAGAGGACCGGGACGGACGAACCTCTGGTGTGCCAGTTGTTCCACCAGGAGCACCGCTGGTTAGCTACGTTCGGAAGGGATAACCGCTGAAAGCATCTAAGCGGGAAGCCTGTTCCAAGATGAGGTTTCTCACCCCCTCGAGGGGGTAAGGCCCCCGGCAGACCACCGGGTTGATAGGCCAGAACTGGAAGCCAGGTAACTGGTGCAGGTGACTGGTACTAATAGGCCGAGGACTTACCACAAAGAAGCTACGCGTCCACTGTGCAGTATCTGAAACAACACACACGATTCACACGTTTTTCGTGGATCGTGTGTGGGCGAAGCCCCCCAAAAAAAGGGGGGTTCAGCGTTCACTCGATTCACACGCGAAGCGTGTGTGACAGTTTCATAGAGTTACGGCGGCCATAGCGGAGGGGAAACGCCCGGTCCCATTCCGAACCCGGAAGCTAAGCCCTCCAGCGCCGATGGTACTGCACCCGACAGGGTGTGGGAGAGTAGGACACCGCCGAACATCCGTTACCGAAAGGGGACCCAATATACTGGGTCCCCTTTCGTGGTTTGTGTGAAAGGAATGACTGTGTCGGAGAGTGACGACGGACGTCGGTCCTTCCGCGGAGGCGGTGCCTCCCAAAGTGGTCGAGGCGGTGCCTCCCAAAGTGGTCGAGGCGGCGCCTCTCATAACGATCGCGGTGCGTCCGGTGGTAACCGTGGCGGCGCCGGCGGTTCCGGTCGTGGTGGCTCGTCCGGTGGTCCCCGTCGCGATTCGCGCGACAACCGTGGCGGTGCCGGTGGCGATCGTCGCGGTGGCGGACCCCGTCGTGGCGGCGAGGGCGGCTTCGCGCCTCGCGGACGTGAAGGCGACCGTCCGCAGCGGCAGCAGGCCCGTCCGGACGAACCGGATCTGCCCGAGAACGTCGAGGCCGGCGAGCTCGATCCCGCTGTCCGCCGCGACCTGCTGAGCCTGGACAAGACGAACGCGAACACGGTTGCGCGTCACCTGGTGATGGCCGGCAAGCTCGTCGACGACGATCCGCGTCTTGCGCTCGCGCATGCCCGCGCCGCGCGCCAGCGTGCGGGCCGTATCGCTATCGTGCGTGAGGCCGCGGGCATCACCGCATATCACGCCGGCGAATGGGCGGAGGCGCTGTCGGAGTTGCGCGCTGCTCGCCGCATGGCGGGCGGTCCCGGACTGCTCGCGGTGATGGCGGACTGCGAGCGTGGACTCGGCCGCCCGGAGCGTGCGATCGAACTCGGGCGAAGCGAGGAAGCCGCAGCCCTGTCGGGTGACGAGGCTGCCGAGCTGCGCATGGTGGTCGCCGGAGCTCGGATGGACCTCGGACAGTTCGATCAGGCCGTTGTCACACTGCAGACCCCCGATCTCGACGCCGCACGGACCGGACCCGGTGCGGCTCGTCTGTTCTACGCGTACGCCGATGCCCTGGTGGCGGCCGGTCGTATCGAGGACGGACTCAAGTGGTTCCTCAACTCCGCTGCCGCGGATCTCGAGGGTGACACCGACGCGGAGGAGCGTGTGGCCGAGCTGACCGGAGACGATCAGTGACGGCCCTGCGCGAAAATTACGACGCTCTGCTGCTCGACCTGGACGGCACGCTGTACCAGGGGCCGCAGGAAATACCCGGTGCGCGTGAGGCTTTGGCGGCCGGGATGCAGTCCTGCTACTACGTGACCAACAACGCCAGTCGCAGTCCCGGCGACGTCGCGGAACACCTGACCGACCTCGGCTTCGAAGCCGGCGAGTCGACGGTGGTGACGAGTTCGCAGTCCGCGGCCAGGCTGCTCGCGGAGAACGTCGCACCCGGCTCGCCGGTGCTCGTCGTGGGCACCGAAGCGCTCGCCGACGAGGTCCGAAACGTTGGGCTGCGTCCGGTGCGTTCGTTCGAGGACGCACCCGTCGCTGTCGTCCAGGGACATTCGCCGACCACGGACTGGGCGATCCTCGCCGAGGCGACCCTCTCGATCCGCGCGGGTGCCGTCTGGGTGGCGGCGAACCTGGACTCGACCCTCCCCACCGAGCGGGGCCTCGTCCTCGGCAACGGTTCGATGGTCGCAGCCCTGCGCACAGCGACGTCCCGTGAACCACTCGTGGCGGGTAAGCCGGCCGCGCCGTTGATGGAAGATGCGATGCGCCGCAGCGGCTGTGTGCGGCCCCTCGTCGTCGGCGACAGGCTGGACACCGACATCGAAGGAGCCAACAACGTCGGTCTCGACTCGCTGCTGGTGCTCACCGGCGTGAGCACTGCGATCGACGTCCTGCGTGCCGCCCCGGAGCAGCGCCCCACCTACGTCGCATCCGAATTGGACGCGCTCAACCGGCCCGCCGACGAGTCGCTCGTCGGTGAGGACAGCCGGTGGTCCGTCGAGTTCGACGGCACCGATCTGGTGATCGAACCGACCGCGGATTCGGCCGAGCCGATGGATTCGGCTGCGCTGCTGCGGGCCGTTGCCGTCGGTGCATGGAAATTCCCCGACTTCGCGCGGATCACGTCGACGACGCGTGCGGTGAGCGCGGTCGTGTCCGGCTGGGGTGCCTGAAACGCGGTAGAGCCCGCGTTGTTCGTCACGCGATTCGCTGTATGCGTATCGGATCGCGATGGACTAGCGTTGTGCCCGATGAGCACGCCAATACCGCGCCCGGGAGCCCATCTACCTGGGCCTCCTCAGAGTGTCGACCCCGAGAAGATCCACACGGAGGTCGACGGATTGTTGTCGCGGCTCGGAGCCGTCGAACCCGATCCCGACGACGAACACGGTGCCGGCGTCATCCCGCGCAAGGCTCACCTTCTCGAGAAGGCGCACGACGTGCTGGTGGAGGCCTTGGCCACCGTGGACAAGATCTGACGTGGCCCGTCGAGCACGGGTGGATGCCGAACTCGTTCGGCGGGGGCTGGCCCGGTCCCGAGAACACGCGCAAGAACTCATCGCCTCCGGCCGAGTGCTGATCTCGGGTGCGGCAGCGACCAAACCGGCCACCGCCATCGAAGCGGGAACCCCGTTGCGGGTGGTCGAGGTAGACAACGAAGTGTCCTGGGCATCACGCGGCGCGCACAAGCTCCTCGGTGCGCTCGAAGCGTTCGGCCCCCGCGGACTCGCGGTCGACGGCAAGCGCTGCCTCGACGCCGGCGCGTCCACCGGCGGCTTCACCGACGTACTGCTGCACCACGGCGCGCGGGAGGTCGTGGCGGTGGACGTCGGGTACGGACAGCTGGTGTGGCGGCTGCAGTCCGACGACCGCGTCCACGTCGTCGACCGCACCAACGTGCGATCCATCGATGCCGAGCAGATCGGCGGACCGGTCGAACTGGTGGTCGCCGACCTGTCGTTCATCTCCCTGAAGCTCGTTCTCCCGGCGTTCGTCGCCTGCGTGACCGACGGCGCAGATCTGATTCCGATGGTGAAGCCGCAGTTCGAGGTCGGCAAGGATCACGTCGGCTCCGGCGGGGTCGTGCGTGACCCGGAGTTGAGGGTCGCCTCCGTACTGGACGTCGCGAAGACGGCAGCGTCGCTCGGACTGCGTACCGTCGGTGCGGTGGCCAGTCCGCTGCCGGGACCGTCGGGGAACGTCGAATACTTCCTGTGGCTCCGGGCGGATGTCACACCCGGGACGGATGATGTACCGGTCGAGTCGGTAGAAGAGTTGATCCGCACCGCGGTGCAGGAGGGACCACAGTGAGCGGGGGAAGCAGCGGCGGCCAGCAACGCGAGCGGGAGATCCTGCTGGTGGCGCATCCGGGTCGCGCCGAGATCACGGAGACCGCGCGGCGCGTCGGCAAGATCTTCGAGCGGGCCGGGATCGGAATGCGCGTCCTCGTCGACGAGGTCGACAGCACCCGCATCGAACCGATGGACGGCATGGCCGCCGACGAATTCCTGGTTCCCGGGCTGGAAGTCACCATCGTGCAGGCCGGCCCCGACGCCGCCCTCGGGTGCGAGATGGTGCTCGTCCTCGGCGGGGACGGGACGTTCCTGCGGGCGGCGGAACTCGCTCAGGCAGCGTCCATTCCGGTCCTGGGCATCAACTTGGGCCGGATCGGGTTCCTCGCGGAAACAGAGGCCGAGCACCTCGACGAGGCGCTCGGCCAGGTGGTGCGCCGCGAATACCGCATCGAACACCGCATGACACTGGACGTGCTGGTCCGGGTGGACGACGAGATCATCGAACGGGGCTGGGCGCTCAACGAGGCGAGCATCGAGAACCGGTCCCGGCTCGGTGTCCTCGAGGTGGTGCTCGAGGTCGACGGCAGGCCGGTGTCGGCGTTCGGCTGCGACGGCGTCCTCATCTCCACGCCCACCGGGTCGACGGCATACGCGTTCTCGGCGGGCGGCCCCGTCGTGTGGCCGGAACTCGAGGCGCTGCTGGTGGTCCCGAGCAACGCGCACGCATTGTTCGCGCGCCCCCTCGTGACGAGCCCGGAATCGCTGATCGCGGTGGAGACCGTGGCAGGCAGCCACGACGGCCTGGTGTTCTGCGACGGTCGCCGGACCCTCGAATTGCCCGCGGGCGCCCGCGTCGAAGTGGTGCGTGGCAAGGAACCCGTTCGGTGGGTACGACTGGATTCGGCGCCGTTCGCGGACCGGATGGTGCGAAAGTTCGAGCTGCCCGTCACCGGGTGGCGAGGAAGGAAGCCCTAGACGTGCTGGCAGAGATCAGGATCGACAACCTCGGTGTGATCTCCGAGGCCTCGGCGCAGTTCCACGAAGGTTTGACGGTGCTCACCGGTGAGACCGGTGCGGGCAAGACGATGGTGGTGACGAGCCTGCACCTGCTCAGCGGTGCGCGGGCAGACGCGGGACGGGTGCGCCTCGGTGCGCCGCGCGCCGTCGTCGAGGGCCGGTTCATGACGGACGAAGGCTCGGAGCACGTCGAACGTGCCGTGTCCCGGCTGCTCGAATCGACCGGTGCCGAGCGGGACGAGGACGGCACCATCATCGCGGTCCGCACCGTCGGCAGCGACGGCAGGTCCCGCGCCCACCTGGGTGGGCGCAGTGTTCCGGCGGGCGTGCTGTCCGAGTTCACCGATCCGCTGCTCACGGTGCACGGGCAAAACGATCAGCTGCGGCTGCTTCGCCCGGACCAGCAGTGCGCCGCGCTCGATCGATTCGCGGACAAGACGGTCGGGCCGCTGGTCGCGCGGTACCGCAAACACCGCAACGAGTGGATGACCGCGCGATCCGAACTGATCGAACGGACCGGTCGGACCCGGGAACTCGCGCAGGAAGCCGACCAACTGACGTTCGCTCTCAACGAGATCGACGGCGTCGCCCCCACCCCGGGCGAGGACGAGGCGATCGTGTCGGAGGTCCGCAGGCTCAGCGAACTCGACTCGCTGCGGTCGGCGGCGGAAGAAGCACACGCAGCGCTCGCCGGCGGCGACGTCATGGACGGCGACGGCGGGGCCGCGCCCGCGCTGGACCTGCTGTCCGAGGCGCGGGCCCGGATCGAATCGGCCACCGACCCGGAACTCGACGGGCTCGGACCCCGCCTCGCCGACGCGATCGCAGTGGTCACCGACGTCTCCGCGGACCTCACCACGTATCTCGCCGGACTGCCGGCGGACCCGGGAGCGCTGGACTCTCTGCTGTCCCGGCAGGCGGAGCTGAAAAACCTCATCCGCAAGTACGCCGCCGACGTCGACGGCGTACTGGAATGGGCCGACAACGCCCGTGCGCGGCTCGAGAAGATCGACGTGTCCTCCGATGCGCTGGCCGCGCTGACGAAGCAGGTGGAGGAGTCGGCGGCGTCGACCGCGGAAGCGGCGTCGAAACTGACCGCGGCCCGCGTCAAGGCCGCGACCAAACTCGCCAAGGCCGTCAGTTCCGAACTCGCCGGTCTGGCAATGGGCCGGGCGGCGCTCGAGGTGACGGTCCGGCCCCGGATCGCCGGACCCCAGGACACGGCCCCGCTCACCGTCGACGGCACCGAACTCCACGCGGGATCTTCCGGCGTCGACGAAGTGGAGTTCCGGCTGTCGGCGCACAGCGGCGCGCAGTCACTGCCCATCAGCAAGAGCGCGTCCGGCGGTGAGCTCTCGCGCGTGATGCTCGCCCTCGAGGTGGTGCTCGCCGGGTCCGACTCGGGCGCGACGATGGTGTTCGACGAAGTCGACGCCGGCGTCGGTGGACGGGCGGCGGTCGAGATCGGCAGGCGGCTGGCCCGGCTGGCCCGCACGCACCAGGTCATCGTCGTCACGCACCTGCCGCAGGTCGCGGCGTTCGCGGACACCCACCTGGTAGTCGACAAGGTCGACGACCAGGACGGCGTCGTCAGCAGTGGCGTGCACACGCTCACCGACGACGAACGGGTCGTGGAGCTGGCCCGGATGCTCGCCGGCCTCGACGACACGGAGACCGGTCGCGCGCACGCGGAGGAGTTGCTGGCGACCGCCAGCGCCGAGCGTTCCGCCTGATCCGGCCCGGTGGGCCGTCGGCCGCGCGTGGTAATGGTGTGACTGATGTGGTAAACGGTTCGGCGCGCCTCCACAGGTCGGTCCTGCTTCCGGTCCATCATCGAATCCATGAAGATGCCGGCACTGCTGTCACGTAACACCGAAACTTTGCCCGGGGTCAGCGGCATCGCCAGGGTGGATCGCAACACGGCCAAGTTGCTGCGCCGCGTCGGACCCGGTGACATCGTCGTTCTCGACGAGCTCGACCTCGACCGCGGAACCGCGGACGCCCTGGTGAAGGCCGGCGTTCTCGCAGTGATCAACGCGTCGCCGTCGATCTCGGGGCGGTATCCCAACCTCGGCCCGGAGGTGATCGTCGCCAACGGGATCCTGCTGGTGGATTCGGCGGGCGCCGAGATCTTCAAGAGCATCAAGGACGGCAGCAAGGTCCGGGTGAACGGGGGAGGTGTCTACTCCGGGGAACGGCGCATCGCCAAGGGCGACGAACAGACCGAGGCGGAGATCTCCGACCGGATGATCGAGGCGAAGACCGGTCTGGTCGACCACCTCGAGGCGTTCTCCGGCAACACCATCGAGTTCATCCGCACCGAGAGTCCGTTGCTGATCGACGGGGTCGGCGTGCCCGACGTCGACGTCGACATGAAGGAACGGCACGTCGTGATCGTGTCCGACGGCCCGGACCACGCGTCCGACCTGAAGAACCTCAAGCCGTTCATCAAGGAGTACTCACCGATCCTCATCGGCGTCGGGGCAGGCGCCGACGTCCTGAAGTCGGCGGGCTACCGCCCCGACCTCATCGTCGGCGACCCCGAGGACATCACCAGCGCGACGCTGAAGTCGGGCGCCGAGGTGGTGCTGCCCGCCGACCAGGACGGTCACGCACCCGGTCTGTCGCGCATCCAGGACCTCGGCATCGGGGCGATGACGTTTCCCGCGTCCGGGTCCCCGTCCGACCTGGCTCTGCTGCTGGCCGACCACCACGGCGCGTCGCTGATCGTCACGGTCGGCAGCACCGTCTCGCTCGACGAGTTCTTCGACCGCGGCCGCCGCGACAGCAACCCGTCGGCGTTCATGACCCGGCTGAAGGTCGGGCCGAAACTGGTGGACGCGAAGGCCGTGGCGACGCTGTACCGCAGCCGGGTGTCGGGCAGCGCGATCGCGCTGCTCGTCCTCGCCGCTCTCGTGGCCGTCATCGTGGCCCTGGTCGTGTCCAACGTGGGTGGTGAGGCACTCGACTGGGCCGTCGCGACGTGGAACAGCTTCGCGTTGTGGGTTCAGGGGTTCTTCAAGTGATTTCTCTGCGTCAACATGCCATTTCCATAGCGGCGATCTTCCTGGCTCTGGCAATCGGCGTGGTCATGGGCTCCGGCCTGTTGTCGAGTGGTCTCGTGTCGGGGCTGCGCGACGACAAAGCGGACCTGCAGACCGACCTGGAGAACGCAAGCGAACGTAACAACCAACTGACCGAGCAGCTGAACTCGGCCGACGGTTTCGATTCCGCGGTGGGCGGCCGCGTGGTCGCCGACTCGCTCGCGCAGCGCACCGTGATGGTCGTGACGACCCCCGATGCCGACCCGGCCGACCTCGACGGGGTCAACCGGATGATCGCGCAGGCAGGGGGTTCGGTGACCGGGCGGGTGTCGTTGACCGACTCGTTCGTCGACGCCACGGGCGGCGACCGGTTGCGGACGGTCGTCAACAACGTGATCCCCGCGGGTGTCACGTTGAAGACCGGGGCCGTCGACCAGGGCAGCCTCGCAGGCGACCTGCTGGGTTCGGTCCTCATGCTCGGCAAGGAGACGGGCCAGCCGCAGAGTTCCGCCCAGGAGATGGCGCTGGCCCTCGAGACGCTCCGCGGCGCCGGGTTCGTCAGCTACGACGACGGCGCCGTCCAGCCTGCGCAGGTCGCGGTCGTGCTGACCGGAGATCGGGACGTGGAGGACGGCGTCAGTGGCAACCGCGGCGCGGTCGTGGCCCGGTTCGCGGGCGCGCTGGACTCGCGCGGTGCCGGGGCGGTGCTCGCCGGACGTCCGGCCTCCGCCCAGGGCAACGGCGCGGTCGCCGTGGCACGGGCCGACGCCGCCCTGTCGGCGGCGCTCACGACGATCGACAACATCGATCGGGAAGCGGGCAAAATCACCGTTCCGCTCGCGCTGCAGGAGCAACTGAACGGCGGCGCGGGCCGGTACGGCACCGGACCCGGCACCACCGGAGTCACCGTGGGGGCCACCCCGGCGTAGTGCGCGTCACATCGGGGCGGACAATCGCGGCGCGTTGTTTCCGGGACGTCCGCAGAGGTGTTACCGTGAAGTCCCGTGGGTCGGCAGGCCCCAGCATTGCTCGAACAGACCAAGCCCTGCACAGTCGTCACGGGAGCCCCTTTGCCACAGTCACGCACTCATTCGCGTACCGCCACCAAGCACATCTTCGTGAGCGGCGGCGTCGCCTCCTCACTCGGCAAGGGCCTCACAGCCTCGAGCCTCGGGCAGTTGCTGACCGCGCGGGGAATGCGCGTGACCATGCAGAAACTGGATCCGTACCTCAATGTCGATCCGGGCACGATGAACCCCTTCCAGCACGGTGAGGTCTTCGTCACCGAGGACGGCGCCGAGACCGACCTCGACGTCGGCCACTACGAGCGCTTCCTCGACCGCGACTTGTCCGGTCAGGCGAATGTGACCACCGGCCAGGTGTATTCGACGGTCATCGCCAAGGAGCGGCGCGGCGAA
Source organism: Rhodococcus opacus B4 (assembly GCF_000010805.1). Taxonomy (NCBI): domain Bacteria; kingdom Bacillati; phylum Actinomycetota; class Actinomycetes; order Mycobacteriales; family Nocardiaceae; genus Rhodococcus; species Rhodococcus opacus. Next base: position 687,729 of record NC_012522.1, on the reverse strand, counting down.
TACCTCGGCGACACCGTGCAGGTCATTCCGCACATCACGGACGAGATCAAGAGCCGCATCCTCGCGATGAGCGGGCCGGATCTGCAGGGACACCGCCCCGACGTCGTCATCACGGAGATCGGCGGCACCGTCGGCGACATCGAGTCGCAGCCGTTCCTCGAGGCCGCCCGTCAGGTCCGTCACGACGTCGGCCGGGACAACGTCTTCTTCCTCCACGTCTCCCTGGTCCCGTACCTGGCGCCGTCGGGGGAGCTCAAGACCAAGCCCACCCAGCATTCGGTTGCCGCGCTGCGGAACATCGGCATCCAGCCCGACGCGCTGATCCTGCGCTGCGACCGGGAGGTTCCGCCGGCGCTGAAGAACAAGATCGCGCTCATGTGCGACGTCGACGTCGACGGTTGCATCTCGACCCCCGACGCGCCGTCGATCTACGACATCCCGAAGGTGCTGCACAGCGAGGGCCTCGACGCATATGTCGTTCGTCAGCTGGGCCTGCCGTTCCGCGACGTGGACTGGACCGTGTGGGGAAACCTGCTCGAGCGCGTCCACCAGCCGCGCGAGACCGTGCGGATCGCCCTGGTCGGAAAATACGTCGACCTGCCGGACGCGTACCTGTCCGTCACCGAGGCGCTGCGTGCGGGCGGGTTCGCGAACCGCTCGAAGGTGGAGATCTCGTGGGTGCCGTCCGACGCGTGTGAGACCGAGGCGGGTGCGCAGGCCGCGCTCGGCGACGTCGACGGCGTGCTGATCCCCGGTGGCTTCGGAATCCGCGGCATCGAGGGCAAGCTCGGTGCGATCCGGTACGCCCGCCACCGGAAGACGCCCCTGCTGGGACTGTGCCTGGGTCTGCAGTGCGTCGTGATCGAAGCCGCGCGCAGCGTGGGTCTGGACGACGCCAACTCCGCCGAGTTCGAGCCCGAGACCACGCACCCCGTGATCTCCACGATGGCCGATCAGGAAGACGTCATCGCCGGCGAGGCCGACCTGGGCGGCACGATGCGTCTCGGCGCGTACCCGGCCGTCCTGGCGAAGGGATCCGTCGTCGCCCGGGCGTACGGCAGCGAAGAGGTGTCCGAACGGCACCGTCACCGCTACGAGGTCAACAACGCATACCGGGACCGGATTGCCAAGAGCGGACTCCGGTTCAGCGGCACCTCGCCCGACGGTCACCTCGTCGAGTTCGTCGAGTACCCGGCCGACCAGCATCCGTTCTTCGTCGCGACGCAGGCCCACCCCGAGCTGAAGAGCCGTCCGACGCGTCCGCATCCGCTGTTCGCGGCGTTCGTCGACGCGGCGCTGAGGCACAAGCTCGAGGAGCGCCTTCCCGTCGACGTGCACGGTGAGGAGCGCGCGGCCGCCGACGACGAGATCGCCGAGTCCGCCGACCGCGACGAGGTCGCGTCGGTCGACAGCGCGGGATAGGGCGAGACGGACCATGCCCGACATCGGCCGGCACGAATTCGAGACTCTCGACTCGCGCGCCGTCTACAGCGGCGCGATCCTCGCGTTGCGGGTGGATCACGTCGCGATGCCGGACGGCCGGACCGCCGAACGTGAGGTCGTCGAGCACCACGGCGCCGTCGCCGTCGTGGTGCTCGACGACGAGGACCGTATCGTCCTGATCCACCAGTACCGGCACCCGGTGGGGCGCCGGTTGTGGGAGATCCCGGCGGGTCTGCTGGACGAACCGGGTGAGGACCCCGCCGACGCCGCGCGACGCGAACTGGCGGAAGAGACCGGCCTCGCGGCTCGGCGCTGGTCCGTCCTCGTGGATGTCGTTCTGTCACCGGGGTTCACGGACGAGTCGGTGCGCGTGTTCCTCGCCGAGGATCTGTACGAGGTGGACCGGCCCGACCCCGAGGACGAGGAAGCCGACCTCGAGATCGAGCGGATTCCGTTCGACGAGGTGGTGTCGATGGTGCTGAACGGGACCATCGTCAACGCCACGGCCGCGTCCGGAGTGATGGCCCTCGCCGCCGCGCGGTCCCGGCCGGGCGGTCTCGGCGAACTCCGCGACGTGAGCGCTCCCTGGGTCGATCGCCCCGAGCGGTTCAGCGAGCGGAAACGCGCACGGGCCGCCGGGGACGAAGCCGCGCGGGCATGACACGGTGATCGCCCGCCAGGACGACCACCCAGATATATCCGCTGGTGACAGTGGGTGCGCTGCCCGAGGTGTGGGCGGGAGCGCACCCCCGGGCGCGGCAGCGAAAAGCGTGTCGACGGGAAAATTCACGGTACGAGGCGGTAGCGTTCGTATAACGATGTGGGATCGACAGCGATCATCGAGAGAACAGGGGATCATCGGACCGTGGTGACACCGCAGCCGCCAGCGGCGGAGTCAGAGCACTCGCAACCGGAGGGCGACATGTTCGACGTGCGGCAAACCGAAACCGCAGCCTTGCTCGACGACGCTGCCGTGGTCGTGGAGGAGGAGCTCGGCCCCACCGGACGGCCGACGCGTGAGGTGCCGGAACCCGCCCCGTTGCCCTCGCACGGCCCGGCCAAGATCGTCGCGATGTGCAACCAGAAGGGTGGCGTCGGAAAGACGACGTCGACGATCAACCTGGGTGCGTCCCTGGCCGAATACGGCCGACGGGTCCTGCTCGTCGACCTCGATCCCCAGGGGGCGCTGTCCGCGGGCCTCGGCGTCGCGCACAACGACCTCGAACTGACCGTTCACAATCTGCTCGTCGAACCGCGCGTGTCGATCGACGACGTACTGATGCGGACACGCGTCGAGGGGCTCGACCTTCTGCCGAGCAACATCGACCTGTCGGCGGCGGAGATCCAGCTCGTCACCGAGGTGGGGCGCGAGCAGACGCTCGGGCGCGTGCTGCATCCCGTGCTCGACCGCTACGACTACGTCCTCATCGATTGCCAGCCGTCCCTCGGTCTGCTCACGGTCAACGCGCTGGCCTGCGCGGACTCGGTCATCATCCCGATGGAGTGCGAGTACTTCAGCTTGCGCGGCCTGGCGCTGCTCAACGACACGGTCGAGAAGGTCCACGACCGGCTCAACCCGCGGCTCGAACTCGCCGGCATCGTCGTCACGATGTTCGACGCGCGGACTCTGCACGCGCGCGAGGTGATGGCCCGCGTGGTGGAGGTGTTCGGGGATCTCGTCTACGACACCGTCATCAACCGGACGGTGCGATTCCCCGAGACGTCCGTCGCCGGGGAACCGATCACCACCTGGGCGCCCAAGTCGACCGGCGCCGAGGCGTACCGTGCGCTGGCACGCGAGGTCATTCACCGGTCCGGCCGGTAAGTGGTGGATACGCAGGACATTCCGGCACCACCGCAGACCGAGGGTTCGCACGGCGAGGATCCGCAGGCGCCCGCGGGTAAGCCCGGCTTCCGGGTGACGCTGCGGAACTTCGAGGGACCGTTCGATCTGCTCCTCACCCTGATCAACCAGCGACAGCTGGACGTGACGGAAGTCGCGCTGCACCAGGTGACGGACGACTTCATCGCCTACATGCGCACGCTCGGTGCGGAGATGGGACTCGACCAGACCACCGAATTCCTCGTCGTCGCCGCGACACTGCTCGACCTGAAGGCGGCGCGTCTGCTCCCCGCGGGACAGGTGGAGGACGCCGAGGACCTCGCGCTCCTCGAGGCGCGCGACCTGCTGTTCGCCCGGCTGCTGCAGTACCGCGCGTACAAGCAGGTGGCGCAACTGTTCGGTGAGCTCGAGGCGGCCGCGCTGCGCCGGTACCCGCGGTCGGCGGCGCTGGAGGACCAGTTCACCCGGTTGCTGCCGGAAGTGTTGCTCGGCGTCGACCCGCAGCGGTTCGCGGAGATCGCCGCGACCGTGTTCACACCCCGCCCGAAACCCACGGTGGGACTCGACCACCTGCACGACATGCACGCCGTGTCGGTCCCCGAACAGGCGGCGCGGATGCTGGAACTACTCCGCGAGCGAGGCGCCGGGGAGTGGGCGAGCTTCGGCGACCTCGTCTCCGAGTGCGAGATCACCGTGGAGATCGTGGCAAGATTCCTCGCGCTGCTCGAGCTGTACCGCGAGCAGTCGGTGTTGTTCGAACAGCCCGAGCCGCTCGGGGAACTGCTGGTGAGCTGGACCGGGGAAGACACACACGCCCCGGTGACCGAGGAGGATTACGGATGAGTTCGGCCCCGTTCGACGAGCCGGACGATCAGGGTGCCGTCGACACGGAACCCGAGCTGTCGGACACCGAACTCGCGGCTGTTCTCGAGTCGTTGCTGCTGATCGTCGACTCTCCGGCCGGTGCGGAGCAGCTCGCGTCCGCGACCGGCGCTTCTGTGAATCGCATCACGGAGACGCTGAATCGCATGTCCGCCGAGCTCACCGCCCGCGGAAGCGGGATGGACCTCCGATATGCCGGTGACGGTTGGCGTCTCTACACCCGCACCGCGTACGCGCCCTACGTGGAACGGCTCCTGCTCGACGGTGCCCGCTCCAAACTGACGAGGGCGGCTTTGGAAACTCTGGCCGTGGTGGCATACCGTCAACCGTTGACCCGCGCACGGATCAGTGCGGTGCGCGGCGTCAACGTGGATGGTGTGGTGCGCACACTTCTCGCTCGCGGGTTGATCGCCGAAGCCGGCGTCGATCCCGATACCAACGCCACGCAGTATTCGACGACGGAACTCTTTCTGGAACGGCTCGGCTTGGCGTCTCTGGCCGATCTTCCCGCCTTGGCTCCGTTGTTGCCGGATGTGGACCTGATAGATGACATCAGTGACAGTCTGGAATCTGACCCACGATTTGCGAGAATGAATAAAGCTACGGCTTCCACAGAAGAGTTGGACACCGGGCTGGACACCGAAGACTGACAGGGATAGTACAAAAGTGAAGAAACCCGCTCGCCGAGATGGCACACCGGATCGCAACAACAAGAAGCAGCGCCCCACCAGGTCCGAGACCGGAGGGCGCACCAGGTCGGAGACCGGAGGGCGTCCGGACAGGGCCGAAGCCGCTCATCGATCAGGCCGGCCCGACGCAACGAAGGGCAAGCCCGGCAGGCCCGACCCTGCCGCGAAGAACAAGCGCGGCAAGCCCAAGTCGGCCAAGCCGCAGCGCGCGCAGGCCCAGGCCCCCAAGATCAGCAACGCCAAGCCCGCCCGGCACCAGTACGCGGACGCCGATCGGCCCGCCGGCCCGCCGCAGGGCGACGGTATGCGCCTGCAGAAGGTTCTCGCTCAGGCCGGCGTCGCGTCGCGTCGTGCGGCCGAGGAACTGATCTCGCAGGGTCGTGTCGAGGTCGACGGCCGCATCGTCATCGAACAGGGTCTGCGCATCGACCCCGAGAACGCGGTCGTCCGCGTCGACGGTGTCCGCGTCGTCGTCCAGAAGGACCTCGTTCACCTCGCACTCAACAAGCCCCGCGGCTGGCAGTCGACGATGTCGGACGACCTGGGTCGCCCTTGCGTCGGTGACATCGTCTCCGAACGGGTCGCCGCTGGTCAGCGGTTGTTCCACGTCGGTCGGCTCGACGCCGACACCGAGGGACTACTGCTGCTCACCAACGACGGTGACCTGGCGCATCGGCTGATGCACCCGTCGTTCGAGGTGTCGAAGACGTACCTGGCGACCGTGTCGGGTGCCCTCGAGCGCGGCGTCGGCAAGAAGCTGAAGGAAGGTGTTGAACTCGACGACGGACCGGCGAAGGTCGACACGTTCACGCTCCTCGACATCAACGAGGGCAAGTCGCTCGTCCGGGTCACACTGCACGAAGGCCGCAAGCACATCGTGCGTCGCCTGTTCGACGCCGTGGGACACCCCGTCATCCGGCTCGTCCGGACGGACATCGGCGCGGTCGCGCTCGGCGACCAGCGGCCCGGCACGCTGCGCGTTCTGGGTCGAGGCGAGGTCGGCGGACTCTACGGGGCGGTGGGCCTGTGAGTACCTCGTCGTTGATCGTCGCGATGGACGGCCCGTCCGGAACCGGGAAGTCGAGCGTCTCGCGGATGCTGGCGCGGCGGCTCGGCGCCCGCTACCTCGACACCGGAGCCATGTACCGGATCGCGACGCTGCATGTGCTGCGGAAGGGTGTGGATCTCGCCGACCCCGACGCGATCGCCGACGCGACCGTCGGTTTGCCCTGGTCGATCGGAACCGACCCGGCGGGCGAGCAGGTTCTGCTCGACGGCGAGGACGTGGGGGAGGAGATCCGCGGCGACGCGGTGACCAAGGCCGTCTCCGCCGTCTCCGCCGTTCCCGCGGTGCGTGAACTGCTCGTCGCGGCGCAGCGTCGCCTTGCTTGCGAGGCCGGACGGATCGTCGTCGAGGGCCGGGACATCGGCACCGTCGTGCTTCCCGATGCCGATGTGAAGATCTACCTGACCGCCTCGGCAGAAGCCCGGGCGCAGCGCAGAAATGCGCAGAATCTCGCGGAAGGACGAGGCGACGACTTCGCGGCCGTGCTGGCCGATGTGCAGCGTCGTGACCACCTCGACTCCACGCGCGCCGTGTCGCCGCTGCGGCCGGCCGACGATTCCGTGCTGGTCGACACCAGCGAACTCGGAATCGACGACGTGATCGGCAGGTTGCTGCTGGTGGTAAGCGAAAGAAGTGGAGTAGGGCAGTGACCGAACAATTCACCACCGAGTTCGCAGGCGACGGCACCTGGAGTGAGGAATCCGACTGGGAGGTCCTCGACCTCGAAGACGGCGGCGACGGGGAAGCCCACGTCCCGGTTCCGACCCTCGCCGTGGTCGGGCGCCCGAACGTCGGTAAGTCGACGCTCGTGAACCGGATCATCGGCCGCCGTGAGGCCGTCGTCGAGGACATTCCGGGTGTGACCCGGGACCGGGTCTCGTACGAGGCGAACTGGAGCGGACGCCGCTTCATGGTGCAGGACACCGGCGGCTGGGAACCCGACGCCAAGGGCCTGCAGCAGTCCGTGGCCCGGCAGGCCGAGCTGGCGATGCAGACCGCGGACGCGATCCTCCTCGTGGTCGACGCCGTCGTCGGCGCCACCGCGACCGACGAGGCCGTGGCCAAGGTGCTGCGCCGGTCCAAGACGCCGGTTCTGCTGGTGGCCAACAAGGTGGACGACGGCCGCACCGAATCCGAGGTGGCCGCACTGTGGTCGCTGGGGCTCGGTCAGCCGCACTCGGTGAGCGCGACGCACGGTCGCGGTACGGGTGATCTCCTCGACGAGGTGCTCGCCGCCCTGCCGGAGACCCCGCGGGAAGGCATCCCCGGCGGCGGACCGCGGCGTGTGGCTCTGGTCGGGAAGCCGAACGTCGGGAAGTCGAGCCTGCTGAACAAGCTGTCGGGCGACGAGCGTTCGGTGGTCCACAACGTCGCGGGCACCACAGTCGATCCGGTCGACTCGATCGTGGAACTCGGTGGCAGACCGTGGCGTTTCGTCGACACCGCCGGTCTGCGCAAGCGGGTCAGCCACGCCAGCGGTGCCGAGTTCTACGCGTCGCTGCGGACGAAGAGCGCCATCGAGGCGGCCGAGGTCGCGATTCTGCTGATCGACGCGTCCGAGCCGATCTCCGAGCAGGACCTGCGTGTGCTGAGCATGGTCGCCGACGCCGGCCGGGCCCTTGTCATCGCGTTCAACAAGTGGGATCTCGTGGACGAGGACCGGCGGCTTCAGCTCGACCGTGAAGTCGATCGGGATCTGGTGCGGGTGCCGTGGGCGCAGCGCGTGAACATCTCGGCGCAGACGGGACGCGCGGTGCAGAAGCTGGTGCCCGCACTCGACACGGCGCTGGAATCGTGGGACAAGCGCATTCCGACGGGCCGGCTCAACACGTGGCTCAAGGAAGTCGTCGCCGCGACGCCGCCGCCGATGCGCGGTGGCAGGTTGCCGCGCGTGATGTTCGCCACGCAGGCCGGAACGCGTCCCCCGACGTTCGTGCTGTTCACGACCGGGTTCCTCGAGGCGGGGTACCGCCGGTTCCTGGAGCGGCGTCTGCGTGAGGAGTTCAATTTCGACGGCAGTCCCGTCCGCATCTCGGTGCGGGTGCGCGAAAAGCGTGAGCGACGGAGTCGTTGATCCGACAGAATGGGCTCTGACCAGGCGATTAGCGTTACGGACTGCCACTGATGTAATCTCATCGAGCACCTGAACGAGGGTGTGGACGGGCTGTGGCGCAGCTTGGTAGCGCACTTGACTGGGGGTCAAGTGGTCGCAGGTTCAAATCCTGTCAGCCCGACCAATGATCGGCGAAGGCGGTTTCCCGGAAACGGGAAGCCGCCTTTTCTGTGTCTCCGGCACCCGTGCGTTCTGTGTCTCGAGCCCGGGGCTCACGACGTGACGATGACGGGGTCGCCGATCTTGGCGTTGTCGTAGAACCACCGCGCGTTCTCGGTGCTGAGGTTGATGCAGCCGTGGCTGACGTTCTCGAAGCCCTGTGAACCCACCGACCACGGTGCGGCGTGCACGAAGATCCCGCCCCACGTGATGCGGGTGGCGTATTCGACGTAGAGGCGGTAGCCCTCCTCGTCGTCGATCGGGACACCGTACGTCGACGAGTCCATGATCATGTCGCGGAACTGCTCGATGACGGGGAAGGTCCCGAGTGGTGTCTCGTATCCGGGTTTGCCCATCGACGCGGGCATCGTCTGCACGATCTGGTCGTTGATGCTCACGGTGAACTGGTGCGTCGTCGTGTTCGCGACTGCGACGAGTGCGTCACCGACCTGGAACTGCGATCTCGCGCCCGCCGCCTCGACGGTCACTGCGGTGTTCGCCGGCCAGAAGCGGTCCGGGTTCCATTGCAGGGTGCGGTCGTCGATCCAGGAGAACTGCCCGGGTACGGGCGTCGACGGGGTGATCCGGACACCACGCTCGGCGAGCGCGCGATCGGGAACCGGGGACGTGAACCGGACGACGACCGGATGGGCGATGCCGACGACCTGACCGCTCGCGGGGGTGAGGGCCGGCGCGAGGATCTTCCCGGTGACGGCCGGGGGCGCCGCCGACGCGGCGACGCTCACTCCGCACACGGCAAGTGCCGCGAGTACCGAGACGAGGAACAGACGTCCGACGTGCTGAGCTTTCGACATGCCGTCCAGCCCTTCAGAGACTGTGAGCGTCATTTCAGTTAACCACGGCGATATCCGACAGCGGAACCGGGGAAACTGGATGCATTAGCACCTGCGGGCGGTGGCCTACCGGATGCTCGGATCGCTCAGCGAGGCCGAGGATGCGGTGCAGGAATCCTGGCTGCGATCGATCCCCGGTTGCCGGCCGCCCGCTGGCCGGCCGCGCACGCCGTCGACTGCAGGGAGCGCCCGCTCCCGACGACACCGACCCGGTCCGGCAGAGTGCGGTCGTCGACGCGTTTCTGGCAGCCGCGAGGGGCGGTGACTTCGACGCACTTCTGTCGCTGCTCGATCCGGATGTGGTGCTCCGGGCCGATACCGGAGAAATCCCGGCCGGTGCGTCCCCGGTGGTGCGCGGCGCGGAGACCGTCGCGGGCCGGGTTCTCGGGTTTGCGCGGTTGGCTCGGTTCGCGAATCCGGCCCTCGTCAACGGGACTGCCGGAGTGGTCGCGATCTCCGACGGACAACTGCTGTCCGTCCTGGGCGTCACGGTCCGGCAGGGGATGATCGTGGAAATCGATATCCTCGCCGACCGGGACCGCCTCGCCGGGCTCGTCGTCGAGAACCTCGACTGACGAGCCCGCCGTGGTCATTTCGTTCGCGCCGTGCAGTCTCCGCGGGTGTTGCCGGTGCGCAGCGCGATCAGTGCTGCGGCGACGAGGAAGATGCTGCTCGCCAGTAACACTCGCTGAAAACCGGAGGTGAGTGCCTCGGCCACAGGGGAATTCGTTGCCATCACGTACCGGGACCGCGAGGTCGCGACGGCGGCGATCAGCACGAACGCTCCGACGGTCTCGCCGATGGTGCGGGCGGCGGCGTCACTTCTATGACCGACGGCCCGGCGGCGATGTGACCGCGCACCGGCCTCGGCGCGAGTACTGTCGGAACCCGGCAGGTCACGGAAACGGGAGGCTGGCATGGCTGGACGGTTCGAAGGCACTGTGGTGATCGATCGCCCCATCGAGGAAGTGTTCGAGTACCTCGCCGCCGGGGTCAACGACCGGGAGTTCAGTCCGCGGGTCCAGGAGATCGTGAAGAAGACCGACGGGCCGCCCGGAGTCGGCACCGTCTTCGTCAGCACCGTCAAGGATGCGGGAATGACCACGAAGCGGGAGTTCGAGATCACCGAATTCGAGGCGCCGCGGAGGATTCGCTGGGCGGAGCGATCGACGAACACCGTGACCGCGAAAGAGGGCGGCTACGATCTCGAACCGTCGGGCGCGGGCACCAAGGTGACGATCTTCAACGTGCTGGAGGGGCACGGAATCGGAAGACTGATCGCGCCCCTCGCACTGCGGGCGGCACGCAAGGACGCACCCGCGTTCGCCCAGCGGATCAAGGTCGCCGCGGAGAAGTGACCCGCCCTACCGTGCCGGAATGACGAGCGCCAGTACCTGATCGACGTTGTCGGCGAGGGCGTCCGCCGCCGAGTCGTCGCCCGACAGATACCCGGCGAGACTCTGCTGGAACAGCCCGTCGAACACGGCGTACATGGTGGGCGGGGCGATCGTGATCGTGCGTCCTGCCAGTTCCGCGTATCGGGAAACGATGCGCCAGATCATGTTTTCGAGACTCTTGTCGATCGCGGCGACGTCTGCGCGGAACGACTCCTCGAACAGCGACTGCGAGCGGAGGTCGTACCAGAGGCGATGCATCGAGGCCTCGCCGCGCAGCGAATCCACGAGTACCCGGCCGAATCCCGCCTTCAACTCGTCGGACGTCTGCGCCGTGGCGACCACGCCGTCGTAGCGCGTGACGCAGCGCGCCTTGTAATGGCGGACGCAGTGCGTGATCAGATCGACCTTGTCGCTGAAGTAGTAGTGCAGAACGCCGTGGGAGAACTCGGAGTTCTGAGCGATCTCCCGAAGGCTGGTGCGGGCGTAGCCGAGTTCCGAGAGGGTCTGCAACGCGGCCTCGGCGAGTTGATCCCGGCGCTCGGCGAATTTGTCGACCTGGCGGCGCGAAACCCGGTCGGCGTTCTTCTCGGCGACGGGTGTCACGGCATTCTTCCTGTTCGGCTCGCGGAGTTCAGCACGGTGTGCATCAGTCTAGCCCGCGCTCCTTGACGACTGTGCAACAAAATCTTGACAGTCGTCAAGGGAAATCTTGACAGTCGTCCAAAGTTGAATACGCTGTGATTCACACCACAATGCGAACAGTGTCTCGCGACGTGGTTTCCGCGAATCGTCTCGGTGCGAAGGCAGGTCGGAATGAGCGTGCGTGATCTTGCAGGACGAAAAGCGCTGGTCACCGGCGGTGCGAAGGGGCTGGGGGCGGGAATGGCCGCTGCCCTCGCCGACGCCGGTGCGGCGGTGGTGATCGGCGACGTTCTCGAGGAGGAGGGACGCGCAACGGCCGACTCCCTCGGGAAGTCCGGCGTCGACACCGGATTCGTGACCCTCGATGTCACCGACGACGGCAACTGGGAGCGCGCCGTCGCCGCCACCGTGGAGCAACTCGGCGGACTCGACCTCCTGATCAACAACGCCGGCATCGAGATCTCGTCACTCGTGGTCGACATCGACCCCGCCGACGTCCGCCGGATGTGCGACGTGAACATCCTCGGTGTCGCGCTCGGCCTGAAGCACGGTCTGCGTGCGATGCGTCCCGGCGGCGCCGCGGGTGCGGGAGGGTCGATCGTCAATGTCTCGTCGGTGGCCGCGACCATTCCGTTCCCCGGCATCGCCGGCTATTCCGCCACCAAGTCGGCGGTCGACCGGCTGACCCGGGTCGCGGCTCAGGAGGCGGGAAAACTGGGGTACGGCGTCCGCGTGAACTGCGTGTACCCCGGGCTGGTCGCCACGGAGATGGGACTCGGGCTGGCCGCGGACATGGAGAGGCTCGGTCTGTGGCCCAGTGCCGACGCCGCGGTCGCCGACGTGATCGGCCTGACCCCGCTCGGGCGGCTCGGTGAGGTCGCGGACATCGCCGACACCGTCGTCTTCCTGGCCTCCGACGCCGCCCGCTTCGTCACCGGAATCGGCCTGCCGGTCGACGGTGGCATGGGCATGTAGCCGAACTCCCCGGACACCTCTCACATTTCGAAAGGCACGCCATGACCGACAAGAAACCCGTCATCGTCTACGGAGTCTCCGGCTACACCGGACGGCTCGTGTGTGAATACCTGCGCGAGTTCAACATTCCGTTCGTCGCCGCGGGACGGGACAAGAAGCGGATCCAGGAAGTGCTGGACCGCGTTCCCGGCCTGGACACCGTCGACCACGACGTGGTCGAGGTGGAGCACACCGTCCCGGCGCTGACCGAACTGTTCAGCGGGGCACGGGTGGTCAGCAACATGGTAGGTCCGTTCATCAAGTACGGTGCCGTCGTCGTCGAGGCGGCCCTCGCCGCCGGATGTCACTACACCGACACGACCGGTGAGCAGGACTGGGTTCTGGACGTGCAGGCGAAGTTCGGCGACCAGTTCGCCGAGAAGGGTCTGCTGCTGTCTCCCGGAGTCGCCCAGATGTACACGACCGGCGAGATCGCCGCGAACATCGCATTGGAGACGCCGGGGTTGGACACACTCGACATCCTGGTGCTGTGGAAGGGTTTTCCCACCTACGCGTCCACGCAGACGATCTTCACGATCCTCAAGGCCGACTGGTACTACCTGGAGCAGAACCGGTATGCGAAGTGGGACCCCGGTACCACATTCGACGTCGTCGTTCCGGGGCAGCACCAGATGGCGCTCGCGCTGCCCTGGGGCGGGACCTGCCATCCCGTGTGGTTCAAGGACGATCCGCGGGTGGCCAACGTGAAGGCGGCGGGCGGCGTGTTCGACCGTTCCGTCATGGAGGGCGTCGTCGCGACGCAGAAGATGGTCGAGGAGCAGATCAAGACCCTCCCCGCGGACGAGCAGGACGCGGCGCTCGCGGAGATCGCCGGTTCCGTGCAGGCCGGGATGCCGCCGCGGGAGAACCCGCGCGTCAACACGTCCCTCGACTCCGTGTACGCGTCGGGACCGCTCGGTCGTGCGCACTGCGTCATCCACGGCAACTGCAACTACAAGCAGACGGGTCTCCTGCAGGCGTACGCAGCGCACTCCCTGTTGCAGCAGCCGCCGAAGAAGACCGGTCTCGCGTCGGCGTGCCAAGCATTCGGTCATCGCGAACTCCTCGGGATTCTGCGCAGTTTCGGTCTCGTGATGGAGCCGGTCGTCACCGTGCAGAACTGATCGTCCGGCCGACCGTCAGGAGGGTCGCACGATGCGCTTGACCGACTACCTCGACAAGGGCGCCTCGCTCGGACCGTCGTCGCCGTGCCTGACGATGGGCGAGCGGACGCTGTCGTACGCGGACGTCCAGGACCTCAGCCGGCGGGTCGCCGCGGCGCTGGCACGGTCGGGGATCGCCGCGGGCGACAAGGTGGCCGTCCTGTCCGGCAACGATCCGACCGCGTTCTCCTGCGTGTTCGGGATCAGCCGGGCGGGGGCGGTGTGGTGCCCGATCAATCCCCGGAACGAGGCGGCGGAGAATCGGGACCTGCTCGACCTCTTCGACTGCCGCTGCCTGATCTTCCAGAAGGCGTTCGCGCCCTTGGTCGATCGGATCCGGGAGCAGTTGCCGCTGCTCACGACGCTCGTGTGCCTCGACGGCGACGAGACGTACGCCGAATCCTTCGACACCTGGCTGGGTGCCGCACGCCTCGACGCCGAGCCCGTCGACGACCTCGCGCTGATCGTCGGTACCGGCGGGACGACGGGACGCCCGAAGGGGGTGATGCTCACCGGCCGGAACATCGAGACGATGTCCGCGTTGACCCTGATGAGTTACCCGTTCGACGGCAGACCGGTGTACCTCGCGCTCGCGCCGTTGACCCACGCGGCGGGTGTCCTGTGCTTTCCGATCCTCACCCTCGGCGGGCAGGTGGTCATCATGCCCGCGCCCGATCTCGGGCAGTTCCTCGCGCACATCGACCGGGACCGCGTCACCCACACCTTCCTCCCACCGACCCTGATCTACATGCTGCTCGACCACGCCGACCTGGAGACGACGGACCTCGGTTCGCTGCAATGCTTCTGGTACGGCGCGGCGCCGATCTCGCCGACGCGGCTGAGCGAGGCGCTGACCCGGATCGGGCCGGTGATGGCCCAGCTGTTCGGGCAGAGCGAGGCACCGATGATGATCGCGACGATGGCGCCGAAAGACCACTTCCACGAGGACGGCTCGGTGGCGACCGCCCGGTTGAGCTCCGCGGGCCGACCCTCCCCGCTGGTCACGGTGGCGATCATGGACGGGCAGGGAATCCTGCTGCCGGCAGGTGAACGAGGCGAAGTGGTCGTGCGCAGCTCACTCGTCATGGCGGGGTACTACAAGAATCCCGTTGCGACGCAGGAGGCATCGGCACACGGCTGGCATCACACCGGCGACATCGGATACCTCGACGAGGACAACTTCCTGTACATCGTCGACCGTGCCAAGGACATGATCATCACCGGCGGATTCAACGTCTATTCCGTCGAAGTGGAACAGGCGCTCATGGCGTATCCGGGGATCCAGGACTGCGGGGTGATCGGGCTCCCCGACGAGAAGTGGGGCGAACGCGTCGTCGCCGTCGTCCAGGCGCGGGCCGGAACACCGATCGAGGCCGACGCGCTCACGGCGTTCGTGAAGGCGCGCATCGGCAGCGTCAAGACCCCGAAGGAGATCCTGGTCTGGCCCGATCTGCCTCGTTCCAAACTCGGGAAGGTCCTCAAGAACGAGATCAGGCAGCAATTGCTCGGCTGACGGCGGGCACTCGACGCGCGGGCCTCGAAACGCGGGGGAGCGGAACGTGGGTTTCGCGGCGAGTGGCGATACTGTCGGGTGATGGTGGATGGGCACGTACTCAGCAGGGAACGGCTCGCCGACGCGCTGGCACGATTCGAACCTCGGATCGTGGACCCGACGAACCGGCGGTCCGCGGCGGTCGTGATCGCCGTGATGAACGACGGCGCGGACGGTCAGGCCGTTCCGCTGACCAGGCGACCGAGCAAGATGCGCGCGCATCCGGGGCAGTTCGCGTTGCCCGGTGGCGGGGTGGATCCGGGGGAGACCGGCGCGGACGCCGCCCGGCGCGAACTGCACGAGGAACTCGGCCTCGACGTGGGGCCGTCCGCGGTACTCGGCAGACTCGACGACTACGTCACCCGCTCCGGATACGTCATCACGCCCTTCGTCGTGTGGTCGGAGCAGTCGATCGCCTCGCTGGTCCCCAATCACGAGGAAGTGGCGGAAGTGTTCTCGGTGGGCGTCGCCGAGATCGATGCCGAGCCGCGATTCGTGGAGATTCCCGAATCGTCGAAGCCGGTGATCCAGTGGCCGTTCCGGCGTCACCTCGTGCACGCCCCGACGGGCGCGGTCGTGTACCAGTTCCGGGAGGTCGCGCTGCACGACCGGCACACCCGGATCGACGGTTTCGACCAACCCGTCTTCGCCTGGCGGTAGGCGGCCACGTCCACCGGGTTCCGCGACTAATCTCACAGTCCGTGACCTTCTTCGAGTCTCTCGCCCGCAAGCTCGACCGCACCGGGGTCGACCCCGTCGTCTGGCACGCCCCGCCGCCACCTCCGCTCACGGGAGTGCTCGCTCCCAACGGAGTCCTCGACGGTGTGCACCGCTGGGCCCTGCCCGCCGGAGAGGGACCGGAGGACGTGGCCGTCGATCACGACGGCCGGGTGGTCACCGGCGGCAACGACGGCCGGATCTGGCGGTTCGACAGCCGCGGTGACGCCACCGAACTCGCGAACACGGGCGGGCGGCCCCTCGGGGTCGAGGTCCTCGACGACGGCCGGTACCTGATCTGCGACGCCGAGCGTGGCGTGCTGAGGGTGGACGAGAAGGGGCGCATCGACGTGCTCGCCGACACCGCGGTCGGGCGCCCACTCGTGGCGTGCAACAACTCTGCGGTCGGCCGCGACGGCACCGTGTACTTCACCGATTCGTCCGCGCACTTCACGATCGCCGACCACCGGTACGACCTTCTCGAACACCGGGGGACCGGTCGCCTGCTGCGTCTCGACCCGCGCACAGGGGAGACCGACCTTCTCGCCGAGGGACTGCAGTTCGCCAACGGCGTGGGATTGGCCTCGGACGAATCGTTCGTCCTCGTCGCCGAGACCGGCTCGTACCAGATCTCTCGCGTCGACCTGGCCGGTCCGTCGCAGGGCAGCACGTCCGTGTGGGCGGAGAATCTGCCCGGCATCCCGGACAACATGACGTCCCAGACCCACGACGGGCTGTTCTGGGTGGCGCTCTACAGCCCGCGGATGCGACTGCTGGATCTGCTCGCGCCGTACCCTGCCCTGCGCATCGTCGCGGCGAACCTGCCCGAAGCCGTCCAGCCGAACCCGGTGCACGCGGGCTGGGTGGTCGCCCTCGATCAGCGTGGCCGGATCGTGCACAGCCTGCGCGGCGGCAAGGGCAGCTACGCACCCGTCACCGGTGTGCGCGAGCACGACGGGTGGCTGTACCTGGGAAGTCTGACCGCGGACGCCGTCGCCCGGGTTCCGGCGCCGCCGCGACCGCACATCGCTGCGGGCGAGTGAGAAGGCCTGAACTGCGCCGATGGATTCTCCGGGGGACGATCGACGGGCCACGGTCCCGGTTGTGGAAGAGTGGCGAGAGCGGTGCGACGAGCGCCCGAGAACAGGTCCGCACTCGACGCTGGGGAGATATTGGTGAATTCGGTGGACCGGGACACTGCGCGGTCGGACCGGATCGTGACCGTCCCGAATCTCCTGAGCGTGGTGCGCCTGCTCGGAGTGCCGCTCTTCGTGTACCTGCTGCTCGTCACCCACTCCGATGGCTGGGCCCTCGCGATCCTCATGATCAGCGGCTTCACCGACTGGCTCGACGGCAAGCTGGCCCGGATCCTCGACCAGTCGTCGAAGCTGGGCGCGCTGCTCGACCCGTTCGTCGATCGCCTCTACGTCGTCACGACGCTGGTGACGTTCGTCGTGCGCGGATTCATCCCGTGGTGGGTGGCGGCGATCCTGATCGGCCGGGACGCCGTTCTCGCTCTGACACTGCTCATCTACCGGCGGCGCGGACTGCCACCACCCGACGTGATGTACCTCGGCAAGGGGGCCACGTTCCTGCTCATGTTCGCGCTGCCGATGACCCTCGCGGCGCAGGGTGACTGGAGCATCGCGACGGTGGCGCAGCCGCTCGCGGCCGCGCTCCTCGTCTGGGGCACGGTGCTGTACGTGTGGACCGGGCTGCTCTACACCGTCAACGCGGTGACCGTCGCGCGCACCGTTCCCGCGCGAGGATCGGGCGGCGACGAACGCGAGGCCCGCTGATGAAGCGGACCGAGTCCGGCGTTCGCAGGAATCCGGTGCCGTCCCTGCTGCAGTCTCTGATGAACGATCATCTGGACCCCGGCTACGAGGGTGCGGCAGAGGATCGCGAGCACGGGCATTCGCGGCAGACACGGGTCGGCCGGCAGGTGTGGATCGCGATCGGTGCACTGCTCGTGGGCCTGGTGCTGTCGGTCGCCTACCGGCAGGCCACCGAACGCATCCCGGGCACCGAGCAGGTGCGCTCCGAACTGCTGAGCAAGGTGCAGGACGCGGAGGACCGGGCCGGTGCGCTCGCGGCTACCCGGGACACGTTGTCGGCGCAGGCCGACGACGCCCGGGCCACCGCGCTGGCCGGGGACGCTCGCGGTGCCGCGCTGCTCGACGAGCTACGGGGGCTCGAGGGGGACGCCGGGGTCGAGGCCGTGCACGGTCCCGGACTGACCGTGACGCTCACGGACCCCGCGGCCAAGCCCAACCTGTCCGACTCGTCCCAGCGCAGTGTCGGGGGGAAGGCGGTGGTGCTCGATCGCGACCTGCAGTCGGTGGTCAACTCGCTGTGGGCGGGCGGTGCCGAGGCCATCGCGGTCGGCGACGTGCGGATCGGCCCGTCGGTGACGATCCGGCAGGCGGGAGGCGCGATGCTCGTGGACAACCAGCCGGTGTTCTCGCCGTACGTGGTCTCCGCCATCGGCCCGCAGGGACCCATGCAGACCGGATTCGTGGTGAGCGACGCCTACCTGCGGATGTCCAGCGTGGCGCAGTTGTACGGCATCGGATTCGCGGTCGCGGAGGCCGACGATCTCCACTTGCCCGCCGCCCCGGCGCGGGAAGTGCGGGCAGCCCGGGAAGCAGGAACACGATGACAACGGCGGAGTCGGATGGAGGCGTCACACGAATGAAGGCAGCGCTGAAGGGCGGATCCGCGATCTACGGGGTGCTCGCCCTGATCGTGGGAATCGTGCTGGGAGTGGTGTTCAGCCCGCAAGTGCCCGATGCCGTGCAGCCCTACCTGCCCATCGCCGTCGTCGCCGCGCTCGACGCGGTGTTCGGCGGGTTGCGCGCATACCTCGACGAGATCTTCGACTCGAAGGTGTTCGTCGTCTCGTTCGTGTTCAACGTCCTCGTGGCGGCGCTGATCGTGTGGCTCGGTGACCAACTCGGTGTCGGGACCCAGCTGTCCACCGCGATCGTCGTCGTGCTCGGCATCCGCATCTTCGGCAACGCGGCCGCGCTGCGGCGGCGTCTGTTCGGGGCGTGATCGCGACGTGAGCGGGCACGAGGGCAGACACGAACTGCACGGCACCGAACCCACGACGTCGCGGCGCTCACACGTCGTCTTCGCGCTGCTGGCCGCGCTCCTTCTCGGCGGGCTGG
This sequence comes from Rhodococcus opacus B4, assembly GCF_000010805.1. Classification (NCBI taxonomy): domain Bacteria; kingdom Bacillati; phylum Actinomycetota; class Actinomycetes; order Mycobacteriales; family Nocardiaceae; genus Rhodococcus; species Rhodococcus opacus. The sequence goes on along the minus strand of NC_012522.1, from coordinate 669,022 downwards.
GAATCGCGATCGTGACGCAGGTGAAGAACACCGGGTCCGGCGACACGCTCGACTCGGCGAGCCCCGCGGATCTGCTGGTCGTCCTGGACACGCTGAATCAGCGGGAGGCGGCCCTGCGGCAGGAGATCGCATCGCTGGAACAGACCTTGGCAACCTTGCAACAGAGCGGCAGTTCCGGGGCGGCGCTCGACGAGGCGCAGGCCCGGCTGACGGCCCTGTCGATCCAGGTCGGGAGCGCACCGGCCACCGGCCCCGGAGTGACGATGCGCATCACCGACCCCAACAGGGGGGTCGGATCCGAGGTCCTGCTCGACCTCGTCCAGGAGCTCCGCGCCGCCGGCGCCGAAGCCATCCAGGTCCAGGGTGCCGACGGCCCACCCATCCGGATCGGCGTCGACTCCTGGGTGTCCGGCTCGGCAGGCGGCGTGTCGGTGGACGGCCGCAAGGTGAACGCCCCCTACGGAGTTGTCGCCATCGGTGATCCGCCGACTCTGGCGGCGGCCCTGAACATTCCCGGCGGGGTGGTCGACACGGTCGCCCGCAGCGGTGGACAGTTGACGATCGAACAATCGCAGCAGGTCACGATCTCCGCCTTGCGGGAGGCGAAACCTCGCCAATACGCTCAGCCCGGAAATTGATCTTTGCATCCGCCCGCGGATTGCCATCGAAAGGAAGCCACTGTGAGTGAGCTCGAAATCCCCGCCGATCGTCGGTACACCGCCGAACACGAGTGGGTCGAGCGGACGGGGCCCACGACGGTGCGCGTCGGCATCACCGACTTCGCGCAGTCCCAGCTCGGCGACGTCGTCTTCGTCCAGCTTCCGGCGGTCGACGAGGACGTGACGGCGGGCGAATCGTTCGGCGAGGTGGAGTCCACCAAGAGCGTCTCCGACATCTTCGCCCCGCTGACGGCGAAAGTCGTTGCCGCCAACGCTGATCTGGACGGCAACCCGGAACTCGTGAACTCCGCGCCCTACGGGCAGGGGTGGCTGGTGGAACTCGGCGTCGACGACGAGGCGGCCCTCGACGCGGCACTGGCCGAAATGCTGGACGCCGCCGGGTATGCAGACCTCACGGCGGGATAATTTCCCGTCGAACACGCGAAGCGGTAATCGGATAGTTTCGGAAGGTGCCGACAGCCCGGAAAACGGGGTTGCCGGGGAAATCCGCTGTCGGAATACCGGTTCGTAATGTACTGGCGGCCTGTCTCACTACACGCACCGGCGTGCGCAGGGTACGGTCAATGTTGAACGCATGTGCCGTGTCGGGGCGCAGGTCCGTAGTTTGAATGTGATCGTGGGAGTTTGCACAGAAGTTAATGTGCACGGGTACCGAATTATGTAGTACCGAGTGGCATTGCGTAGTCCAGCGAATCTTGCTGGATGATCGAACTAGGAGGAGAAACGGTGAGCGAGAACGGCAACGACGCGGTCTATGGGGAGACGCCGGCGGAAACCACGTCGGTCTTCCGCGCGGACTTTCTCAATGAGCTCGACAACTCCTCGGCAACCCAGGCTCCGGAGGCCCCGGTGTCGGGTGTGGAGGGACTGCCCGCGGGCTCTGCTCTGCTCGTCGTCAAGCGTGGACCGAACGCAGGGTCGCGCTTCCTGCTCGACCAGCCGACGACGTCCGCAGGGCGGCATCCCGACAGCGACATCTTCCTCGACGACGTGACGGTCAGCCGTCGTCATGCGGAATTCCGCCAGGAGGACGACGAGTTCCAGGTGGTCGACGTGGGCAGCCTCAACGGTACCTACGTCAACCGCGAGCCCGTCGACTCGGCAGTCCTCGCGAACGGCGACGAGGTGCAGATCGGCAAGTTCCGGCTGGTCTTCCTGACCGGACCCCGGACCACGGCCGGTGGCTCGCAGATCGGTGAGACGTCAGCTGGTGCGGGTAGCCAATGACCGCGGTGCGGCAGCAGCAGGCGCATTCGGGGATGTCGATCGGCTCCGTGCTGGATCGGCTGCGTCCCGATTTTCCTGATGTGACGATCTCGAAGATCCGATTCCTCGAAGCCGAGGGTCTCATCAGCCCGCAGCGCACTCCCTCGGGGTATCGGCGTTTCTCGATCGCCGACACTGAACGACTGCGCTACGTCCTGACGGCGCAGCGCGATCAGTATCTGCCGCTGAAGGTCATCAAGGAGCAGCTCGAGGCCATCGACAGAGGCGTGGCCACGGTCGGCGCAGGCGATTCGTCGCCGCGCCGGCCGCGCGCGCTCACCGTGGCCCCGGGTGAGGTTTCCCCGGAGGAATTCCGCACCGACCGTGAGGTGCGGATCAGCCGCGACGATCTGATCTCCCGGGCAGGGATCGACGAGAAGTTCCTCGTCGAGCTGACCCGGGGAGGCCTGGTCGTTCCCGGGCCCGCCGGGTTCTTCGACGAGGACGCGGTGACACTGGCGCGCACCGCGAGAGCGATGTCCGAGTTCGGACTCGAGGTGCGGCACCTGAGGGCGTTCAAGCTGGCCGCCGACCGCGAGGCCGGATTGGTCGCGCAGATCGCGGGGCCCGTGGCCAAGGGCCGCGACGCGGGCGCGCGTGATCGCGCCGAGGAGATGGTGCGCGAACTGGCCGCGTTGTCCTTGACGTTGCACACCTGCCTGGTGAAGTCGGCGGTCCGAGGTGCGCTCGATCGGTGAGGTGAGTTCGTCGGCGGTCCCGAACTTCCCAACGGCGCTGCGCTCGAACGGCTGTACGGTCGAAGAGCAGACACGAATCGAATAGAATCCTGGTACGGCATTGTGTGCCGCGGACGGACCATTGCAGGGTGGAGGCAGACGCGATGAGCGAAATGCACGTGATCGGAGTTCGTGTCGAGCAGCCCCAGAATCAACCTGTCCTGCTGCTGCGGGAAACCGACGGCGAGCGGTACCTGCCCATCTGGATCGGACAGACCGAGGCCACGGCCATCGCACTCGAACAGCAGGGGGTCGAGCCGGCGCGGCCGCTGACCCACGACCTGATCAAGAACCTGATCGAAGCGTTCGGTCGCACCCTGAAGGAAGTCCGCATCGTCGACCTCCGCGAGGGCACGTTCTACGCCGACCTGGTGTTCGACCAGAACACCCGCGTCTCGGCCCGCCCGTCCGATTCCATCGCCATCGCACTGCGCGTCGGGGTCCCGATCTTCGCCGAGGAAGCGGTGCTCACGGAGGCCGGTCTGGTCATGCCCGACGAGCGTGAGGACGAGGTCGAGAAGTTCAAGGAATTCCTCGAGTCCGTGTCGCCGGACGATTTCAAGGCCACCGACGGCTAGTTTCTCCCGCGGAAGGGCCGCCGGCGCAGTAACGGTTGAGGTTCCTCCGGCGCGTTGCGTTGACCCCGTCTCCTCGGAGTCATAGCGTTCGGTGCAGTGATTTTCTGCCCTGCAGATTGTATCGGGCGTACGCTGAGTAGGTTCAGGGTACGGACTAGCTCGATGTCACTGGTGGCGCTTGCGCCGCTCGACGTGCTGCGGATTGCCGTGGACACTGGCGACGCGCGTCACAGGCGCACTGATCGTCGGGTTCAGTGCAACATGCGAGAGGGAGTAGTCAGTGGGAGATCGGCCGCAGGAGAATGCGCTGAATCTTGCGCCCGGCGACAACGTTGCCGAGCCCGAGTTCAGCTCCGAGGAGATCCAGCCGGGCCTCTTTCCGGACGATTCCGTGCCCGACGACCTCGTCGGATACCGCGTCCCCATCGCCTGCCAGATCGCGGGAATCACCTACCGCCAGCTCGATTACTGGGCTCGCACATCCCTCGTGGTGCCGTCCATTCGGGGCGCGGCGGGGTCGGGCAGCCAACGGCTGTACTCGTTCAAGGACATCCTCGTCCTCAAGATCGTCAAGCGACTGCTCGACACCGGAATATCCTTGCAGAACATTCGCGTGGCCGTCGACCACCTCCGTAAGCGTGGGGTGCGGGACTTGGCCAAGATCACACTTTTCTCGGACGGGACCACGGTCTACGAATGCACGTCCGCCGAGGAGGTCGTCGACCTGCTCCAGGGCGGGCAGGGTGTGTTCGGTATCGCAGTCAGCGGTGCCATGCGCGAACTGACCGGCACCATCGCCGATTTCCCGGCAGAGCGAGCCGACGGCGGCGAGAGCGAGCAGAGCCCCGAGGACGAGCTGGCGTCGCGGCGTAAGAACCGCGCGAGCCGCAAGACGGGCTAGCCCACAACCCGCAGACCGCGGCGCTGCTTGCGCCGCTGTCTGCGGCCGTGACATAGAATGGCGGTGCGTCGACGCCGTGCGGGAGAGTTCCGGGCACTGCAAGCACATAGTGCGTGCGGGAGCTCGGGCGCCGAAGGAGCAACACCTCCCCGTCAATCTCTCAGGCAAACAGGACCGTGCGGGCTCCGACGTCTCTGGAAAGCGGTGGGAGCACCCACCCGCCCACGGGGAAAGGGCCGTCTTCGCACGCGAACGGACGGTACCGAATCTCTCAGGCGCTCTACCCGAGCAGGCGACAGAGGGGGAGGGACGTTCCGCCGAGCGGGGCGTGTCCTGATCCTCCGAACTGCTTGGGAGTTGTCGTGATCGACGCTGGAAGCCGTACATTCGCCGATCGTCATGTCGGCCCGAACGCTGCGGAACTCGCGCATATTCTCGAACTGGTCGGAGCCGACTCGCTCGACGACCTCGCGTCGAAGGCCGTTCCCGCCGTCATCCTGGACGGGGTCACGGGCGGCATCGCCGACGGCCTCGACGCCCTGCCCGCACCGGTCTCCGAGCACGAGGCGCTCGCCGAACTGTCGGCGCTCGCCGCGCAGAACACCGTGGCGACGTCCATGATCGGGCTCGGCTACTACGACACCCTCACCCCGCCGGTGCTGATTCGGAACATCATCGAGAACCCGGCCTGGTACACCGCGTACACGCCGTACCAGCCCGAGATCAGCCAGGGCCGCCTCGAAGCCCTCCTCAACTTCCAGACGATGGTCGCCGACCTGACCGGCATGGAGGTCGCCAACTCGTCGATGCTCGACGAGGCCACCGCCGCCGCCGAGGCGATGACGCTGCTGCGCCGCGCGAGCAAGAGCAAGTCCCCGCGGTTCGTCGTCGACGCCGACCTGTTCCCGCAGACGCTGGCCGTCGTCGAGACGCGGGCCGAGCCGCTCGGCATCGAGATCGTGGTGGCCGACCTGTCCGCCGGTCTGCCGGACGGCGACTTCTTCGGCGTCCTCGGACAGATGCCCGGTGCGTCCGGCCGCATCGCCGACTACACCGACGTGATCGCGGCAGCCCACGAGCGCGGCGCACTGGTCGCGGTCGGGGCGGACCTGCTGGCGCTCACTCTCCTCACCCCGCCCGGCGAGATCGGTGCCGACGCCTGCTTCGGCACCACCCAACGGTTCGGTGTCCCCATGGGCTTCGGTGGCCCGCACGCCGGATACCTGGCCGTGCACACCAAACATGCACGTCAGCTCCCCGGCCGGCTGGTGGGCGTCTCCGTAGACGCCGACGGCGACAAGGCCTACCGGCTGGCGCTGCAGACCCGGGAACAGCACATTCGCCGTGAGAAGGCGACGTCGAACATCTGCACCGCGCAGGTGCTCCTCGCGATCCTCGCGGCCATGTACGCCAGCTACCACGGTGCCGAGGGCCTGAAGGCGATCGCCCTGCGCGTGGCTGCCACGGCACACTCTCTGGCGGCCGCACTCCGGGGGACCGGGGCCACCGTCGTGCACGAGCACTTCTTCGACACGATTCTCGTGCGTGTCGACGGGCGGGCGGCCGACGTGGTGGCGAAGGCGAAGGACGCCGGCATCAACCTGCGGCTCGTCGACGCCGATCACGTCGCCGTCGCCTGCGACGAGGCCACCACCGACGACGACGTCGCCCGCGTGCTGGCAGCATTCGGCGGCGACGGCCCCGTGGCCCGGGAGGCGGGCACGTCCGTGCCGGAGTCGCAGCTCCGCGGATCCGACTACCTGCAGCACGAGGCGTTCACCCGGTACCGTACCGAGACGGCGATGCTGCGCTACCTGCGGGCGTTGTCCGACAAGGACATCGCACTCGACCGCAGCATGATCCCGCTGGGCTCCTGCACGATGAAGCTCAATGCGACCGCCGAGATGGAAGCGATCACCTGGCCCGCGTTCGCCGGACTGCACCCGTTCGCGCCCACAGGGGACACGCCGGGAATTCTGCGCATCATCAAGGACCTCGAGAACTGGCTGGTGGCCGTCACCGGCTACGACGCGGTCAGCCTGCAGCCGAACGCCGGTAGCCAGGGCGAGTACGCCGGGCTGCTCGCGATCCGCAACTACCACCTCAGCCGCGGCGACGATCACCGCGACACCTGCCTCATCCCGTCGAGCGCCCACGGCACCAACGCCGCCTCGGCGGTCATGGCCGGGATGCGCGTCGAGGTCGTCGCGTGCCGCCCCAACGGTGACGTGGACCTCGACGACCTGCGGGCGAAGATCGCCGACCATGCCGAGCGCCTCGCGGCGATCATGATCACCTACCCGTCCACCCACGGGGTGTACGAGCATGAGATCGCCGACATCTGCGCCGCCGTCCACGACGCGGGCGGCCAGGTGTACGTCGACGGCGCCAACCTCAACGCCCTGGTCGGCCTGGCCCGGCCGGGACGGTTCGGCGGCGACGTCAGCCACCTCAATCTGCACAAGACGTTCTGCATCCCGCACGGCGGCGGCGGCCCCGGTGTCGGACCGATCGGCGTGCGGTCGCACCTCACCCCGTTCCTGCCCGGACATCCGCTCGCACCCGAACTCGGCACCGCCGGACCGATCTCCGCGGCCCCGTACGGCAGCGCGTCGATTCTGCCCATCACGTGGGCGTACATCCGGATGATGGGCGCCGTCGGACTGCGCCGCGCCAGCCTGACCGCGATCGCGTCGGCCAACTACATCGCACGCCGCCTGGACGAGTACTTCCCCGTCCTCTACACCGGCGAGGGCGGCATGGTGGCCCACGAGTGCATCCTCGACCTCCGGCCGATCACCAAGGACACCGGTGTGACCGTGGACGACGTCGCAAAGCGCCTCGCCGACTACGGTTTTCACGCTCCGACGATGAGCTTCCCGGTGGCGGGCACGCTGATGGTGGAGCCCACCGAGAGCGAGAACCTCGAAGAGATCGACGCCTTCTGCGAGGCGATGATCGCGATCCGTGCCGAGATCGACCGCGTCGGCTCGGGGGAGTGGACGGTGGACGACAACCCGCTGCGCGGTGCCCCGCACACGGCCGGCTGCCTGGCGGCGGAGTGGAACCACCCCTACACCCGCGAGACCGCGGTGTTCCCCCGCGGCAAGGCCCGGCCGAAGGTGTGGCCCGCGGTGCGGCGCATCGACGGCGCGCACGGCGACCGCAACCTCGTGTGCTCCTGCCCGCCGATCTCCGCGTTCGAAGGCGCCTGACACGAAAGGCCCGTCCCGCTTCGGCGGGACGGGCCTTCGCGGTCAGTCCGCGCGCACCAGTTCGAGGATCGTGATCTCCGGTGGGGCGCCCACCCGCACGGGCGGACCCCACGCGCCGACGCCGCGGGTCGTGTAGAGGACGGTGTTGCCGATGCGGTCGAGTCCCGTCACCGACGGCTGCTGCAGCGGCACCAGATAACCCAGCGGCCACATCTGGCCGCCGTGCGTGTGCCCCGACAGTTGCAGGTCCACACCGAGATCCGAGGCTTCCAGGGCCTGCCGCGGTTCGTGGGCGAGCAGCACCACGAATGTCGACGGATCGCGCCCCGCGAGTGCGGCAGGGAGGTCCGGCTCGTACGGCGCCGGCGACGAATAGTCGTGGATGCCCGCGATGTCGATGGCGGCGCCGCCCCGGGTGAGGGTCGCGTGCTCGTTGCGCAGCGTCCTGATGCCCAGTCGGTCCCACACATCCAGCCAGCGGCCACCGTCGTCGGCGTAGAACTCGTGGTTGCCGCTGACCCCGAACACCCCGAGCGGGGCCTCGAGGTCGCCGAGCGGCTGTAGGTCGGGCGCGACCTTCGCGACGGTCCCGTCGACCAGATCGCCCGCGATCGCGACGAGATCCGGCCGCTCCGCGTTCACGAGATCGACCACCCGGCGCGTGAAGTCGACTCCTCGCGCCGGGCCGACGTGCAGGTCGGAGACGAGCGCCACGCGCACACCCTCGAACTCGGCGGGGAGGCGCTGCAGCGGTACCCGAACCCGCACGATCCGTGGACGAGCGGCCTCCCGAACCCCGTAGCCGGCGGCGCCGACGGCACCCACCACCACGACCGCGGTGGCGATGCGCAGACCTCGCCGACGCGACAGATCGACCTGTTCGTCGTGCCCTCCGCCGCGCACGCGGGCGAACAGCCGGGTGAGCAGCGACACCACGGCGACCAGGAGAAGTCCGAGCACCAGATAGAACATCGCGCCGAGCCACACCCAGCCCGCCCACCCCGGTGGTCGCGCCCATCCGGGGTCGAAGGCTTCGCCGCTGCCCACGCCGATGACGGCGAGCACCCACAAGGCGACGAGGGCCAGGTCGACGATCACCGACCAGGGGCGGCCCAATCCGGTGGCCCGGACGAGCCGACGGTGAAGCCACCAGGTGACGAGCGCGAGGAAGACCGCGAAGACCAGGAGTCTCGTCACGACAGCAGCTTGCTGATCGCGGTCGGCAAGGCCGCTCCGTCCGAAGTCGTGACCTTCTCCAACGAGCCGCCGGTGCGATCGGCGAGTGCCTGCAATGTGTTGAGGTCGGGATTCTCGCCGATCGTCACCACGTCGATGCGGACCGGCTTCGACATACTCGAGGACGCGGCGATGGCAGACAGCAGCTCCGCACGCGACACGGAGTCGTCGTTGGCGCCGTCGGTGACGAGCAGAACCGAATTGGTGCGGCCCGGTGTGTATCCGTCGACGGCACTCTTGTAGGCGGCCTCGAGCGAGGTGTACGTCGAGGATCCGGTGGCGGACGTCGCCCTGGCGAGCCGGGCGTCCAAGGCCTGCCTGCGGGTGCCCTCGGTGAAACCGCCCGCCGACAGGGGCCCGGTGGCGACGACGGTCGTGTACGGCCTGGACCCGTCGAGGGTGGTGCTGTACTCCCACAATCCGAGGTTCGACGAATCCGGAGACTGATCCACATGGGCGGCCAGCGCCATCGTCGTGTTCGCCAGTCGCGTCGACGTCCCCTCGCGTTCACCCATCGAACTGGAGACGTCGAGCAGGATGGTGGACGTGCGCGGCGAGATCGGATTCCGGATCACCTGCATCAGCTCGGCCGCAGCGGCCGCGTCCGCGGGAACCAGGGCGGACTCGACACCGGGAAAGGCCAGCGTGGTGTCGTCCGGGCGGGCGAGTCCCTCGACCCGGAAACCGGCGTCGGCCAGGACCTGCGCCTGTTCGGGTCGACGGACGAATTCCGCGAACTGCGCGGCGGCGCGGCTCTGCGTCTCGTCGACGGCCGGGCCCGCCAGGACGGCTGCCGGGTGATCTGCCACGGGTGTCGGGCCTTTCGGCATCGATGTGGTGATATCTGCTCCGGGTGCGTCGCGCAGGGCCTGATAGACCTGCTGTTCGGTGGTCGCGACCGCATGGATGGCGGAGGTGGCGGGGTCGCCCTGCTCGGCGAGCGCGGTGAGCGCCTCCCGCGTCGTCGCGGGTTTCGCCCCGGTCGAAGCCTCGTAGCCGAGCGCCAGGTCGGTGAGTGCCGACGTGACCGGAACGGACCGCGCCTGCTCTTCCGTCACCGGACCGGTGCTGCTTCCGGTGACGGCGGCAGCGACCGCTTCGACGGCCATCTCGGTGCTCTCGGCGCCGGGGCCGACGGGGAGCGCCAGGCCCAGGCCGCCCCAGCCTGGCAGACCGAGAGTCGCGAGGGCGTCGCGGCCCGACTGCAGGGACGGCAAGTCCTTCCAGTCGAGCGCCGCCGTGCCCGGCGCGTTCGCGAACGCCGTCCGGACGGCGAGGACCACCGGGCTGCTCGCCAGCGGACGTGCCTCACCGCTGATGACACCGGTCGCCGACAGCTGCTTGACGGAATGCGAGCTGGACGGAATCCACAGCGCGGGGCGGGGTCCGAATGCCGCTGCGTCCCACGGGCCGTCGGGGCCCGCGGCCAGGGCGTCGCGCACGGTGTCGGACGCGACGGCAGTGACCGTCACGGACACGCACTGATCGCGTATCACCGGCGCAGTCTCCGCGTAGTGGTCGGCGAGAGTCTGCAGCTGGGGTGCGATGTCGGGATCCGCCGCGACCGCGAGCACCGATTCGCCTTCGACGCAGGCGCCGGCGGCCGCGGCTCCCTGATCGTTGATCCGGTCACGCAGTTGGAACCAGCCCAGCACGCCGAGCACGAGCACGACGACGAGACCGAGCACGATCAAAGGCCCCTTGCTGATACCCCTGGCGCGCGATTCGCCGCGATGCTGCCCCACGTGCTTTCCAGCCCCTGTCCGACGAGTTCGACGTTGACCCTCGCAGTGTAGTGATGCGCGGCGTCGAGCCCCCTGACACGTGAGTGGCGAAGTGTCCCGGGGGACGCTTCGCCACTCACGTGGGGGTCAGGCGTTGGCGGCTTTGTATTCGCGGCGGCGGCGGTGCAGGATCGGCTCGGTGTAACCCGAGGGCTGTGTGGTGCCGTCGAGGATCAGTTCCTTCGCGGCCTGGAACGCGATGTTGGTGTCGAAGTCCGGGGCCAGCGGCCGATAGGTGGGGTCGCCCTGGTTCTGCCGGTCCACCACCGGCGCCATCCGCTGCAGCGAGGCCACGACCTGCTCGGCGGTGACCACCCCGTGCCGGATCCAGTTCGCCAGCAACTGCGAGGAGATCCGCAGGGTCGCCCGGTCCTCCATCAGCGCGACGTCGTGGATGTCGGGGACCTTCGAGCAGCCGACACCGGCGTCGATCCACCGGACCACGTACCCGAGGATGGACTGGCAGTTGTTGTCGAGTTCCTCCTGCTTCTGTTCCTCGGTCCAGTCGGTGTCCGGGGCCAGGGGGATCGTCAAAATTTGGTCGAGACCGGCCCGCCGGGTGCCCTTCAGTTCGTCCTGGACGGCGAACACGTCGACCTGGTGGTAGTGGGTGGCGTGCAGGGTGGCCCCGGTCGGGGACGGCACCCAGGCGGTGTTCGCGCCGGCCTTGGGGTGGCCGATCTTCTGCTCGAGCATCTCGGCCATCAGTTCGGTCATCGCCCACATGCCCTTGCCGATCTGCGCCCGCCCCTGCAGCCCGCAGGCCAGGCCGATATCGACGTTCCAGTCCTCGTAGGCGCTGATCCAGGTCTGCTGTTTCATCTCGGCCTTGCGGATCATCGGCCCGGCCTCCATCGAGGTGTGGATCTCGTCGCCGGTGCGGTCGAGGAACCCGGTGTTGATGAACACCACCCGCTCCCTGGCTTCGTGGATGCAGGCGGCGAGGTTGACGGTGGTGCGCCGTTCCTCGTCCATGATCCCGACCTTGATCGTGTTCGCGGGCAGGTTCAGGACCTGTTCGACGCGACCGAACAGGTCGGTGGTGAACGCGACCTCGTCGGGGCCGTGCTGTTTGGGTTTGACGATGTAGATCGACCCGGTGCGGGAGTTGTCCAACGGCCCGGTCTGCTCGGACCGGGACAGCCCGTGGATCGCGCACAGCGAGGTGAGGAGGGCGTCGAGGATGCCCTCCGGGATTTCGGTGCCGTCCGGGTGCAGGATCGCCGGGGTGCTCATCAGGTGCCCGACGTTGCGGACGAACAGCAGCGACCGCCCGTGCAGGGTGAGCTCGCCCCCGTCGGGGGCGGTGTAGGTGCGGTCCGGGTTGAGGCGGCGGGTGAACGCCTGCCCGCCCTTGGTCAGCTCCTCGGTCAGATCACCGCGGTTCAACCCGAGCCAGTTGCGGTAGCCGATCACCTTGTCGTCGGCGTCGACGGCGGCGACGGAGTCCTCGAAGTCCATGATGGTGGTGACCGCGGACTCGAGCACCACATCCTGGACGCCGGCCGCATCCGTCTGACCGATCGGGGAGGTCGGGTCGATCTGGATTTCGGCGTGCAACCCGTGGTTGCGCAGCAGCACCGACGACGGGGCGGCCGGGTCGCCGAGGTAGCCGACGAACTTACCCGGGTCGGCCAGTCCGGTGCTGGTGCCGTCGGCCAGTGCCACGGCCAGGGCGCCGCCGTCGACGGTGTAGCGGGCGGCGTCGGCGTGCGAACCCGACCGCAGGGGGGCGGCGGTGTCGAGGAAATTGCGGGCCCAGGCGATGACCCTGTCGCCGCGGACCCGGTTGTAGGAGTCGCCCGGCTCGGCGCCGCCGTCCACGCCGATGGCGTTGGTGCCGTACAGGGCGTCGTACAGCGACCCCCAGCGGGCGTTGGCGGCGTTCAGCGCGAAGCGGGCGTTGAGGACCGGGACCACCAGCTGCGGGCCGGCGGTGGAGGTGATCTCCGCATCCACGTTCGCCGTGGACACCGCGAACGGGCCCGGCTCCGGCACCAAATACCCGATCGAGGTCAGGAACTGCCGGTACTCCGCCGGATCGGGGGTGCCGGTGTGGTCGCGGTGCCAGGTGTCGATCCGCGCCTGCAGATCGTCGCGCACCGCGAGCAGCGACCGGTTCCTCGGGGCCAGGTCCTCGATCACCTTCACCGCACCCGACCAGAAACCGTCGACGTCGATCCCGGTCCCCGGCAACGCCTCCTCGTTCACGAAGTCGTAGAGCACCTTCGCGACCTGCAGACCGCCGACCTCAACACGCTCAGTCATGAAATGACTCACCTTCCGCTATCGGAGCACCGGACGGGTGCCATGAACCGCGACCAATGTTACCCGCTGGTAAGGATGCGGTGTGGCGGTTGTCCGGCGGCTTCTCGATCCGGGCGGAGGTGTGAGGAGAACTCAGGCCTTCTCGCCGGTGGACGGCTCCAGGGACTGTGTTTCCGGCTCGCTGGGGGTGTCGATCTCGGTGTCGATCCGGTGCAGATCGCCCGCGGCCTCCGCGGCGCTGAGACGCGAGCGGCGCCAGGCGACGACGAGCAGTCCGGCCCAGACCGCGACGAGGGCAATGTAGCCGAGGGTGGCGACGACGCCGGTCACCTCGAACGTCTTGAACAGCTTCTGCGCGTTGGTGATGATGATGATGCCGCCGACACCGGTGCCGAGAAGAGTGGCGGGCACCCGGCTGACGAGCCACGCGGCGACCGGTGCGGCGATGATTCCGCCGAGTGCCAGACCCGCGATGATGGGGATGTTGTCGAAGAAGTCGCTGCCGAGCCCGAAGATGAATCCGATGCTGGCCGCGGCGGACACCAGGAACTCCGACGCACTGACCGAGCCGATGACCGTGCGGGGTGCGGTCTTTCCCCGCGACAGCAGCGTGCTGGTGGTGATCGGCCCCCAGCCGCCGCCACCGCTCGCGTCGATGAATCCGCCGAACAGTCCGAGTGGCGAGAGGAACTTCGCCGTGTGCGGCGACGTCCGGGCGTCGTTGACGGCGGGCGGGCGGATCGAGAAGCGGAGGAGGACGTAGACGCCGATCGCGAGCAGGATCGTGGACGTCACGGGGACGGCGGCGGCCGTCGACAACTGCGACAGCACCGTCGCGCCGAGGAACGCGCCGATCGCGCCGGGGACGCCCAGGCGGAGGACGAGCGGCCAGTCGATGTTGCGGAACCGCCAGTGCGACGCGCCGGAGGCGAGCGTGGTGCCGACCTCGGCGAAGTGGACCGCTGCGCTGGCGTGGGCAGGCCCGACGCCGCTGAACACGAGCAGGGTGGTCGCAGTCACGCCGAACGCCATGCCGAGAGCGCCGTCGACCAGCTGGGCACCCACGCCGACCAGCGTGAAAATCAAGAGCTTGAACATCGAGACTCCGACCGAGAGAGCGAACCGTCAGGGCAGCAAAGACCAGCGAGCAGGCTGGTCAGCAACATCCCTGGTCGAAGGCATGGCCTCGGCGGGAGGGCCAGAAGGGCATGAGGGCGAGCGAGGCCGCGGGGCCTGCCTGCGCGCTCGTGCCGTTCACTCGAACTCCCGAATCTCTCGTCATGTGCACGGCCGTCCGCGCACAAGGATCGACATTAGCGGCAGGAGTGGGCGCGTGTCACCTTCACACGCGCCCAACCGCTCACAGTTTTCGCGCAGAGATCTCCATACCCGCGTCGCGCAGCCGTGCAACCAGCACGTCGCCGAGTGCCGTCGCCGGGGTGAGAACGCCTGCCGCGTCCGGCAGCGCGTCGCCGCCGAGCACCAGACTCAACGCGGATTCGCCGAGCATCACCGCGGTGGCGCGGTAGCCGGGGTCGCCTTTCGCCTTCACCCGCGACGTGTAGTGCGCGCCCGTGGTGGTGGTCGTGTACAGGTCGACGGTGAAGTGGCCGTTGCGTTGTGCCTCCTCACTGGGACCGTCGCCCGGTGAGGGCAGAACGCGGTCGAGGACGTACCGGGTGGGCGGGAGGGCCATTCCGGCGATCATCGCGCCGAGGCCGGCCGTCACCGCACCCGCGATCACCGGCGTGATCGGGGAACTGCCGACGTTCATGACCTCGCGGTACTTGAATTCCCGGCCGTACGCCCAGTCGCGGAGCGCGTTGCTGCGCCGCACGACCCGCGTGTTGTACGGGCCCATGAAGAACGGCGCCTTCCAGCCCTTGACGCCGGGCGCGATGGTCTTGCCGTCGACGACGCCCATGTCGGACTGCTTGCCGAGATCGGGTTCCTTCGACCGGTCGGGGCTCAGCGAGTACGGCGAGGCCGCGAGACGCCGCGAGGCGGCATCCTTCTTCGACACGTCCACCTGAGTGCGGAGCGAATCGATCGTGCCGCCGCTGACGCCGCCGCGCAGCGACGTGACCACCAGGGTGGTGTCGGTGAGTTCGCCGGCGCCGTCCTCCCGGACCTTCGCGTGCAGGACGTGCACCCCGAGGTCGGACGGGATGGAGTCGAAACCGCAGGAGTGGACGATCCGGGCGCCGGTCTCGCGGGCCCGTTCGTGGTTGGCGTCGATGCTCTCGCGGGCGAACAGGACTTCTCCGGTGAGGTCGACGTAGTCGGTGCCCGCCGCGGCGCAGGCCGCGGCGAGTGCGTGTCCGTACTTGGCGTAGGGGCCGACCGTCGTCGCGACCACACGGGTCCGTCCCGCCAGGGTGGCAAGCGACGCGGCGTCGTCGGAGTTCGCGACGAGGACGGGCCAGTCCGCCGCGCGCGGACCGAGCGCGGACCGCACCGCTTCCAGTTTGGCGGCCGACCGTCCCGCGAGCGCGATCCGCACCCCGTCCGGAGCGTGCTGTGCAAGATAGTCGGCGAGAAGTTTGCCTACGAAGCCGGTGGCCCCGTAGACGACGAGATCCAATTCACGTGCGCTGTCTGTCATGGCACGACCCTACTCGCCGGTAGGAAAGCATGCGGTCAGAGTTCGGCACCGCCGGGGCGGGTCGGTGCGAGGGGTGTACGGGTGCGGGTCCGCAGGACGACGTAGCCGGCCCACGAGGTGACCACGCACAGTGCCACGAGGGTTTGGATCGCTCCCGCGGCGGATTCCGGGTAGACCACGCCGGTGAGGTAGTGGGAGATGAACCCGGAGGAGGGGAGCGGGTCCTGCCCGGCGCGGACGCGGGCCCAGCTCTCCAGATGCGTGAGCGGGCAGTCGATGCCGACGATCAGGCCGGTGAATCCCCAGGCGACCGCGGCCAGGTGGACGACGATGGTGCGCGGCCACCGCCAGGCGAGAAAACCGCCGCACACGACGTAGAGGATGAAGGTCAGGTGCGCGACGACCGTCGCGTCCGCGACGACCTCGTAGAAGACCACACTCCCCATCGATGCACCCCTGACCTCCGAAATGTCCCCCCAACGCCATCGTAGGCGCGGGCTGCCGGGAACACGGGGGAACGGGCTCGAGGGGAATCAGGCCGAGCCGCGCGCCTCTTCCTTGACCACCAGGATCGGAATGTCGACCTCGAGCAGGAGACGCTGCAGCCATCGTTCCAGGAGGAATTTGCCGACCGGGGACATGCGCCGGGTGCCCACGACGAGCAGGTCCGCCCCGCTGTTGTCGACCAGCGCGCGCAGTGCGCTCACCTGATCGCCGTCGTGTTCGCCGGTGCGCAGTTCCCACGAAGACTCGCCGACCCCGCCACCTTCGAGCGTCGCCTGGATCTCGGCGCGCAGCGCGGACCGGTCGGACTCGGCATCCTGCCCGGGGTCGTCGTCGAGCACGTGGAGGACGAGTAGCTGTTCCCGTCGTTGCACAGCCTCGCGGGCGGCGTGGACGATGGCCGCCCGGCCTTCCGGGCTGTCTCGGTGGACAACGGCTATCGCCATGAAGCGCCTCCATATTCAGGGATCGGTACCACGTCCATTATCCCCGCGCCGGAGAGTGCTCCCGCTGTGTCGATGCTCTCGAACACGGATCCGGGTGGTGCTCGATCACCAGGGTGAGGGCTCGTAGTCCTTCAGGAAGCAGCCGTGCAGATCGACGCCCTGCTCGCCCTGGACGATGGGGTCGTAGACGCGGGCGGCGCCGTCGACGAGATCGAGGGGGGCATGGAAACCCTCGTCTGCCAGACGCATCTTCGTGTAGTGCGGCCGCTCGTCGGTGATCCATCCCGTGTCCACCGCGGTCATGAGAATGCCGTCCTCGAGCATCTCCTTCGCGCTGGTGCGGGTGAGCATGTTCAGCGCTGCCTTCGCCATGTTGGTGTGCGGATGCCCTGGACCCTTGTAGGCGCGGCTGAACTGGCCTTCCATCGCAGAGACGTTCACCACGTACTTGCGTCGGGCACCTGCCGCCGCCATCGCGGGCCGCAGCCGGGACACGAGGATGAACGGGGCGACCGAATTGCACAACTGGACCTCGAGCAGCTCGATCGGGTCGACTTCCTCGACCGTTTGGACCCAGCTGTTCGTGTGCGCCAGATCGGGCAGCAGACCGCCGGCGTCGATCGCGAGACCCTGGTCGATCCGGTCCGGAGACGCCGACTTCGCGACCAGTGCGAGCGAACTCACCGCGTCGGGGGACAGCGCAGCGCCCGCCATCACGGACACGTCGGACAGCGATCCGGCGAGCGCCGCCGGGTGGGCGTCGCTGGTCTTGCCGAACGTCAGGACGTCGGGAAGGTCGCCGGACGGAAGCGCACCGGACTCGGCGTCCGCCAGCGCGCTGTACGCACCGGGTGAGCGGCGCACCGTCTGCGCGGCATTGTTGATCAGGATGTCCAGCGGGCCCTGCGCGGCGACCGAGTCGGCGAGCGCGACGACCTGCGCCGGGTCGCGCAGATCGATACCGACCACCCGAAGCCGGTGGATCCACTCGCTGCTGTCCTCCATCGCCTTGAAGCGGCGGATGGCGTCGTTCGGGAAGCGCGTCGTGATGGTGGTGTGGGCGCCGTCGCGGAGCAATCGCAGCGCGATGTACATCCCGATCTTGGCGCGACCACCGGTCAGCAGCGCCCGGCGTCCGGTGAGGTCGGCGCGCGCATCCCTCTTGGCGCGGCTCTTCGTCGCGCACTCGGGGCACAGCTGGTGGTAGAACGCATCGACCCTCGTGTAGCGCTGCTTGCAGATGTAGCAGGGGCGGGGCCGGATCAGGGTGCCCGCGGACGCGCCGTCGGCGTTCGACGTCAGCGGGATGCCCGCGGTCTCGTCGTCGATCCGGTCGGGGGAGCCCGTCGCGGTGGCGGCGACGACCTTGCGGTCGGCCTCGGAGACGGCGTCGCGGGCCGCGATCCGCCTGCGCTTCTTCAGCTTCTTGAAAAGGTGACCGACAGCACGCTGGACCGTGACGGAATCGGGATCCGCGTCGTCGAGTTCCGCCGCCAGATCGAGAACTTTCAGGCAGATCTCGAGATCCGCCGGATCGATCGTCGTCGTTGTTTCACCCATCGAACTTCGCCCTCTCACGAAGAAGGCCCCGGTTCGATTGAACCGGGGCCTTTTCGTCTGTCTCAACTCAGAGTGTCCGAGGGGGGACTTGAACCCCCACGTCCGTTAATAGGACACTAGCACCTCAAGCTAGCGCGTCTGCCATTCCGCCACTCGGACTTGCCTGCCCCCATTTCCTGGGTGCTGCAAAAGATTAACCGATGAACCGCCACGGCCCAAATCGCCCCTCTCACCTGAGCGTTTCCGCCTGTCCGGTGGTAGGAAAGTGGAGTGCCAACTACACAGGAAACCCCAGGCCAGGGTCGCGCCGAAGCCGAAGTCGTGGATCTCGTCAGTTCGCTGATCCGCTTCGACACGTCCAACACCGGAGAGCTCGCGACGACGAAGGGCGAGCGCGAGTGTGCGGAGTGGGTGGCGTCCCAGCTGCAGGAGGTGGGCTACGAGACCGAATACGTCGAGTCGGGTGCACCGGGTCGCGGCAACGTGTTCGCACGGCTGAAGGGCTCGGACCCCGACCGCGGCGCACTGTTGCTGCACGGTCACCTCGACGTCGTCCCCGCAGAACCGGCCGATTGGCGCGTCCACCCGTTCTCCGGCGCTGTCGAGGACGGTTACGTGTGGGGCCGCGGCGCCGTCGACATGAAGGACATGGTCGGGATGATCCTGGCGGTTGCCCGCCAGTTCAAGGCGGAGGGCGTCGTTCCTCCCCGCGACCTCGTGTTCGCGTTCGTCGCCGACGAGGAGGCCGGTGGCAAATACGGCTGCCAGTGGCTGGTCGAGAATCGTCCCGACCTGTTCGAGGGCGTCACGGAAGCGGTCGGCGAGGTCGGTGGTTTCTCCCTGACCGTTGCCCGCCCGGACGGCACGGACCGCAGGCTCTATCTCGTCGAGACGGCGGAGAAGGGGCTCGGATGGATGCGGCTCACCGCGAAGGGGCGGGCCGGACACGGTTCGTTCCTGCACGGCGAGAACGCCGTCACCATCCTGGCGCAGGCCGTCGCCCGGCTGGGGGCGCACACGTTCCCGTTGGTCATGTCCGATTCGGTGGCAGAGTTCCTCGCGGCGGCCGGGGAGGAGACCGGACTCGACTTCGACCCGGAGTCGCCGGACCTCGACGGCACCCTCGCGAAGCTCGGCACCATCGCCAACATCCTCGGTGCCACGCTCCGGGACACGGCCAACCCGACCATGCTGTCGGCCGGTTACAAGGCCAACGTCATCCCGCAGACCGCGGAGGCCGTCGTCGACTGCCGGATCCTGCCCGGTAGGCAGGCCGAGTTCGAGGCGACGGTCGACGAACTCATCGGGCCGGACGTCACGCGCGAGTGGATCACCAAGCTCGACTCCTACGAGACGACGTTCGACGGACACCTCGTCGACGCGATGAACGACGCCATCCTCGCGCACGACCCCGGCGCCCGGACCGTGCCGTACATGCTGTCGGGCGGAACCGACGCCAAGGCGTTCGCGAAGCTCGGCATCCGGTGCTTCGGATTCGCACCGCTGCAATTGCCCGCCGACCTGGATTTCAGCGCGCTGTTCCACGGCGTCGACGAACGGGTACCCGTGGACGCACTACTGTTCGGTACACGCGTGCTGGAACATTTTCTGCTCCACAGCTGATCCGGAAACCGATACGCGACAAGAGAGGAACCGCATGTCACACGACCCGTACGAGGCCCTTCCCGACCTGCCGAGTTTCGAGCTGACCTCCACCGACGTCACCGACGGGCAGCCGCTGAACAAGGAACAGGTCAGCGGAATCTTCGGCGCAGGCGGCCACGACAACTCACCGCAGCTGTCGTGGTCGGGGTTCCCCGCCGAGACCAAGAGCTTCGCGGTGACGGTGTACGACCCCGACGCGCCGACGGCGTCCGGGTTCTGGCACTGGGCGGTCGCCAACATTCCGGCCGACACGACCACGCTGGTCAGTGGCGCGGGCGACGACGACGGAACCGGGCTCCCGAGCGGTGCGATCACGCTGAAGAACGACGCAGGTCTGAGCCGCTTCCTCGGCGCTGCGCCGCCGGCAGGCCACGGCCCGCACCGCTACATCATCGTGGTCCACGCGGTCGACGTGGAGATCCTCGACGGCGTCACGGCCGACTCGACGCCGGCGTTCCTGGGGTTCAACCTGTTCTCCCACGCGATCGCCCGCGCGAAGATCCAGGGGACGTACGAGCAGTAATTCCGGAAAAACACCGGTGGCCGGCGATTTCCCAGGAATCGCCGGCCACCGGTCTCCGGTGCGGGTTCGGTCAGCGCACGGCGCCTGCGCCGACCGCATCGGCGACCGAGGAATAGCCGGCCTCGCGCACCTTCCGGGCCAGGCCCTTGTGGATGCGGCGAGCCCAGAACGGGCCGCCGTAGATGAAGCCGGTGTACCCCTGCACGAGGGACGCCCCGGCCAGGATGCGTTCCCACGCCTGGTCGACCGTCTCGATGCCGCCGACGGAAATCAGCACCAGGCGATCCCCGACCCGCGCGTGCAGGCGGCGCAGGACCTCGAGGGATCGTTCTGCGACCGGAGGTCCGGACAGGCCGCCCGCGCCGATTGCCGTCACCTCGTCGTCCGGGGTGTTCAGCCCGTCTCGGCGGATGGTGGTGTTGGTCGCGACGATGCCGGCGAGTCCGAGCTCGAGGGCGAGATCGGCGACCGCGTCGACGTCGTCGTCGGACAGGTCCGGGGCGATCTTCACGAGCACCGGCACGGTCACGGAGTCGAGAACCGCACGCAGGAGCGGCCGGAGAGATTCGACCGCCTGCAGGTCGCGCAGCCCCGGGGTGTTCGGGGAGCTGACGTTGACCACCATGAAATCGGCGAGCGGGCCGAGCAGATGCGCGCTCGCCGTGTAATCGGCGGGGGCGTCCGCAGCGTCCACGATCTTGGTCTTGCCGATGTTCGCGCCGATCGGGACACCGGCCCGGCGCTGACGGAGGTGATTGGCCGCGTTGCCCGCGCCGTGGTTGTTGAACCCCATCCTGTTGATCAGGGCGCGGTCCGCCGGCAGCCGGAACAGGCGGGGAGCCGGATTGCCGGGCTGAGCCTGAGCGGTGACGGTGCCCACCTCGGCGAACCCGAATCCGAGTGGACCCCAGGCGTCGACACCGGTGGCGTCCTTGTCGAACCCGGCGGCCAGCCCGAGCGGCGCCGGGAAGTCGAGTCCGAACACGGTGTTCCGCAGTACCGGATCGTCCACCACGAGAACCCTGCCCACGAGTTGGCGCAGCGGCGAGAACCGCGTGACCAGGCGCATCGCAGCGAAGGCCAGGTGATGAATGCGCTCCGGAGGAAGGCGGAACATCACCCGTAAGAGCAGGTGGTACAAGGAGGTCTCCCTAGATTGCGGGGTCGGGGACATGGTGAGCGGTCTTCTTTCGTTTGAGCAGCACTCGGCGGCTTCCGTCGGAGTACAGGCGAACCCGCGACAACTCCCAGCCGCCGAATTCCGCCTGGAGGGCCAAGCGCATCGAAGCGCTGACCCGGGTGACGTCGGGTGGCAGCCGAAGCGGCACGTACTCGTAGTCCTCGGATTCGATCTCCCACCCGGAGGGGAGTCGACGTGAATGCGATGCCATCTACGAACTCCTCGTCGGGATCTGCTGCAAACCGTCTCCCGTCGCGGAACCGATCAGGAGGTCACCGTTCACGGTATCCACAGTGACAGAGTTCGGCTGCCGGACGGTGGGATACCGGGCCGTTTCCACGCCGACACCGCTGGACAGGTCGAATCCGACCACCTCGTTGGTTCCGGTCAGCGTGACCCACGCCCGGTCGGCGGTGTCGTCGTAGGCGACGGCGTACGGCGCGAGTCCGGCCGGGAACCGCTGGCGGAGCATCAGCGTGTCGGTGGTGTAGGCGAGCAGTTCGTCGCCGGTGGTGTCGGTGACGAGGATCCGCCCGTAGTGGTCGGTGGTGAGTTGCGTCGCGCCTTCACCGGCGCGCAGCGCGACGCCGAGCGCGGAGCCGGGGACGTCGACGGCGGTGACGGACGTCTGACCGCGGTCGAGGGCGGTGAGCGAGTCTCCGACGACGGCCAGCCCGTCGACGGAGGTGAGGCCGTCGATCACCTGTGACTCGTTCGTCTCGGTGTTCACGATGTGAATCTCGCCATTGCCGAGGCCCATCGCCAGCCGACCGTCGGGCAACTGCGCGACCGAACGGACATCGCCGTCGGCGGGGACGAACGTCACCTCACCCGTGCGCAGGTCGAGCCGCCCTACCTGCGTGTTCATCGCGAGAAGGGCCACGCCCCCGGGGGCCAGGGAGACTTGGGCGACGGCCCCGTCCAGCGGAATCGTGCGCGGAGCCGCCGTGAAATCGCCGACCGGGAACAGCAGGATCTGGTTGCCTTCGCCGCCGAGGACGACGGTCGTGCGGGTCTCGGGGTCGAATGTGGTCGAATCGATCGGCAGGCCGACGGGGTGGACGACACCCGCGGGCGCGGTGCTCTGCGCCGGGGACTGCGCGGCACTCGCGGGTGCGATCGTGATCGCCTGATCTTCGTCGGAGTTCGACGAACAACCCGTGACCAGCAGAAATGCCGCTCCGATACACGAGGCGACGACGCGCGCTCCCGGTCTACCCATGTGCTGCTCCTCGGGGTTCTCTCAACGACCTACACCTGCACAACTGTCCACTAGCATCCCTGATCCGCGAAACGCCCACGAATTCGGTCGGTGCCGAGCGGGTGCCGAGGCGATACCGTGAGAAACATCGACCCCGCGCCCGGTGGTTTCCCGACCGCCGGCCCAGGTCATCGAGGAGCAGACCGTGGAAGCACCCGAAACGCCGACGTTCACCGTCGAAGACATCTCGGTCGGTCCGCACGCGCACGGCTTCGGCCGGACCGCCGAAGGCAACTCCTACGCATTCCGCGTGCGCAAGAGCACGATGCACGTCGAGGTGTACCGCGCCGACGTCGAAACCGAGGTCCCGGACCCGGACGACGTCGTGGCCTCCGCGCGGCGCTCGGTCCGGGAGATCGACCTGACCGACGAGCGCAGCATCGTCGCCGTCGTGCGCGACGCCGTGTCCGATCCCGATTCCCTGTCGGCACGGCCGGAGGACGGCATCACCGTGCGGGCGGTCCTCAGCCGTCTCGGGGCGGTCATCGACGGACTGTGACCGCCGGCCACTAGCGGTGGTCGCGGCGGGGGAGGACGAGGGTCGCGCCGGTCACCGGATGCGCGATGACCTCGACCGGGTGCCCGTACACCCGGGTCAGCAAGCCCTCGGACAGGACGTCGCGGGGAGGTCCGTCGGCTGCGACGCGGCCCTGCTCGAGGACCACGATCCGGTCCGCGTACGCGGCGGCGAGCGCGAGGTCGTGGAGCACGACCACCACCGCAGTACCCTGTTCCGCGCGGGAGCGGGCCAGGCGCATCACCGTCTCCTGATGGCCGAGATCGAGGGCGGCGGTGGGCTCGTCCAGCAGGATCGTCTCGGTCCGCTGCGCCAGCACCCGGGCCAGCGCCACGCGGGCGCGTTCACCGCCCGACAGCGCGGTGAACGGCCGGTCGGCGAACGCCACGACGTCACAGATCCGCACGGCCTCGGCGATCGCGGCGGCGTCGTCGTCGCTGCGGGGTGTGCGCGCCCACGGGGACCGGCCCATCGTGATCACCTGACGTGCGGTGAACGAGAATCCGACCGTGTTCTGCTGGGGGAGGACCGCGCGTCGCTGGGCCATCTCGAGCGCCGTCCACTCGCCGAGGTCCCGGTCGTCGAGTTCGACGCTGCCCGCGTGCACGTCCTGATCACCCGACAGCGCCGCGAGGAGTGTCGACTTGCCCGCCCCGTTGGGGCCGACGAGAACGAGAACCTCCCCGATCCGCACGTCCACGGACACGTCGTCGAGAACGGGTCTTCCACCGCGGGTGACGGCAATACCCTCCGCCCGCAGCGTCACGGCCCCCGAGGGTCGCGGCGGGGGCACCGGGTCGGTCCGCCGGAACAGGTTCTGATCGAGGGCCTCGCCGACGCGGGTGCGGAGCGGGTGGAACGACGGACTCATGCCCACCCGCCCTGACTGGCCCGGGTGCGGCGCAGCAACCAGAAGAAGAAGGGCCCGCCGACGAGGGCCGTGAGCATGCCGAGCGGGAGGTCCGCGTTGGCCACGAGCGAGCGGGCGCCCAGGTCGGCGAGCAGCAGCACGAGGGATCCGCACAGTGCGCTCGCCGGGATGAGGGCTCGGTGGCCCGGTCCGACGGCGATGCGCATCAGGTGCGGGACCACCAGTCCGACGAAGAGAATGATCCCGGTGAAGGCCACGCTGGACGAGACGAGCAGGGCGACGATCAGCACCGCGATCTGACGCAGCCGTTCGACGTCGAGGCCGAGGTGGCGTGCCGCGTTCTCGCCGAGCGAGAGCAGGTCGAGTTTCCCGGCGATCATCATGGTGGCGGCGATCCCGGCGACCGTCATCGGCGCCACTACCGCTACCGCGCTCCAAGTGGCCCCGTTGAGGCTGCCCAATTGCCAGAACACGATCTGATCGCGTGCCGCAGGGGACGCGACGAACGTGAAGAAGGCGATGAGTCCGCCGGCGAACGCGTTGACCGCGACACCGGTCAGGACGAGGGTGACGACCTCCGTCCGACCCTCGTGCCGGGCCAGGAGATAGACGGCGACGGTCGTGACCAGTCCGGCGACGAAGGCGGCTCCGGCCACCGTCCACCCGGCCGCGAACGCGCCGACGACGATCGCCGCGCTGGCTCCGACCGCGGCACCTGCCGACACTCCGATGACGCCGGGTTCGGCGAGCGGGTTGGCGAACACACCCTGCAGCAACGCTCCCGCGCATCCGAGTGCCGCCCCCACCAGGATCGCGAGGACCACGCGCGGAAACCGGACCTCCCACAGCGTCACTTCGCCGCTGGGGTGCGCGGGCATCGGCCCGAGATCCAGTCCGATTCGGTGCAGGATGCTGCCGACGACCTCCCCGGGACCGGTCGGCACCTGACCGATGCAGGCCGAGAACACGGCGGCGACGGCGAGGGCGATCAGCAGACCGCCGAGGACGGCACCGGTCCGGGTGCGTGGCGAGGACTTACCGGGAGCGTCGAGGTCTTCGACGGTCATCGAGTGGCGGCCGGGTAGACGGCGTCGGCCAGGGCGCCCAGGACGCGACCGGTGTTCGGGCCGAAGCTGAGAAGCACCCCGTCCTGCATATCCACGACCCGCTGGTTCCGGCCCGCCGGTGTCTGCGCCACTCCGGGGATCTTCTCCAGGCCCTCGATCCCGCCGATCGACTCGAGCCCCCCGGTCATCAGGAGAAGCACGTCGGGGGCGGCGGCGATCAGCGCCTCGCTGGTGATCGGCGCGAACTGCTGCGTGATCCCCGAGGCGGTGCCGGCGTCGACAGCGCCGAGCGCGTCGATCAGGGAGTCGGCCCCCGAACCCGGGCCGCCGATCATGGTGATCGCGGTGCCGCGCAGATAGAGAAACGCGATCTTCAGCGGATTCTCGCCTTCAGGGGCGCGACTGCGGGCCGCCGCGATCTCGTTCTCCGTGCGGTCCGCGAGTTCCCGGCCCTGCTCCGGCACACCGAGCGCATTCGCCACCGCGGTGATCTGGCCGGGCACGCCGTCGAGGGTGCGCGTCGGATCGAAGTAGACGACCGGCACGCCGGCCGCCCGGAGCTGATCCTGCACCGCCTGCGGCCCGATGCTCGTGTCGGTGAGGATCACCGTCGGCGCCAGGTCGAGGATGGCCTCGGCGTTGAGGGACTGCCCGCCGGGTGTGACCACCGGCACGTGCTGCGCGGCCGGGAACTCGGACGCGATGTCCCGGCCCACCACGTTGTCGCCGAGCCCCAGCGCGAACACCGTCTCGGTGAGCGTTCCGTAGCGATCCGCGGTCACGATCCGGCTCGCGTCCGTGATGGTCACGTCCACCCCGTCGAAACTGCGGACCGTGACGGGCAACGCCGGTGTCGCCGCGGACGCGAGAGGCTCAGGATTCAGGTCGTCGAGAACCGCCGTGCGCGCGCCGCCGGTGCCGCCCGCATTGTCGCCGGCACCGGAACTGCACGCCGAGACCGCCACCACAGACACCAGGAGCAGGACGAGGACGGCGAAGAGCGACCTGTTCGTGAAGGCCCGGAACATCGACTTCATCGTGCGAGATACCGGTCGATGCCCGCCTCGAGGTCGGCGAACAGGGCGCCGTTGAGGCGGTACGCGAGGTTGACCTCGTCGATCACCCGCCGCTGATCCTCCGGAGAGAGCGGCGCGGCGTCGAGTTTCGCGCGGTAGCCGTCCTTGAACACCTTCGGTTTCGGGATCTCGTCGAAGATGTAGAACTGCAGGCCGTCGGTGCTGTACCCGTAGGCGCGCTCGAGCATGCGCCGGATGATCTGCCCACCCGACAGATCGCCCATGTACCGGATGTAGTGGTGCGCAACGAAACCGGCGGGCCATTCGTACGCCACCTCGCGGAGCCGTTCCACGTAGCGGGTGGTGGCGGGCAGCGCGGAGACGGTGTCCCGCCACGACGGCCCGCGCAGGAAGGCGAGATCCGCCTCCAGCGACGGAACCCGCAACAGCTCGTCGTGGAGAAACGGCGACACGACGGGGCTGCCGGCGTGGGCGCGCCCGGCGTCCTCGAGTTCGCGGTAGACGAGGTACGTCTGCGCGAGCAGTTCGGCGTAACCGTCCGAGGTGAGTTCCCCGGCGAGCAGGGCCCCGACGAAACGGGACTGCTCGGTTTCCCGGTGAGCGGCGTCCGTGCCCGCCTTGATGCGCTCGGCGAAGCCGACGGTTCCGCGGTCGGCCGCGTCGGCCTCGTTCAGCGTGGTCATGGACTCTCCTGCGGATCTACGGACGTCGGCCGGTGGGCACCAGGTTAGCCTGCCCTGCACGTGAACTGCAGGTGCACGTGCGCCGGCCCGCCCGCGTTACGCGCTGACGTCGTCGAGCGCGGCCGCGATCGCGGCGGGCAATTCCAGCTCCTCGGCGACGAGCACTCCGGTCAGCTGGGCGATGTCCCTGGCCCCGACGACCGCGCTCGCGACGCCGGGACGGTCGCGGGCCCAGGCGAGTGCGACCGCCAGCGGGGACGTGCCGAGGCCGTCGGCCGCCGTCACGACCGCGTCCACCACCCGCACGGACGAGTCGGTGAGATAGCTCTGGACGTCCTGCGCGTGGGCTTCGTCGGCCCCGCGTGAATCGACGGGGATGCCGTTGCGGTATTTGCCGGTCAGCACCCCGCGGGCCAGCGGAACGGCCGCGAACACGCCGACGCCGTGGTGGGCGGCGGCCGGAACGAGCTCTTCCTCGACACCCCGCGCGAGGAGCGAGTACTCCACCTGGGTGGCGACGAGCGTGGTGCTCCGGGACGCGCCTGCCGCGGTCGCGAGCTGCCAGCCCAGGTAACCCCGCGCCCCGACGTACCGGACCCGGCCGCTGGACACCGCGAAATCGAGTGTGGCCGCGACCTCGTCGACCGGCGTGAACGGATCCCACGTGGCGACCTGCCACATATCCAGGTAATCGGTGCCGAGCTCGCGCAGGGTCGCGTCGAGCTGGGCGACGAGACCCCGTCGCGAGCAGTCGATTCGCGAGGGTCCCGCCGGGTTGATCCCCGAACTCGAGCTCAGGACGAGTTCCGTGCGCGGCACCACGTCGTCGAGCAATTCCGCCAGGATCCGCTGCGCTGCACCGTCGCCGTACGCGGGGGACGTGTCGACGAGGGTCCCACCCGCATCGACGAACGCCGCGATCTGCGCGGCGGCCTCGTCGCCGTCGGTGTCCCGGCCCCAGGTGAGCGTGCCCAGCCCGAGACGTGACACTCGCAACCCGCTTGCTCCGACCGATCTCTGTTCCATAACCGCCTGCGTCTCGTACCGTAGCTGCACCCCGGGCTTCGCCCCCCGAAGATGCTGGTGCCCCCCGGAACCGGTCACCACAGGAGCAGAGTAGTGGGGTATCGCGTGGCAGGGGTCCTGCCACGCCGGATTCTGCCGGAGGTCACCTGCCCCGGTACCGTGGCGCCGGTGAATTACGAACGCGACATGGGAAATTGGCGTCAGAGCGGCACATTCGGCCCCGGGGCCGGTGAGTGATGGGCGAGGCGATGACCTGGCTCCAGGCGATTGTCCTCGGTGCCGTGCAGGGATTGACCGAGTTCCTGCCCATCTCCTCGTCGGGCCATCTCCGGATCGTGTCGGAGATCTTCTTCGGTGACGACGCCGGTGCCTCGTTCACCGCCGTCACCCAGCTCGGCACCGAGGCCGCGGTGCTCATCTACTTCGCCCGGGACATCGGACGGATCATCGCCGGCTGGTTCCGGGGACTGTTTCATGCCGAGCATCGCAGTGATCTCGATTACCGGATGGGCTGGTATGTGATCATCGGCACGATCCCGGTGGGTGTGCTCGGGTTCCTGTTCAAGGACCAGATCCGCACCGGCGCCCGCAACCTGTGGCTGATCGCCACCATGCTGATCGTGTTCGCATTGGTCATCGCGGCGGCCGAGTACTACGGGCGGAAGGTGCGCCCCGTGGAAGACCTGCGCGCCAAGGACGGCATCATCATGGGTTCGGCCCAGGCGCTCGCCCTGATCCCCGGGGTCTCGCGGTCGGGCGGCACGATCAGCGCCGGCCTCTTCCTCGGACTCACCCGTGAAGCCGCGGCCCGCTATTCGTTCCTTCTCGCCATCCCCGCGGTCGTCGCGTCCGGGCTGTTCAGCCTGCCGGACGCATTCGAACCGGCCGGTGAGGGTCTCAACGCGAGCGGTCCGCAGCTCCTCGTCGCGACCGTGATCGCCTTCGCCATCGGTTACGCGTCGATCGCGTGGCTGCTGCGTTTCGTCGTCGATCACTCCATGTACTGGTTCGTCGGCTACCGCATCATCCTCGGCGTCGTCGTCCTGTCGCTTCTCGCGACCGGCGTCGTGTCGGCCACCTGAGATCGGGCGGTCGGGGAGTGCGCGACACTAGGCTGGGCCAATGACAGTTGTGCTGCTGCGCCACGGGCGGTCGACCTCGAACACCGCACACACGCTTGCCGGCCGGTCACCGGGAGTCGAACTCGACGACCGCGGCCGCGAGCAGGCGCAGGCGATCGTGGCCCGGCTCGCGGACGTGGCGATCGAGGAGATCGTGCGTTCACCGCTCGTGCGGTGCGAGCAGACGGTGGAACCGCTCGCCCGGGCGCGGGGCCTCACCCCGGTGGTGGAACACCGGCTGGTCGAGGTCGACTACGGCGAGTGGACGGGCCGCGAGCTGAAGGTCCTGCTCGAGGAACCGCTGTGGAAGATCGTGCAGCAGCACGCGTCCGCCGCCGTGTTCCCCGGCGGAGAAGGGCTCGCCCAGGTCCAGGCGAGAGCCGTCGCCGCGGTCCGGGAGCACGACGCCCGGCTCGCGGAACTCCACGGCCGCGACGTCGTATGGGTGGCGTGCTCGCACGGCGACGTCATCAAATCGGTCCTCGCGGACGCCCTCGGCGCGCACCTCGACGGATTCCAGCGCATCGTCGCGGAACCCGCCTCCATCAGCGTCGTCCGATACACCTCCACCCGCCCCTACGTGCTGAAGATGAACGACACCGGGGCCGATCTGTCCGGAGTGAACACCCCACCGGTGTCCGGCGACGGCGCCCGGGCCGAAGTATCCGGATCAGTGCCCGGCGGGGAGGTCCGCCTGTGACGATTGGCCGGACCCCGGCGGGGACGATTGACGGATAATGAACGCAGCATGCTGCGAGGAACAGTCCGACGGAACAACGAGTGGGCAGCGCCGCAGTGGGCCCGGCTCCAGCTGAAGGAGGTGCAATGTCACGCGCAATTCACGTATTCCGCACTCCTGACCGATTCATTGCCGGGACGGTGGGTGAACCCGGCGACAGGTCGTTCTATCTCCAGGCCGTACACGAGGCGCGAGTGATCAGCGTCCTGCTCGAGAAACAGCAGGTTCAAGTACTGGCCGACCGGATGGGTCTTCTCCTCGAGGAAGTCCACCGCAGATTCGGGACGGACGTTCCCCCGGAAGGGGCCGAACTGGACGACTCCAGCCCACTCGTCACCCCGATCGACGCCGAGTTCCGGGTCGGGACGATGGGCCTGGGCTGGGACGCGGACGCCGGAGCCGTCGTGGTGGAACTGCTCGCCGTCAGCGAGACGGAATTCGACGAGTCCGTCGTCCTCGACGACTCCGAGGACGGGCCGGACGCCGTGCGCGTCTTCCTCACCCCGCTGCAGGCGAGGGACTTCTCGTTGCGGTCCGAACGGGTCATCGCCGCCGGTCGCGCGCCGTGCCCGCTGTGCGGTGAGCCGCTCGCCCCGGAGGGACACATCTGCATCCGCACCAACGGGTACCGCCGCGGCCAGAGCTTCGGACTCACCCCGGAAATGGACGAGGAGGACTGACGGTTGCCTGCCGAGGAGTCCGATCCCCTGGAGTCCGGCGAGCTGACCCTCATCGGCCAGATCACCCACGCCAGCAACGCCACCCTGGTCTGCGACGCGGCCGCGGGTGAGAACACCGTCCGCTGCGTGTACAAACCGGTCCGCGGGGAGCGCCCGCTGTGGGACTTCCCCGACGGCACGCTCGCCGGACGTGAGTACGCGTCGTATCTCGTGTCCGAGCAGCTCGGGTGGGGTGTGATTCCCCGCACTCTCCTGCGGGACGGTCCGTTCGGCCCGGGGATGGTGCAGCGGTGGGTCGACACCCCGGACCGGCACGCCGACGACACCGGCGGTCTCGACCTGGTCGACATCTGCGCGCCCGACGCGATCCCCGAGGGGTGGTTCGAGATCCTGCGCGCCACCGACATGGACGGCGAACCGGTCGCGCTGATCCACGCCGACGATCCGCGATTGCAGCGGATGGCCGTCCTGGACGTGCTGATCAACAACGCCGACCGCAAGGGTGGCCATGCTCTCGAGGGTCTCGACGGTTCCGTCTACGGCGTCGACCACGGCATCTGCCTGCACACGGAGAACAAGCTGCGGACCGTGCTGTGGGGGTGGGCCGGGACGGACGTGCCGGGCGCCCTCGTCGTCGACATCGCCGAACTGATCTCCTCGCTGGAGGGCGACTTCGGTGCGCGGCTCGGCGAGCACATCACGTCGGACGAGGTCGCCGCGCTGTACGAGCGCGCCGTGGATCTGCTCGCCGCGCCCGTGATGCCCCGGCCGAACGGTCACCGGCCCATCCCGTGGCCCGCGTTCTGAGCGACCCGTTCGGAGCCCGGGGGGCGGCGGCTCCCTCCGAGGCGGAAACGCGGGTCCACTAGGCTCGCTGTCATGCAGTCTTGGTCCGAAACCGCTGTCCCGTCCGTTCCAGGCCAGGGGCCTCCGCTGCGGTTGTTCGACACCGCCGACCGTCAGGTTCGCCCGGTCACCCCCGGGCGCACGGCCACGATGTACGTGTGCGGTATCACCCCGTACGACGCGACCCACCTCGGTCACGCGGCCACCTACCTGACGTTCGATCTGGTGAACCGGATCTGGCGTGACGCCGGGCACGACGTGCACTACGTCCAGAACGTCACCGACGTGGACGACCCGCTGTTCGAGCGCGCCAATCGTGACGGCGAGGACTGGGTCGTCCTCGGAATGCGGGAGACGGCGCTGTTCCGTGAGGACATGGAAGCCCTCCGGGTCCTTCCCCCACGCGACTACATCGGTGCGGTGGAATCGATCGGCGAAGTGATCGAGATGGTCGAGAAGTTCGTCGCGTCCGGCGCCGCCTACGTCGTCGACGACCCCGAATTCCCCGACGTGTACTTCCGCGCCGACGCGACGGAACAGTTCGGGTACGAATCCGGCTACGACCGCGCGACGATGGACACGTTCTTCGCCGAACGCGGCGGCGACCCCGACCGCCCCGGCAAGCAGAATCCCCTCGACGCGCTGGTGTGGCGCGCGGCTCGGCCGGGTGAGCCGTCCTGGCCGTCGCCGTTCGGTCCCGGGCGTCCCGGCTGGCACATCGAGTGCTCGGCCATCGCCCTCAACCGCATCGGCTCGGGTTTCGACGTCCAGGGCGGCGGCAGCGACCTGATCTTCCCGCACCACGAGTACTCCGCGGCGCACGCCGAGTCGGCCACCGGGGACCGCCGTTTCGCCCGCCACTACGTGCACACCGGCATGATCGGTCTCGACGGCGAGAAGATGTCGAAGAGCCGCGGCAACCTCGTGTTCGTGTCGAAACTGCGCGGCGAGGGCGTCGACCCCGCCGCCATCCGCCTCGGACTGCTGTCCGGTCACTACCGGCAGGACCGTCCGTGGACCGAGCAGGTTCTCGCCGACGCCCACACCCGGCTGCAGTTGTGGAAGGACGCCGCCGCACTCGAGTCGGCGCAGTCGGCGACCGACACGATCGCCCGGCTGCGGCAGCATCTCGCGGACGATCTCGACACCCCGAAGGCGCTCGACGCCCTCGACGGCTGGGCCCGCCGCGCCCTCGACAACGGCGGTTCCGACA
Source organism: Rhodococcus opacus B4 (assembly GCF_000010805.1). Taxonomy (NCBI): domain Bacteria; kingdom Bacillati; phylum Actinomycetota; class Actinomycetes; order Mycobacteriales; family Nocardiaceae; genus Rhodococcus; species Rhodococcus opacus. Next base: position 636,813 of record NC_012522.1, on the reverse strand, counting down.
CGAACGCGCCGACCGAATTCGCCGCGGCCGTGGATGCCCTTCTCGGCGTGCGGCTCCGCCGCCCGTGAGTACTTGTTAACCGCCCGCGGTTAACAAGTACTCACGGGTCAGGCGAACTCGAGGGCACCCTCCGCGGGAGTCGGGACGCGCCGGCGGAGGGGCGAACCGAGCGCCTGCGCCAGGTCGGTGCCGTCGTGTTCGGCGAGTAGTTCACCGTCGGACCACACGAGGAGGGTGGCGCTGACGCTCTGCTCCGCCGTCGAGTGCGCCAGATCGTAGTGTGCGCAGCCCGGCACGCCGCCGTAGGTGATCCACAGGTCGAACCCGGTCATGAACAGGTCGAGGTCGAATTGCACGCTGAGGCCGAGCAGTTCCGCCCGGCCGTTGTCGTCGACGCCGGCGAACGCCTCGTCCAGCGCCAGCAGCCGCGGGGCGTGCGGGTCGGCCGAGTCGAGCATCACGTGCGCCGCGGCGAACAGCGGCAGATGCAGCGAGACGGACTGCTCGCCGCCGGAGAGTGCGCTGTGCCGGGCGACCGTCAGCCTGTCCTCGGTGCCGTTGCCGCTGATCAGGGTGAACGAGAACACCCGCCACCGCCGGTAGTCGAGGGCGGACGCCAGGATCTCCGGGTACGACCGCTCCGGGTGGGCGGCGCGGGCAGTCCTGATCTGGTGGGCGAAGTGGGCGCGCATGGTGGCGAGCTCGTCCGGGCCCAGCGCCGAGGTGTCGCGCTCGAGCAGTTTGGAGATGGCCTTCGCGCTGTCGTCGAGGTTGTCGGCGAGGACCCAGTGGACGCCGATGGTGTTGCCCGACGACATCCGCCGCTCCCGCATCTCGGTGCCCATCCGGGCGATGAGTTCGCGGGCGTCGACGGTCCGTTCGTGAATCTGCTGAGCGAGACCCGTGAGCAGCGCGTCCTCGAGGATGCGACGTTCGGATTCGGTGAGCAGCAGTTCCTGGTCGGAGCGCGCGGACGCGATGCGGGCGGCGAACTCGCCGATCGACGAGTAACCCTCGTCGTCCTGCACCTGCACCACCGTCAGGCCGTCGGGTGCGTCCCACTGCAGCCGGTAGTCCTGGCCGGCGGCGGCGAGTTGTGCGTCGAAATCCTGCAGCGCGGTGGTGAGCGCGGTCCGCGTCGACTTGCGTGCCGAGTCGCTGACCCGCACCGAGTCGGTGGCGCTGTCCAGTGCGCGGAACAGCGCGTCCACTTCGGGCGGCAGGATCGGGATGTCCTGACCGGCGTTCTGTATGCGGTACACCAGCTGCTCGGCACTCATCCACGCCGCCGCGCTGGCGGGCCAGGTGTGGCCTCCGTCGACGCCGAGGAGTTCGAGCAGGTCGCGCCGGGCGTACGGCGCGAGGTGGGCGGCGTCGGCGTGGGTTTCGGTGAGGGCCAGCCGTAGCGTCTGGACGGCGGTGTTGTAGGCGCCCTCGGCTTTGCCGATGGCCTCGCCCGCATCCTTGTCTGCCTTTCGGGCGTCGCGCTGCTCCTTCTTGCACGCCTCGATCCGCGCGTGCGCCTCCTCGAGTTGCCGGTCCAGTTCCTCGGCCCCCGCGCCCAGCGTGTCGCGGAGTGTCCCGAGGCGCTGGATCTGTTGCGCGAGGACCTCTTCGGCGACGGCGGCCTCCTCCGCGTATTCCTCCGCGTTGCCGCGCGCCTCGTGCAGCCGGTCCTCGGACTGTCGTGTGTGCTCCACTTCCTTGCCGTGTTCGCGCCTGCACCGCTGCACCATCTCGCCCTGCTTCTCGAAATGCCGCACGGCCGCGGCGAGCGAGTCGATCTCGCGGGCGACGTGGGGTGTCCGGTGCGTGGATGCGGTGGCTCGGAGTTGCTTTTCCTTCGCGGACAGGTCGGCGATGGCCTGGTCGAGTTCGCGACCGACAGCTGTCGCGGTGTCGGTACGGCTGCGGAGCGCGCCTGCCGATTCGGTGACCTTCTTCAGCGCGGTGAGGATCGATCCGGTGCGGGGGAGGGCCCGCGCCGCCGCGGTGGTCCGCGTCAGCAGCTCTGCCACCGCCTCCGCGGACGCCCGGGTGTCGTCGAGCGTCGCCCGGGTTTCCGCGAGCGTTCTGTCGAGTTCGACGAGTCGGGCGGCGCGCCTGCGGGCCCGCGCGGTGGTTCCGATGTACTCCGCATCCGATTTCGTGTGTCGTCCCCGCTGGATCCCCTGGCGGTACCCGCCGTCCTGGGCAACGCCCACCGGTCCCTCGGCGGGGTCGAGGGATTCGAGGGCGATGGATTCGAGGATGCCGCGCACGCGGTCGTCGGGAACACCCGTGTCCTGTTCGACTTCGAGAACGTCGGCGAGGGTCCTGCCGGTGGGCCGGTCCCCGGCCGGGAGGGCCACGAGGAACTGTTCGGATTCGACGTCGGGAAGCGCGTCGTCGACGGGAACCCAGCCGTCGAGGAGGTTCGCGGCCTCCAGTGCGGCTTCGATTCCCGCCGCGACCGCGGCGTCGACACCGTCGGCGAACCGGACCAGACGCCACAGCGGCGCACCGGTCAGCCCGGACCGCGTGTCGTGCCTGCCGGCCGGGAGGGGTGGGGCGTCGTCGTGCTCGGATTCGATTGCCGCGCGCACAGATTCGTATTCGGCGATCGCCTCGGCCGCGGCGGCGGCGTCCCGGTCGTACTGCTGACGACGCATCCGGAGTGCGTCGACGGCGTCCCTGGTCTGCTCCGTCAGCGTCTCCGACAGAGTGGCGGCGTCCTCGTCGCCGATCCCGCGGAGGGCGGTGTCCAGTGCGTCGAACAGCGCAGCGGGCGCCTCGATCTCGGCGTAGAGGGACGACTGTTCCGTCCACCAGGAGCGGAGTTCGGTGGCGCACCGGCTGCGGGCCGATTCGACCGCGGTCTCGGCCTCGAGGACGGCCACCTTCGCGGTGTCGAGTTGCTCCTGACCGCGACGCGCCGCGTCGTCGGCGCGGGTCCGCTCGGTGGCGGCCCTCTCGACGGTGGCGAGCGCGGCCCGGACCGCGCGAAGGTCGCCGTCGCGTTCCTCGGCGTGCCCGCGCAGCGCCGCGGTCAACTGGTCGGCGCGCGCGGTGTCGGGGAGTGCGGTCCAGGTGATTCCGGCGTCCTCGGCGGCGACGTGAAGTTCGTCCTCGGCGTGGGCGAGCGCCTCGACGGCGCGGGTGACGGCGTCACCGGCCTTCTCGTGCTCCTCGGACCGCTGTTCGAGGGTCGCCTTGGCCTTGCGTGCCTTCTCTGCCTGCAGCGCCGTCGACTTCTCGAGCGTCGACACGGCCTGCGCCAGGTCGTCGAGCTGCGTCCGCCCCTCGTAGGCGGTCGACCGCTTCAGTGCGTCGAGGGTGGCGTTGGCCTGGTCGAGTGCGCGTTCGGCGACGGTGAAGCGTTCTTCGGCGGCCTCCCGGCTCTCCTGACTGCGTGCCCGGTCGGCTGCCGCCCCGTGGAGGGCGGTGATGCCGGACCGCACCGCGTCGAGCCGGGTCGCAAGTTGGTCGACGTCCGTACGCGCCTGCTGGCGAAGGTATTTCGCGTACACGCCGACGAAGCTCTGCGCCGCCTGGTCCGCCGCCGCCAGCCCTTCGAGTGCCCGGCCGACCTCCTCCATGTCGCTGAACGAGCGCGCCGCCTCGAGGACCAGTTGTTCGTCGAGGGGACGCAGACCGTCGGTGAGTGCCTGCGACAGTCCCTTGGGATCGAGGTTCTTCGCGAGCTGCGGGCGGCGCAGCGTGAGGATGAGGTTGATCAGCTGGTCGTAGCGCTGGACACCGAGCCCGAACATGCGGGCGTCGATGGCGGCGCGGTAGTCGAGCGGACGGTCGGTGATGGAGTCGGTGCCGATCTGTTCGCCGAGTTGCTTCTTCGTGAGCGGCCGGTCGTCCGTGCCGAGCAGGGAGAAGTCGACGCCGACCCTGCCGTCGGCCACGAAGTACCAGCGCGTGACCTTGTCGTTGGTGCGGGAGGCGCGCATGCCGATTCCCACGGTGACGGCTTCGGGGTCGTCCTTCGCGCCGCGGCAGAACTCCATCCAGACGTACGAGTACGCGCTCTCCTGCCCGCGATACAGGAGGTTCGACTTCATGGTTCGTTCCTCGCCCGCGAACGGGTTGAGGCGCCGCGGTTCGATCCTGCCGTCGAAGACGAACGGGAACAGCACTTCGAGCGCCTTGGTCTTGCCGGAACCGTTGGGGCCACGGAGAACGAGGCGGCCGTCGGCGAAGGAGAACTCCTGATCCCGGTAGTCCCAGAGGTTGATGATCCCGGCGCGGGTGGGCCGGAAACGCGCACTCGTCATGCTGTGATGTCCTCGCTGTCGTTCGCTGAGCTCTGGAACAGGTCGATCTCCGGTGTGCGGTCGCGGATCGTGACCACCACACCCCGGTAGCGGGCGAGCGCCGGGAGCGCGAGCACGCCGCCCGGCACCGACGCGGTGAGACGCAGCCGCTCGAGCAGCGCCAGCGCGGCGCGTCCCAGGCCGTCGGGGTCGGCCTGCCACCCGGCGGCGAACGTGCGCCCGAATCTCTCGGTCAGGGTCCGGACGGTGTCGGTGATCCACTGGTCCTCGACGACCGGGAAGAGCCGGTCGGCGGGGGCGGGTTCCGCGGGTTCGACTCCGTCGTGGCCTGCCAGGCTGTCGAAGATCCCGGACTGCGGAATCGCGCCGTCCACCTGTTCGACCAGGTCTTCGGACCGGCCCCGCGGCAGCGGCATCCGGGCCGTCTCCGCGGCGTCGGGATCCAGGACCCGATCGGCGATCTCCCCGGCGAGCAGGAGCGCGACCTGCGCGACCGTCCCCGTCCCGGGGAACCGGACGTCGGAGAGCCGCCCGGACGAGTCGATCATCGCGACGCCCTCCTCGCGACGCTCGGCGACCAGTCCGGTGAGCAACTCGACATCTGCCGCGGTGCGGGGAAGCGCGAGTTGCACCAGTTCGTGATCGTCCAGGTCGGCGGCGTAGACGACGGGCCGTTCGACGAGCGCGCGCCGGACCCGCCGCGTCGTCTCCTTCACGTCGACCGTCCGGGAGGTCTCCGCGGTGTCCTCGTCGGTCACCGAGTCCGCGCCGGCGAGCAGACCGCGGATGGAGCGGAGATGCTGCAGTGCGCGTGGCGGCCGGAACAGGGCGATGACGACGGACCGGTCGATGTCGTAGAGCGCTTCGCCCGCATCGGGATTGGCGGCCCAGCCGCCCGCGTCACCGTCGGCGAGTGCGATCGCGCCGCGCGCGGCGAGCCAGCCGACGGCGTCGACGAACGCGTCCCGGTCGGACGCGCGCTCCGTGGACAGGTCCACCCCTTCGACCTGCGCGGCGTCGGCGGCGACGTGATCGGCGAGTTCGGACAGGGTGATCTGGTTCCCGGCGCGACCGAGGGCCGCCAGCGCCAGCGCGAGGTAGGCGTAACGGTACCGGTCGAACGTGCGGTCGGTGGCCGTCTTGGCCGGTGTCCCGGCGTCGAGTCGGTCGCTCACCGTGAACAGTCGGGCGGTCGTCTCGGTGACCTCGAGCCGGTACCCGAAGAGCGTCATCAGATCTTCGCGCAGTTCGGTGGCCCACCGGCGGAGCAGGGGAAGCGCGATCCGATCTGGATAGGTTTGTGTCACGAGATGATTCGACAGGATGACGCGGGCGGCGCGCTGATACGAATCGAGGGCGAGCGGTGAGATCTCCCGTGCCTTCACCGAACGCTCACCTGCAGTCCGTCGAGGTGCAGACGTCCCCGGGCGGTGCGCACCACCGTCGATTCGCCGTGTGGGCTGAGGGTGAGCTTCACGCCGTTCTCCGATCCGGTGCTGCTCTTGACGCGGCCGCTGACCGGTACCCGCGCCGTCAGTGCGGCGTTGAGCAGGCTCAGCAGCACGTCGGTTTCGGCCTCGTCGAGTTCCCGTTCGTAGACTCCGCCCCGGGCGAGCGACTGTGCGGCGGCCGCGCGAAGTCGTTGTGCAGTCAGCTGTTCCTCACGCAGGCGGCGCACGCTGCCCTCGTTGCGCTGCACCCGCGCGGGCAGACCGGGGGACGGGGGACGTCCGGTCTCGGCCAGGGTGCGGGAGATCTCGACGGGCTGAGCCTCCCACCACGACCGGGTGTCGGGGATGATGTCGGCGTCCGGATGCACCATCGAGAGGTGGCGCGGACGGCCGAGGTCGAACACGGCCCGGAACAGCGCGTGCGCCGCGTCCTCGTTCGGAGTCGCGGCGAACCAGCCCGCGAGATGGCGCAATTGACTCTCCCTGCTGACGCCGCCCTTGCGGGTCTCGGTGACGCGGCGCAGCAGCGACAGGACGGCGGCGATGGCGCTCATCGTGCCCTCGCGCAGGCGTTCCGACTCGCTCGGGCCCGCCTCGCTCCCGACGAACCAGTGCGTCACACCCGCCCACCGCGAACGCCAATCAGCTTCGCGCTCTTCGACATCGAGGAACACCCGCTCGTCGCTGGCGGCGGCCCGCGCCACCATCGCCTCGACGCCGGAGTCCTCCACGAGCGCGATGGCCGCGGCGAGTTTCGGGGCATATCGAGACAGGTCGGAGCTGAACTCGCGCATGTGCGTGAGCAGAGCGTCCTTGTGGGACATGAACGTTTCCGGGGTGATCTCCGTGGTGCGGACGAGGTCGCCCAGGGTCAGATAGAACTGGGCGGCGCGTCCGGCCATGTCGGACAGCGTCGCATCGAGTCGGTTGAGTTTCCGGTACACCAGGTCGTTGTCGGCGGCACGATTCGCCGCGGCCAGGTCGTTCATGTCGGCGAGGAGGTCGGGGAGTGCCAGCCGGGACAGCGACGCGTCGTCGAGGCGAGCCGCGAGTGCATCCTCGACGGCCCGGAACACCTGGTAGCCGGCCTGACTGAACTGATAGACGAAGTGCCGGTTCAGGTACTCGGCGAGTGTCGCGGCGCGCGTTCCGTCGTAACTGCGTTCGAGCACTTCCCAGACGTGGAGTTGCTCGAGCAGGGGAGTGACGTCTCCGGCGCCGAGTTGCCCGGCCGGGTCGTCGCCGGCGAGGCCGTCCAGGATGCGGGCGACGTCGCCCGCGTGGAGCAGGACGATGTAGTTGGCGCGGGCGTGATCGAACGCCCGCAGCACCCACAGGTACTCCGCTCGTTTCTCCGCGGTGGCGAAGGAGAACAGTTTCAGCCGGTCGTCCCGCAGCGGGGGAGCGACCGCTGGGCGCGCGGCGCGCAGCCCCGAGGGGGACCGACCGGGATCGCTGCCTGATTCACTCACCGTGACAGGTTATGCGGTCGTGCAGCGGCCGAGCGAATGCCGTGCCGATCCGTACTCCGCACCCCGCAGCAGCAACGACGAGGGGCAGCGGGGCGATCAGAGGACGAACAGCACGAAGACGATCGCGACCAGCACGAGCGCCAGCCCGACCGCCGCGGCGACGAGCCAGGACGCCCGGGACGCGCTGTCGGAATCTTCCCCGGACTGCGCGACGGCGCGCGGTTCCGGCGGCGTCGCGACTGCCGTTCCGCCCGACGCTCGCGCGGGGGAGGCGCCCACTGCGGCCGCGGTGGCGGGGTTCTGCGTGCGTGTGGCCGGCCGGGTCGGGGTTGGGGAGGTCGACGGCACGGGCTCGCCGACGACGGCGTCGATCACCTCGGTGACGTCGTACGACGGCGGCAGGCCGATCGGGGTGACCTTGTGGGTGGTCGGATTGAACCCGGCGGCGCGGATGGCGGCACCGAGCGCCGAGGTCTGCTCGGGGCCGGGACCGACGACACACCGGACGTCGAACTTCTCGCCGATCGTGGCCGCGAATCCGTGAACGGCCGCGGAGTCCCGCGCGATCAGGCCGTCACCTGTGACGACCACGGCATCGAGGTTGCCGGGCAGCCAGCCGAACGCGCCGAGCGCGGTGGCGATCTGGGCCGTCGGGGAGCCTCCCGAGGAGAACCGGAACGCCTTGCCCGCCTCGACACCCGAGCGAATCAGCGCGACGGTCGATCCGGTGTCGTCGACGTGATAGATGCCGACCAACTGCCCGGGGCGTTCGGCGATCTCGGATTCGAACCAGGCCGCGGCGGCTTCGGCGTCCGAGACCAGGGACAGGTACGACATGTCGGCGTAGTCCAGCGCGTCGCGGAGCGCTGCGACCGCGGCCGAGTCCCAGCGGGTCGGATAGGTGGCCATGATGTCGGGGGCGCCGCCGGTCCGGCCACCGTGGTCGGGGAGAGGTTCACACTCGCGGAGCAGGCATCGCATCGCGCCCGCGACCAGGTCTTCGGCGCGGTACCGCGATCCGTCACCCACCGCGACACCGGCCGGGTCGCCCACGCGAGGAAGGAACCCCGACACGGTGTGGGTGTCGCCGATCGTGTGCGGCGCCGATCCGCCGAGAATCGCGGTGCCGTCCGGGCACATGTGCAGGACGGTGTCGCGGACGATGACGACCGGATCCGGGGATCCTGGATCGTTCGACGCCACCACCGCGGTGGACACGACACTGCCGATCCTGAGCCCGACTCCCATGGACATGCGAGAACCCCTATTCGTGTTGCGAACGGATTGCGACTTCCGTCAGCCTGTCCGACTCGGTCGGTGAGGCCACAAGATGTACATCCTGCTACCCGAGGGTGCTTGTGCGCGCCATCACGCGCGGCGTGGCGTGGTCGTATTGCACACACTCCAGGAGTTTCGCCGACGGCGAGTGCTCGGCCAGGTCGTCGTCGGCGCGCCGAGGGCCGTTCTCCACTCGGTCACGTTCTCGGTCATCCAGCCGAGGAGATGCTCCGCTTCCTGCCGATGGCGGCCGGTGCCGGCGAGAAGATCCGCGAAGGCCTGCGCCGGGGCGGCCGTCGCGGAACAGGGCGTACGGGACGCACACCGCCTGTTTCAGGGGCGTCGGGCGGTCCAGGCGGTCCGGCTGCCGCGCACCGTCAGGTCCCCACGGTGCAGGACGCTGTCGGGGCCGTCGTCCGAGAGGAGGCGATCGAGAGTGTCGCGGTCGTCGGCTGCCAGTTGTCCGTCGAGGGCCGAGCGGACGCGGCGCAGAAAGGTGTGGGCGTAGCGTCCGGTGCTCTGCGGGGCAGGACGTGCCTCGCTGGTGAAACTGCGCTGCTCGACGTCCCCGAAACCGGCCCGCTCCACGTGGGCCCGCCAGTTCGGGTGCGCGTTCCAGTCCATCCGCGCCAGGGCCTCGTGGCAGCGCGACTCCAGGCCCGGGCGGCCCAGGCCGAGGTCGTCGGGCAGGAGGCGGGGCAGAGCGTCCATCTCGACGAGCACCAGCACGCCGTCGGGGTTCAGCGCGGCGTACATGTCGCGGAGCACCCGGTCGGGGTCGGAGACCTCGTGCAAGGAGGAGGCCGCCCACACGACGTCCGCTGCCTCGACCGCGGGCCAGCCGGCATTCAGATCGGCGTGCACGCCGCTCACCCGGTCGGCCATGCCCTGCCCGAGCGCGGCTGCGCGGACGCGCTCGAGCATCACCTCCGACCTGTCGATCGCGATGACCTCCGCCGCGGGGAACCGCCGAGCCAGCGCCAGGCTGCCGACGCCCGTACCCGCGCCCACGTCGACGACCCGGCGCGGCGCCTCCCCGACGCGCCGTCCCGCCCACTCGGCCACCTGGTCCAGATAGGAGCCGAAGATCTCGGCGTCCAATTCGAGGAGATCTGCCAGCGCGGTCTCGTGCGCCGGGGTGTGCTCGTCGTGGTGGTGGGCGTGGTGGTGTGAATGCTGTGTCATGAACTCCAGGCTAGCCGTGACCTGCGCTATGCGCATATACTCTTGCGTATGACGCAAGAACTCGGGTTGGACGGTGTGATCCGGCAACGCATCCGGGGCCTTCGGGTGGCCCGCGGCTGGTCACTCGACGCGCTCGCTGCTCGCTGCTTCCTCAGTCCGTCCACGCTGAGCCGCATCGAGACGGGCCATCGCCGGATCGCCCTCGATCAACTGGTTCCGATTGCACGGGCTCTCGGCACCACGCTCGATCAGCTCGTCGAGTCCGTCGACGACGAGGACGTGGTGATCCGGCCGATGCCCGAACAGACGCGAGGCCTCACAACCTGGCTCCTGTCCCGCGAACGCGCCCTCCACGGCGCGACAGTGGCGAAGATGCGCATCACCCCCGAACGGCCTGCCGGCCCGGAACACGTCTGCGTGCACCCCGGTCACGAGTGGTTCACGGTGCTGTCGGGGACAGCCCGCCTGCAACTGGGTGAGCGGACCATCCTGATCGAAGCGGGTGCGGCAGCGGAGTTCTCGACCATGGTGCCGCACTCCATCGGCGCCCACGACGGTCCGGTGGAGATCCTCACGATCTTCGACCACGACGGGGAGCGGGCGCACCTGCACACCGCGGACGACGCCCCGCCGGCATGACGCACGCGCGCCTACGGCGCACGGCCACATACGATGTGGGCGGCATCGGCGCACGCCGAGGAGAAAGGACGGACATGTCGTCTTCCGACACCGCAGGCGAGACGGAATTCCCGGCGAGCATGGGGAAGGTCTCCCGTCGCGAGCTCGCCTCTCACGGCTACACGCGTTTCGATCAACTGACGATGGTCACCGCCAAGGAGCTGTTGAAAATCCACGGCGTCGGACCGAAAGCGATCCGGATCCTCGAAGAGGAACTCGCGAAGCGGGGACTCGGCTTCGCCGGCTGAGCGGCGGAGCCGGACGCGCTACGGCAGGCCGTTCGCGCGCTGATAGGTGGCAGGCGGTGTACCGACGACCTGGGTGAAGACCCGGGTCAGGTGAGCCTGGTCGCTGAATCCCAATTCGTAGGCGAGCGCAGACCAGGCGATCCTCTCGCCAGAGTGGGCGGCGGCGGCCGCGTCGAGGATGCGAAACCGCTGGATCACCCACTTCGGTCCGATGCCGACGTACTCGGTGAACAGTCGTTGCAGAGTGCGCAGGCTGCAGCCGGCGTGTGCGGCGAGCTGGTCTGCGCGGACGATGTCCCGGCGGCGCTGGGCGTCGCCGACGAGAGCCGTGACCTGCCGTCCCGTGGGATCCGGAACGGGATCGGTGCGCAGAAGGTACCGCTCGAAGGCGTCGATCATCTCCGCGCTGTCCGTGCCGGCGAGGATCCGTTCCGCGACCGGGCGGTCGTCACCGTCGAGCAGATCCCGTCCGGGCTGGACGGTTCCAGAGATCGCACCGAGACTCCCCTTCAGCAGAGGCCGGAACCCGCCGGCGTGGAAGGCGGCTCCCAGCACGTGGCCGTGTCCCGTCAGCGTTCGGTAGAACGGCGACCGGGAGATCCCGTGCACCAGCAACTGTCCGTCCTCGGCGCCGATGTGAACGCGCGGCTGGGGAACCACCTGCTGCCGATGAGGCTTCGACACCGACCATCTCACCAGCCAGTGGTAGTCGACGAACTCTGCCAAATCCGGTCGGGGAGCGATTCGTTCGACCTCGAAACCGGATGCGTCGGCGGTCGGGCGGACGATCGCCTCGGGGTGTCCTGGCACATTCGGCACTCGCCCATCCTAGTGTCGCGAATGTTCAAGAACACCACGCCGTCGCGTACCTAGAGTCTCCTGACATGGGCTACTTACACACTGCTCGAAGCAAATTCACCATCGCGTCGTGGTCGGAATCGGTGATCACCGACATCGACGGCGAAGGTACGACGGCCGGCGACACCTACTACCCCGCGCGCGGCGCCACCCGCGCGGACGTCGAATACTCGTACTCCGGGGACATCGAAGGAACGAGCACGGTGGCCTACCTGATCGCGTACAAGGCCGATGCCGCGCCGGTGCTCGGCCTCGAGCGCTTCGAGGGCTCGATCGGCGGGCACGACGGAACGTGCGTGTTCCAGCACCTCGGCAGCCAGGACCAGGGTTCCGTGTCTGCACGGATCGAGGTGGTGCCGGGTATGGGCACGGGCGGTCTGACCGACCTGCGCGGCAGCGCGGACCTGTCCATCGCCGGACCCGGCGACGGCGGCTTCGAGTTCGTCCTGTCCTACGACGTCGGCTGAGTGCGGGTCGTCGGGCGTGCGCTCAGCGGCTTCAGGCCACACGACGCGGCGAGGCCCTGCGACTCGATGCCGAACGCGGTGTTGGAGCGGGTCATGAAGTTCGTCAGTGCGATGAACGCGGTCAGTTCCACCAGCGCGGCGGGACCGAGTGCCCCCAGGAGCCTGGCCGACAGGTCGTCGGTGACGGTCGGTGGCGTCAGCGTCATCGCCTCGGCGTACTCCAGGACGTCCCGCTCCAGCGGCGTGAAGACGTCCGACTCGCGCCACCGCGGCACCTCGCGCGCCTTCGTCTCGTCCAGTCCCTTGTTGTGGGCTTGGAAATAGCCGTAGTCCAGGCAGAAGCCGCAGCCGACCATGCTCGCGACCGCCATGTGTGCGAACGATTTCAGATTCTCGTCACACCGGTCCCATTTCTGTATCTTGCGACCGAGGCTGAAACTGAAGTTCGTCACCTTGCGGTTGTGCCACACGACTCCCACTCCGTCGGGAACGTCGCCGAGCATCTTGCGGGACATCCGCTTGACGACCGCACCGTAGATGCCGGTCAGCTCGGCCTGCGGGATCCTGGTCATGCTTCCTCCTCCGGTTGGAATGTTCTCGGCATAGAGACACCGGCCACGAGCCGAATGTGACATCCGAACCGGATTATTTTCGCCGGCAGACCTCAGCCCTGCGCGAGTGCGCGGTCGGCCAGCGCGGCGATCACGGGCGAGAGTGCCTGCGCGTGTTCGAGCGTCAGGTGGTTGTCGTCGCGGTACACGAGGTCGTTGCCGACGACGACCGGGCAGCGCTCGGCGGTGCAGAACAGTGCGGTGAGATCTGCGTACCGCCCTCCGCCTGCCGCGGTGGCGGACGCCTCGGCCGCGACCCCGGCGTCGTTCACCGCGACCGGCCGCGGCGGCGAGCAGGCTCTCGCGTCGTCGAGGTGCGCGGACAGGCACGTCGGGACGGTCGACTGCGGATCCGGAACGGGCCCGAGGACGAGGACGGCAGCACCCGTGGCCCGGAGTTGGGTGACCAGCCCGGTCAGGCTGTCGAGCCAGGGCCTGCCGTACACGCTGAAACCGAAATCGGCGCCGTACCGCCGGGACATGCTCAGCACGACCAACCGAGGCCGCTCGGCGCGTAGCCGCTCCAGGATCTCGCCGCGCCACTGCTCGCACTCGCTGTATTCCCGCCCGAGGTAGGGGCTGGTGAGGGGGAGGTCGAGGAGTGGGCAGGTGACCTTGCCCATCGTCTCCAGCCGCCAATGATGCTGCTCGGCGGCCGCTTCGAACGCCGGGGCCCACATCGCGGCGTGCGAATCCCCGACCAGCGCCACCGTCGTCGCGGACGTCACGTCTCCCGACGCGCACTCGTCCTGTCCCACCTCGAGCCACGACCGCACGCAGCCGTTGACGAACACCGCAGGCTTGTCTGCCGGCGCGTCGGCGAGCGGCGGCGACAGGTTCGACGGGACCGCCTGCAGCCCGGCGGCTTCCTCGACCGCCGCCTGCACCTGTGCCGTCATGTCGGTCACCGCCGCGTCACGCGGATCGATTGCGGGAGTGGTCGATTCGGCCGGCGCGGACACGGTGAGGGACGCGGCCGCGGCGCCGTGTCCGACCGGCACCGGCCGCGCCACCAGCAGGACCAGTGCCGCACAGACGGCGACGGCGGTGACGGCTCCGCCGAGGACGAGGCTGCGGGGGGCCGAGCGACGCAGCGGAGCCGAGAAGCGGACCGGGTTCTCGACCAGGGTGAGTGTCAGTCCGGCCAGACCCACGGCCACCATGACCATCGCCAGCCGATCGGTCAGGTCGAGGGAGCGGCCGAGCACGATCGGCGCGAGCAGCAGCACCGGCCAGTGCCAGAGATACCAGGAATAGGACACCCGCCCGACCGCCCGCATCGGTGGAAGGGACAGGCCCCGGCCGACTCCCCGTCGCGGTGCGGCACAGCCCGCCCCGATCACCAGCACCGTGCCGAGAACGGGCAGCAGCGCAGCGGTGCCGGGGTAGGGCGTCTTCTCGCCCAGCCGAAGACAGGCGAGGACGATCAGTGCGAGACCCACCCATCCGGCGACCGCAGCGAGCACCGGCGGCAGCCGCCGCCAGTGCCGAACGGACAGCGCGACCAACCCGCCCGCGGCCAGCTCCCAGGCGCGGGAGGGCAGCGAGAAGAACGCCCACGGTGGCAGCGTGCGGGTCCAGTCGAGCGAGACCGCGAACGACACCGCCGCGACCACGGTGAGGACCACCAGATACGGGGTCGTCGACGGCGCGCGGTCCGGGTCGAGACGTCGTGTTCTGCGCCGCACGAGCCAGGCGACCCCGATGATCAGCGCAGGCCACAGCAGATAGAACTGCTCTTCGGCGCCGAGCGACCAGTAGTGCTGGAACGGTGACGGAGGCGTGTCGGCGGCCAGATAGTCGGTGCCGTGCAGCGCCAGCCGGTAGTTGCCGACGTAGAGCGCGCTGGCGATCCCGTCGCCGAGGACCGCGCGGGCCTGCAGCGGGGGAAGGAGCAGGGCGGCGCCGATCGCGGTGGCCACCAGCACGACGCACCCGGCAGGCAGCAGTCGCCGGGCACGCGCACCGTAGAACTCGGCCAGCCCCACGCGGCCGTCGGCCGCCACGTCCCGCCACAGCAGCCCGGTGATGAGGAACCCCGAGACGACGAAGAAGACGTCGACACCGGCGAATCCGCCGTCGATCCCGGGCACACCCGCGTGAAAGAGAACCACGGCCAGCACTGCCACGGCCCGCAGACCCTCGATGTCCGTACGGAACACGGTTCCCGCGGCCCGGTCACCCGCCTGAGAATGGTTTCCGGATCGGCGCCGTCCTTCCGGACTGGCGACGGTACTCACTCGATCAGCGATCTGTCCATGCGACGAGCCCCTTCAGCTGCGGCACTCGCCTCATGATGACAGCGGTGTCGCAGTTTTCCCGAAAGGCACGCCGTACCAGGGCCGAGCCTAAGGGGGGGGCCCTCACACGTGCACGACGACCGACCCCTCGCGGACCGATGCCGGGTACGTGCGGACCGAGCCCACACCCTCGGATCCGCAGGCGCCCGTGTCGAAGGCGAACGCGTACTGGTGGAGCGGGCACATCACGCCGGAGGCGTCGATCTGCCCGTCCGCGAGGGGGCCGCCCCTGTGCGGGCACACCGCGTCCATCGCCCGAACGGTGCCGTCCGACAGCAGGAATACGGCCACCTGCCGGTCCTGCACGACGTACGTCCGGCCCTCGCCCGGAGTCAGGTCGCTGACCGGCCCCACCGCGAACTCGGTGGGACCCTCGATGAGGGCGGTCATCGGACCGGCACCTGGGGGAGCGGCAGCAGCGGGAGCGAGGGAGCGAACTGCGCCGGCGATTTCGGCGCGCTGCGCTCCTTCCACGGATCCCGGTAGCCGTCCACCGCCGTCTGGATCCGCTCGTCCAATCCCGTCACGATGTCCTCCTCGTCCCGGACCAGTAGTGCCTGAAGATGTTCGAGTCCCACCCGCGGCACGAAATCGTAGGTGCGTTCGAGCCATTTCGCGTTCTCGCGGTAGTACTGGATGAACCGCCCGCCGAGTTCCACGACGGCGTCCGGTGATTCGACCGTGGCCAGCAGATCGCCCTTGCGGATATGGGCGCCCGCGGCGCCGCCGACGTAGATCTCCCAGCGGCCGTCGCCGACCGCGACCACCCCGAAGTCCTTGCACAGGGCCTCGGAACAGTTGCGGGGGCACCCGGCGACCGCGAGTTTCAGCTTCGCGGGCGTCTCCAGACCCTGGAACCGCTCCTCGAGAGCGATGCCGAGGCTCGTCGAATCGCCGAGACCGTAGCGGCAGAAGTCCGTTCCGACACAGGTTTTCACCGTGCGCATGCTCTTGCCGTAGGCGAACCCGGACGGCATGTCGAGGTCGCCCCACACCTTGGGGAGATCCTCCTTCTTGATGCCCAGCAGGTCGATGCGCTGCCCACCGGTGACCTTCACGAGCGGCACGCGGTACTTGTCGGCGACGTCGGCGATCCTGCGGAGCTGGTCCGGCGTGGTGACACCGCCCTTCATCTGCGGGACCACCGAGAACGTGCCGTCGCGCTGGATGTTGGCGTGCACGCGGTCGTTGATGAACAGCGCGCCGCGCTCGTCCACCCAGTCGGGCCCCCAGATCGTGCGGAGCAGTGACGCGAGCGGCATCTTCGCGGACGCGTCCTCGTTGGCGTCCGTCGCGAGTTCGGCGAACACCTGGGACACGGCGCGCAGATCGCGTTCCCGGATGGCCGCGGTGAGCTCGGGCTTGCTCATCGGGATGCACGGCACGTACCAGTCGGCGGAGGGGTCCGCTTCGAGTTCGCCGCCGGCGGCGCAGGCCACGATGTCGGCGACGAGTCCCTTGCACGACCCACAACCCTTGCCCGCGCGGGTCGTGGCGCACACGTCGGTGAGGGTCTTCGCGCCGGAGTGGACGCAGGCCACCAGATCGCCCTTGCTCACACCGTTGCAGTTGCACACCTGCAGGTCGTCGGGAAGGTCGGCGACACTCGTCGCGGCGGCGGGTGTGCCGACGTCGAAGAGCATGCTGATTCGCTCCTCGGGCAGCGGCACCTTGCCGTCGAACGCTTGCGTGAGGAAGCCCGCCTTGCTGATGTCGCCCATCAGGGTGGCGCCGATCAGCTTTCCGTCCCGGACGACGAGACTCTTGTACGTGCCGCTGCGTGGTTCGTAGTATTGGACGAATTCGTCGTCCGCGGTCTCCGGCCCCTTGACGCCCATCGCGGCCACGTCCACCCCCGCGACCTTCAGCTGGGTGGTGGTGCGCGAACCGACATAGGCCGCTTCCGGATCGGAGCCGGTGAGGACGTCCGCGAGGATGACCGCCTGCTCCCACACCGGGGCCACGAGGCCGTACGTCTCTCCCCGGTGCTGCGCGCACTCGCCGACGGCGTACACCGAACCCTCGTCCTCGCAGCGCATCTGGTCGTCGACGACGATCCCGCGCTCGACCACCAGACCTGCGGCCCGCGCCAGTTCGGTGTTGGGCCGGATTCCCGCGGTGACGACCACCATGTCGGCGTCCAGCGTGGAGCCGTCGACGAACGACACCCCGGTCACCAGGCCGGCGTCGTCGCGCAGCACGGCGGTGGTCCGCATCGAGGTGTGAACGCCGACACCGAGTTTCTCGATCTCGGCGCGCAGGACGCTGCCGCCGCGTTCGTCGAGTTGCTGGTTCATCAGATGCCCGGGGGAGTGCACGACGTCGACGGTGAGCCCCTGCGTCCGCAGCCCGTACGCGGCCTCGAGCCCGAGCAGTCCGCCGCCGATCACCACCGCGGACACGTCGTCGTGTGCCTGTGCCATCTGCAGCATCCCGTTGGTGTCGGCGATGTTGCGGAATCCGAACACCCCGCGGGCCAGGCGACCGTCGTGCTCCCGCAGTCCGTCCATGTTGGGAAAGAACGTGTTGCTTCCCGTGGCGACGATCAGCACGTCGTAGTCGACGACGCGGCCGCTCTCGCACGTGACGGTCTTCGCGAACCTGTCGAGCGCGGTCCCCGGCGTGGAGTTTCACACCGTTCGCCGTGTACCAGCCCATGGGGTTGAGGATCAGATCCTCGTCGTCGACGGCCGCCTCCCCGGACAGCACGTGCGAGAGCATGATCCGGTTGTAGTTTCCGTAGGGTTCGTCGCCGATCATGGTGATCTCGAACCGCTCGCGCCCCCCGCGGTGCAGGATCTCCTCGACGGTGCGGGCGCCGGCCATACCGTTGCCGACGACCAGCAGCTTGCTCGAACTCGGTGTGTGGGCCATGCACTGAGGTTGCGCCCCGGGCGTGTCGTAACCGCTGCGCGTACGTTACGTGGGAAACAAGAACAGCTCACAGCCCTCCCGGAAAAGTGTCAGGCAGGTGGCCGGTCGCGGGGCATCAGCAATGGGGCCAGCACGGCGAGGAGCAGGGCCGGCAGAAGGAAGCCGGCGGCGGGCGAGACCGCGTACACCGGGGTGAGGGTGATCGGCGCGAGCGCGTTGCCGGTGAACCGCAGCGCCTGCACGACGGACACCGCGCCGCCCCGGTTCGGGCCCGGCGACCCGAGCACCGCGGCGTTGACGCCGACCAGGATGAACTGACCTGCGGTTCCGGCCGCGAACCACGCCACCGCCACGACCGGGAGGAGCGAGACTGTCCCGGCGGCGGCGACGAGAGCCGCCCCGCCGAACGCGCCGATCAACACGGCGGCTCGGGCCCCGAACTTGTCGATGACACCGCCGACGAGGCGTGCGGTGAGGATGCCGGCGACGCCGAACCCGGTGAGCAGCAGGCCGCGCTGGGTGGGGCTCAGGCCGAACACGTCCTCGGCGCGGAACGCGACCAGGAAGCTCAGCCCACCGAGTGCGCCCCAGCCGAGGAGCGCGACCACCCCGATCCTCAGCACCGACGGGGTGAGGGCGTCCCGCAGTCGCGGGCGCGCCGCCCCCGGCTCGGCGGGCGGGCTGTCGGGAACACCGACCAGACCGAGCACCGCGGCCACGAGGGCGATGACGAGGAACGCGAGCCGCCAGTCGACCTCCGCCGCGAGGCCGCCGACGAGCGGCGCGCTCGACTGACCCGCGGCCTGGAAGGCACCGAAGATCCCCAGCGCCCGGCCGAGGTGCTTCTTCGGCGTCGAGGCGGCGAGCGCGGCCAGCAGCAGCGGCGTCGTGAACGAGTTGGAACATCCCTGAAGCACGCGCGCGCCGAGGAAGAGCGGCAGCGTCGGCGCCGCGAAGCAGGCCAGCGACGACAGCAGATAGACGCCGTACGCGATCCGCACGGTCCGCATCTGCCCCCACCGGGCGCCCAGGGTGCCCGACACCAGCATCAGCAACGCGAACGGCAGCAGGTACGCCGTCAGCGACCCTGCCGCGGCGGACGCGCTCACGCCGAGGTCGTCACCGATCTCGGGAAGGATCGAGGCGACCACCCCGCCGCCGAACGGGCCGAGGAAACCGCCGGCGTAGAGCGCCGTGCGCTGGAGCGAGGAACGAAGCGACTCGGACGAGTTCCTCGTCACAGCCCGAAGCTGCCGGGCCCACGCCTGCGCAGATACCGCTCGAACTCGGCCGCGAGCGCATCACCGTCGATCTTCGAGATGGCCTCGGAGATGTCGGTCTCGGCGTCGCCCCGCTCCTCGAGGGAGCGGACGTAGTCGCCGATTTCCTCGTCGTCCGCGGTCATCTCGGTGACGGCTTCCTGCCAGTCGTCGGCCTGCGACGGGAGTTCCCCGAGCGGCACCTCGATGTCCAGGACGTCCTCGACGCGCTGCAGCAACGCCACCGTCGCCTTGGGGTTCGGCGGCTGGGACACGTAATGGGGCACGGCCGCCCAGAACGACACGGCGGGCACTCCGGCCCGGACGCACGCGTCCTGCAGCACCCCGGTGATCCCCGTCGGTCCCTCGTACCGGGTCTGCTCGATCTTGAACCGTTCGGCGGCCTCGCTGCTGTACGCGCTGCCCGTCACCGGGACCGGCCGCGTGTGCGGGGTGTCCGCGAGCAGCGCCCCGAGGATCACCACGGTGTTGATCTGCAGTTGATCGATCAGCTCGAGGAGGTCCTCGCAGAAGCTGCGCCAGCGCATGTTCGGTTCGATACCGCGCAGCAGCACCACGTCGCGGTCGCTGCCCGGGGGCGAGCACACCGACAGGCGGGTGGCCGGCCACACGATCTCCCGGGTGACGCCGTCGACCTGCCGGACCGTGGGGCGGTTGACCTGGTAGTCGTAGTACTCCTCGGAGTCCAGCTCGGCCAGCGGCTGGGCGTCCCACGTCAGTTCGAGGTGCTCGACGGCTCCGCTCGCGGCGTCGCCGGCGTCGTTCCAGCCCTCGAAGGCGGCGACGAGAACGGGGTCACGAAGTACGGGCACGCCGCTGTCGGTGGCACCGTCGTCCGCGGTGTCGGGGGTGTCGTCGTCGGGGCCCGCAGGCGTGACGGGGAACTCACTGGAACTCACCCACCCAGCCTACGGCCAGCGTTGGTTCCCGCGCCCACTAGTCTGGACGGCATGTCTGCGCCATTTCACTCTGCCCTGCTCGATGCGTTGAACCAGCGCGTTGTCATCGGCGACGGAGCCATGGGCACCATGTTGCAGGCCGCGGACCTCACGCTCGACGACTTCCTCGGGCTCGAAGGCTGCAACGAAATTCTCAACGACACCCGCCCTGACGTGCTGAAAGAGATCCACCGCGCGTATTTCGAGGCCGGGGCCGACGCCGTCGAGACCAACACGTTCGGGTGCAACCTCCCCAACCTCGCCGATTACGACATTTCGGACCGTATCCGGGAACTGGCCGAGAAGGGCACCCGGCTGGCGCGTGAGGTCGCCGACGAGATGGGGCCGGGACGCGACGGCATGGGCCGCTTCGTCCTCGGCTCGATGGGCCCCGGAACCAAGTTGCCGACGCTCGGCCACGCGCCGTTCGCGATCCTGCGCGACGCCTACGCGGAGGCCGCGATGGGCATGATCGACGGGGGCGCCGACGCGATTCTCGTCGAGACCTGCCAGGACCTGCTGCAGGTGAAGGCGGCCATCCTGGGCAGTCAGCGGGCGATGGAGACGCTGGGGTCACGGCTCCCGATCATCACCCATGTCACGGTCGAGACCACCGGCACGATGCTGCTCGGCAGCGAGATCGGTGCCGCGCTGACCGCGCTCGAGCCGCTCGGCATCGACATGATCGGGCTCAACTGCGCGACCGGTCCCGCCGAGATGAGCGAACATCTCCGCCACCTGTCCAAGTACAGCTCCCTTCCCGTGTCGGTGATGCCCAACGCCGGACTGCCGCAGCTCGGCCCGAACGGCGCCGAGTACCCGCTCACCGCGGAGGAACTCGCCGAGGCGCTCAGCGGCTTCGTCACCGAGTTCGGTCTCGGTCTGGTCGGCGGCTGCTGCGGCACCACCCCGGAGCACATCCGTCAGGTCGCCGACGCGGTCCGCCTGGTCGAGAAGGCCGCGCGCAACCCGGTGCACGAGTCGGGGACGTCGTCGCTGTACACGGCGGTGCCGTTCGAGCAGGACGCCAGCATCCTGATGATCGGTGAGCGCACGAACTCCAACGGCTCCAAGGCATTTCGTGAGGCGATGATCGCCGAGGACTACCAGAAGTGCCTCGACATCGCGAAGGATCAGACCCGCGACGGCGCCCACATGCTCGACCTCAACGTCGACTACGTCGGACGCGACGGCGCGGCCGACATGGCCGCCCTCGCGAGCCGGTTCGCGACGTCGTCGACGCTGCCGATCATGCTCGACTCCACCGAGCCCGCGGTCCTGCAGGCCGGTCTCGAACACCTCGGCGGCCGGTGCGCCGTCAACTCCGTCAACTACGAGGACGGCGACGGACCGGACTCGCGGTTCCAGAAGATCATGCGGCTCGTCAAGGAGCACGGCGCCGCCGTCGTCGCGCTGACCATCGACGAGGAGGGCCAGGCCCGCACCGCCGAGCACAAGGTCCGCATCGCCGAGCGCCTGCTCGAAGACATCACCGTGAACTGGGGTCTCGACGAGTCCGACATCATCATCGACGCGCTGACCTTCCCGATCTCCACCGGTCAGGAGGAGGTCCGCCGCGACGGCATCGAGACGATCGAGGCGATCCGCGAACTGAAGAAGCGGCACCCGCGGGTGCACTTCACGCTCGGCGTGTCCAACATCTCGTTCGGCCTCAACCCGGCCGCCCGGCAGGTCCTGAACTCGGTGTTCCTGCACGAGTGCACAGAGGCGGGCCTGGACACGGCCATCGTGCACGCGTCGAAGATCCTGCCGATGGCGCGGATCCCCGACGAACAGCGCGAAACCGCACTCGACCTGGTCTACGACCGCCGTCGCGAGGGCTATGACCCGCTGCAGAAGCTGATGGAACTGTTCGAGGGCGTCTCGGCGGCGTCGGCGCGCGAATCCCGCGCTCAGGAACTGGCGGCGCTGCCGCTGTTCGAGCGGCTGGAACGGCGCATCGTCGACGGTGAGCGCAACGGCCTCGACGACGACCTCACCGCGGCGATGGAAGAGAAGCCGCCGCTCGCGATCATCAACGAGACCCTGCTGTCCGGCATGAAGACCGTCGGCGAACTCTTCGGGTCCGGGCAGATGCAGTTGCCGTTCGTGCTGCAGTCCGCCGAGGTGATGAAGGCGGCCGTGGCGTACCTCGAACCGCACATGGAGGCCACCGACGAGGACGGCAAGGGCCGCATCGTCATCGCCACCGTGAAGGGCGACGTCCACGACATCGGCAAGAACCTCGTCGACATCATCCTCAGTAACAACGGATACGACGTGGTGAACCTCGGCATCAAGCAGCCGATCGCCACCATCCTCGACGCGGCGATCGAGCAGAAGGCCGACGTCATCGGCATGTCCGGTCTGCTCGTGAAGTCCACCGTGGTGATGAAGGACAACCTGCAGGAACTCAACGCCAAGGGTGTCGCGGAGAAGTTCCCCGTCCTCCTCGGCGGTGCCGCGCTGACCCGCTCGTACGTGGAGAACGACCTGGCCGAGGTGTACGAGGGCGACGTCAGCTATGCGCGCGACGCGTTCGAGGGCCTGCACAAGATGGACGAGATCATGGCCGTCAAGCGGGGCGGCGCACCGGACCCGGACAGCCCGGAAGCGATCGCGGCCCGCGAGAAGGCGGCCGAACGTAAGGCCCGCCACGAGCGGTCCAAGCGGATCGCGGAGAAGCGCAAGGCCGCCGAGGTCCCGGTCGAGCTGCCGGAGCGGTCCGACGTGGCCACCGACATCGCGGTCCCGAGCCCGCCGTTCTGGGGCAACCGGATCGTGAAGGGCGTGTCGCTGTCGGACTACTCGGGCCTGCTCGACGAGCGCGCCCTGTTCCTCGGGCAGTGGGGCCTGCGCGGGCAGCGTTCCGGCGACGGTCCCACATACGAGGAACTGGTGGAGACCGAGGGCCGGCCCCGGCTGCGGTACTGGCTCGACCGGCTCAGCACCGAGGGAATCCTCGCGCACGCCGCGGTGGTGTACGGCTATTTCCCCGCCGTGTCCGAGGGTGACGACGTGGTCGTGCTCACCGACCCGACGCCCGACGCGGAGGAACGGTTCCGGTTCACGTTCCCGCGCCAGCACCGCGACCGGTTCCTGTGCGTCGCCGACTTCGTCCGGTCCCGCACCGAGGCGAAGGAGACCGGTCAGGTCGACGTGTTCCCGATGCAGCTGGTCACCATGGGGCAGCCGATCGCGGACTTCGCGAACGAACTGTTCGCCGCCAACGCGTACCGCGACTACCTCGAGGTGCACGGCATCGGCGTGCAGTTGACGGAGTCGCTGGCCGAGTACTGGCATCAGCGGGTCCGTGAGGAACTCGTGCTGCCCGGCGGCCACAACGTCGGCGAGCAGGATCCGTCGGAGGTGTCCGGATTCTTCGACCTCGCCTACCGCGGCGCCCGTTACTCCTTCGGGTACGGCGCCTGCCCCAACCTGGAGGACCGCGCGAAGATGGTCGCTCTCCTCGAACCGGAACGGATCGGTGTGAAATTGTCGGAGGAACTGCAGTTGCATCCCGAGCAGTCCACGGATGCATTCGTGCTGCACCACCCCGAAGCGAAGTACTTCAATGTCTGAGGCATTCGACGGTCTCGCAGGCGTGCTGTGGGACATGGACGGAACGCTGCTCGATTCCGAGAGGATGTGGGACGTCGCGGTCCGCGAGTTGTCGCTGCACCTGGGCGGGCCGATGACCGAGGAGACCCGGCTGAAGACGATCGGTGCGTCCAGCGCCAATGCACTCGGTGTCATCTTCGACGCCCTCGGACTCGACCGGGATCCGGCGGCGCTCGCCGACGCCAAGGAATGGATGTTCACCCGCGTCGAGGAACTGTTCGGCGACGGCATCCCGTGGCGGCCGGGCGCCCACGACGCACTGCGGACCGCCCGGGCCCACGGCCTGAGGTCGGCGCTGGTGACCAACACCGAGCGGCGCCTCACCGAGCGGGCACTCGAGACGCTCGGCAGGCACCACTTCGACCACTCGGTGTGCGGCGACGAGGTGCCGGCAGGTAAACCGCATCCCGACCCGTACCTGCGGGGCGCCGAACTGCTCGGGCTGCATCCGTCGCAGTGTCTCGCCGTCGAGGACTCGCCCACCGGCGCGGCGTCCGCGCAGGCCGCGGGCTGCGTCGTCCTGGTCGTCCCGTGCGAGATCCCGGTGGCCGACGGCCCGGGGCGGGTGTTCCGGGACAGTCTCGAGGGTCTGACGGGTTCCGATCTGGCCGAGGCCTGGGCACAGCCGAGCGGTGTGCGTCTCTAGGTATCCTGGTTTCCCGTGGCTGTCCCGAAAATCGTGCTGTTCTACGTGTTCACTCCGCTCGCCGACCCGGAGGCGATCCGGCTGTGGCAGTACACGCTCGCCGAGGCACACGACCTGACCGGACGGATCCTCGTCTCCGAGCACGGCATCAACGCGACCGTCGGCGGCGACATCCGCGACGTCAAGCGGTACGTGAAGGGCACACGCAGCTATGCGCCGTTCAAGGACGCCGACATCAAGTGGTCGGACGGGCTGGGGAACGACTTCCCGCGGCTCAGCGTCAAGGTGCGGCCGGAGATCGTGACGTTCGGTGCGCCGGGGGAGCTGAAGGTGGACGCGGACGGCGTCGTCGGCGGCGGCACCCACCTGGCGCCGGAAGAGGTGCACCGGCTGGTCGAGGGCCGCGGCGACGACGTCGTCTTCTTCGACGGGCGCAACGGTTTCGAGGCCGAGATCGGCCGATTCCGGGATGCCGTCGTGCCGGACGTGTCCACCACCCGCGACTTCGTGCACGAACTCGACAGCGGCAAGTACGACCATCTCAAGGACAAGGCCGTCGTCACCTACTGCACCGGGGGAGTGCGGTGCGAGGTCCTGTCCTCGCTGATGCGCTCGCGCGGATTCGGTGAGGTCTACCAACTCGACGGCGGCATCGTCCGCTACGGCGAGGCGTTCGGTGACACGGGTCTGTGGGAGGGGTCGCTGTACGTCTTCGACAAGCGGATGACCATCGAGTTCAGCGATCAGGCCAAGACCCTGGGACGTTGCACCCGATGTGGCGGTCCGACGTCCCGGTACGAGAATCTGCCGGACGACCGGGGCCGCGAACTCGTGCTCGTGTGCGCCGGCTGCACCGAGAACCGGGCGGGCTGAGGTGGCCGGGGCACCGCTGCCGGTCCGGGGCGGTCTCGGTCCCGATCGCATCCGGATGCCGGCAGGGCTCGGCGCGAGGACCGTCGCCGAATTCCTGGTCGACACGTACCCGGACGAGCGGGCGCACTGGCTGTCGCTGATCGACGCCGGGGATGTCGTCGACGAACACGGCAGGGTGGTCGACCGCGGCACCCGCTATGCGCCGACCCGGTTCGTGTACTTCTACCGCGACCCCGCACCCGAGATCCCGGTTCCGTTCGAGATCGACGTCCTCCACCGCGACGACCACCTCGTGGTGATCGACAAACCCCATTTCCTCGCGACCATCCCGCGGGGCGCGCACATCACCGAGACGGCGGTCGTGCGGCTGCGGCGTGCGCTCGACCTCCCCGATCTCACGCCGGCGCACCGGCTCGACCGGATGACGGCCGGTGTGCTGGTGTTCCTGATCCGGCCCGAAGACCGCCGGGCCTATCAGGAACTGTTCGTCTCCCAGCAGGTCACCAAGGAATACGAGGCCGTCGCCGGACACGATCCCGCGCTGGAGTTTCCGCGCACCATCCGCAGCCGCATCGTCAAGGAACACGGGATCATGACCGCCACGGAGGAGCCCGGGGAACCGAACAGCGAAACCGTCGTCGACCTCATCGAGAGCCGGGACGGCCGCGCCCGCTACCGGCTGCTGCCGAAGACCGGCCGCACGCACCAACTGCGGCTGCACATGTCGTCGCTGGGTCTGCCGATCGAGGGCGACAACTACTACCCGGACTTCCGCCGATCCGAACCCGGCGACTTTTCGACGCCGCTGCGGTTGCTGGCGCGGGCCATCGAGTTCACCGATCCCCGTTCGGGCCGGGTCCGCCGGTTCGAGAGTCGCCGCACACTCGGGTGGTGACCGGTTCGGAGAGGTCCGCGGCGGCGTGAAAGAATGGGTCCTCGTGAAGACCTTCGAATCCCTGTTCGCCGAGCTGACCGAGCGTGCCGCTACCCGCCCCGAGGGGTCCGGCACCGTCGCCGCCCTGGACGCCGGCGTCCATTCGCAGGGAAAGAAGATCCTCGAAGAGGCGGGTGAGGTGTGGATCGCCGCCGAGCACGAGAGCGACGAGGCGCTCGCCGAGGAGATCTCCCAACTGCTGTACTGGACGCAGGTGCTGATGGTGGGTAAGGGCCTGAAACTCGAGGACGTCTACCGACATCTGTGATCGGTGATCGAGACTCCTCCACCCGCTCCCGAAAGGAACCCTCAGCCATGCTGCGCGTCGCAGTCCCGAACAAGGGCTCGCTGTCCGAGTCCGCCGCCGAAATCCTCTCCGAGGCCGGTTACCGCCGTCGCACCGACTCCCGCGACCTGACCGTCCTCGACCCGTCCAACCAGGTCGAGTTCTTCTTCCTGCGCCCCAAGGACATCGCGATCTACGTCGGATCCGGTGAACTCGATCTCGGCATCACCGGCCGCGACCTCGCCCGTGATTCGGGCGCGCCGGTCGCCGAGCGGCTGTCGCTCGGCTTCGGCCGCTCCACGTTCCGGTACGCCGCACCCGCGGGCAAGGACTGGAAGGTGGAGGACCTCGCCGGGCTCCGGATCGCCACGTCCTACCCGAACCTGGTGCGCGACGACCTCTCCGCGCGCGGGATCGAGGCGTCGGTCATCCGCCTCGACGGCGCCGTGGAGATCTCGATCCAGCTCGGGGTCGCCGACGCCATCGCCGACGTCGTCGGCTCCGGCCGCACGCTGCGCCAGCACAACCTGGTCGCGTTCGGGGACACCCTGTGCGACTCCGAGGGTGTGCTCATCGAGCGTGCCGGTTCGCCCGCCGACGACTCCGCCCGCAACCAGTTGGTCGAGCGGGTGCGTGGCATCGTCTTCGCGCAGCAGAATCTGATGCTCGACTACGACTGCCCCAAGACGATCCTCGACGACGCGCTGAAGATCACCCCCGGACTGGAGTCGCCGACGCTGTCGCCGCTCGCCGACGAGAACTGGGTCGCGGTCCGGGCGATGGTCCCGATCAAGGGCCACAACGGAGTCATGGACGAACTCGCGGACCTCGGCGCCAAGGCCATCCTCGCATCCAATATCCGGTCCTGCCGCGCACTCTGATCTCGTTCCACCGCAACACGATCCGCGATCGATCCGCGCTCGCTCCGCTCAGGGGCGGGCGCGGACCTGCACGGTCTGGGCGATCCGGCCCACGGCCCCGGTCTCGTCGTAGAGCACGCCCGCGCACATGCCCACTCCGTCGGGGCCGATGGAGGTTTCGGAGCTGACGCCCACCCAGTCGCCCTCGGGCACCCGGAAGATGTGCACGGTGAGGTCGGTGTTGAGGAACGTCCACTGCGCCGGATCGAGCTTCGATCCCACGCCGTTGGCGATGTCCGCGATGGCGAACAGCCGCTCGAGCGGCGTCATGGTCTCGCCGAGCACCAGGGCGGGCCGCGGCTTCGCCCACAGCTTGCCCGGTCCCTCGCACCCCATTTCGGCGATCCACCGCCAGTCGAGGGTGGTCAGGTAGCCGGAGTTCCAGATGCCGCCGAACGCGCCGTCCCGGCCCGTGGATCGCGGTTCGAGGGGCGGGTCGACGACGTGGACGGCGTCGCTGGTGTCGACGGTCTCCATGCGCCAGGCCGAGCCTCGCGCCACGGCACGGGGCCGGTCGCCGACGGTCCACAGTTCCGCGACCACCAGCTCCACCCGGCGTCCCGGTCGCTGCACCCAGGACCGGACCTCCAGTTCGGCGATCGGGATGGGGCCCAGGATCTCGACCACCACCCGGGTGAGGCGTGCGTCCTCGCGTGCGGCGCACCGTTCCAGCGCCCGCACGAGCAACGCCGACGGGGGAGCGCCGTGCTGCATCGTGTCGGCCCACACGCTGATCGTCAGGTCGGTGCTGGCGAACCGTTCGACGACGACCTTCTGGTCCGAGCCCGGCGTCGGGGCACCCAGTGCCTCCGAACCGACTGGTACGTAGTAGGACTCGGAACTCATTCGACAATCTCCTCGAAACCCGGCGCGTCTTCGGCGGGCCCCTCCGGCCATCCCGG